>CAYZIJ010000009.1:0-86432 GCA_964478365.1 uncultured Terricaulis sp.
CGCCGGCAAGCCGGTCGCAGGTTCGATCGTCGGCGCGCAATTCGTGAAGCGCTTCGTCAAAGACGGCACGCCGTGGGCGCACCTCGACATCGCCGGCACGGCTTGGAAGTCGGGCCCGTACGAAGATCCGCTCTCGCCTGCTTGGGCGACGGGCTACGGCGTGCGTTTGCTCAACAGGCTGATCGCCAATCGCTACGAAGACTGAGGCATCAGGCAGTAGGCATCAGGCAGTAGGAGACCGCGATGGCGGAGATAAAATCCTATCGCGACCTTGTCGCTTGGCAGCAGGCAATGAACTTGGCGGTTGATGTTTACACGTTCACGCGAGTCTGGCCTCGAGAAGAAATTTACGGCTTGACTTCGCAAGCGCGTCGGGCGGCTGTGTCCATCGCGGCGAACATCGCCGAAGGATACGGCCGCGATAACCTTGGCTCTTATCTGCAATTTCTTCGTATCGCGCAGGGCTCATTGAAGGAGTTAGAAACCCACCTGCTCATTGCCGAGCGTGTGGGCATCGCAGATGATACCAAAGCTCTCCTGGCTCGATCAGACGAAGTGGGCAAAGTCCTCGGCGGTCTCATCCGCAAGTTGGCAGAGTCGAGCTAGCGTGGAAAACAACATGCCTACTGCCTACTGCCTACTGCCTATAGCCTGACCGATGGCGGAGCTTTGGTTCTACCATCTTGAACGCAGCGATCTCGAACGGGCGTTGCCGCCGTTGTTGGAGAAGTGCCAGCAACGCGGATGGCGCGCGTTGGTGCGCGGCAAGTCGCCAGCGCGGCTTGAGACACTCGATGTGACGCTGTGGAGCTACAAAGACGATAGCTTCCTGCCGCACGCGGTCGACGGCGCCGCGGGCGTTGATGCATCACGTCAGCCGGTTTTGCTCACCGCCAATGGCGGCAATCCGAACAACGCACAGGTGCTCTTTCTGATCGATGGCGCTGAGCCCGGCGATATCAGCGGCTTCGAGCGCGCCTGCCTCGTCTTCGATGGGCGCGACGAAGCTGCCTTGGTTTCGGCCCGTTCGCGCTGGAAAGAGGCCAAAGAGAACGGCATTGTTGCGACCTATTGGTTCGAAAGCGGAGATGGGAAGTGGGAGAAAAGGGGCTGATCCGGGCGCTCGCCGTCGCTGCGCTGTTTGCGCTTGCCGCCTGCGCGACCGAGGAGCGGACCAATCGCGATCTTGAGCGCTTGGGTCGCGACTACGAAAACCAAGGCGTCAGCCCGCTCGCTGACCGCGGCGCAAGCTGCGGCGCAAACCAACACACTGCGCGCATCGGCACGGCGCTCGCCGATTGGACCCCGCCCGCAGCCGCGCGCGTTATCCGTCCAGGAACGCCGGTCACGCGCGATTTTCGCCGCGAGCGTTTGAATGTCATCGTCGACGCCGAAGGGCGCATCACCTCGTTGGAGTGCTACTAATGATCCGTGCTTCGCTCATCGCGTTCGCTTTGTTGGCCGCCGCTTGTACGCCGCCGGCCGAAACGCCTCCGCCGGAGCAACCTGTGGCCGAACAACCCGCTTTGCCGACGACCGCCGCGGAAGCGACCGCGCAAGATACGTGCGGCGCTGCGCAGTATCGCGATCTCGTGGGCCAAAACTTCGCGGCGGTCTCGTTGCCGGCCGGCAACAACGTCCGTATCATTCAACCCGATACGATCGTGACGCAGGACTTTAGCCCGCAACGCGTCAACATGATCGTCGGCGCCGACGGCATCATCACCGCCTTCGAGTGTTACTAAGATGCGCGCTCTGATCGTTGCGGCTCTGCTTGGCTTGGCGTCGGCGTGTGCAAGCACGCCGGAGGCCGCGCCTGACACGGCCGAAGAGGCAACCCAAGCCGACACGTGCGGCATGGCGCGCTTCCAGAGTCTGATCGGCACACGCGCCGACCAGATCGATCGCGCCACGCTGCCGCAAGGCACGCGCGTCATTACGCCGGAGATGGCGGTCACGATGGATTTCCGGGCTGAGCGCCTGAACATCATGGTCGGTACGAACGGTATTGTCGGCTCGATGCGCTGCTTCTGAGGCGCACGCCTCAAAAGTGAAGAATTCGCGACGAAGCTGAATAGGGCGCCAGCTATCACGAGTTGGCGCCCTTATCCGTCCCTCATGTCGCATGCAGCGCCCTTGGCGGGTGCAGGTGCGAAGGCTATAGACGCCGCTTCAAATCAGCCGGAGCGCAGAATACCATGGCCGTCGAACGCACCTTCTCGATCATCAAGCCGGACGCGACCAAGCGTAATCTGACCGGCGCGATCAACGCCGTGATCGAAAAGTCGGGCCTGCGCATCATCGCGCAAAAGCGCATCCAACTCTCGGAAGGCCAAGCTGAAGGCTTCTACGCCGTTCACAAAGAGCGTCCGTTCTTCCGTGACCTCGTCAGCTTCATGATTACCGGCCCGGTGGTTGTCCAAGTTCTCGAAGGCGAGAACGCGGTCGCCGGGTATCGCGACATCATGGGCGCCACCAACCCGGCCAACGCCGCCGACGGCACCATCCGTAAGCTGTTCGCTGAATCGATCGAAGCAAACTCGGTGCATGGTTCGGACAGCCTCGAAAACGCCGCGCGCGAGATCGAGTTCTTCTTCACCGACCAAGAGATCGTCGGCTAAGCCGCACGCTTCGCAAAGATAAAAACGGGCGCCCCGCCAGGAGCGCCCGTTTTGCTTTTTACTTCTTGCCGCCTTTGGGGCCCGGCTTTGCGGGGGCCGTTCCCTTGCCCGGCGCCGGTGCATTTTTTTGACCTGTGCCGGTTTGCTTCGGCATTGGGCCGCCTGGTCCTTTAGCCATTGTGCAAGCTCCTCTGTTGGTTTGAGCAAGGCAAAGCCTACGCTCGGGTTTTGAAATGCGCCACTATTTGCGCGCGATGATTTCCAAGACGAGCGGCGTTACCATCAGCGTGCCTGGCTGTTGCGAGACTCGTTCGAACTCATCGCGCATGTCCTTCGCGAGTTGCGGCGTGATGCGGTTGAGTTCGAGCAGGCGGTCGATATGGATGTCGAAAAATCCGATCGGCCAGCGCCAGACATTGTCGTCTTTGGAAACGACGTCGACGTAAGGCTTTAAGAACTCGACCTTCAGGCCCATCTCGGTGAGCCAAGCCGGCAGATGCCGCGCGATATCCGGCTCGCCGCCTGACGCGCGCCAATTGGCGGAGACTTCATCGACAAACTTCTCGAAGTTCGGCGCTGGCGGGGCGAGCTTCCAGGTTTGGTAGTCAATGTACTCGTGAAAAACGAGCGCGCCGCCCGGCTTCACCGCATCGACGAGTTTCTTCAGCGCTTCCTTCGGCTTCGGCAGAAACGCAAAAATCCAGCGCGCCCAAGCCGCATCGGCGCCGTCGACCGGAATCGCGTCGGCCATCACGTCGACTTCGTGCGCCTTCACTTGGGAAAAGCCGCGCGCCTTGGCTTGGGCTTCCAGCGTATCGAGAAACCGCCGCGAGCGTTCGAGCGCGTGCACCTCGCCGCGCGGGCCGACCATTTCGGCCAGATCCATAGTTGCAAAGCCGGGCCCCGCGCCGAAATCGATCACCTTGCAGCCATCGCCAATCTTGGCGCGCGCCCACGCATCCAACGCACGCGGTCGCCAGACGCGGTGCTGAAAGCCAAGCCGGTAAATCTCGTCATCGTGCGTGCCGAGGACGTAATCGCGTTCAGCCATGAAAGTCTCCTGAGCTGAAATATAGGCGCGCGCCCGCGCCGCGTCTCGCCAGAACCGGACCAATCAGCCGCGCGAGATCGAGGTTTGATAAAAGCTCGTCGCATCCTGGCCGAAGAAGCGAACGTCGAGCGCAGCGGGCGTCAGGGTGCACGCGACGAAACCTGGACGCGTCAGAGCAAACCGCGATTGCTGCACGCCGCCGACGGGCCGAACCTCTGAGCCTGCGCCCGAGCAGATGTAGTTGACGCCCTCCGCCTCAAGGTGTTCGAGATTGTGATCGTGCCCATTGAAGAACGCTTGCACGCCGTAGCGTTGCAGTAGCGGACGCACGTGTTCGATCATGCCAAGAGAGCCGCCATGCGCGCCGCTTGAATAGATTGGGTGATGCCCGACCACGATCCGCCACGGCGCGCTGCAAGATGCAAGTTCGCGCTCTAGCCACATGATCTGATCGCGCGCGCCGAAGTCCGCTTGCGGAATTTCGTCTCGCAGGCCGAGGAGATGGTCGATCGGCGTGGTGTCGAGGAAGAAGAATGCGGCGTCGGACCCATCGGCAAGCGTGATGTTTTGACGCCAGTAGCGCGACGGCATGCGCCAGCGCGGGCTCACGCGCGTGTAGTCCACTTCGGCCCCGGGCGAGCCCAAATAATCGTGGTTGCCGAGCACGACGTACCAAGGTCTCTGCAGAGCTGGCGCGGTGTAGACGTCTTCAAACGTGCGGCGCCACTGCGGGTCATGGGTCGATTCAACGCCTTCGGTGTAGAAGTTGTCGCCGGTGGAGATGACGAAGGCGCTATGAATGTCGGCGCCGATGCGTCCCATGGCTTGGGCGACTGGACGTTGGACCGCCGTACGTGCGCCCCAATCGCCAATGACGAGGAAGGCAAGATCGCGCGGGTCTGCGAAGGCCTGCGGCGCGAACGAAGCCGCGGCGGCGCCGGCCAGAAATCCGCGCCGTGAAGCCGGCAAGTTGAGCATGTATTTCTCCAGCGCGAGAGCGGTGATGGGGGATGCAGGCGGAACCATGACCGCGATGTGAGAGTGCGAGCCACTCGCGGCCAGGCGCCTTCAACGCGTGCGCGAGGCGTTTTTTCGGCTAGCGTAGCAGGCGCATTCTGGAGTCGCGAAATGACCGAACACTCGAGCGCCTATTCCGAGGGCGCGTTCAAAACTAAGCTCAGCACGCTGGCCGGTCTCGACAAGCTGATTGGCGCCGCCAAGCAAGTTCACGCGCTTCTGCGCGATCCGGCGACGCCGCTTTGGGTGAAGGGGCTGTGCCTCGGCGTACTCGGCTATCTGATCGTGCCGACGGACGTGATCGCCGACTTCGTGCCGGTTGTCGGCTATGGCGACGATCTCGCGGCGCTGACTGCGGTCATTGCGACGATCGCCGCGCGTTTGCCTCAGACTGTCGCCTCCGACTGAGCCTGCGCTAGCGAGTCCGATTTCGTTTCTCGTCAATTGCTCGGGCTGAACCCTGGGCCGAGCAGGCGCGCATATTCTGCTTCCGGCACGCCGTACGCAGCGCCGGCTATGTCCAGTAAGCCTTCGCGATCGAGAATGCGGATGGCTCCGCGATTGGATCGAATGAAGCCTTTGCCTTCGAGTTCGTTGAGCGCCTCCGTCACGCCGGGGCGTCGAACACCGAGCATCAGCGCGATGAACTCATGGGTCAGCCGCACGTCATCATCATCAAGGCGGTCGTGCGTCATCAGAAGCCAGCGTGCGAGCCGCTCCTCCAGCCTGGCGCGGCCGTTGACCAAGGCTGTTTGGGCGATTTGAGTCATGAATGTCTGCGCGTAACGCGTGAGCAAGAGACGCAAAGTCGGGCTCGCAGCCATGGCGCTGCGCAAGTGTTCAGCGTCGATGCTGTGACCGCGTCCTTCAATCTGGACATGAACGTCGTTCGGCGAGCGGTGATTGCCGAGAATGACAGCAAAGGCGGTGACGCCTTCGCGGCCGATGACGCCCGCTTCTATCTGATCGCTGCCACTTTTCGCCACGACCGAGACGATCCCGCTCTCGGGAAAGTAGGCGTGCGTGATGCTCTCGTTGGCGCGTTCGAGTTGCATGCGCTGATCGAGTAAGACGGGTTCAAGATGCGGCGTGAGAATGGCGCGGTCAGCGTCGCTCATGCGCTGAATCAGCAAGTTAGAATACGTCTGTGATGACAATTTGCGCCTCGCCTCAAAGGGCAAGAGCGCAAAACTCCCAGCCACTCGCGCCCAAGAAGTCGGCGAGCGATACCCGTCACGTAGGCCTTATCAGGCTCAGTGCAACTGCGGTGGCTGCGTCTGAAAGCGGACGCTTCTCCACTTACCGTGGCGGAGTGTTGGCGTTCGCAGGCGCGGGGCAGGTTGGCAGCGGATCGTGCGCTTGGGCGCTGTGGTGGAAAACCGTATCAAGATCAGCAGTGTCGTAGTCTTGGCCGCAAACGGAACATCGCCCGGTTCGGAACGATGTTTGCGGCTCCGGAATGGCGGCGAGCATCGCTGCGTCTCCAGGGAGAGCGGCCCTTCCGGCTAAGGAAGGGCCACCCTCGTCAAGCGCTCGGTCTAGCGAGTTCGCCAGACGCTTTGCGCAGGTGCCCCCCGGCTCCTTGCGCAAGGCTAGCCGGGTTCGGGATCGGGTGACAGAAGATTTGTCCGAAATCGTACAAAACAGGCAAGCGCAGAGGACCGTGGCGTTTGCGCGCCCCATCGCCCGGCGCATAGTGCGTCGTCGAGTGCGGGAGGAGATAGCGATGCTGGTGCGCTTCTGGGGTACGCGCGGATCAATCGCGACGCCTGGCGGCGCAACCTTGCGCTATGGCGGCAACACGTCGTGCGTCGAGATTACATCGGACTCCGGCGAGTTGATTTTAATCGATGCAGGCACCGGGGCGCACGCGCTTGGGCGCGCCTTGATGGAGCAAGGCCGGGGCGCCAGCGGCCACATCCTCATCTCGCACACGCATTGGGATCACATCCAAGGCTTGCCGTTCTTTGCGCCGCTCTTTGTCCCCGACAATGAGTGGCACATATACGGACCGCGCGGGCTCGGACAGTCGCTTCGCGAAATTCTCGCGGCGCAGATGGACTACGCCTACTTCCCGGTCACGCTGAACGCCTTCGCTGCGCACGTGCAGTATCACGAGGTGGTGGAAGGCAGTTTCTCGATCGAAGACGTTCGCATCGCCACGCAATATCTCAACCATCCAGCACTGACGGTCGGCTATCGCGTCGAAGCGGACGGTGCGAGCGTTGTCTACGCCTCGGACCACGAACCACACAGCCTTCACGCCGGTGAAGGCCACGCTGAAGAGGCCGAGGGCGGTGACATCGCGCACGCGGGTTTCCTGCGCGACGCCGATCTCGTGATCCACGATGCGCAATACACTGCCGACGAGTACCCGTCGAAACTGGGCTGGGGCCACAGCACGGTTGAGTATGCGGTGGACGTGGCATTGGCGGCGAACGCGCGGCGTCTTGCGCTCTACCACCATGATCCGGAACGCAACGATGCGTCTGTCGATCGGTTGATTGCTGTCGCACAAGACCGCGTCGCTGCGGCGGGCGGCGATCTCGTCGTGATGGGTGCGGCCGAAGGCGTTGCCGTCGAACTGCGCGGCGCCGCCAACGCAAACAAGCTCGCGCCATTCGTTCCATCGAGTTTGGTCAAGCCGACATCGACCGTGGCGGAGGAATTGGTGCTGATCGCGGGATTGTCGGAGGAGGATCGCTCGATCCTCAACGCCGCCGCGAAAGCCGATGGCATTCCAAGCGTGTCCGAGGTGTCGATCGAGAGGCTGAAGGCGGCTCTGGAAAGCGGGCATCCGTCGATCGTGATCCTCGGTGATACGCTGGAAGGCGGCGTTGATCCCGTGGCGCTGTGCGCGGAGCTGCGCGCATTGGCTGGGACGGCGGCGCAGGAGACGCCGATCATCGTGGTGACGGATCAGGCAGGTGTGCCAGCCGACAAGGGTGAAAGCGCGCGCGTTACGGACTGGCTGACGCGTCCCTATAGTTTGCAATATGCGCGCTCGCGGCTGCGTGCGTGGATCATGCGTTCGATGTTGCGCTGGCGTAAGGCCGCACTTCCCGCCGACGAAGAAGCGCGCCTGGCTTCGTTGTATCGGTTGCAGATTCTCGATACCGAACCCGAGGAGCGGTTCGATCGTCATACGCGGATTGCAGCGGCAGCGCTTGATGCGCCAATTGCGTTGATCTCGTTGGTTGAGCGTGATCGCCAATGGTACAAGGCGCACCACGGTTTTGATTACAGCGAGACGGCGCGCGATGTTGGGTTCTGCTCGCACGCGATCCTCGAAAGCGCGCCGTTCATCGTCAACGACGCACTGTTGGACGAGCGCTTTGCTGACAATCCGGTCGTGATCGGTGAGCCGAACGTGCGCTTCTATGCCGGCATTCCGCTGCACGGCCCTGATGGCGCGCGCGTCGGCGCGCTCTGCGTCGTAGATATGAGGCCGAGGCGGTTGAATGCGGCGCAGCTCAAGATGCTGCAGGATTTGGCGCGGCTGGTGGAAGAAGAGCTGGCGCCGCGCTCTGCGCAACGGACCGGCTAGGTCGCACGCGCGAGTTCTGCGAGGCAACGCGGATAAAGCTCGTGCTCTAATGTAAGCACGCGCTCAGCCAGCGTCTCCGGCGTGTCGTCTGGCAAGATCGGCATCCGCGCTTGGCCGAGGATGCGGCCGGCGTCTACTTCCTCGACGACGAAATGCACCGTGCAGCCGTGTTCGCTCTCCCCCGCCGCGAGGGCGCGTTCGTGGGTTTTGGTGCCGGGATATTTGGGCAGCAAAGACGGGTGGATGTTGACCAGCCGCTCTTTCCAGGACTTGACGAAATAGGGCGTCAGCACACGCATGAAGCCGGCGAGGGCGACGAGTTCGACATCGTGGGCGTTCAGCAGTGCGTTCAGTTCGCGTTCAAACGCTTCGCGATCTTTGCCAAATGGCTTGTGATCAAGCGTAAGCGTTTCGATGCCTGCGGCCCGTGCGCGTTGAAGGCCGTCTGCGTCTGGGACGTTTGAGACGACGGCTACGATCTCATACGCGTCTTGTTCGGCGTCGATCAGCGCTTGCAGATTGCTGCCGCGCCCCGAGATCAGAACGGCGACGCGTGTCTTCGTCATGCCGCTTTCAGCACGCCGATCTTGAACGCGCGCTCGCCTGCGCCGTTGAGAATTGCGACAACTTCATCAGCCTTCTCAGGCGCGACGACCAAAATCATGCCGATGCCGAGGTTGAACGTGCGGCGCATATCTTCCTCCGGCACACCCCCCGTTGATTGCAGCCATTCGAACACGGAGGGCCGTGTCCACGCGTTCCAGTCGAAGTCAGCTTCGAGATGATCCGGCAATGCACGCGGCGTGTTCTCGACCAAGCCGCCACCAGTGATGTGTGCAGCGCCTTTAGCGAGCTTCGCATCGAACACGGGCTTCAGCGCCTTCGCGTAGATACGCGTCGGTTCGAGCAAAGCTTCGGCGAGTGACTTGCCGGCAGCAAACGGCGCCGGCGCATCCCAAGCGAGGCCGGAGCGCTCGACAACTTTGCGCACCAGCGAATAGCCGTTCGAGTGCGGTCCGCTCGATGCGATGCCCACAATCACATCGCCCGCTTGCATCTCAGCAACGCGCGGCAGCAACGTCCCGCGCTCAGCTGCGCCGACAGAGAAACCCGCGAGATCGTAATCGCCCTTGGCGTACATGCCCGGCATCTCCGCCGTCTCGCCGCCAGCCAAAGCAGCGCCCGCCTGGCGGCAGCCTTCGGCGATGCCGTTCACGACCTTCGCCGCTTCTTCTGCGTTCAATTTGCCGGTGGCGTAATAGTCGAGGAACATGAGCGGCTCGGCGCCTTGGGCGGAGAGATCGTTCACGCACATGGCGACGAGATCGATGCCGACTGTCTCGTGGCGTCCGCTTTCGATCGCGATCTTCAGCTTGGTGCCGACGCCATCGGTGGTGGCCAAAAATATCGGATCTTTGAAGCCTGCGGCCTTGGGATCGAACACGGCCGCGAATCCGCCCAGGGCCGCTTCCGCGCCCGGACGGGCTGTGGATTTCGCCGCCGGCTTGATCAAATCGACCAGACGCTCGCCTTCGTCGATATCGACGCCGGCGTCGCGATAAGTCAGACCGTTGGTTCCAAGGGCGTTTTTGGGGGGATTATTCGTCACGTGATGAGTCCAGAAGCCGCCACATTGATAGGCGATTCCGCGCCGGATAGGGTGCCCAACGCCCCGCATCGAGGATTGAGCATGAAAACTACGCCCCTGGCCGCCTTCGTCGCGCTGTTCGTCGCGGCCTTGTGCGCGTTCGCACCGGGGCTCGCAAGCGCCCAGACCCGCGACAATGTTTACGTCGTTTCGGGTGTGCAGGTTGATCAAACCGCCGCCAATGCGGCTGCCGCGCAGCAGGCGGGTCTCGCCGCCGCTCAGCAACGTGGCTTCGAGCGTTTGGTTCGGCGCCTGACTTTGCCGGAAGAGCTTGTCGCGCGCGGCATGCCGGTTGCGGACGCCGCTGCGATCGAGCGGCTCGTGCTTAGCGTCGATGTCCAAGAGGAGCGTCGCTCCGGCACGCGCTATATCGGCCGCCTCACTGTGCGCTTCGATCCGACGGGCGTCCGCACGTTGATGCGTCAGCACGGCCTCACCGTCGTCGACACGCGCACCTCGCCGGTTCTCGTCGCAGCGATCGTCGGTGACGGCGTGACGCCGGAGACTGCCGCTGTGTGGCGTGAAGTCTGGGCGAACTCTGGTTATGGCGACGAACTTGTACCGCTGACTGTTGCGCCGGAAGGTCTGCGCGGTCCGGCGGATTGGCGAACGGCGCAACCGTTCGCGCAAGCGGCTGGCGCGACGTCCGTGATCTTCGCCACGCTTCGCACGCAGGGCGGCGCCGTTGTCGCTTCGCTTGTCGAGGTCGACGCCAACGCCCGCCGTGAACGCGCCGATGTCGCCTCGCGCATTGATGGCGATAACGGCTTGCGCGCTGCACTCGCATCGCTCGCAGAGCAGGCCAATACGCGCGTTCAAAACGAATGGCGCGCACGCCTGGCGACTGGCGCCGGTCAACGCGAGCGCGTGACGGCTTCGGCGCTGTATAGCGACCAAGCGCAATGGGAGCTCATCAAGGACGCGCTCGAAGGTGCTGCCGCGACGATCATCTCGGAAATTCGCATCCAGGCCGTTGGCCGCGAGGGCGCGTTGGTTTCGTTCTCGTATGTGGGTGAGCGCACGCAACTGATCGCCGAACTGACGCGGCGCGGGGTGAGCGTTCAAGACACGCCGCAAGGTGTGGTGCTGCGCGTCGCGCGCTAGCCAGCGAAACGATGAGCGAGCAACCACGCCTGTTCGAGTTTCGCATGGGCGAGCGCTCGCCCGACACGCTGGTCGTCACCGAAGCCAATCGCGACGCCGCGCATTTGCTGACGCAATGGCGCTCGTGGCCGAACGGGGCGTTGGCGCTCGTCGGCCCCGAGGGCTCCGGCAAGACGCACCTCGCTTTGGCTTGGGCGTTGGAAACGGGTGCCCGCCAACTCGCGCCAAATGCGCCGGCGGACGAGGCGGCTGCCCTGTTCCGAGGTGCGGAAGGACGTCTTGTCGTTGATAACGCCGGCGGTCCTCGCGATGAGGGCATGCTTTGGCGGTTGCTTGATTTGGCCCGGACCGAGGGCGGCGCGGTCCTGCTGACTGGGGCGGAGGCCCCGTCTCGCTGGCCGGTTTCCACACCCGATCTCGCGTCCCGGCTGAAATCTCTGGCGGTTGCCCGCCTCCAGGAGCCCGATCAGGTGCTTATGGAGGTGGTTTTGCGCCGCATCTGTCGCGAACAATTCATTTATCTGAGCGATGATGCGGCTCGGTATCTGGCGCTCCGCCTGCCGCGCACCTTCGAGGCTGCGCATCAGGCGGCGGCGGCGTTGGACGCGGATCTGGTCAGGGGCGCCAAGCCCGTCGCACTGAAAGCGGCGAAGGCGGCGCTCGAAAAAGTTCAGGCCGCACGGGGTGTTGGAGACGGTTAACGCATGGCGAAGACGCGCAAGAAAACGCGCGCGACGACGCAAAACGCGTCGCTGCTGACGAGCCCGCAGAGGTTCATCAATCGCGAGCTCTCGTGGCTGGCGTTCAACACGCGCGTGCTGGAAGAAGCTGAGAACGAAAACCATCCGCTGCTGGAGCGGTTGCGCTTCCTTTCGATCTCCGCGAACAACCTCGACGAATTCTACATGGTGCGCGTCGCCGGCTTGCACGAGCAGGTGAAAGCGGGCGCTTCAGTGCTCAGTCTTGATGGGCTGACGCCAGCCGAACAGCTTTTGCGCATCCACGCAGCCGCTGCGGAATTGTTGGTGCGCCAGCAGAAGCGTTGGCGCGCTCTGCGTGAGGAGATGCGTGCCGTCGGCATCGCTGTGCTCGATACCGAAGAACTAACGCCGGAAGAGCGCGCGTTTCTCAAGCCGCTTTTCATGGCCGAAGTGTTTCCGCTGCTGACGCCGCTTGCAGTCGATCCGGCCCACCCATTTCCGTTCATCCCAAACTTGGGCTTCGCCATTGCTTTGAAGCTGAAGCGCAAGGGCGATGGCCGCACGCTCAATGCGCTGATCCCCGTGCCGACCCAGGTCGCGCGCTTCATCGACGTGACGCTGGCGCACCCGCAAACGGATTTGGCGCCGGGCGAGCGTCCGCAACGCCGCTTCTTGACGCTCGAAAACACCATCGCACTCTTCCTCGATGAACTCTTCCCGGATTACTGGGTCGAGGCGCAGGGTGCGTTTCGTGTCGTCCGCGATAGCGACATCGAAATCCAGGAAGAAGCCGAAGATCTCGTTCGCGAGTTCGAAGCGCGCCTAAAAGAGCGCCGTCTCGGCGATATCGTGCGCTTGAAGATCGAGGCTTCGATGCCCGAGGATCTGCGCGCCTTTATCGTGCGTGAGATCGAAGCCGACGCGCGTGACGTCATCATCATTGACGGCATGCTCGGCATGGCGGCACTTTCGGCGCTGGTGAGCGAGGAGCGGCCGGAGCTCAAATTCCCGCGCTACGAACCGCGGTCCCCGGAGCGGATCAAGGATTTTGGCGGCGATAGCTTTGCGGCGATCCGGGCCAAGGACATCCTGGTCCACCACCCGTTCGAGTCGTTCGACTCGGTGGTTCAGTTTCTGCGCCAGGCCGCCGCCGATCCGGCCGTCGCCGCTATCAAGCAGACGCTCTACCGCACATCGCGTGACTCACCGATCGTTGCAGCGCTGGTCGCCGCGGCCGAAGCCGGCAAGAACGTCACCGCCGTTATCGAACTGAAGGCGCGCTTCGACGAAGAGACGAACTTGAACGTCGCGCGCAAGCTTGAGGCTGCGGGCGCATCGGTCGTCTATGGCTTCATCGACTTCAAGACCCACGCGAAGGTTAGCCTCGTCGTGCGGCGTGAGCCGCAAGGCCTGCGCACCTACACGCACTACGGCACCGGCAACTATCACCCGATCAACGCGCGCATCTACACCGACCTCTCGCTCTTTACGTGTGACCCCGCATTTGGCCGCGACGCCAACCGCCTGTTCAATTTCGTCACCGGCTACGCGCGTCCGGCGGAACTCGAAAAAATTTCGATGTCGCCGATCAATTCGAAGGCGACGCTGCTCCAGCTGATCCAAGACGAAATCGATCACGTTAAAGCCGGCCGCGACGGTGTGATCTGGGCCAAGCTTAACTCGCTCGTGCATCCGGAGATCATCGACGCGCTTTACCGCGCCTCCAATGCAGGCGTGAAAATCGAACTCGTCGTGCGTGGTATTTGCTGCTTGCGCGCCGGTGTTCCAGGGCTTTCGGAGAACATCCGCGTGAAGTCGATCGTCGGCCGGTTCCTCGAGCATTCGCGCATCGTTTGTTTCGGCGCCGGGCGGAAACTCCCCAATTCAGACGCCAAAGTCTTCATTTCTTCGGCTGACTGGATGCCCCGAAACCTCGATCGGCGGGTTGAGGTCTTGTGCCCAATTGAAAATCCGACCGTACACCAGCAAGTACTCGATCAGATCATGGTGGCTAACCTCAACGATGAGGCGCAATCGTGGTACATGGATCGGGACGGGGTGTTTAAGCGGGTCGATGTCTCGAAGCTCGAAAATCCATTCTCGGCGCATGTCTACTTTATGCGCAACCCGAGCCTCTCGGGGCGCGGCCGTGCGCTCAAGGGCGACGCACCGGCAGCCTTCGATCACATCGGCGCACGCGGCTCATAACCGCATGTGCGCGCGATGAGCGCGCGTACGCTCCGAACGATGCAGGAAGCCGCCGTCATCGACGTGGGCTCCAACTCTGTGCGTCTCGTCGTTTATCGCATTGACGGGCGCGCGATGACGCCGGTTCTCAACGAGAAAGTTATGGCAGGCCTTGGCCGCGACGTGGCGCGCAAGGGCACGCTTTCGCGTTCCGGCGTCGAGACCGCGATCGCAGCTTTGAAGCGCTTTGCCACTTTGATCGACGCGCTCAAGGTGCGTGACGTTTTTCCTGTCGCTACCGCCGCTGTGCGGGATGCGACGGACGGCCCCGATTTTGTCGGGCGCGTTGAAGCCGAAACCGGCTTCAAGTTGCGTGTGCTCAGCGGCGAGGACGAAGCGCGACTCTCCGCCCTCGGCGTTGCGGGCGGTTCGCCTGAAGCACAAGGCGTTGTCGGTGATCTCGGCGGCGCCAGTCTTGAACTCGTTGAGATCGGACCAAAAGGTCTGGGCCGCGGCGAGACGTTCCCGCTCGGGCCGCTGACGCTGGCTGAAGGTGCTGAGTTCGACTACACTGCAGTCAGCGATCACGTGTCCGCAGTGCTCGACAACACCAAGCTGCTCGGCAAACGCGGCGGCAGTTTCTACGCCGTCGGCGGCGCGTGGCGCGCGTTGGGACGCATCGACATCGCTCTCTCCAACCACCCGCTCGGCGTGCTGCATCAGCACGAGATGAACCGCAATCAGGTGATGAAGGTCGTCGATGTCGTTCGCAAGCAGAGTAAGCGCTCGCTCGAAAAGCTAGAAGAGGCCGCAGCAAAGCGCGCCGACACATTGCCGTATGCCGCCGTCGTGCTTGAGCGGGTGATGGTGGCTGGCAGTTTCGATCGCGTGGTGCTTTCCGCCTTCGGTTTGCGTGAAGGCGTTTTGCTTGAGCGCATGGGCGCTGAAGCGCTTGCCGTGCATCCTTTGATCGCCGGCGCCGAGGCGCTCGCCGGCCGTTGGAGCCAATCGCACGCGTTTGGCCAGGCGCTCGAACAATGGATCGCGCCGATGTTCGTGGGTCAGGCGCCTGTGTTCGGCAAGAAGCGCGACGACATTCTGCGCGGCGCCGCTGCGCGCCTCGCCGATGTCGGCGGCCCGCTCCACCCGGATCAGCGTATCGAGATCATGTTCGATCTTATCCTGCGCGCGCCGCTCGCCGCCATCAGCCACGCCGAGCGCGCTTTTCTCGCGGCGGCTATCCACCACCGCTACACCAAGGCGCCGCCGCGCCATGTCGAGGCCTACAACCGGCTGCTCTCGGAAGATCAGCAGGCCGCCGCAGCCGCTTTGGGCGCCGCACTTCGCCTCGGCGCCGACCTTTCCGGGCGTAGTGAGCCTTTGCTGGCCGGATTTGAGGCGCGCGCTGTTGACGGCAAGCTAGTGCTTCGTGTGAAGAAGGCGGTGGCGCACCTGGTCACGGAGACCGCCCAGCGCCGGCTTGATGCAGCCGCCCAGGCGCTCGGCCTCACTGCGGAGATGAAGAGTACATGAGCGATGAACTGCCCGACCGTTTGGCCGTCGATCCCGAGAGCCCGTTTTACAACGAGGCGGTGCTCGAGCGCGGCGTCGGCATTCGCTTCAAGGGCCAGGATAAGACCAACGTCGAGGAATATTGCGTCAGTGAAGGCTGGGTGCGTCTGGCTGTTGGCAAGACCCTCGACCGCAAGGGCAAGCAGCTGACCATCAAATATAGCGGCGCTGTAGAGCCATACTGGCGCGAGCCGGCTGGCGAATAAGCCTGCGCGCCCCACGGCGGCTTGCTAAACTCCGCCCCGTCTAAGGGGAACACGTGTGAGCGAGGAACCTGGCGCGCGACGGCTGGCGGCGATCGTGGCGATCGACCTCGTCGGCTATTCGGCGCTGAGCGAAGTCGATGAGGCGGAGGCCATGACCATCGTGTCGCGGCTGCGCGGCGCGTTGGAAGGCGCCGCTCTCGTTCACGGCGGGCGCATCTTCAACACAGCCGGCGACGGCTTCATGCTCGAGTTTTGCAGCGCCTCCGGCGCACTCGGCGCCGTAGACGAACTTTGGAACGGCTTCGAACGCGCAAGCCTCCGCGTCGGGGTTCATATCGGCGATGTGCTGGCGACGCCAACGGGCGATCTGCTCGGCCACAGCGTCAATGTCGCCGCGCGCTTGCAGCAGATGGCGCTGCCCGGTGCGGCGATGGTGTCGACCGACGTGCGCCGCGCCGTGCGTGGCAAGTTGCAACAGCGTCTGCACGCCGCCGGCGCGATCCAGCTCGACAAGATGAATGAGACGCTCGACGTCTTCACGCTCGAAGTTCACGCCGTCATCAACGAAAAGCCGCGTCAACGTAAGCCTGAACCGGTGCTCGCCGTGCTGCCGTTCGACAATGACAGCGACGAACAGGAGATGGAGTTCTTCTCCGACGGCGTCGCCGATGAAATTATTTCGACGCTGCTGAAGAATTCCAAGATCAAGGTCATTGGTCGCACCTCAGCATTTCAATTCCGTGGCGACCGCAAGACAGCCGCCGCGCAGGCGTTGAGCGCTTCGCATTTGTTGGACGGTTCAGTGCGCTGCACGCCCAGCGCGCTCCGCGTCAATGCGCAACTGATCGACGCGGCCACCGGCATGGCGCTTTGGAGCGAACGTTACGAAGGCGCGCGCACCGATGCGTTCACGCTGGAGGACGAAATCGCCGGCAAGGTCGCCGCCTCGCTGCGGCGCTCGCTGATCAATGCCGACCGCACCCACTTCATCGATCCAGCAGCGCACGAGCTTTATCTGCGCGCGCGCCAGATCTGGCTGATGTTGAGCGATATCGAGGAAGACCAAGCCGCCGTTCTGCTCGAACGCTGCGTCGCGCTCGCACCAGAATTCGCGGATGGGTGGGCCGCCCTCGCCAGCGTGCGCGCATTCTTGCTCCCGCGCGATCGAGACATGCTCGGCAAACCCGAACATGAGTCTGCGCTCGCCGCTGCGCAGAGGGCGCTGAAACTCGATCCCGAGTGCGCACAAGCCATGGCTGCGCTATCGCTGCTGAAGCCCGCTTTCGGTGAGCACGCCGAGAAGCTGCATCTGGTGAACGAAGCGCTGAAGCGCACGCCCAACGATTCTTCGCTTCATGTCGCCCGCGCCGCTTGGCTCTACAGCGTCGGCCGCATGCGCGATGCGGTGGCGGCGCTCGATGTTGCGAGCAAGCTCGATCCGTTGGGGCCGGCAGTGGAAGGCTTCCGCGCCAGCTTGCTGTGTGCGCTTGGCGACAGCGAGAGCGCGATCGACATCATGAAGGCCGCTTGGGCGCGTTGGCCGGACTCGGCGTTCATTTGGCATGTCACCTGGAGCACGCTTTGCGCAGCGCGCAGGCTCGATGAAGCCGAAGCGTTGGCCGCACCGGGCGTGCCGCCTCGGCGCGGCGTCACCGAGCGTGATGTTACGGTGCTCCGCACCTACGTAGCGTTGCTGCGGATGGATGAGGCCGCGCGCCAAAGCGCATGCGAGCTGATGTTGGCGCAAGCCGCGGGAGCAGAAGGCGCGCTGCCGCTTTCAAGCATCATCTTCGCTGCAGGCAGCGGCTGTGTTGATGCGGCGTTCGACCTGCTCGACTCCGCGCTCGACGCGGGCCGATCAATCCGCCCGGATAATCACGACGCTTTCGGCATGGCGCGTGCGCAAGCGGCGCTGCAGATTTTCGTCGCCAATGGCGGCGCGCCGCTTTGGTCGCATGCGCGTTTTCCAGCGCTAGCGGCGCGCTTTGGGCTCGCTCAGTATTGGATCGAAAGCAAAAAGTGGCCCGATTGCGTCACCAAGACGACCTACGATTTCAAAGCCGCTTGCCGTGACGCGGTGACGTCGCTCTGATCGCTAGACGTCTTCGACGAAGACTTTGCCGTCTTTGAGCTTCAGCGCGAGCTTGCCGTGCTTTAGCGCCAATGCGCGGTCGCCAAAGACTTCCCGCCGCCAGCCGCGCAGTGCGCCGACATTGGCTTCGTCATTGGCCGCAATTGCTTCCACGTCCGCAGCGGACGCGATCAGGCGCGGCGCGACATTGGCGCGATCGGCTTCATAGCGCAGCAGCACTTTGAGCAGCTCGACCGTTGGCCCCAAGCCGGACGGCAAAGGCGGCAAGCGTTCGTGCTTGTAAACGTCGCGGTTCGGATCGTTGAAGGCGCTATCGAGTGCTTGGACTAGCTCTTGCGCCGAGCGCGAATTGCCAAAGCCGCGCGGTACCGCGCGCATGCGTTCGAAGTCGCCGGCATTCTTCGGACGCTGCTCAGCGATCTCGTAGAGCGCCTCATCTTTGACGATACGTCCACGAGGCACGTCGCGCGTCTGCGCTTGGCGCTCGCGCCAGGCTGCGGCGACTTGCAGGCCGAGCACATAGTCAGCCGTCGTCTTGCGCAGCTTCAAACGCTCCCACGCATTCTCCGGCGTGGTGTCGTAGATTTCCGGATTGAGCAGGTTGGCGTGTTCTTCGTCGAGCCAGTGCAGGCGGTTATCGCGCTCCAGCTTTTCGCGCATCTTCGGGAAGAGGTCGCGCAAGTGCGTGACATCGGCCAGCGCGTAGGTGAGCTGGTTCTCTGAGAGAGGACGGCGGCTCCAATCGGTGAAGCGCGAGGACTTGTCCAAACGCCGCTTCAAGATTTGCTGCACCAGCGCGTCGTACGCGACAGTGTCGCCATAGCCTGACGCCATCGCGCCGATCTGGGTGTCGAACACCGGCGTCGGCAGCGCGTCGCCGAGCTTCAGGAAGATTTCGAGATCCTGACGCGCGGCGTGGAAGACCTTCAGAATGCTCTTATCGGCCATCAGCGCCATGAAGGGTGCGAGGTCGAGCCCGTCGGCGAGGGGGTCGATCACCGCCTCAACCCCGTTCGAAGCCGCCGCCTGGATTAGGCAGAGCTTGGGGTAATACGTGGTCTCGCGCATGAACTCGGTGTCGACCGCGACGAACTCCGTCCCGGCCAATTCCTGGCGGAACGCTTCAAGATCAGCGGTCTTAGTAATCAGACGCATGAGGGGTGGTTGAGGCGTGCCGCCGCTGGGGTCAAGGGCCAGAACTGGCCAAATCCCGGCTGGCCCGCCTCCTGCGACACCAGACCCGAATTAATCTGGAGTTGCGCCGATATGAAACGCGCTGCGCTTTTTGCCGTCCTGTTCGCCTTCACCGCCCCGGCTTTTGGCCCGGCTTTCGCTCAGGTCTCGGACACTGGCGGTCCGATTACGAACCAAGCCGAGCGTGACGCCATTGCTGGCCGCGTCCGCGGTGGGGCCTCGTGCGCCGCCTGCGATCTCTTTCAGATCGACCTGGCCTACCAGACCGTCTCCGGCCGTAATTTCTCCGGTTCGCGCATCCGCCAAGCCGATCTGACCATCGCCATCGCCGACCGCACCGATTTCTCGGGCGCCAATCTCTCGCTCACCAATATGTTCGGGTTGCGCGCCACCCGCGCCAACTTCACCAATGCGAACCTCTCGGGCGCTTCGATGGTGGGCACGCACCTCGGCGGCGCGCGCATGAGCGGCGCTGTGCTGACCGGCGCCAATCTCTCGGGTGCGGAACTCGCCGATGCGATGGGACTTACTCAAGAGCAGTTGAATACTGCTTGCGGCGACGGAACAACCACATTGCCGGACGGTATGACTATCGCCCGCTGCTGAAACAAAAAGTAACAATTCTCACTTACTGCAAGTTCACTGGCGCGAATGCTTGAGCAGGCATAGTCCGGCGCCGTGCTGACACAATTCCGCCTCGCGCTTATCGCGACGGCCCTGCTGGCGACAGTATGGACCGGGCAGGCGGCTGCGTTCTGGCCGTTCGGCGGCGCGCGCATCGCGATTGCGCCGGCTTATGGCGGCGTCTGCGAAGGCTGCGATCTCTCCGGACGTTTGCTCGTCGGCGCCAAGATGACGGACTCGGTTTTCAACGGCAGCGACTTTTCCGGTGCGGTGATGACGCGGGTGGATGCCTCGCACTCCGAGTTTGAAGAAGCCAACTTCACCGAAGCCGATCTCCGCCGCGCCTCACTCGCCGACGCCAATTGCCCACGCGCGCGCTTTGAGCGCGCAACTTTGATCAATGCGGACGGCCGGCGCGCAAACTTCAGCCGCGCGAGCTTTGCTGGCGCGGATGTGACCAACATGAATTTCGGTGGCGCCGATGTGTCTGGCGCGGATCTCCGGGCCGCGCGCGGGCTTACGCAAGCGCAGCTTGATCAAGCCTGCGGCGACAGCCGCACCCGCCTGCCGCGTGGCATGCGCGTGGGGCACTGTGAATAGCGCGTCTAACTAGGGCTTGCTGCGTGATCGCTCCAGCTGCTCAGAAGCAAGCTTCTCAAGTGTCCGCATCATCAGGATGAGCCAGCTGAAGAAGCTGATCGCCGTTGCGCCGAACCACACCGTGATGATCACAGACCACAGCGTCATGAGCAGCGATGCCGCTGCTGAACCCAAACGTTGTGTGATGCGCTCAGGATTCCACGGATTGAACGCGGCCCGCTGCTGATTAGCATACTCAAGCTCTGTCTCGGCCTGTGCGAGATTGTTCGCGGCGCGCTGCGCTGCTTCGTCAGTTTGACGCCAATCGCGATCGGCTTGTGAGGCGCGCTGCGCCAGCTCAAACTCCGTAAGGCGGCGTGCGGCGAGTTCCATCGCGAAAGCGCGAAACTGATTGCACGTCTCGACTGTCATGCCGCGCCAGTTGTAGCCGCGCGGGCAGTTCTGCATATAGTAATCCATGTTTTCGGTGAGGCGGTTCACCGTGTCGGCGGAGCCTGCGCCGGCGATCTGCGTGATGACGCCGCCGCTGAAGGTCGTATTTTGAACGAAGTCCGCATTAGCGTTGACTTGCTGTTGGTAGGCCGCGCGCGTTTCATCACGCGCCGTTTCCAGCTGCTGGCGGAAGTCCGGCGCCGCCGCCGCCGTAACAGCCTGTCTGGCGGTTTCAAGCGCAGCTTCGCGTCGCTCGACTTCTTCGGCGAGCCTTTGGCTCATCTCGATCTCGGTAGCGGGATATAGCGTGAGCAAGCTCGTCGTAATGCCGCTCGACAGCACCAGAACGCAGAGCACAAGCAAGCCCAGATACTGAATGCGGTTCAAGCGGAACAGCATGAACACGCGACTCTGCTTGTAATCCTCTTCGGATTCAGACGAGCCGCGAATTACGGTCATGGCGTCTCTGAGAAAGACAAACGGCGTCGAGAAGATTGTGAAGAACACCCTGAGCATCGAGGCGAGCGCGCCGCCAAGATTGCCGGCCGACAGAATGATGAGCGTGCCGGCCGTCACGGCGGCCAACACGATCAGCCCGACAATCGGATGCTCCGTTAGGAACAGATACGCGTTCGAAAAAGCAAACATGACTCCCCCCGTTCCCCGATCGGTCAGACCGAGAATGGGAGTTATCCACATGCCGTTCGAGAGCGCAATGCCTGGTTGAGTTCGCGGCGCCCTCACGCCAACTCTACTGGTCTGGACACCCGCGGATATCCGTGTCCATTCTCGTGTTGCGAGGACAGGGACTGATCGGGGAGGGGCTCATGCGCTTTATGTGGCGTTGGGCGATGCTCGCGGTGTTGGCCGCCGGTTTGATGCAGACGTCGGCGACGTCTGCGAGTGCGCAAGACCCTGTCGAATGTACGCTCCTGCTTCCTGCCGATCCTGACGATCTGGAATGGCTGCCGCGTGAGGTCCGTGATGCGAATTGCATAGAGCGCGATCGCTTCACGGCCGGTGGGCGCCAGTTTCTGGTTGCTGATTTCGTCGGCTATAGCGGCGGACTTACTGATCGCGTCGAAGCTGTTCGTGAGGCGACTGAACTCGCCGTTGCCCACTACAGCACCTGGTTTTCGGTGCCGGACACGATCTTCATTTTTGGCCGCATCGACTCGCTACGCCATCGTCCTGAAGGTGCGGGGGCAGCGCTCGCCTCGACGTCGGGCGACAATTATAGCTGCGTCGTCTCGGTTGAGAGCGGCGCCGAGCACGCGGGCCGCGTTGCGAGCGAAGATCGCGTCGAGTTGATGCACACGATCGCGCACGAACTCTTTCACTGCGTGCAGCGCACGGATCGAAATCTCCACAATTCCTATGTTCCGTGGCGCGACGAGGGAACGGCGGAATACTTCTCCGGCCGCTCAATTCCGGGCGCGCGCTACAACAACGCCTACGGGCGTGAGATGGATCAACTCGTTGATCGGCCGCTCTATGAGCTCGGCAACAGTGCGGCCCCCTTCATCTTCTATCTCGGCGCGCAGCAAGGCGAAGAGGCCGTCGTCAACTTCTTGCGCTGGGCGTCGCGTGGCACAACGCCGGACCACGATCTCACAACGCTGCGCCATACGGCTGACATCGAAACGCTTTGGCATCGCTTCGTGCTCGCCTGGGTGGATGGATTTCTCGTTGATTTTCGTGGCCGGCCGATCGATGTCCCGATCGCATCATATGGTCCAGCGCAGCCGGTGGACCGTGCGCAAGTTGTAACTGTCGGCAACACCAGCCCGTTCATGGTTGCGGGCCAGCTTTATACGTTGAGTGAATCGATGGCGTGGCGGCTGGGCGCGCCCGAAGATCGCAACGCGCGCGCAAGCTGGCGCATCGCTGACGAAGCCGACTGGCTGCAATTGGAAACCACCATCGATTCCTGCAGCGAACCGACCACAGGCGTCATCATCGTCACGCAGGTTCAGGGCGAGTGGGACGGCAGCTATGAGCAGCAGGTTGGCATTACCGAAAATCCTGGCGAGATGGTGAATTGCAGATGCCCGCTCGGCACTTGGAACATGGACACTGCAGCCCTGCGCAGCAGCGCGCTCGGCCACTTTAGCGGCGGCGAGCTTGTCTCCGGATCAGTCACGATCACGTTCTCGCGCGACCGCGCCAGCGGCACATTCCACAACGTCACGACCGAAGCGGCGATCGACAGGAATAGTTCGATGCGCACCGTCTTGAACGGTGAGATCACTTGGGATTGGCGCCGCCGCCCTTGGGACCGGACAATCGCAGGCGGCGATCCGCCCGGCCGCGGCGGCGATATCATCGATGCGTTGATGATCGAACGCACCGTGGTGGACTCAGCGTTGCGGACAGATGTCGAGTTCTGGGCGCGCGGCAGCATGATCAGTCGCCAACCCGGGCGCACGCAGCCAAGGCGAGACCAGGGCTCAGTCAGTCTTCACATCGCAGCATGCACGGCGCGAACGCTCACGCTTTTGACGACCAACCGCGTCGGCGACCTCGCGGGCCCGCCATGGGTCGGAACGTACCAGACGGGGAGCGGGGAGTAGCTTTAGCTCTTCGCCTGCTCCGCCAAGCGAATATGCAGCTCCTTAAGCTGCTTCGGCGCGACTTCGCCTGGCGCATTCATCATCAGGTCTTGCGCTTGCTGATTGAACGGGAAGACGATGACTTCGCGGATGTTCTCGACGCCCGCGAGCAGCATAACGATGCGATCCACGCCCGGCGCCGAACCGCCGTGCGGTGGCGCGCCGAAACGGAACGCGTTCAGCATGCCGCCGAACTTCTCTTCGACCACGCTCTGCGGATAGCCGGCGAGTTCGAACGCCTTGATCATGATCTCCGGCTTGTGGTTCCGGATCGCGCCGGATGAAAGCTCAACACCGTTGCAGACGATGTCATATTGGAACGCGGTGATCTTCTCGATCGTGTCGCGGTCGTTGACGTCGAGGCCCAAGAACTTCGCGTGATCGTAGTTCGGCATCGAGAAGGGGTTGTGCGAAAAGTCGATCTTCTTCTCTTCCTCGCTCCACTCGTACATCGGGAAGTCGACGATCCAGCAGAACTTGAACTGGTCTTTGTCGGAGAGGTTCAGCTCATCCGCGACCCTGTTACGCGCGATGCCGGCGAATTTGTAGAACGCGCTCGGATCGCCTGCGACGAAGAACGCCGCGTCGCCAACTTTCAAGCCAAGCTGATTGCGGATCGCTTCGGCTTTCTCTGCGCCGATGTTCTTCGCGATCGGGCCAGCGCCGCCTTCTTCGCCTTCGCGCCAGAAGATGTAGCCGAGGCCAGGCTGACCTTCGCCTTGCGCCCATGAGTTCATGCGATCGGCAAACGCGCGCGAGCCGCCGTTCGGCGCAGGCACAGCCCACACCGCCGTCTTCGGCTTTTCCAGGATGCGCGCGAAAACGCCAAAGCCACCGCCGCGGAAGTGTTCGCTGACGTCTTGCAGGATGAGCGGGTTGCGCAAGTCCGGCTTGTCGGAGCCGTATTTCGAAACCGCTTCAGCAAACGGGATGCGCGGAAACTCAGCCGCAGGCGTCACGCGTTTGCCGTTGCCGAACTCTTCGAACACGCCCGCGAGCACCGGGCCGATAGCGTTGAATACGTCTTCCTGCGTAACGAAGCTCATCTCGAAATCGAGTTGGTAGAACTCGCCAGGCGAACGGTCGGCGCGCGCGTCTTCATCGCGGAAGCACGGCGCGATCTGGAAGTACTTGTCGAAGCCCGCGACCATCAGCAATTGCTTGAACTGCTGCGGCGCCTGCGGCAGCGCGTAGAATTTGCCCGGATGGAGACGTGACGGCACCAGGAAGTCGCGCGCGCCTTCTGGCGATGAAGCCGTTAAGATCGGCGTTTGAAACTCGGTGAAGCCCTGATCGATCATGCGACGGCGCAGTGAGGCGATCACTTGGCTACGCAACAGGATCGACTTGTGCAGCTTTTCGCGGCGCAGATCGAGGAAGCGATACTTGAGGCGCGTCTCTTCCGGATAGTCCGGCTCGCCGAACACAGGCAGCGGCAGCTCTTCTGCTGCGCCCAAAATCTCAGCCGACGAAACCCGTACTTCGATCTCACCCGTGGCGAGATCAGCGTTCACCGTGCCCGCCGCGCGCTCGATCACCTTGCCATCGACGCGCACGACGCTCTCAGCGCGCAGGCGCTCGAACAACGGGAACGCTTCCGAGCCCGGGTTCGCGACCAGCTGCGTGATGCCGTAGTTGTCGCGCAGGTCGATGAAGAGCACGCCGCCCAAATCGCGCTTACGATGGACCCAACCGGCGAGGCGCACGTCCTTGCCTGCGTCTGCCGTCCGAAGGGCGCCGCAAGAATGGCTGCGATAAGCGTGCATGACTGAACTCCCGGCCCCCGCACGAGTCACAAAGCGGGGATAAAATTTGGCGCGACAGGCGCACGGAGGCCTCGGCCTTGTCAAGGCGCGGCGAGGGGCTTCAGAACAGTGCTGCGCAGATGCAAGTCCATTTCACCGGAGGAACCATGTCCGTGACCATTTCCGTCAGAGCAATCGTCGCCTCAGCCGCAGCTTTGCTCGCTGTCGGCCTCGCCGCTTACGCCGTCGGCGCCAACGCCCAGCCGGCGCCGAGCGAGCGCGTTATTGGCTACGCCGTTTACGCACGCTCACAATACGTGCTGGCCCAGCGCGCCGATGGCAGCCTGCGCGCCTGCGAACAGGATCGTCAAACCTTGCTCCGCCAGAACCCAACCTGGGTCTGCACCAATCTTGGCGCAGTCCCGCCAGCTTAACCGCCGCTCGCTTCGCCCTTGGCGCCGCATGCCGCACACGCACCGCTTTGCTCGACGGTGAAGTGACCGCACGCGCCGCATGGCTCATTGAGATAGCCGGTGGCGACGGGCTTTGTCGGCGGCGTCTTGATCTCGCGCTTGTCGCGGGCAGCGTCGGCGCTGGTGCGCGGGCGGAGCATGACGAGATTGTCGGGCGCTGCACCGCGTGAGAAGCCGCGCGAGATGAGCCGCGCTGCGCTCTCGGCGTCGATCGCGCCTTTGTTCAAGCCATCGCCGCGCACATCGAACGGATCGACTTGAGCGAGATCGGCGCGGCCGAGATAGGAGACCGCCAATTCGCGGAAGATGTAGTCGAGGATCGACGTCGCTTGGCGGATGGTCTCGTTGCCTTTGACCTCGCCCGCTGGTTCGAAGCGCGTGAACAGGAATGCGTCGACATATTCTTCGAGCGGTACGCCATATTGCAGGCCGATCGAGATCGAGATGGCGAAATTGTTCATCAGCGAGCGGAAGGCGGCGCCTTCTTTGTGCAGGTCGATAAAGATCTCGCCGAGTTCGCCGTCATCGTACTCGCCGGTGTGCAGATAGACTTTGTGTCCGCCGACCGTGGCTTTCTGGATGTAACCCTTGCGGCGCTCAGGCAGACGGCGGCGACGTTCAGGGGCAGGCGTCTCAAGCGTAAGCGTCGTCGTCGTCGCGACCGGTGCGGGCGCGGTTTCGACTTCCTCTTCGCTCGGCGAAAGCGTCAGCGTGATCGGCGGTGCTTCGAAGCGGATGGCGATGAGCGCCACGCCCGCCGCTTGCGCTGCTTCAAGCAATGTGGCGCGGCGTTCGATCTCGGCGCCCGCCAATGTCAGCGACACGGAAGTGCGCGCGAACGGCGCGACGGCTGCTGCAATACCAATGCGCGCGTCAGCGCTGATCGCGCGTTCGCCCGCGAATACTGCGGCATGCTTCGGTGAAAGCGCCGTCGCGGCGCTGAAATCGGCGCTGCCCATGCAGAAGGCTTCCGCCGCTGCGATGTCGGCTTCACTGAAGCCCAGCGTCATCAGCAGATCGCCGCGCTTACCAGCAGCGACGTCCGGCGGCAGCTTCAGCACATCTTCGCAGAAGCCCGCGCCGATGACCAAAGGATGCACCGCCGCGCGCAGATTGAAGGAGTCACGCGCCGCGTCTTCGATCGCGTCAAGCGCGGGCTCGGTCAGTCCTTTGGAGGCCAGCGTTTCTAAACTCACGCCTGGCGCGTTGCGCAAAGTGCGCTTGCCTTCAATGTGCAGCGCGAGCGACGCGATCGCGTCTTCGTCATAGCCAAGCGCCGCTAGCGCGATGCGCGCGTCGCCGGTGAGGACGCGACCGAAAATGCCGTCGTCGCGTTCGCCATAAGCGGAAGGCGCCGGGAGCGGTGCGATGCCAGTCGATGCGACGCCTGAACGGCGCGCGCTTGCGGCGTCATCGGCGAAAGCGATGCCAACAGAGAGGCGCTGGCCGCCATTCTTGGCTGCGGGCAGGGCGCGGTAGAGCGCTTGCGCACGCGCGGCGATCTCGCCTTTGAATGCGGTGACCGCGTCGCGCGCCGTACGCACGGCGCTCTCCTCACCGCGCTTTGCAGCGGCCCAATCGGGGAACGCGCTCGTCGCTTGCGCCAGAGCCGAGCTTTCGGAGATGGCCGAGGCGTGCGCGAGCGCCGCGACGCTTGCCGCCAACACACGCGCTTCGTCGCTGTCATAGGCCAAACCGCTGCGCGCAATCAGCGCCGCTAAGCCTTCGAGGCGGATCACGATCGGACGGCGCGGCGACGCGCTTGCGCCGCCATGTGCCCCGTCCAGCGCGCGGCAGAGCGCACGGATGGCGGTCTCGAACGCGTCGATGTCGAAGCCCGCTTCGACCGCATGGAAACGCGGCAGCACAACGCTCGCGGCGATGATGCTGCATTCAACGTCGCCCGCGCTCGCGCCGGTTGGATCGGCGCTGGCGCCAGCAAACGCGGTGATTGGATGCGTGCCGGCTTCGGGTGAGGCGATGACGATCCGCCGCCGCGCGGTCTCCACGCCTGCATCGAGTGCTGCACTATATGCGCCGCGCGCGACCGCGCCTGCGAGTGCTGCAACGATGTCGCCGTCTGGTGCGCCGGCGAGGCGCGCGGTTGCGGCTTTGCGCTGCACGCCGCCATGTTCGACGTTCAGGCCATTGCGCACAGCTTCGATTGCGAGTTCTGCGAGCGCGGAATCCAGTGCACGCGCACCGGCGCTGAACGCCGTGCTCGCGCGCAAGCGCGCTGCTTCGTCTGTGATGAAGGCCGGCGCGTCGTCGCTCTTCGGTCTGACCAAGATCGCCGCGCCATTCGCGCCAGTCGGATCAGCAATGCGTGCGGCTGCGTCCAATGCGTCGAGTGCTGCTTGCGAGGGTGCGCCAGCAATGCCGATGCGCGCGCCCGCGGCGAGCAATGTTTGCACGCGTGCGATGGCTTCAAGCTCGTCGCGGCGTTCGCGCGGCCAGTGCAGCAGCGCTGTGGAGGGCGTGAGTTCAGCGCCGGCTGAGAGCGTTGCGCGAATGAGTGGGGGATCGAACATGATCCGGCCGGCGAGCAACAGGTGCTCCAATTGGTCGGCCAGAGCCTCATCGTCGGCCCAAGCGCCGAGCCGCGCGGAGACGCGCGCGACCGCCTCGCTGACGTTCAAACCGGCGCCGGTTTCTACCGTAAGGCCCGCCTCGACCGCCGCTTGAACCATGATCTCGGTCCAAGCCGGGGGCGCGTCCGCCGTGATTACAGTCTCGTGCTCGATCGCCTCAGCCATCGAAACCCTCCATTATCGGGTCAAACGATACCCTTGCTTCGGGCGCGCAATCAATATCTAGTATGTGACAGCTGGGCATAACCCCCAGATATCGTTTCGCACCTGCACTGGACTGGGATAAGTCACTTCGCCATAGTGCGGCGCGATTTGCTGGCCGGCGCTGAATCCGGCCCTTCCGGAGCCTCATAAAAGCCCATGCTCAAGCGGATTTTCACCTGGTGGAACGGCGCCACCCTGGGGGCGCTGTACGATATCGGTCGGCGCGGGGCTCTTGTGGGCGAAGACGAGCAAGGCAATCGATATTACGAGGAGCGCCGCCCAAGCATCGAAGGGCGCAAACGCCGCTACGTGATTTATAACGGTCTCGCCGAAGCGTCGCGCGTCTCGTCCGATTGGCACGGCTGGATGCACCACACGATCGTCGACCCGCCGACTGTGTCGCCGTTGAAGCGCCAGAAGTGGGAATTGCCACACCAGCCGAACTTGACCGGCACGGTGCGCGCCTATCGCCCGAAGGGTTCGCTCGCGCGTGGTGGTGTGCGCCAAGCCTCTTCGGCTGATTACGAAGCATGGTCGCCAACTGATACTGGCTCGGGGGAGCAGTCATGAAGATCAATTTCGAGCGTTGGGGCGAAACCATTCTTGGCGCCGCCGTTGCGGTCGTCGCCGTTGGTTTCTTCGTCTTCGCGGCAGCTCAAGCAGGCCAGACAAGCAGCGCTGGCGGTTACGATCTTGTCGCGCGGTTCCAGCGCGTTGATGGCATTGCTGTTGGTTCGGACGTGCGTGTTTCCGGCGTGAAAGTCGGCGTTGTGCGCGCTGTCGAACTCGATCCTGAAACCTACATGGCGCGTCTGACCATCACCGTCGCGAGCGGCGTGCAAGTGCTGGATGATTCCACCGCGCGCATCGCGTCGGATGGTCTGCTTGGCGGCGCCTATGTTGCGATCGAGCCTGCGGGCATGGATGCGCTGCCGGCTGGCGGCGAAATTCCAAACACACAAGGCTCCGTCGATCTGCTCACATTGTTCGCCAGTTTCGCCCAAGGTCAGGGCGGCGGCGACACCGAGGAAGAGGCTCAATGATCCGCGCTTTTCTAGCTGCTTTTGTCTTCATGTTTGCCGCGGTGGGCCCTGCCTACGCGCAAAGTGCGGTCATTCGCGGCCTCGACAAGATTACCGGCCAAGCGCGCGACTATGCGATCCCAATCGGCCGCTCGGCGCGGATCGGTTCGCTCGAAGTGATCGCGCGCTCGTGCGATAAGAGCGCGCCGGAAGAACCGCCGGAAGTGCGCATCTATGTCGAAGTCTACGACACGCCGGCAGCACGTGAAGGCGAAGAAGCGGTGCGCAGCGAGATCTGGCACGGCTGGCTGTTCGCTTCGAGCCCGGGGCTCAGCGGCCTCGATCACCCGGCTTACGACATCTGGGCCGTCGACTGCCGTTAATTGACGATTGGCGCTCGTAGCGAGCGCTTCATTCCGTTTGCGTTGCAAGTAAACCGTCTCGACTCTGGCTAGACTGGCCGGAGCGGGAGGAAACGCTCATGCGCGTTCAAGGTCTTAACGTCTTCGCCATTGTCGCTGCTGCTGTGGCGATCTGGGCGATCGGCTTTCTCATCTACGTCGTGCTCTTCCAACAGCAATGGATGGAGTGGACGGGCATCACCGAAGCCGACGCCGAGGCGGGCGCTGGGCGCATGCCGTTCATGGTGGTGATGCCGTTCCTGACGGCGATCGGGATTTCGCTGGTTGTGAAGTGGCGCAACGCTACTGGGCCCGTCGCGGGCGCAGTCACAGGCGCGCTTGTCGCCGTGCTGCTCACCATTGCTGGGCGCATGTATGGCTGGGTCTATTCGACAGAACCCACCGAACTCTTCGGCCTCGACAGCATGCACTATCTGCTCACCCACATGGCCGCCGGTGCGATCCTGGCGACATGGAAATAGCAGTGTTTGGGGCCGGTAAAATTTCGTCATCCCGGGGCTCAGCGAAGCTGAGAACCCGGGACCCAGGGGCAACCACAACGCTGGAAGCCCCTGGGTTCCGGGCTCATCCGCCTACGCTCTTCGAGCTATGGCGGATGCCCCGGAATGACGGGTGCTTTGCGTTTCATGCGTCCTGACGTACGTCGTCGCTTATGCGTATTCTCTGTACCAATGATGACGGCATCCACGCGACTGGCCTGGCGGTTCTTGAAAAGATCGCGCGTCAGTTCAGCGATGACGTTTGGGTGGTAGCGCCTGAGGAAGAAAAATCCGGCGCCTCGCGCGCGCTGACGCTCACCGCGCCGATCCGCGTGCGTAAGGTCAGCGATAAGCGCTTTGCGGTGTCAGGCACGCCGACCGATTGCGTGTTGCTTGGCGTCGAGCATTTGATCGAAGGCGGTGCGCCTGACCTTGTTTTGTCCGGCGTCAATCGCGGTCAGAACATCGCCGAGGACGTCACGTTCTCCGGCACCATCGCGGGCGCCATGCAAGGCATGCAACTCGGCATTCGCGCGATTGCGCTGAGCCAAGCCCGCGGTTTTCGTGGCGAAGAAGCAGCGATCCCTTGGGAAACGGCTGAGACCTACGGCCCCGGCATTGTCGGCAAATTGCTGGAAGTCGGTTGGCCCAAGGATGTTCTGATGAACATAAACTTCCCCGACGTGCCGCCTGACGACGTCAAAGAAGTCGAGATGACGGTGCAGGGTTTCCGCGATCAGCACATCATCTACGCCGACAAACGCACCGATCCGCGCGGCGGCGCGTATTTCTGGCTCGGCTTTCGCGGCAAGCTCTCCAATCCGCCGGAGGGCACGGATTTGCGCGCCATCTATGAGGGCCGCATCTCGGTGACGCCGCTGCACATCGATCTCACGCACGGCGAGACAGTGCACAAACTCAAGGGCGTGCTCGGCGGCGCGCCACCCAAGGTGATCAAGTAGCCGCAATGAGTGATCCGGCGCGCCTCATGCGTTTCGTGTTGGAAATGCGCCAAGCCGGCGTCACCGCGCCGCGCGCACTGGCTGCGCTCGAACGCACGCCGCGCACGCATTATGCGCCGGGACATCTCGAAGGCTTGGCGCTCGATGATGTCGGCCTGCCGCTCGCGCACGGGCAGACAATGACGAAACCTTCTATCGTTGGCCGTGTCATCGCAGCACTTGAGCCGCAGCGCGATGACGTCGTGCTCGAAGTTGGCGCGGGCTCCGGATTTCAAGCGGCGGCGCTTTCCGACATCGCGCACAAAGTGATCACGCTCGAACGCTGGCGCGACCTCGCCGCCGACGCGCGTGGCCGCTTCGGTATGGCGCGTTTGGACCGGACATACGCGCATGTCGCCGATGGGTTTGAGGGCTGGGCCGATGACGCGCCTTACGACCGCATCGTCATCAATGGCGCTGTAGAGGATTTTCCGCCTGCGCTGCTGGCGCAGCTCAAGCTAGGCGGCGTCATCGTTGCGCCGATTGGCGATGCTTCCGGTCAACGTTTGATCCGGATGTGCAACAATGAGCGTGTCGATTTAGGCCCAGTGAAGCTCGCTTTGCTCGAACGCGGCGTCGAAGATGGCGAGGAGCCGTCAGCGTAATTTGCGCCGCGCCATGATTCTCGTGGATGCTCGGGCCCGATGACGCGCGCATTTCTTCTGCTGGCGCTGCTGACCGGCGCGTGCGCTGCCGGCGGCGCACCTGCGCCCATCGTGTTTGGCGGCGGTGGCGGAGGGCAGGGCGGTTACGAGCCCGAACAGCAGCGCCCGCGCGCGCCTATCGAACGCCGCGAAATCACGCGCCCGCAAGCACAGCCGCAACCTGAACCCGAGCGTGTCCAGCGGGAGCCGGAACCGCCGCGTCCACAGCAACCGCAAGCCGCGCCCGATTGGCAGGATGGCGAGGGGCCCTCGCTTTCGGATTTCGCTTTGCGCCCCGAAGACGCGCAGCCATTCGATCCTGCGAACCTGCCCGCGACGCATCGCGTACGCGGCGATGAATCGCTCTACGACATCGCTACGACTTACCAAGTGCCACTGCGCGCGCTGATCGATCAGAACAATTTCGAACCGCCATACGCGTTGAGCGCAGGCCGTGAACTTCGCTTGCCGCCGCCGCGTTTTCACACCGTCGCGCGCGGTGAGAGCTTCGAAGACGTAGCGCGCCGCTACAATATCGATGCGCGTTCGCTGGCTTTGCTGAACCGAATGCAAGCGCCCTATAGCGTGCGGCAAGGCGAACGCATCGTGTTGCCAGCCATGGCACGCGCCGACGCCGCACCACCGCCTGCGCCAACACCACAGCCAAATCCGACCACGCCGCTGCCGCAGGGCTCGGGCCGTTTTGCGTGGCCGCTCAATGGCGATGTGCTCGCTGGCTTCGGCGCACAACCTAACGGCGTGCGCAATGACGGCATCGAGATCGCCGGCGTTGAGGGCGCGCCGATCGTCGCCGCGGCCGCAGGCGAGGTGGTCTATGCGGGCTCCGATCTGCCTGCGTACGGCACGCTCGTTCTCATTCGCCACGCGGACAATTACGTCACCGCCTATGGCCACGCCCGGCGCGCCTTGGTGCGCGAAGGCCAGAGTGTGCGCGCCGGTGAACGCATCGCCGAACTTGGCCCTAACGCCCGCGGCGCCCCGCGTCTGCTGTTTCAGGTCCGCCAAGGCAGTGCCGCCGTCGATCCTGCACCGCTCTTAGGAGCGCGGGACTAGGCGGTGGGGACTAGGGATTGGGGCTGCGGCGAAACGGCGCGCGCCTACCGCCGGCGGGCGTTGAATTGGCGGGGACGAACTATATAGTCCCGGCCTTCCGCGAAGCCTGCTTCGCGAAATCACCTTCTCTCAGGTCCGGACGGCGTGGGACCACGCCCTTCTAGCGAGGATCAATGTTCATCTCTGACGCTTACGCGCAAACCGCCGCTGGTGGTGACCCAACCACGGGCATGATCATGCAGATCGCGCCGCTTATTCTTGTCTTCGTCGTCTTCTACTTCCTGCTGATCCGTCCACAACAGCAAGCGCGCAAGCGCCACGTGGAAATGATCGCGGCTTTGAAGAAGGGCGACTTCGTCGTCACCTCGGGCGGGCTCATCGGTAAGGTGAAGTCGCTGCAGGACGATGAAGTGAAGGTTGAGCTTGCGCCCAACGTCGATGTCCGCGTCGTGCGCGGCACCATCGCTGAAGTGCGCTCCAAGACCGACCCTGCGCCCGCCAACGATTCCAAGCCGGACTAATCCACCATGCTGCAAATTGCGCGTTGGCGCGTCATCCTGGTCCTCGTTGTGACCGCGCTCGGCATTATCTTCGCCGTGCCGAATGTGTTGCCGCAAAACGTGCGGGAGAGTTTGCCGCCGTTCTTGCAACGGACGATCAATCTCGGTCTCGACTTGCGCGGCGGTTCGCAATTGCTGCTTGAGGTCGATGTCGCGACGCTGAAGCGTCAGCAACTCGACAACATCGCCGACCAGATGGCCGCCGCGCTGCGCGATGCCGAGCCGAGGATCAACTTTACCGGCCGTGGCGTTGTGGGCGATGCAGCGCGAGTGCGGCTGCTTGATGCCGCCAACGTGGCCGCCGCCGAAGATCTGATCCGCCCGCTTGGCCGTTCGCCGAATGGCAACGCTGATATTCTGGCGATCACTTACGGCTCCGACGGCCTGATCGAGGCGCGCATCACAGATGCTCATATGCGCCAACTCAGCCGCGACGCCGCGCAGCAATCGATCGAAGTTATCCGCCGTCGTATCGACCCGGACGGCACCGCCGAAGTCTCGATCGCGCGTCAAGGCGACGACCGCATCGCGGTCCAAGCGCCGGGCGTCACCGATCCGCAGCAATTGCGCGACCGGATCGGCCAAACCGCTTTGATGACGTTCCATCTCGTCCGCGAAGTGACGCCGGAGGAAGCGCAAATGGGTCGCTTGCCGCCTGGCACGATGGCGGTCGCGCCGTATCCGCTGATCGGCAACAACAGCGAAGTCGTGGAGCGTCGTCCGCGTCTCACGGGCGAACATCTGAGCGACGCGCGCGCCAGCACGAACGGCCAAACCGGCGAGTTCGTGCTGAGCTTCAGTCTCGACAGCGAGGGAACGCGCATCTTCTGCCGCATCACGCGCGACTACACCAACCAGCGCTTCGCCATTCTGCTCGACAATCAAGTGTTGACGGCGCCGACGATCAACGAACCGATTTGTGGCGGCTCCGGCCAGATCTCCGGCAATTTCACTGCGCAATCCGCGAGCGATCTCGCGGTCATGCTGCGCGCCGGCGCGCTGCCTGCGCCGCTCAGTGTTATCGAGCAACGCAGCGTCACCGCTGAACTTGGTCAAGAAGCGATCAATGACGGCCAAACATCGACCTATATCGCGTTCGGCCTCGTGCTCGGCTTCATGGTTCTCGCTTACGGGCTGTTGTTCGGCGGCATCTCGGTTGTCGCACTGGTCGTAAACGGCATCCTCATCATGGCGATCATGACCGTCACCGGCGCTGCACTGACGCTGCCAGGTGTCGCGGGTCTGATCCTAACACTCGCCGTAGCACTCGACGCGAACGTGCTGATCTACGAGCGCATGCGAGAGGAGGCCAAAGCCGGGAGGCAGCCTGCCATTGCCATCGACGCCGGCTTCAACCGCGCGGTGCTCACCATCTTCGACGCCAACATCACCCACTTGGGCGCGGCTTTCATCATGCTCAACTTGGCCCCGCCGGGACCGGTTAAGGGCTTTGCCTGGACGCTGCTCATCGGCGTGTTCACCTCGGTGTTCACTGCGGTGATGATTACGCAAGTGCTCGTCGCATGGTGGTTCCGCACCGCGCGTCCCAAGAAACTCCCGATTGCTTAGGCGGATACTCCCATGTGGCCTCTCATCAAGTTTCTGCCCGAGACGACGAAGTTCAAATATGTCGGGTTGGCGCCGTTCCTGGGCGTTCTCTCGCTGCTCGCCTGCGTGGCGTCGATCTACCTGACGGTCGTGCCGTTCACGCCGCCTTGCGGCGGACTGAATTGCGGCGTCGATTTCAAAGGTGGTTCACTGCTTGAGATATCGACCGCGCCTAATAACGTCGATCACGACGCCCTAGAGAGCCTCGATCAGGTCGGTCTCGGCGAAGTTCAGGTGCAAGGGTTCACCGATCCAACCGCTGCGATGGTGCGCTACGAAACGCCCGAGGACATGGACAGCATCGAAGCGCAAACGATCATGCGCGCCGCCATCGTAGAACGCCTCGGCGAGGGTGTGCACTTCGGTCGGGCAGACGTTGTCGGCGCCAAGGTGTCGGGCGAGCTCTTCCTGCTGGGGGTTGCAGCGCTTGGCGCGGGTATTGGCCTGATGCTGCTCTACATCTGGTTCCGCTTCGGCTTCACCTTCGGCGCAGCGGCCGTCATCGCCTTGGCGCACGACGTGATCCTCACATTCGGGCTCTTCGCCGTCACACAGATGGATTTTACGCTGACGGCTGTCGGCTCGATCCTCACCATCATTGGCTATTCGATCAACGACAAGATCGTCGTGCTGGACCGCGTGCGTGAGAATTTGCGCAAGTATAAGCGCATGCCGATGAAGGAGCTGATCGATCTTTCCGTGAACGAGACGCTCTCGCGCACGATCATCACCGGCGTCACCGGCCTGATGGCGCTCGGCGTCATGGCTTATTATGGCGGTGAGGCGCTGTTTGCCTTCGCAGTCTCGATGTTCTTCGGCATCGTCGTCGGCACGTATTCGTCGATTTATATCGCCGCACCGTTGCTGACCGTGATGGGCGTTGGCCGTCGCGACAACTTCCAGACCGGCGAAGAGAAAAAGAAGAAGCCGCGGGACGACGACGCCTATTCGACCCCGTGACCGCCGGTTACCGGCAGGCTAAACTGATCTCCAGCTAGCGACTCGAACGTCGCGCGCCAGGAGGGGTAGAGATCATGGCGGTGTTTCTGAGCAATCTGCGCTACGTCGCGTGGACCGCGCTCGCGGTCGGCGTGCTGTTCTTGATCTATTTCGCTATGGGTGTCGGCAGCTGGGGCTTCGACACGCAGGTGTTCTGGGAAGCGGCGCTGCGTTGGGCCCACGTCCTGGTCGCGATCATGTGGATCGGCCACCTCTACTATTTCAATTTCACGCAAATCCCGAACATGCCGAAGATCCCGGATGAGCAAAAACCGGCCGTCACCAAGGTCATCGCACCGGCGGCTCTGTTCTGGTTTCGTTGGGCCGCGATGGCGACCTTGATCACTGGGCTCTTGCTGGCGTGGAATCAGAACTATCTGTTTGAAGCGCTGACACTCGGCGGCGCCAGCGATCCGAGCTTTGCAGCGCCGAAGCACATCCTGATTGGCGCCGGCATGTGGCTGGCCATCATCATGTGGTTCAATGTCTGGTTCATCATCTGGCCGAACCAACAGAAGGCGCTGAACATCAACAACAAGCATCCCGATCTCGACGCCGCCGCGAAAGCCGCCGCCGGCAAGACCGCGATGCTGTTCTCACGCACCAACACGTTTCTCTCGGCGCCGATGCTGGTCGCGATGACGGGCGCGAGCACGTTGTTCTGATTTGAGGCAGTCGGCGTTAGGCAGTAGGCAGTAGGGCGCAACCCGACTGCCTACTGCCCATTGCCTATTGCCTCATCTCTCTCCGCCACCGTTCGCCGCGTCGATGAGGATCGTTGGCTCGCGAGTCGCTTTGCGCCGCCAAAAGTACGCGAGCGGCTCACTGTTCTTTACGCGCTCAATTATGAGATCGCCCGCAGCGCCGAAACGGTGAGCACGCCTGCTCTTGGCGACATCCGCCACGCTTGGTGGCGTGAGGCGATCGACGAAGTGCATGGCGGCAAACCAGTACGCGCTCATCCCGTGCTCGACGTTTACGCCAGCGCCCACGCTGAAGCGCCGTTCCTGCTGCAGCCGTGGCTCGCCATGATCGAAGCGCGCGGCGCCGATCTGGAGCCCGCGCCATTCGCCAGCCTTGAAGCGCTCACCCGCTATGTCGACGCCACAGCCGGTGCGTTGATGCATCTAGCGGTCGCGGCCATAGACGCGTCTGCGCCGGCGCGCACCTTGGCGTTCATTCAATCGGCCGCGCGCGCTTGGGGTTATGCGGGGCTTTTGCGTGCCGCCCCCGTATGGCAAGCGCGCGGCCGTTTGCTTGGCGTTGATGCGGAAGCTTTGAAACGAGCTGGGCGAGAGGCGCATGCGCAAGCGCGATTGTTGGCGCACGAACAGCCCGCGCAACTTTTCCCGGCACTTGGCTACGTCGCGCTCGCGCCGAGGTATTTGCGCGATCCGGCGAGAGCGCCGCTTTTGATCGCGCGTCAGCTCAGATTGGTTATCGCCTCAGCAAGCGGACAGCTTTAGCGGCGCGCTCTCGCCACCGCTGTCGCTTCGCGCAGCCGCGCTTCGAGCAATTCGCGATCGTAACCGGCGACAAGTTCGCCGTTGATCAGGAAGAGCGGCGTCGCCGTATTCTGCATCTCGATCGCCAGCGCGCGATTGTCCTGCAGGAGGCGCGTCACGTCTTCGCTCTCCATCGCCCGGCGCATGCGCGCGACATCGATGCCGCTCTCTCGCGCGAGCGCATCGATGCGCTGGCTGTTGAGCTCGCCGCGATAGGCCATGAGCGCGCGGTGAAACTGCCAGTAGCGGCCTTGAGGCATTGAAGCGATTGCGGCGCGCGATGCTTCCATCGATTCCGCGGAGAGGATCGGAAATTCCTTGAAGACGATGCGGACATCGCGCCGCGTGCGACTGATGTCGGTGACCCATTCGAGCGCTGCGTGGCAGAAGCCGCAGCGATAGTCGAAGAACTCGACGATGACGATCGGCGCATCTGCCGGACCAATCGAGAAATCGCGGGGATCGGAGCGGGCGCGGCGCCAGCGTTCTGATTGCGCGCGTTCGGCCAGCGCGTCCTGTGCTTCGCGGAGCACGTCGGGATTGTTGACGAGATATTCGCGCACGATGGCGCGGATTTCGGCTTGCTCTTGGGCGTTGAAGGTTTGCGCGGAAGCGGGCAGGGCGAATGCGACGAGCGCCAGAAAGCTTGCGTAAATCCAGCGCGCCATGACCGGTCTCCTCAAATCGAGCCGATCACATGGCCGCTTTCAGCGCTCGCAGCAAGCGTCAGCGGCGTCCTGGGACGCGCTCGCGTTCCATGTCGCGCACCTCGTTGCCGGCGAAGGTTACGAGGTCCATGGCGCGTTGATAGTCCGTCGTGTTGCGCGGCAATTCGAGGCGCGCGCGTTCGGCGAAATTGAGTGCTGCGGGGAAGTTGCCGACGGAGAAGTTCTGCTCGGCCGACGCCAGTTGCGCCAGTGCCTCATTTCCTTGTGCTTCACGCGCTTGCGCCATTTCGCGCCAGGCAAAAGCATTGTCCGGTTCCGCGTTTACGGCTTGGCGCAAAAGCTCAACCGCGCGATCCGCACCTTGGCGGCCGCGCGCGGCGGTAAACGCGCGCGCCAAGTTGATCTGGAAGAGCGGCTCGCGTGGACGCAATTCGAGTGAGCGCTCATGGTACGGGATCGACTCTTCGGCCCGGCCGCTCTCGAACAGGATCTGCCCCATCAGCTCTTGGTAATAGGGGTTGTTTGCGTCCTCGGCGATCAAGCTGTTGAGTTCGCGGCGCGCGTTGGCGAGATCGGCCACGCGATAATACGCCACCGCCCGCGCGTAGCGGGCAGGTGCGGTGGTGTCGTGCGCCGGATAGCGCGCCAGAGTTTGGCCTTCGCTGCGCAAGAAGCCGACCAGTTTGGCTTGCATGAAATCAAATCGACGCAAATACTCTTCGCTCTCCGGGGTGCTGACACTGGGGCTAGCGGCAACACCCACGCGCAGAGCTTCGACGCGATCGGAAGTGTACGGGTGCGTCTGCATGTAAGGCGGAGCGCGGCGGGCGAGGAATTCGTACGGGCGGATGTTCTCGTTGAAGAAGTCGAGCAGGCCTTGGGGCGATTGCCCGCTGGTGTTTAGATATTCGAGGCCGGCCTGGTCGGCGGCGGATTCTTGCACTTGCGTGTAGCGCACGAAGCTGCCCATTGCGAACGCTTGCGAGCCGGAAATCAGCGCAGCGCCCGCGTCAGGCGCACCGGCGACGATGGCGAGCACGCCGAGGCCGATCGAGATCAGCGCCGGCGTCATGGCTTGCTGCATGGCTTCGCGCGAGCGCGCCAGGTGACCGCCTGCGACGTGACCGGTTTCGTGCGCCAGCACGCCGATGATTTCGTTCGGGTTGTCGGCGGCGAGGATGAGGCCGGTGTGGACGAAGATGTTCTGACCACCGGCGACGAACGCGTTAATGCTCGGATCGTTGACGATGTAGATGGTGACGTCATTGGGATCGAGACCGGCCGCGCGCAACAGCGGCTCAGTATAGATGCGCAGCGTCTCTTCGATCTCCGCATCACGGATGAGGCTTTGTGCGGCAGCGTTTGAGGCCGTAGTCATCGCAAGTATGGCGGCGATGCACGCCATCACCGCGCCTTGCACGAAACGGTTCAACGCTCGGGTCATAGTCCCATCCATCGCTGCGCAACGGCCCGGTTCAAGCCCCGCTTTACGGCGAGAGCAAGGCCGGGCGCGTTAGCGCTTCGTCATCAGCCCTTCTTCCCCCAACGCGAGAAACGCGAGAGGAATTTGTCGCGCCTTTCCTGGTCGGGTTCGTAGTTTAGGGCAGCTTCCGCATCATAGCGCGCGGTAGCGCTTTCAGCGATCTCAGCCTCGGCCATAGCTGCGACCGGCGCCTCGTAGGCCGGTTCAGGCTCATACGCGGGCGCTGCGGCCGGATGCGTGATCACCTCAGCTTCGACGACGGTTTCGATGTCGGCTTCCGCTTCCTCGATCACGGCCTGCACGCGCGCATCGCCGTTGCGATGACGTGGTTCCGGGCGCGGGCTGAGCGACTTCAGATCGGCGCCGACGAAATCGAGCCATTCGCCGCCATCGACTTCATAGACGCGACGCCCACGGCCACGGCCACGGCGGCGGCGCTTGTTGTTGCGTCCGTTGCGGTCGCCGCGCTCATTGCGCTCGGAGCGGTCCGCTGTCGCGGCGACTGGCGCGGCTTGCACGTCTGACTCTTCAGTCGCTTCGGGGCGCGCTTCTCCGTCACGACGACTTCGTCCGCCACGGCGGCCGCGACGGCGCCGGCCGCGACGATCGTCGCCTTCGCCTTCCACCGTAGCAGCGGCTGCAGCAGGGCGGCGGGGCTTGGCTTCGACCTCGGCTGCCTCGTCTTGGTCTTCCGTCTCTTCTTCGTCCTCTTCCTCGATCTCATCGACCTCGGCTTCGGGCTCTTCGACCACCGCGCTACGTCCGCGGCGGTGCGTGGGCGCTTCGGCATCTTCGTCTTCAACGATGGTGTCTGCACCGATGTTGATCTCAAAGTCGCCAGAGTGCATTTGGCCGACGGCGCTTATGCGCACGCGCACATGGCGGTTCTCTTCGATGATGGAGAGCGCTTCGCGCTTTTCGTTCAGCAGATAGAGCGCGGTGTCGGTTGCGGTGCGCGCGTCGATCTCGTGGTTCTTCTGTTTGGCGGCAGTTTCATCGAGCGCACGCAACAAAGCGAGCGCCGCTGACTCAACCGAACGCACGCGGCCAGAGCCTTGGCAATTGTCGCAAACGTGGCTGGTGCCTTCGAGCACGCCGGTGCGGCGGCGTTGGCGGGAAAGTTCGAGCAAGCCGAAGCCGCTGATCTTGCCCATCTGCACGCGGGCGCGATCGAAGCGGAGATTTTCCTTCATCCGCTTTTCGACGGTGCGGTCGTTCTTCGGCTCGTCCATGTCGATGAAATCGATCACGATGAGGCCGGCGAGATCGCGCAGACGCATTTGGCGCGCCGCTTCGTCAGCGGCTTCCATGTTGGTCTTGAAGGCGGTCTGTTCGATGTTGCGTTCGCGCGTGGCGCGGCCGGAGTTCACGTCGATGGCGACGAGCGCTTCGGCTTGGTTGATGACGATATAGCCGCCGCTTTTCAGCGTAACGACAGGCGAATAGATCGAATCCAGCTGCCGTTCGACGCCGTGCTTGGCGAAGATTGGCGTGGCATCCTTCCACGAATGCACGCGCTTGGCGTGGGAAGGCATGAGCATGCGGACGAAGTCTTTGGCCTCTTTGTAGGCGGCTTCGCCGTCGACGTGAATTTCATCGACGTCTTTGTCGTAGAGATCGCGGATCGCACGCTTCACCAGCGAGCTTTCCTCGTAGATCAGCGCCGGCGCCACGCTCTTTAGCGTTTCGTCGCGAATGGTTTCCCAGGCGCGCGAGAGATATTCGTAGTCGCGCTTAATCTCCGTCTTGGTGCGCTTGGCGCCTGCCGTGCGGATGATCAGGCCTTGGCCTTGCGGCACTTCAAGATCAGTGGCGATCTTTTTCAGACGCTTGCGATCGGTCACTTGCGTGATCTTGCGCGAAATACCGCCGCCACGGCCGGTGTTCGGCATCAGCACGCAATAGCGGCCAGCGAGCGAGAGGTAAGTCGTGAGCGCAGCGCCTTTGTTGCCGCGCTCTTCTTTCACCACCTGGATCAGCATGATCTGGCGGCGGCGGATGACTTCTTGAATCTTGTAGCGGCGAGTGAGGATGCGGCGGCGGCGCTCGTCGCGCGCTTCATCATCCTCTTCCTCGTCTTCGCTCTCGGCTTCCGCCCTGGCGAGTTCCGCTTTGATCGCTTCCTGATCGTCGTGCGGGATCGCGTAATAGTCGGGGTGGATTTCCGAGAAGGCGAGGAAGCCGTGGCGGTTGCCGCCATACTCCACAAAGGCAGCCTGCAGCGACGGCTCAACGCGCGTCACCTTGGCGAGATAGATATTGCCTCTGAGTTGTTTCCTGCTGGCGACCTCGAAATCGAAATCTTCAACGTGGTTTCCGTCGAGCACCGCGACCCGTGTCTCTTCCGGGTGGGCGGCGTCGATCAGCATTGTCTTGGCCATTAAGTGGGGCTCCGTGAGCGCCGGGCGCACAGGCTCTCGAACGTCCGGGCAAACCCGGGGCGAAAGCGGCGAGGGGGCGCAATGTCATGTGAATAGATCCTGCGCGATCGGCGACCCCGGCCTTACGGCCTCCGGCGCCAAGATCGATCGCGGACGAGATCATAGGTTGCTCCAAATTGACGCCGTCTAAATGGCGGCGTTTACGCTCCGGCAACGGATGACCTTCGGGTCCGAACGCGGGCGCAAAGAAAGCTGCGCGCCGCAGGGGCCAGGTTCGCCGATCCGCTTCGCGGGAGCGCGCCGGGCGCTCTTGGGGAATTCCCCTGACGGCGCATCCAGCGATGCCAAGACCATTGCATGATTTGAACGGCAAAAGAAAGTCGCTCTGGTGGTATTCCAGAGCGCTAAGGGGTCTGATCCGCATCCGGAATGGGGATGATCGTCAGCACTCCCGGCGCTGAGGTCGGGGCGAGCTGGTAGCCGGGATTGAGCGTGAGCGTCCAATCCGGGCCGGCAAGACCAGTGGCGTCGGGATTGGCGGCGATGACGCGCTGGAAGTCGCTGGTGATGAGCGCGCCCTGGGTGCGCAGCTCGCCCCAGGCGTCGCGGACCGTAAGGACGCCGTAATATGAGCCGAGGTCCGGGACGGCGGTGATCTGGCTCGGATTGAACTCCATGCGCATATTGATTAGCGGCGCTTCGAGACGTGGTTCGAGCGCGTAGGACTGCCTGAGGCCAGCTAGGATGGCCGCTCGGGCCTGAGCGCGCGCGGCCTCCTCGGCTGCGATCGCTGCGCCGCTATAGCGCTCGCGGGCTTGCCGCAAAGCGTTGCGGTTGCCCACGCGCGGGCGGAGTTGATTCAGCAGCGGATCCGGCGGCGAATAGGCGCCAAGCTCGGCGCGCCAGTTCGGTTCGAGATCGTCGAGCAGCAGGCCATAACCTGGACCTGCCGCGTAGGCGAAGGCGCGGACATAGGCGTCGTGCGTGTCGAAATCGTCGAGCGTGCGGGCAGCGTAGAGATCGGGATTTTCCAGCACGCCGAGGCGCACGCCGGTGTAGGAGGCCAAGCCTTCGTTGCGGAAAAGCGATGCTTCGCTCGATGCGGCGCTCGGGAATGCCGCGAGCCGCTCGGCGCGGAAAAGCAGTGCATCTCGCGCTGCCTGACGGCGTGCGTTTCCGCGTGAGCGCAGAGCGGTGGCCAAAGCTCGATACTCCAGCCGAAGCAATACGCGCCCGCGTTCTTCATCCAAATGCAGGGGATCGGAGCTGCGTTGGCCGTCCAATCCAAGTTGCGGCTGAATCCGGTGCCAAGCTTCATGCGCAAGCAGGATGCGGCGTTCGACGACATCGTCGGGAAGCGGGGCGAGCAGCATCGTCCAGCGTTTGCCAGCCCAATCGACGGCGGTGTTGGCGACCGGGACTTCCGCCGGCAACGTCCCGACCCAGCCTGCGCCGTAGTCGTTGAGGCCGCCCGTACTGTCACGTTCGCTGGCCCACGTCGCACGCGTCGCGGGGTCGACGATGAGCAGCGGACCGCCGCAGAGGTTGACCCCCCAGAGGTCGCCGCGATCGCGCGCGCAGATCTCTTGGAGTTCTCGATAAGCGCCAGCGGCGGCCATCGTGTCCTGTGCGAGGGACGGCGGCGCGAAACTGGTGAACGCCATAAAAACGAGGGCCGCTAGTATCCGCATGGCGTAAGCTTGAGCAGGGTTGACGCGGCGACACAACGGGCCAGCGACGAACTGTGGTTAGTGCTGCGTTCACCTTCCTTTTCAACTGGATAGTAGGCCGCTTCAGGTACTTTCCCGATCTTCATGGACGTTACCCGTCGCTCTTTCGCCCTCGCAGGCTTCACCGCGCTCTCAAGCGTCGCCCTTAGCGGGCGCGCCTGGGCCGATGATCCAGTGACTGTGCGGAGCGTTGTGGTCGAAGCCTCGAACCTCAACGCCCGGGTGACCGTCGCGCTCAATGCGCAGGCCCAAGTTAGGACTTTTTTCCTACCACAACCCGATCGTTTCGTTATCGACATCGCAAACTCACGTTTGGCTCTGCCGCAGGGGGCGTCGGGTGGCGGTTCGGGAGGCGGCGTTGTCCGTGGCTATCGTTATGCGGCGCGTCCGGATGGGATTTCGCGCCTGGTGCTCGATCTCGAAGCGCCGGCCAGTCTGGTTCGCCAGGACATGGGCGGTCGCCGCGCCCCGTCTGTGAGCTTTGACCTCGCCCCGAATGCACCGTTTGCCGCCGCGCCAGCGCCGCTGCAACGCACCGGCCGCGATGCGCGCCAACGCATGATCGTGATCGATGCCGGCCATGGCGGGCGCGATCCCGGCGCTATTGGCGTGACCGGCGTGCGCGAAAAGGACGTTGTGCTGGATTCCGCGTTGAAGCTGCGCCGGGCCTTGGAACAACGCGGCCATCGCGTCGCCATGACCCGCGACGCCGATACTTACGTCGAACACGCCGCCCGCGTGCGTTTCGCGCGTCAGCAGAACGCTGACCTCTTCATCTCCGTCCACGCAGATTCCCACGCCAACCGCGATGCGGCGGGCGCTTCGGTCTATACGCTTTCGGAGCGTGGCGCTGACCGCGCTCAGGGAATGATGGACGCGCAGAACTGGAACGTCGACTTGGGCGACGCCCCACGCGAGGGGCTTGCGCACGATATTCTGCTCGATCTGCGTCAGCGCGAAACCATAAATAATTCGGCGCTGTTCGCCCAAACTGTGATCCCGCGCATCAACTCGGTAGCACCGTTGCTCCGCAACACCCACCGTAATGCTGGTTTCTTCGTGCTGTTGGCGCCGGACGTTCCCGCAGTCCTGATCGAGACCGGCTTTTTGTCCAATGTCGCAGACGAGCGCCGTTTGGCCGATCCAAACGCCCGCGAACGTCTCGCAGATGCGATGGCGCGGGCGGTGGACGACTATTTCGCCGCGCCTGCTCTTTACGCAAGCGCCTAAAATGCGCGCGAATCTTGCGCTAAAGACACTCTCGGCTCCTATGCTGCGCTGGCCATAATCGCGCCGCATTGGAAGGCGAGGCCGGGCCGATCTTTGTTTTAAGCGCGCAAAATGCGGGGCGCCATGTCGCGATACGACACTCACGATGAAGACCGAGGCGGCTGGAGCCGTCACGATCGCGACGACGATTATCGCGAGCCGCCGCGCGGCAATATTCCGTGGCGCAAGATCATCATTGGTCTCGGTATAGCGATTGCCGTCGGCTTCCTCATGGTGGTCGGTTTCATCATCGCCGCGTTGCAAGGTCTGCCGAGCCTCGCTGATCTCGAAAACTACGAACCGCCGGTCACGAGCCGCGTCCACGCCGGCGACGGCGCCTTGGTGGCGGAGTTCGCGCGCGAACAACGTGTGTTTGTGCCGATCGAACAAATTCCCGATCACGTGAAGAACGCTTTCGTCGCGGTCGAAGACGCACGCTTCTTCGAACACTCCGGCATCGACTATCAGGGCCTCGCGCGCGCCGTGTTGCGCATTCCGCTCGATGTCATCCAAGGCCGCCGCGTCCAGGGCGCTTCGACCATCACCCAACAAGTCGCCGGCAACATGTTGACCGGCCGCGCCGCTGAATGTGCGAGCGGCCTCGGCGGCATGTTCTGCGCCATCTGGACGAAACTGCGCGAAGGCCTGGTCGCGCAACGCATCGAGCGCGTGCTCGATAAGGACCGGATCCTCGAGCTCTATTTGAACCAGATTTATCTCGGCAACCGCGCCTTCGGTGTGGCTGCCGCGTCGCTCAACTATTTCAACAAGCCGCTCTCCGAACTCACCGTAGGTGAAGCGGCCTATCTCGCCATTCTGCCGAAGGGCCCGGCGAACTATCAGCTACCGCGCAACCGCGAGCGCGCCATTGATCGCCGCAACTACGCCATCGGGCGCATGCTGGATCGCGGCTATATTACTGAAGAACAAGCAACCGCGGCGCGCGCCGAAGACATCACAGTGACCAACCGTTTGGCGGGCGATCAGTACATCGCCGCTTCGCACTTCGTAGAAGAAGTGCGCCGCCAGATCGCGGGCCAATACGGCGAAGACGCGCTCTATAATGGCGGCCTCTCGATCCGCTCCACCATCGATACGCGCTTGCAACTCGCCGCAGCACAAGCGCTGCGCTCTGGACTCGAAGCGTATGATCGCCGCCATTCGTGGCGTGGGCCGATCGGTCGCGGCGACGCCTCGGGCGATATCCAAGCGCAATTGGGCGAAGCCGAAGCGCCGCCGCAGCTGTCGGGCTGGCTACGCGCCATGGTCACCGCCAATGGCAGCAACGGCGTCTCGGTCACCGATGAAAACGGCGCAACAGGACGCTTGCTTGCCGATGATGCGTCGTGGGCCGCAACCGGTGCCCGGAGCGAAGCGTCGCGTGCATTGCGCGCTGGCGCGATCATCTACGCCACGCGCGGCTCGAACGGCCGCTACACGCTCCGCCAAGTGCCGCAGATCCAAGGCGCGCTTGTCGCCATGGATCCGCACACGGGCCGCGTGCTCGCAATGGTCGGCGGCTATTCCTTCAACGACGCGAACGGTTTGAACCGCGCGACGCAAGCGATGCGTCAGCCGGGTTCGTCGTTTAAGCCGATCGTTTACGCCGCAGCGCTCGATTACGGCCTGACGCCGGCGACGCTCGTCGATGACGGTCCGCTGGCGATCGAAGCAGGTGACGGCACCAATTGGTCGCCTGAGAACTATTCGCGCGAGTTCTACGGTCCAACGACGTTGCGCCGTGGTTTGGAATTGTCGCGTAACGCGATGACGGCGCGCGTGGCTTACGAAATGGGGCCCGAGCGCGTGCTCGAATATGGCCGCCGCTTGGGCGTCTATGGTGACGACACGCAAGCCGTGTTCTCGCTGGCGCTCGGCGCTGGTGAAACGACAGTCATGCGCATGACCACGGCTTACGGCATGTTCGTCAATGGCGGACGCCGCATTCAGCCGATCATTATCGACCGTATCCAAGATCGCACGGGCCGCTCGGTTTTCCGCCGCGACCAACGCGAGTGCCCGAACTGCAGCGCCGAATGGCGCCGCGGCATGGCGCCGCCGACGTTGCCTGACACGCGTCAGCAAGTGCTCGATCCGGTCACCGCTTATCAGATCGTGTCGATGGCCGAAGGCGTCGTGCAACGCGGCACCGCGACAGTGATTGCCGACCTTGGCTATCCGCTCGGTGGCAAGACCGGGACCACCAACGATTACAAGGACGCGTGGTTTATTGGCTTCTCGCCGGACCTCGTCGTCGGCGTCTGGGCGGGCTTCGATCAGCCGGTCAATATGGGCGAAGGCGAAACCGGCGGCCGTATCACAGCGCCGATCTTCCGCGACTTCATGCGCGTCGCGTTGCGCGATACCCAACCGGCGCCGTTCCGCATTCCTGCGGGCGCGCGTCTGGTGCGCGTCGATACGCAAACCGGCTTGCTGCCGAGTGCGACGACCACGTCGACCATCCTCGAAGCGTTCCGCCCCGACACGGAGCCGACGCGCGATGTTGCGTCTTCGCCGTTCATCTTCGGCGGCACTGATCCGCTTGATCCGCGCGTGCTTTCGGGGCTCGACGCCGATTACGGCAGTGAGCGCGATCGCGAGCGTCAGCAACGGCGTCTGCAGGAAGAGCAGAGCGAGGATTTGGGCGGGCTCTATTAGGCTGTAGGCAAAGGGCAGTAGGCAGTCGGGAGCGGCTTGAGTTTCGGCCCGGCGGTCCCTACTCACTATTGCCAACTGCCCTTTGCCTACTGCCTGAGAGAAACATGCGCGCCGAAATCGCTGCTCTGTCTGAACAAATCGCATCCGCCGTCGCTTTGCTGCGGAGGCGTCTTTGACTGGGATCGCGCCCAAGTCCGATTTGACGAACTGACTGCACTCTCTGAGCGCCCGGATTTTTGGAACGATCCGGAGAAGGCGCAAAAGCTGATGCGCGAGCGCACTAAGCTTGAGAGCGGGATGAACGCGATCCTTTCGCTCGAGCGTGATGTGCGCGATGGTGTTGAGCTTGCCGAGATGGCGGAAGCGGAAGGCGATGAGAGCCTGATCGCTGAAGCGCAGCAAACACTGGAAGCAGCACAAGCGCGCGCCGCTAAGGCCGAGCTTGAGGCATTGCTCTCCGGCGAGGCTGACAGCAACGACGCCTACATCGAATTCAACTCCGGCGCCGGCGGCACTGAGAGCCAGGATTGGACGCAGATTTTGCTGCGCATGTATTTGCGCTGGGCAAACGCGCGCGGTTTCAAAGCAGAGCTGCTCGAAGAACAAGGTGGAGACACTGCCGGCATCAAATCCGCGACCGTGCTGATCCAGGGCGACAACGCTTATGGTTGGTTGAAGACCGAGGCTGGCGTGCATCGGCTGGTGCGGATCAGCCCGTATGACTCGAACGCGCGCCGTCACACGTCGTTTGCAAGCGTGTGGGTCTACCCCAAGATCGACGACACGATCCAAGTCGAGATCCTCGACAAGGACGTGCGCACCGATACGTACCGCGCGTCCGGCGCCGGTGGTCAGCACATCAACAAGACCGATTCCGCCGTTCGCCTGACGCACGCACCAACGGGCATCGTGGTGGCCTGCCAGGCGGAGCGTTCGCAGCACAAAAACCGAGCCGCGGCATGGGACATGCTGCGCGCGCGCATCTATGAGGCCGAGCTGCAAAAGCGCGAGGCCGCTGCGCAGGCATTGGCTGATAGTAAGACCGAGATCGGTTGGGGCAGGCAGATCCGGTCGTACGTCTTGCAGCCGTATCAGATGGTCAAAGACCTCCGGACGGGTGTTGAAACTTCCGATACCCAAGGTGTGCTCGACGGCGATCTCGACCCATTCATGGCGGCTTCGCTTGCCGCTAGAGTGAGTGGCGCCGGCGAGAAAACGGTGGAAGATATCGACTAGCGACTGAGAGGGTCTGCGGGGACCATGAACGACACGGTGGACACGATTGTTGCCGAGCCTGGCGGGTGGCTGGCGGAGTTCCAGCGCGGCCGCGCGACTGGCGGCTCGCCCCTGGCGACGTATCAGGGTTTGTTGGGTGACGAGATTGTGCTGCCGCAAACCGTCCTGGAACACGCCGACCCCGCGCAAATGGTGATGGCGTCGTGCGCCTGGACCGAAGCGTTGCTCGAGCAAGTGTTGTTTGTGCACGGCGAGTTCGCACCCGAATCTTCGTTCGGCTATTTCGCGCACGACTACTTGGTACAGGCGTCCTCGGGCGGACATGCACGCTATTTTCAGCGCCGCGGGAAAGACGAGTTGGCGTTGAAGTGCGCCGCGCAGGGCCTGAAGAGCATGCTGGCGGCTCCGCATCTGGAGCTCTTCAATCTCAATGTGCGTTTGCATCGTCTGCCGCCGCCTGGTGCGCGGAAACTTGCGGTGCAGAAGGGCTATCGCGATGTGAAGGCTGCGCTGAAAGATCTCGACAAGCGCTTGGCCGAACTTGAAGCGCGCGAGCCGCTCACGCCGCGCCACAAGACGTGGCTCAAAAGTCTGCGCAAAGTGCAGTTTGTACCTGACGCCGACATGACCAAACATCTCGCGCGTATGGCCAAGCTCAATGCTCTGCGCGACCAGCGCAAAGACGAGGCCGATCGGCTGCGCGTTGAGCGCGAAGCGATCGATCCGACGTTCGTTGCGGCGAGAGTGTTGTGCGACATGGCGGGGCTTCGCTTCGTCGGTTTGCGCCCCCTGGGGACAGCGCGGCTGCGGGACGTTTGGACGGAAGGCCCGGACGGCCAAGGCTTTGCCTTCCGCATAGAGACCGATAAGGGGCCGAAGGCGGCGCTCTTTTATATTGAAGGCGCGCTCTTCAAAAAGCGCCTCGGCGTGCTGATCGAGCAGGGCAATCCGCTGCCCCTGGGCTCGCTGTCCCCAAGCGAAGCTGAATTCAACGCCATCGTGGCGCACTGAAAGCCGCCGTGGTCGGCTGCGGATTGACTTTCGCGCATATGCGCGTTTGATTGATCGTTCAAGCAAGGACGGTCGATGCGAAATTTTGCGATCTGGGCGGTGGTTTTCTGGAGCGTGGCCTTGGGCGGCGCTTCGGCGGCGCCGGCGAATTGCTCGCGGGCCGAAATCAGCGGTGAGCGGACGCTCTGCCATGAGGCCGTGATCGATGCGCCGGCAGCTGAGGTTTGGCGTTTGTTTGCGACCAGCGAAGGGCTGGGTTCTTGGTTGGCGCCTGTCGTTGCGATCGATCTTCGCGAGGGCGGCATGTGGGAGAGCGCCTACGATCGCGCGGCCCGGATCGGCGATGCAGGCAATATTCGCAATCGCATTGTCGCGTTTACGCCGGAGCGACTGCTGATCATTCAAGTCGCGAGCGCGCCGCCGAATTTTCCGCATGCCGATCTTGTTGGCGAGTTGGTGACTCTCATCGCGTTTGAACCGATCGACGCAACGCACACGCGCGTTCGTGTGAGCATGCTCGGCTATCGCGCGGTCGAGGGCTTTGATGCGCTCTACCGACATTTTGATTGGGGCAATGCATATACGCTCGACGCTTTGGCGGCGCGTGTTGCAAACGGTCCGACCGATTGGAGCGCCGCGCAATGAATGTCAGTCCGCGCGAAAAGATCATTCATGCCGCAATGGAGCTGTTTTGGCTCAAGGGCTATAACTCGACCTCGATCGCAGATTTGCTGAGCCGGACGCAGCTCAATTCCGGCAGCCTCTATCACGTGTTTCCGTCCAAGCAGGACGTTCTGATTGGCGTGCTTGAGGCGTATCGCGACGGCATCGAAGAGATGTTGCTCAAGCCCGCGTGGGGTGCGGTGGACGATCCGATCGAGAAGATTTTCGCGCTGCTTGGCGGCTATCGAACGGCGATCGCGGAAAGCGAATGTACGTATGGCTGCCCGATCGGCTCGCTTGCGCTTGAGCTGCACGAGCCGGATCCGCAGGTGCGCGATCTGTTGGCGGTGAATTTCGAGAATTGGACCAAGGCGGTCGAGCGCTGCATCGATGCTGCGGGCAAACGCATTCCGGCGAACACCGACAAGCGCGCGCTTGCCGAGTTTGTGCTGACTTCGATGGAAGGCGGCGTGATGCAGGCGCGCACATATCGTGACGTCTCGTATTTCGACCGGACGGTGAAGCAATTGCGCGATCACTTCGTGCTGTTGGAGCAAGCCGCAAAACAAGCGGCGTAAAGCGGGGAGGCTTTGATGCCCGAGATTAATTGGCTGGCGGTTTTGGCTGCAGCTTTGAGTTCGTTTCTGTTGGGCGGCGTTTGGTATTCGGCCTTGTTCGCCAAGGCTTGGCAGAAGGCGGCCGGCTTGAGCGACGAGCAATTGAAGAACAGCAATATGGCGCTGATCTTTGGCGGGTCCTTAGTGTTGGAGCTGATCGCTTCGGCTTCGTTTGCAGTGTTTCTCGGCAATGGCCTCGATGCGACAACGGGCGCGCTCTATGGTTTTACGGTCGGACTTTGCTGGGTCAGTGCCTCGTTCGGCGTCAATTATTTGTTCGAGCGCAAGAACCTCACGCTCTTTCTGATCAATGGCGGCTATCACACGCTGCAATTCACGTTGATCGGCGCGATCTTGGGTGCGTTCTAGATGCGCGCTTTGGCGCTTGCGATCGTGCTGAGCGCTTGCGCTGCAAGCGCGCCAAGCGATCCGATGGCGCCATTGCAGCCATTGGTCGGATGTTGGCGCGGCACGTTCGAGGGTCAGCCTGACATTTATGACGACCGCTGTTTCGAGCCGTTGGGCGCGCATATTGTCGATCAACATTACGTTCGACCGACGACGTATGGCGGTGAGACGACTTATCATTACGACGATGCGCAGCGCGAAATTATCTGGGCGTATGCGGCCAATGATGGCGGGCGCAGCAATGGTGTGGTGACGGAGCGGGGCGATGCGTTGGTTTTTCCGCCGCATATGTATCGCGCGGCCGATGGCGCTGAGCAGCGTTTGCGATCGACGTGGACGTTTGATGGCGCTGATCGATTCACGGCCTTCTCGGAGCGCTTCGAGAATGGCGCATGGGTCGTGTTGATGCGCATCGATTATGAGCGCGCACCGGCGAGAGACTGACGGCATAAGGCGCGCGTCATGTCGTGTTTGGAAATGCGATCGCGTAGCGCGACGCAATCAGCGCGTCGATTTCAGCATAAGGTTCAGGATCAATGCGGTGCGCGAGCGTTTCCGGCGTGCGTTGCAGATCGGCAATGCGGGGCGGGTTAGCGTAGAGGCGTCGCGCGAGACGCTTCGCGTAGGGCGCTGGATTGTTGTGAACGCGCAGCAGCGCTTCGAAACGTTCCGCGAGCGGCCATGCTGAATGGAATGTAGTCGGTGCAAGATATAGCGTCGTGCTTGGACCGCGGGCGTCCTCGCCCGCAGCACTTGATTGATCCGGCGCCGGCGATTGCGCCTCTATCGAGCCGTGCGGGCGAGGACGCCCGCGGTCCGAGGTGCGGAACGTCACGCGCCATTCATCCGGCTTTTCCGGGTAACGTCATCTCGCGACGCATGCGTTTGTTGCCGGTGCGCGGTTTCGTCTCCGACACTTCGCGCGCGTAATGGCTCGCTTCGATGAACAGCAGTTTGCGGAAGAGGGATTCGACCGTGCGCAGCCAATCGCAGGCGAGTTTGTAGTCGCGCGCGATCAGGGTGTGTTGGAAGGCGAGCTCTGGTTCGCCAAAGAGGTTGAAGAGCGTGACCATGAGCCGGCTCGCGACGCGCCATAGCGCGATGGGAGCAAAGCGTTGATCTGTGAGTGGCTCGGTCATGGGCGCTCATTGTGCGCGTGATTTCAGCCTGTCGGATTGATTGTCGCGCGCGTCAGCGTTTTCAACGTGATGAGCGCGGAGAGTGGGGGATAGGCGGGCGCCTATCCTCGTAATCAATGGCTCGCGAACGCCCAGAACAGCCACGCAATAACGACCGCCAGCCAAAGGACTAGCAGCACAATTCCAAACCACTCGATGCGCGGCCCCCGCCGATCGTCGCCCATAGCAGAAGTGTGCGAGGTATTCGGACACCGGCGCTATACACTTTGACGTACCGACTGCGCGCCCGCAGCGGTTTGCGCAAAGAAAAAGCCCTGGTGCTGAACGCCAGGGCTTTTGAATTCGCAGGTGCGAAAAACTTAGTTCGACGTGCCGGTGACGATCACGCCCGAGACCATGCGGTCATCGTTGGACGGTTCGCCGAACACCGAGCCGCCATAGCTTTGCTGGGCCGGCGTTTGCACGATTTGCGGTGAGGCCGGGGTGCCCGGGCCAGACTGCGAAAGCGGATCTTGCAGGTAACGGCACTGACCTTCGAACACCGCGCCCATCTCAACGGAGAGCGATTGGTGGACGATGTCGCCAAGGACGTGGGCGTTGCGCGCGAGCATGACCTTGCGCGCGCGCACCGAACCTTCGACACGGCCATGCACGGTCACGCTTTCGGAGACCATGTCGCCCTTGATCATGCCGGTATCGCCGACAGTCACGGAGCCGCCGCGGACGTTGCCTTCGATCTCGCCATCGACTTGCAGCTCTGCGCCCTCAGCTTCAATCGTGCCCGTGATCTTCACGCCATTGGCGATGATCGAGGCGATGCCGCTACGCGTAGGGGCCGAACGACGTTGGGGAGCTGGATCTGGCAAAGCAGGCAAGTTGGAATCTGTTGGTCTACCCTTGTTCGTGAACATGCCGTCCTGCCCTCAAGAAGTTTACTGGATCAACCGCTCTGCCGCGGAACCACACTTCGTAATGAAGGTGGGTTGCAGTGCTCCGCCCCGTAGACCCCATCGAGCCGACACGTTGTCCAATGGCGACGCGATCACCGCGTTGCACTTGGATATCGTGCAAGTGTGCGTACCGGGTCTTGAAGCCGTAGCCATGGTCGATTTCGACCACATTGCCATAGCCGGATCGGACGCCAGCATAAGAAACAGTGCCGGGGGAGGTGGCCACGACCGGGGCGCGTTCGAACGCGGCGAGGTCGAGACCGACGTGGAAAGTCGGGCGGCCGTTGAACGGATCGATCCGTTGGCCGTAGCCGGAAGTGGTGCGGTAGTCGACGGCAACCGGAGCAGCCAGCGGCGTGGCGCCGGCAATGGCGCCGAGGCGGCGGGATTCACCGATGCGCGCTGCCACTTGGCTGACGCGGTTGGCGAAGGCCGGGTTCAGGCCGCTATCGCGCAGATAGGCGACGAAATCTTGCGGAACGAGTGGGCCGCCAACGCCGGCATCGGCGCTGTCGACGTTCGGCATCGAAACGCCGGTGAGGCGGAGAACGCCGCGAACCTGCTCCGAACGCTCGACGACTTGGTCTTCAAGCTCCGAGAGCGTCTGCTCCTGGTCGGTCTCGAGCCGGTCGCCACGGGCGCGGAAGCCAACGGTGGTGACTTGGTAGGGCTCAGAGGTGATGGCGCGGGATTGGCGCGGCTCGGCCTCGTCGATCGAGGCGGCCATGATGATGCGGGCGCCGTCACGCTCGATCGGTCGGGAGGCTGCGAGCTGGAGGGTCTGGCCGCCGGCATATTCCAACAGCGAGCGGAGCACTTCGTGGCGGCTCTCAAACTCAGCTGTGGCTTGGTCGAACTGGCGGGTGCGCTCTTCGAGTTGGGCCTGATAGGCTGCGGCTTGGGCGCGGGATTCGTTGAGCCAACGGTCGTACTTGGCGCGTTCGCGCTCAATCTCGGCGTTGGAGGCGGTTGCCTGGGGGCCTTCCAACAGGGTGTTGGTGGTCGCGTAGACGCACCAACCAGCGAAACCTACCGCGCCGAGCGCGAGCAAAGCCTGCTTGCCGGGAGACAAGGAAACGTAGCGGACGGTGCCGCCGCTACGATGGTAAATCTGTCGCTCCGGGAATACACGATCGAAAAACGCTCGTGCCCGCGATCCGAACTGGCTCATGGTCCGCCGCCACCCACTAACTCAGTGCCAAAAAAATGTACGTTAGCCCCGCCTCAATCAACCAAACCCGAAACCCTCTTGAATTGCAACAGGGGCTAACCGCTGTTTACGGGAATTTCAGGCTTGTTAACGGCGTACTTGCGAAAACCGCGCCAATAACTGTCCCTGACTACGCCAAAAGGCCTATTTTTCAGTCTTTGCGTTAACTTCTTTCAGGACTTCATCCACATGTGTCGGCACGCGCACTTTGCGCCAGATGCGTGTGAGCTTGCCGTCGGCGCCGATGAGAAAGGTCGAACGCTCGATCCCCATGAAGGTGCGTCCGTAGAGGCTTTTCTCCCTCCAGACGCCATAACGCTCGCAAACCGCGCCGTCTTCGTCGGATGCTAAGATCACAGCCAGCCCGTGTTTGGCCGCGAACTTGTCATGGTTTGCGACGCTATCGCGGGATACGCCGATAACCATGACCTTCGCAGCTGCGAAGGCTTTCGCCTTTTCAGTAAAGTTTAGAGCTTCTTGGGTACAACCTGGTGTGTCGTCCTTAGGGTAAAAATAGAGGATGGCCCGCTTAGCCTTAAGCGCGCTCAAGCTGACGTGTCCGCCCCCGGCCGTCGGTAAATCAAAATTGGGGGCGGGGTCTCCGGGTTTGAGTTCCTTCGGCAAGACAGGCCTCCTGGCAGGGGTCGGCGCACGCGCCGTCTCGTCGCCGGCGCATCGCGCCGGGGCTGGAGCTTTGCTTTGCTTTATAATGGTTTCCCGCGCTAGAGCTTGTCTTGGGGCGCAGGAGTTGCGCGGATGATACGCCGCTCGACCCTTATTGCTGTCGAGATTGTGCTCGGGCTGGTCGCCGCTTTGGTGATTGGCGTCGCTGTCGCTTGGTGGCGGCTTTCGCAAGGTCCGATCGAGCTCAACGCCATCCGTGACACGGTTCAGACTGAGCTCTCTGCCGCCCGCGGCGGACGGCCCGTCGGCATCGGGGGCGTCCAGCTGGCTTGGAGCGAGCGCAACGCGCTTGAGCTGCGCGCTATCGGCGTGACCATTGAGGACGGGCGCGGCGGCGTGCTCTCCGAAATCGAGCGCGTGCGCCTTGAGCTGAACGTGCTGCCGCTGCTGATCGGCCGGATCTCGCTGCAGCGGGCGCAGTTCGAAGGCGGCGACATCACCTTCCACCGCAAGATCAACGGCGCGCTGCACATCGCGTTCGGCCCCGAAGGCACCCCAGCCGACATCATCATCGCGCCGCCGACGGGTAATGAGACGCTCGAACAGCGTGTCGCGCGCGTGCTCGACAGCATGGAAGACGCGTTCCGTCCGATCGGGCCGGGTGGCGGCTTGCGCGAAGTCAGCGTGCGCAGCGCCAATCTCACCATCATTGACGATGGCGGCGGTCGCTGGACGGCTGACGATGCGAATTTCGAACTGGCGCGGCGCGGTCGCTCGCTGGCTTTGACGGCCGATGCACGCCTGGAAGGCGCCGAGGGCCTCGCGCCGGCGAGCCTGCGCATCACGACGGACACGCGCTTCACTACTGCGGTGATCGAGTTCGGCGCTGAGAACGTGCGTCCGCGCGCGATCTTCTCGCAGGCCGCACTGGGCCCGTTCGCCGGCCTCGACGCGCCGATGACAGCGCGCATTTCGGTTGGGCTCGACCGCGAAGTCGGCGTCAATCAGTTCGACGGCGATGTTGAATTCGGACGCGGTTCGGCGGCGATGGGCGGCGGCACGTTCGACCTCGACGGTGGTCGTCTGCGCGGCCGCTATGATATCGAAACCGACGAGCTCATTATCGATGAGATCGCCTTCGCCGGTGATCGCACGCGTATCGACGGCGAAGTCCGCATCCGCGACCTCTCGCGCATCATGCGCGCGGCGCCCAACGAACCGGCGGCGTTTGACATTACGCTCCCTGCCGCGCGTCTCGCCATGCCCGGCACGTTCGCTGAGCCGGTAGCGTTCTCCAACGTGCGCCTTGTCGGTGCGATCGTCAGCGCTGAATCGAGCATCCGGTTCACCGAGATCACGGCGCAAAACGGCGACGCTACGGTGCGCGCAAGCGGCCGCGTCTATTGGGGCCCCGCCGGTACGGGCGATGAGCGGCGCATGTATACGGGCGTCGAACTCGAAGGCCGGGTCGACGGCGCGCTTGATGCGCGTGTCGTGCCGATGGTGTGGCCAATGGGCGTCGGCGAAAGCGCGCGCGAGTTTCTGGCGCGCTCTATTCAAGCCGGCAGCGTGACCGATGTGGTGGCGCGGCTCGATATTCGCCCATCCGATCGCGCCGCGGGTGTTTATCGCGACGAAGCTGTTGACGTGCGCTTCAACATAAGCGGCGCGCAGATGCAGTTCGTCTCGACCATGTCGTCGGTGATGAACGTCAGCGGCTCGGGTGTGCTGCGCGGCAACAGTTTCCAGATGACGGTGCCGACCGCTACGTTGAATGGCATCGCCATCACTCAGGGGCGCGTCGATATTCCGCGCTTCAAACCGCGCGGCGACATGGCGACGATCAGCGCTCGGCTGGACGGCAGCGCACGCAATTTACTCGAACTGCTTTCGCAAGAGCCGATCTCGCTTGGCGAGCGCTTGCCGGTTGATGCGGCGAGCGTGACCGGGCGCGGCAGCGTCGCCATCCGCTTGCAACGGCCGATGGTGCGCGAGGCGCCGTTTGAGGCGTGGCGCTTCACTGTTGATGGCACGCTCCGCGATTTCGCCGGCAACATGACGACGCGGCGCATAGCGCTGAGCCAAGGTCAGCTGACTGTGCGTGGTGATCAGCGCGCGGTGACGGTCGCCGGCCCCATCCGCGCCGGCGCCTCGGCGATCGAGAATGTACGCTGGATCGAGCATATTGGCCGCGAGGGCCGCGAAGGGCGCTCGGAGTATCAAATCTCCGGCGACTTCGACGCCGACGATCTGGAGCGCCTCGGCTACCCGATTGCCTCGCAATATGCTCAAGGCCGGATCGGTGTGACGGTGAGCGGCCAAGGCCGAGGCTTCGACGTCGATAACGCGCACATCGAGCTTGATCTCACCAACGCCGCCGTTGACGCGATGAACTCGTTTTGGACTAAGCGCGCTGGTGTCAGCGCGGTGGCGCGCTTTGATGTGAACCGCCAAACCGATGGCAGCGTGCTGCTCTCTAACATCGACGCGCGTGGCGGCGGTCTGACGGCGCAGGGCCGCATGCAGTTGGCGCGCGACAATAGTGTGATGAGCGTCGACCTCACACGTCTTGCAGTCGAAGGCCGCGCTGACGCGCGTTTGACGGCGACGCGGGCCGCCGATGGCGGCATGGATATAAATGTGCGCGGCGCGCTCTTCGATGGCGCACCCTTCATGGGCAGCGAAGCGCCTCCGGGACAGACTCAGCAGACAGTCGCGGCCGCGCGGACGCAGGCTCAAGCTTCGCCGCCGCTGCGTGCGAGCGTTAGTGTCGATCGTTTGAAACTTCGCGGTGGCGCGACGCTGGCGAACGCACGCGTGCAACTGGCCATGCTGCGCGGCGGTCTCTCGACGCTGACCGTGGAAGGCCGCACGCCCAATGGCGGCGCGCTTTCGCTGAGCTTGGGTCAGCGTCTCGCGTTTAGTTCCGCCGATGCAGGGTTCGCGGTGCGCGCGTTGACCGGCATGGAAAACGTTGTCGGCGGCACTGCGAGCGCCGAAGGCGAGTGGCGCGGCGGTTTGCCGGCGCAGGCGCGGTTTACGGTGCGGATGCGCGATTTCAACGTGCAGCGTCTGCCGGCGATGGCGCAGCTTTTGTCGTCGGCGGGCTCGCTCACCGGTTTGGTCGATACGCTGAACGGGGAAGGCATCAGCTTCAACGCGTTGGAAGCCGACATGGTCTATGCCAATGACCGCGTAACGTTCACTGAAGGGCGCATGGCTGGCCCGGCAATGGGTCTGACCGGTACGGGCTCGTACGATTTGCGCGCTGACAATTTGGATATTGATGGCGTGGTTGCGCCGTCGCCGGTGTTGAATTTGTCGATGCTGGGCGAGATTCCAGTGATTGGAAATCTGATCGTCTCACGCCGCGGCGAGGGCGTGTTTGGCATGACCTACTCGATCAATGGCCGCGCTGAGCAGCCGCGCGTTGGCGTGAATCCAGTGTCTGCGCTGACGCCAGGTATTTTGCGCCGGATCTTTGAGCCGGTGCGCAATCCCGACGCTGGTGGCTCGCATTCGTGGCGGTCGGATGCGGAAGTTGAAGCGGAGGCGGAAGAGTCCGGTGCGGCTGAAGTTGTGCCGAACGCGGAGCCTGCGCCGCAGAGCGACGCTGCCGCGCCGTCGGAGACGCCGACGCCTGCCAACGAAAATGAACCGGCTGCAGAAGCCGCTCCGGTGACGGTTGTCGCTTCGACGCCGTAACGCGCTACTCGACTTTCAGCAGCGCGTGCTTCTTCTTGCCGAAGGAGAGCTTGATCGCGCCGTTGACGATGTCGGCGTCGCTTAAGGCTGCGCTTTCATCGCTGACGAGCACATCGTTCACGCTCGCGGCCTTGCTCGCGATCGCCCGCTTGCCTTCGCCGTTTGACGCAACAAGCCCAGCTTTCGCCAACGCCGCCGCAACGCGCAGGCCCGCGAACTCAGCACGTGGCACAATGATCGTCGGCAAATCGTCGCTGCGCGCGCCTTGCTCGAACGTGGCGCGCGCGGCGTTCTCCGCCTTCAGCGCTTCTTCGCGGCCGTGGAGCAATGCAGTCGCTTCCGTCGCCAAAACCTTCTTCGCATCGTTGATCTCCGCGCCTTGCAGCGCTTCGAGACGCGCGATCTCTTCGAGGGAGAGGTCGGTGAAGATTTTGAGGAAGCGGCCGACGTCGGCGTCTTCGCTGTTGCGCCAGAATTGCCAGTACTCGTAGGGGCTGACCATGTCGGCGTTGAGCCAGACGGCGCCGTCGGCGGTCTTGCCCATCTTTGCGCCGCTCGACGTCGTGATCAGCGGCTGCGTCAGGCCGAAGAGTTCGAAACTCTCCATGCGGCGCCCCAACTCGACGCCGTTGATGATGTTGCCCCACTGATCCGAGCCGCCCATTTGCAGTTCGCAATTGTAGCGGTTCTTCAGCTCCACGAAATCGTAGGCCTGCAGGATCATGTAGTTGAACTCGATGAAGCTCATCGGCTGCTCGCGTTCGAGGCGGAGCTTCACTGAGTCCATCGAGAGCATGCGGTTGACGCTCATGTGGCGGCCGACCGTGCGCAGGAAGTCGAGATAGTTGAGCGGCATCAGCCACTCGGAATTGTCGACGAGGATGGCGTCGCTCTTGCCCGAGCCGAAAGTCAGAAACTTATCAAACGTGCTGCGGATCGAGTTGGTGTTTTTGACGATCTGCTCTTCGGAGAGCATTTGACGCATCTCGTCCTTGCCGGACGGATCGCCAACGCGCGTCGTGCCGCCGCCGAGCAAAACGATCGGTTTGCCGCCGGCCTGTTGGAGGCGGCGCAGATACATGATCTGGGTGAGGTTGCCGACATGGAGCGACGGCGCGGTCATGTCGAAACCGATATAGCCGGTGACGCCGCGCTGCGCGGCTTTGTCCAAGCCTTCGAGATCGGTGCACTGGTGAAACTGTCCGCGCGCGACCGCGTCGCGGAGGAAGGCGGACTGGACGTTGGCTTCGGTGGTCATAATGGGCGGGCCGATAGCATGGGCGGGGGCGTCTGTCGAAGCTACGTCCCGTTAAAGGAGATCGGGTTTAAGGTGGGCCAATGCGCGTCGCCCTTCACCCGCACCCGGATACGCCGGCCAAAGCCGTGACGGCCATTGAGGTCGAGATCGCGCGCGAGGATGGCGTGCTGCGGCTTACTTACCGCGCGTCCGGGCAGATGAGCGATTTGCTCGTGCCAGCGCCAGCTGCGTTCGAGCGCGCCGACGAGCTTTGGAAAGAGACATGCTTCGAAGCATTCGTACGCGGACCGGGCGATGCCTATTGCGAGTTCAATTTCGCGCCGTCGACGCGCTGGGCCGCGTATGCGTTCGATGGCTATCGGAGCGGCATGCGCAACTACGAAGTCGCGCCGCTCTATCTGGAGACGAATGTCTCCGACGATTTGTTTGAGTTGAACACTGCCGTCTCGCCGGGCGCCGATGGCGTGTGGCGTGTGGGATTGTCGGCGGTGATCGAAGAGATGGATGGGACGAAGTCCTACTGGGCGCTGGCGCACGCGCGCGGCAAGCCGGACTTCCATCACGCGGATGCTTTCAGTTTGGAGCTTGCATGAAGTACGGCATTGAGCGGCTGTTGGAAGATGCGAGTTTGCGCGCGCCGCTGAAGGGCAAGCGCGTGGCGTTGGTGGCGCATCCGGCTTCGGTGACGCGCGATCTCACGCACTCGTTCGATGCGCTGATGGCGTGTGAGGATATTCGCATCACGGCTGTGTTCGGCCCGCAGCACGGTATGCGCGGTGAGAAGCAGGACAATATGGTCGAGAGCGCGGACTATACTGATCCGCTGCACGGCGTGCCGGTGTTCTCGCTCTATGGCGAAGTGCGACGCCCGACGGGGCAGATGCTGTCGACGTTCGATGTCGTGCTGATCGATCTGCAGGACCTTGGCTGCCGCATCTACACTTTCATCACCACGCTGCTCTACATGCTCGAAGCGGCGCACGAGCACGGCAAGGAAGTGTGGGTGCTTGATCGTCCAAATCCGGCGGGGCGACCGATTGAAGGGCTGACGCTGCGTGCGGGTTGGGAGAGCTTTGTCGGCGCGGGGCCGATGCCGATGCGCCATGGTTTGACACTCGGCGAATTGGGCCATTGGTTCATCGATCATTTCAAACTCAATGTGCCGTATCGCGTGATTGAGATGGAGGGCTACAAGCCCGACGAAGCGCCAGGCTATGGCTGGCCGATCGGTGAGCGCACCTGGGTGAACCCGTCGCCGAATGCGCCGAACCTTTGGATGGCGCGCGCTTATGCGGGCACTGTGATGCTCGAAGGCGCTACGCTGAGCGAAGGTCGCGGGACGACGCGTCCGCTTGAGTTATTTGGTGCGCCGAACATTAACGGCCGCGATGTAATCGCTGAGATGCGTTCGTTTGCGCCGCATTGGCTGGACGGCTGCGTGCTGCGCGAATGCTATTTCGAGCCGACATTCCATAAGCACGTGAAGCAACTCTGCAGCGGCGTGCAGATCCATGTCGAAGATCCGACGCATTACGATCACCACGCTTTCAAGCCGTGGCGCGTGCAGGCGCTCGGCTTCAAAGCCATTCGCCGCCTCTATCCGAACTACGATTTGTGGCGCGACTTTCCGTACGAGTACGCGTTCGGCAAATGGCCAATCGACGTCATCAACGGCTCGCCGCTGTTACGCGAATGGGTCGACGATCCGAACACCCGCGCCGGCGATCTCGACGCGATCACGCTGCCGGACGAGCAAGCGTGGGCGGCGACGCGGGCGAAATATCTGATCTATTAGGATTGGCGCTTGCGCTTTTGGTCTGTCAAAGCTGACGCGCAGACTGACAAGAGCTTCCCATGACCACACCCGCATTCGCCGCGCCGCTTCAGTTGCCGAGCGAGACGTTGCCAAACCGCTTGGCGAAAGCGGCGATGACGGAGGGCATTGCCGATACAGCAGGCCGTCCATCTGATGATCTTGTGCGGCTCTACGAAAGGTGGGGCCGCGGCGGTGCCGGGTTGTTGATCAGCGGCAACGTGCCGGTTGATGCACATCACCTTGAGCGGCCCGGCAATGTGATCATCGCGGGCGTGCAGGATGGTGCGGCGAAAGCGGCATTGCGGCGTTTGGTGAGTGCTGCGCGTGCGGGCGGCGCTGGGTTCTGGTTTCAATTGAGCCATGCGGGGCGTCAGACGCCTGTTCTGGTCAATCCGACGCCGAAGGCGCCGTCCGCTGTGCCGCTTGCAATACCGGGCAAGATGTATGGCGTGCCCGTGCCGCTCGACGGTGCGGAGATCCGCGACATCATTCGGCGCTTTGCTGAAGCGGGAGCGGTGTGCCGCGAGGCGGGCGCCACCGGCGTGCAGATTCACGGCGCGCACGGTTATCTCATTTCGCAATTTCTCTCTCCGCTTGCGAACAAGCGCGTGGACGAATGGGGCGGTGCGCTGGAAAACCGCGCACGCTTGTTGCTGGAGATCGTGCGCGCGACGCGTGCGGCGGTCGGGCGTGATTTCACACTCGCGGTGAAGCTCAATTCGGCGGATTTCCAACGCGGCGGTTTTGCGCCGGGCGAGAGCATGCAGGTGGCGCAGTGGCTTGAGGCGGGGGGCGTCGATCTGCTCGAAGTCTCCGGCGGCAATTACGAGCAGCCGCGTATGATGAAGATGGAAGGGCTCGAAGCGGCCGATGTCAGCGGCCTGCCGCCTTCAACGGCGGCGCGCGAAGCCTACTTCCTCGATTTCGCGGTGGAGCTGCGCAAGCAGGTGAATACGCCGCTTATGGTGACGGGCGGCATGCGCTCGGCGGCGGCGATGAACGAAGCGATCGAGCGCGATGGCGTGGCGCTGATCGGGATCGGCCGGCCGATGGTGGTCGATCCCGATGCGCCGCGGCGTCTGCTTGAAGGCGCGCATGAATTGGACCGTTACGAAGAGCGGCTGCGGCTTGGGCCTGGCTTCTTCAGCCAGCGTTCGTCGTCGAAGATGGTGCGCGCGATCAACGGCTTCGGCGCGCTCTACTGGCAGTATCAGCAGCTGCGTCGCATCGGGCGCGGGCAGGCGGCGGACATGAAGCTTGGTCTGCTGAAAGCGCTGATGGCTGAGCGGCGAGAACAAGAATCTTGGATGGCGCGGCGCGGGAGAGGTGCGTGAGCCGTCTCGATCGCGCCAACAATATCGCCGATTTGCGCAAGCTGGCGAAACGGCGGCTGCCGCCGGCGATCTTTGACTACATCGATGGCGGCGCCGACGATGAGTGGACGCTGCGGCGCAATTCAAGCGCGTTCGCGCGCTATGAGATAGTGCCGGACGTGTTGACGGATGTGTCGCGCATTGAAACGGGTGCGACGGCGTTCGGTCAACCGCTGGCGCGGCCGTTGATGCTCGCGCCGACCGGGCTGACGCGGATGTTTCATGGGCAGGCTGAACTCGCTGTCGCACGCGCGGCGGCCAAGCACGGCTTGCTCTATTCGCTCTCGACGCTGGGGACGACGACGCTGGAAGATCTGGCGCAGGCGTTCGGTGGGCCGAAGGTGTTTCAGATCTACATCTTCAAGGATCGCGGGTTGACGGCGGAGTTCGTGCAGCGTTGCAAGGCGGCGGGTTTTCATGGGTTGGCGCTGACGGTCGATACGCCGGTCGCGGGCAATCGCGAGCGCGATCGCGTGAACGGTTTGTCGATCCCGCCGAAGCTGACACTGAAATCGATGCTGGGCTTCGCGCTGCATCCGGGCTGGTCGTTGCCGGCGCTGACCGGCGCAAAGTTCGATTTTGCAAATGTGAGCCACAAGGTCGATGTGCTCGCCGAATGGCCGATGAGTTTGTTCGACTATATTGGCGGCCAGTTCGATCGGTCGCTGACGTGGAAAGATGTCGAGTGGCTGGCGCGTGAATGGGGCGGGCCACTGGCGATCAAAGGCGTGATGACGCCGGACGACGCAAAGCGCTCGATCGCAAGCGGCGCGACTGGCGTGATGATCTCCAATCATGGCGGCCGCCAGCTCGACGGCGCGCCGGCGCCTGTCGATCAAGTTGCTGCTGTGCGTGATGCATTGGGCGATGGGCCTGACGTGATCTGCGATGGCGGCGTGCGGCGCGGCTCTGACATCGTGAAAGCCTTAGCGCTTGGCGCAACGGTGTGTTCGATAGGGCGGCCTTACCTGTTTGGGTTAGCAGCAGGCGGTGAAGCGGGCGTTGATCGGGCGCTCACTTTGCTCGCCGAAGAGTTCGAACGCACGCTTGCACTCGCCGGCGTGAACGATGTGCGCGCGCTATCGCGGCGCCACGTGCGCGTGGCGGCCTAGGCTTTCGCGTCGATCATATCGCGTACCTTCTGGCTGAAGGCGGCGATCTCGAAGGGTTTGGTCATCACTTGCATGCCGGGATCGAGGTGGCCGTTTCCGACGACAGCGTTCTCTGCATAGCCGGTGATGAAGAGCACTTTGAGATTGGGACGGGTTTTTCGCGCGGCGTCGGCGACTTGGCGTCCGTTCAAGCCGTTCGGCAGACCGACATCGGTGATGAGAAGATCAACGCGCGCATCAGAGGCGAGAATCTTCAGCGCATTTGGGCCGTCGGACGCCTCAATCGTGCGGTAGCCGCTCTCCTGCAGCACGTCGGTCATCAGCATGCGCAGAACCATCTCGTCATCGACGATAAGCACGACTTCGCCGTGGCCCGGTTCGACGAGATTGGCCTCTGCTTCAGTTGGTATGTCTTCCGCTTCGCCGAAATGGCGCGGCAAATAGAGGTTCACAGTCGTGCCGGCGCCGACCTCGGAGTAAATCCGCACCTGGCCGCCGGATTGGCGCGCGAAACCGTAGACCATGGAAAGACCAAGCCCCGTGCCCTGTCCGAGCGGCTTGGTGGTGAAAAACGGATCGAACGCGCGGCTGATCGTGTCGGCGGTCATGCCGGCGCCGGTATCGGTGACACAGATCGCGACGTACTGGCCGGGCGGCAAATCACGGTCGCGCGCTGCGCGCTCGTCGAGCCACTTGTTGGCGGTCTCGATGGTGAGCCGGCCGCCCTTGGGCGCCATTGCGTCGCGTGCATTGATGCAAAGATTGAGCAACGCGTTTTCGAGTTGGGGCGCATCGATGCGCGTCGCCCAGAGACCGCCAGCTTGAACGACTTCAACAATGACGTCGGGGCCGACGGACCGGCGGATGAGTTCTTCCAGGCCCGCGATCAGTTTGTTTGCATCGAGCGGACGCGGATCAAGTGTTTGGCGGCGTGAGAACGCAAGCAGGCGCTGTGTGAGCGCTGCGGCGCGACGCGTCGATTCCTGGGCGCCGGAGAGATAGCGCTCAAGGCCCGTCGTGCGGCCTTCGACCAACCGCTTGGCGATCAGTTCGAGGCTGCCGGAAATGCCGGCGAGAAGATTGTTGAAATCATGCGCGAGGCCGCCTGTGAGTTGGCCGACGGCTTCCATTTTCTGCGATTGGCGCAATGCGTCCTGCGCTTGCACGAGTTCGCGCGTTCGCTCCGCGACGCGCTGTTCGAGCGTCTCGGACATGGTCTTTTGATCGTGGATGTCGGTGTTGGTGCCAACCCAGAGGAGGATGGCGCCATCTTCGTCGCGGATGGGTGCGGCGCGGGCGATGTGCCAGCGGAACGCGCCGTCGGCGCGGCGCAGACGAAACTCGGACTCGTATGGCTCGCCTGATGTGAGCGCCGCCATCCAGCGTGCTTGCGATGTGGGAATGTCGTCCGTGTGCACAATCGTGGCCCACTCCACGCCGTCGAGCGCGCCGGGCTTGGCGCCGCTATAAGCATAGACCTGGTCGTTGAACCAATCGAGCAAGCCGCTGGGTTCGGCCGTCCATGCTTGGTTCGGCATAGCCCGCGTTAGCGTGCGGAAGCGCTCTTCGCTCTCGCGTTGTGCGGCTTCGGCTTTGCGGCGGCTGGTTTGATCTTGAAAGAGTACAGCGACTTGCTTGCGCTCAGCCGGTTCGACGCGAAATGCGGAAAGCTCCAACCAACGGCCAGTCGTTTCCAGGTCTCGCTCGAAGCGGATCGGCTTTCCGGTGACGAGCACCTCTTTGTAGGTGGCAATCCACTCGTCCGCTTGAGCGCCGAGCAGGTCGCGGGCAGTCTTGCCGATGACGGAGGACATGCCGACGGTGACGGCGGTGGCTGGATTAGCCTCAACGTGGATGTAGTCGCTAAGGGTCCCGTGTGGCCCGTCAATGAATTCGATGACGCAGAAGCCTTCATCGATGGCGTCGAACAGGGTGCGGTAGCGATGCTCGCTCTCGCGCAGCTCGGCTTCAATCCGACGCTGCGCGGCGTTTAAGGTATCGGTCGAAGACTGCCGCTCATCGCTCATTCGACGCGATATAAGGTGTTCGCTGCGTGCGGGCGAGGCGTAAACGTCGCGGGAACTTCTAGCGTGGCGCGCGTTTGGCCAAGATACGCTGCAGTGTCCGGCGGTGCATGTTGAGGCGCCGAGCGGTCTCGCTGACATTATGGCCGCAGAGTTCGTAGACGCGCTGGATGTGCTCCCAGCGGATGCGATCCGCCGACATTGGATTGTCCGGCGGCTCGGGTTTTTCGTCCGGTGAGGCGAGCAGCGCTTTGACGATGTCTTCGGGATCGGCGGGCTTGGCGAGATAATCGAGCGCGCCGGCTTTCACCGCCGCCACCGCCGTCGCGATAGCGCCGTAGCCGGTCAGCATCACGACGCGCGCGTCCGGGCGATGCTTGTTGAGCGCCTCGACCACCGAAAGCCCCGAGCCATCCTCAAGCCGCAGATCGAGCACCGCGTAAGCGGGCGGTGTCTTTATCGCGATGTCGCTCGCTTCAGCGACGGTGCCGACTGCCGTCACCTCAAAACCGCGGCCCTCGAGCGCCCGCGCCAGGCGCGTGCGGAAGGGCGCATCGTCATCGAGAATGAGGAGAGTTTTTTCGCCTTCCAGAGGCGCTTCGAGGGTCATGACCGTTCCAGCTCCGATAGCTGTTACTTAGCGCATTTTGCGCGAGTTCAAAGCTTTGGCGCCTCAATTGCCGCACGCGGCCAACGCGCCTTCACCATCGCGCCGACATTCGGCGGGCGGCGGTTGCGCATTTCGAGCTTTGCGCCTGTTCGTTCCAGTAACGTCTTGGAGATGAAGAAGCCCAGGCCGAGCCCGCCGGCAGCACCTTCTTCGTCGCGTTCGGTCAAATAGGGTTCGCCGAGACGCGAAAGCACGCCAGGGGCGAATCCCGGGCCGTCGTCGCGGACCACGATCTCGATCGACTCGGCGTCCCAGCGGGCCTCAAACTCGACACGTGTATCAGCAAAGCCGACGGCGTTTTCGAGAATGCCGCCGAGCGAGTGCACGATTTCAGGCATGCGCCGGATTTCGAGGGGGCCTTCGCCGTTGGTGATGATTGCGATCTCGGCGCCGAGGCCTTGGTGGGGTTCGGCCACCTCTTCGAGCAATGCGCGGATCGGGGCGCGCTGGATCATCACGTCGCCGGCTTCGCGGTTGGCGGAGAGCTGTTGCAGGATTGAGCGGCAGCGTTCGCTTTGCGTCACCAGCAGTTGCAAGTCCTCGGCGCGTGGATCGTCGGGCGCGAGCGTGCGCGTCATTTCCTTAGCGACGAGGTGGATAGTGGCGAGCGGGGTGCCGAGTTCATGCGCCGCTGCTGCTGCAAGGCCGCCGAGTGCGGAGAGCGTTTGTTCGCGCGCCAACACGGCTTGCACAGCGGCAAGGGCGATGTTCAAGCGCTCTTCTTCCGCCGCAACGCGCCACGCATAGACGCTGGTAAAGCCCAGGCCGACCAGCATCGCGGCGGCAATGCCCATTTGGTAGAGCGGCGGCAGGTCGAACGAAAAGCCTTCCGGCCAAGGCAGCGGCAAGCGCACAACCGTGATCGTGCCGACGCAGGCAAAGGTGAGCGTCGCCAGCATGGCGGTGACGGCAGGACGCAGGATCGTGGCCGAGACCGCGACAGGCGCGACGAACAAAAACACGAACGGGTTCTGGATGCCGCCAGTCAACGCTAGCAGCGCGGCGAGTTGGATGACGTCGTACGCGAGCTGTGCGGCCGCCTCCCACTCGCGCGCCAATTCCTGCGCGCGGCGCGAAGCGACCAAGCCAACATTGAGCGCGACCGACACGCCGATCGCGGCGAACGCCCACCCAATCGGAAACTCAACATTGAGCCCATAACGGACGATCAGCACCGCCGAGGTCTGGCCAATAACAGCCAGCCATCGCAGCAGGATCAGGGTTCGAACCCGCACACGGCTCTGGGCCGTCCAAAAGTTGGGGACGGCGGGGGGCGGCATGCGGACGTCTTGGACGGCCATGGCCCCTCATGCGCTGACGCAGGGCCAAGCGGCAATACCGCACACAAGATGTGATTGATTGTGCGAAGCGTTCGCAATAAGCAGGTTGCCTGGATATTTGAGGGTGCGCCGGGGCCGAAGCCGCTGGCGACAAAGGAGCGGGGACTATGCGGGGTGGTTTGAAGGCTGTCTGGGGAACGACGGCGATGGCTTTGGTCTTGGGCGCAATGGCGGCGCCAGCGATGGCCGAAGAGGATACGGGCGAGGGTGAACAAGTCACCGTCACGGCGACGCGTTCGGAAGCGACGGTCGATAGCGTGCCGAGCGTGGTCACGGTGATCGATGCCGACGACATCGAAGAAAATCTCGCGACCGACATCAAGGATCTCATTCGCTTCGAACCTGGCATTACGGTGCCCACCTCGCCGTCGCGTTTTGGCGCGGCGCTGGCGCCGACCGGTCGTGACGGCAATTCGGGCTTCACCATCCGTGGACTCGGTGGCAATCGCGTGCTCTTCCAAGTCGACGGTATTCGTGTGCCGGACGGCTTCAGCTTCGGGCCGAACGCCTTCGGACGTGGTGACTATGTCGATCTCGATCTGCTGCAATCGGTAGAAATCGTGCGTGGTCCGGGCTCGGCCCTCTACGGCAGCGACGGCCTCGCCGGCGTCGTGAGTTTCATCACCCGTGATCCGACTGATTTTCTACGCGAGGGCGAGACCTTCGCCGCGCGTGCGCGGGTTTCTTACGCAAGCGCTGACGAGAGCTTGGCGGAAAACCTGACCGTCGCCGGCCAGTTCAGCAGCCAGTGGTCGGGGCTTTTGGCTTACACACGCCGCGATGCGAGCGAGACCGAAAACCAAGGCGAGATCGACACGCCGGATTCGCGTCGTACAGCGCCGAATCCTCAAGAAATCGAGAGTAATTCGGTGTTGGCGCGTCTCGTGTTTGAGCCGAGCGAGCAGCACCGTTTCCGGTTGACCGGCGACTACGGCGACCGCGAAATCACGACTGAAGCGCTCGCCGGCCGCGCCGTGCTGCCGCCAGCTGGACCTCCGCTCGGCGCCGGTAGCGTCATAGATCTCGACGGCCTCGATGAGAGCGAACGCTCGCGCGTCACGCTCGATTACACCTTCACCAATGCGGGCGGCGTCATCGATCGCGCGTTTGTGGGCATCTATTCGCAATCGAGCTGGCTGCGTCAGTTCAGCGCCGAGGACCGCAACACCTCCGCCGACCGCACGCGCGACACGACCTATGACAACGACGTGTGGGGCATCACCGCACAAGGCGAGAGCGCCTTCCCGACGGGTTGGGGTGAACATCGCCTGGTCTATGGCATCGACTATTCTGTCACGACCCAAGGCGCCATCCGCAGCGGCACTGTGCCAACGCCACCGACGGTTTTCCCGGAACGTCCGTTTCCGGAAACGGAATACACGCGCACCGGCGTCTTTCTGGTCGATGAAATCACGCTCGCCGATGGCGCGCTGACGCTCTTCCCCGGCATTCGCTATGACCAGTACGAACTGAGTGCGAGCGCCGATGCGATCTATTACGGTCCGCTGAGCGACCAAAGTGGCGATCACATCTCGCCGAAGTTCGGCATCGTAGCCTGGCCGACAGCGAATTTCGGCGTGTTCGCCAACTATGCCCAAGGCTTCAAAGCGCCGGCGCCGACCGAAGTGAACAACTACTTCGAAAACCTGACACTGGCCGCCTTTGGCCAGGCCTACACGTCGATCCCGAACCCCAATCTCGATCCGGAAACCAGTGAGGGTTTTGAGGCCGGTATCCGTGGCCGCAACTGGGCGATGTTTGGCGGTAGCTGGGATTGGAGCGCTTCGGCGTTCGCGTCCTTCTATGACGACTTCATCATTCAGCAGGTCGTCAGCGGCTCAGGGTCGGCGATTGATCCGTTCGTCTATCAATATATCAACCTGAACGAGGTCGAGATCCAAGGTCTCGAAGGGCGTTTCCATGGCGCTTGGGACAATGGCGTTGGCCTGACCATCGCAGCGTCCTATGCCGAGGGTGAGCAGATCACACCGGCCGGCAGCGCGCCGCTGGAGTCGATAGATCCTTTGCGTCTCGTGGCCGGACTTTCCTATGACGCCCAAAGCGGAAATTGGGGTGGCCAAGCGATCGTGACGTTCTCTGCCCGCAAGGACGCCAGCGATGTCGTCACGCCGGCGACGGCGTACCGCCCGAACGCCTTCACGATCCTCGATCTGACCGCCTATTGGCACGTGACCGACGCCGCGACCTTGCGTGCGGGTATTTTCAATGTCACGGACGAGACCTATTCATGGTGGAGCGATGCGCGCGGTTTGAGTGCGACGTCGGCGACGCGTGATGCATACACGCAGCCCGGCCGCAACTTCTCGATCTCAGCTGCGTACCGGTTCTGAGGAGGATGAAACTATGCAAGTGAATCTGACGCGACGTGCGTCGTTGTTGGCATTCGCGGGCGCAGGCGTGGCTTTGGCTACGCCTGGCGTCGCGTTGGCGCAAGCGCGCCGTTTGCCGGCTGGCGTTGAGCGTGATCGTCAATCGATCTTGGCTATGGTGGGCGATTACCGCGTGCGTTTTGACTTCAACGAAACAACGCCGTTCGTCAGCGACTACACGCCGCGTGAGCCGACATCGAGCGGTGGCTTCGAAAGCGTGCGTGTTGTCGAAGATCGCGGCGATTTCGTCGCATTGCAGCACATGCTTGTCGCCGAGCACGAGGGCCAGGTCTTCGTCATCAAGCATTGGCGCCAGGATTGGACTTATCAGCCGCGTAACGTGCTGGTGTATGAGCGCCAAAACTATTGGGCGCTTGAAAACGTCTCAAGCGCGGATCGTCGCGGCGCTTGGTCTCAGACCGTGTGGCAGACCGATGATTCACCGCGTTATGGCGGCGTCGGCGCCTGGAACTACGATAATGGCCGCGTGATGTGGACGAGCAGTCCGACCGCGCGTCCGCTGGCGCGCCGCGATGCCGTGCGTTCGCCGCCGTACAATCGCTACACCTCGATCAACCGTCACGCGCTGACGCCGACCGGCTGGGTGCATGAGCAGGACAACGAAAAGCTCGGCGATCGCAACGGCCAACGCGTCGCCATCGTGCACGAAGATGTCGTCAACACGTACGACCGCTTCAGCGAGTACCAAGTATCAGCCGCCGACTCCTATTGGCAAGATACCGCTGATTATTGGGCCGGTGTGCGCACGGCGTGGGACGAAGCCATCGTTCGCCGCCGCGGTGTTTGGGTTGAGGAAGAAGCTCAAAATGGCGCCATCACGGGCCCGATGCTGATGGGCCTCGCCGATCAAGTTCATGCCGGCGATCTCGAGACCCAACCGGCCATCGTCCAAGCCCGCGCGACCATCGCGGAAGCGACGAGCCAAGCTTAATTGCGTTCGAGTACGGCAATCAGGGGCCCAAGCTCCTGGTTGCCGTCTCTGCGTCCCATGTCGGGCGCCCAGAGGCTCGAGACTGAGCCATCAAGAAAAAGAGCGTCGTCGCAGCCAAGTTCATCGCGAAAGAAACGCGCAAAACGGCCGAAGGACACAGCGCCAGAACTGACTACGAAGTAGGCCGTTTGCGCGTCGCGCACGCCGACGCCGTTGCGCACGTAGCGCGATGGGCCGTCGTGCTGAAAGCGCGGATGCAGCGCGCCATCGATGACCAGCATCGGTCCGGATTGTGTGGCCCAACGCGCGGCGCGTGGCGATGCGGCATAGTCCGTTGATGTGGTGACGTGTACGTCGCCGTTGTCGTCCTGCCAGAACACGCCGTTCGGCAGCATGTGAAAATTGCCGGGGCCGGCATTGAGAATGATGCGGTGCTCTTGGGCGCCGTCGGCGATGAAGAGGCCAATTGGCGCGCCCGTGTCATCGTACATACCTGCGTTCATCGCGAAGCGAAGACGCGGCGCGTCAACGCCGAGATGTGCATCGAGGGCTTCGAAGCTGCGCAGATAAGCGCCGTTCGCGTCGCGCGAGACTAAGCGCAGTTCGTCGCGGCGCGTGTCGTATGTGCAGACGGTGAAGCGCGAGCCTTCGAAAATATGCACGGCGCAAGGCGGCGGTTCGTGTTCGCGCGGCCACGCCGCCAGAACGACGGCGCCGATCAAAGCTGCGCCGATGCCGGCGAGGATCGCCCAGGTGCGACGTGAAAGCGTCATTACGTTGAACAAAGTCCATGTTTCGCGCGCCGGCTCAAGCATAAGCTGCGGCAATGCGCCCCCTGTGCGCTCGCGCCGCGTTGCTTGGGCGGTGAGCGCCGGGCTTAGCTTCAAGCGATGAATGAACCGGTAGAAACGCCGCGGCGCAGGCTGACGGGGGCTGTCGTCCCCGCGATCGCGGCCGCACTTTTGGCGGCGCTCGCAGTGATGCTGCTGGTCGGCCGCAATGGCGCGCCGGAGAAGAGCGCGTCCAATGGCGTGTCGATGGAGAACTGCATCCTCCAAGGCGCCGATGCTGTCGGCGGGCCGGTCGAGTTGCAGGACGCCAATGGAGCGCGCGTGACCCAGGCCGATTTCGCGGGCGAGCCTGCGGTGATCTATTTCGGCTTCACCAACTGCCCCGACATTTGCCCGACCTCGATGTACGTGCTCGCCGCCGCACAAGCGCTGCCGGGCGGCTATGACGTGCAGCCGATTTTGGTGACCGTCGATCCGGCGCGCGATACGCCGGACGTAATGGGGCTCTACGCGCGCACCGAGGGATTTCCATCCGGCTTGGTGGGGCTCTCGGGCTCGCAAGCGCAGATCGATGCGGCGAAGCGGGCGTTCCAGGTTTACTCGGCGCGGGCCGACATCCCGGACGCGCCAGCCAACCTCTACAACGTGGATCACTCCTCATTTTTCTATGTGATGGACGGTGAGTGGCGGACGCGGGCCATCGTGCGGACCAATGGCGCAAGCCCTGAGCAGGTGGCCGCCTGCATCAGCGCCGGGCTGGAGCGGACCGACCTGCCAAGCTGAGTTTGGCGGCGTCGAACCGCTGACGGCGCTTGCGGGGCTGGTAATTAACATTACGTTTAATGCATGAACCGGGGCGGGAACCTTGGTTCAGCTAGGGCGTAGGCCTAGTTCGCCCGTCTGGCGCCGCAGTGCAGCGTTTGCGGCTATCAGGCGTCTTAGCTTGTTGGAAACGGGGGAGCGCGCACCATCCGAGACTCGGATTGCTGCAGCGCAGCACGGAAGGGCCGGAATGCTCTACTCGCTTTACGAACTGGGCCACCTCTCGGTGGCGCCTTTGCGCATCGCTGCTCTGATGCAGTCGTCGATGCTGCGCTCACCGATGAACCCGATGGCGGACACCGAAGCGGTGCGAACTGCGGTTGCGGCGTCAGACCTGTTTGAATCGGTCACGCGCCGCTACGCCAAGCCGAAGTGGGATTTGCCGACGACGAAGATCAACGATGTCGACGTGCCGGTAACGGTGCGCACCGCGTGGTCGACGCCATGGTGCAAGATGCTGCACTTCGAGCGCGATGCTGCCGCGCTGGAAGCTGCGCGCGGCGAACAAGCCGATCCGACGGTGCTGATCGTGGCGCCGATGTCTGGCCACTACGCGACCTTGCTGCGCGATACAGTCAACAGCTTCCTGCCGCATCACGAAGTGTACGTCACCGATTGGTCTGACGCGCGCATGGTGCCGGTTTTGTCCGGCCGCTTCGATCTCAACGATTACATCGATCACGTCATGGGCATGGTGCGCTCGCTTGGGCCGGACACGCATGTCGTGGCTGTGTGTCAGCCCGGCCCGGCTGTGCTCGCAGCTGTCGCGCTGATGGCGGAAGAAGATGACCCGTGCACGCCGGCGACGATGACGATCATGGGCTCGCCCATCGATGCGCGTAAGTCGCCTACTGCGCCGAACAAGCTCGCCGAAACGCGCGATCTTGATTGGTTCAGGAACAACATGATCCATTCGGTGCCGGCGCTCTATCCGGGCGCGTTCCGCCGCGTTTATCCGGGCTTTCTACAGCTTGCGTCGTTCATGGGCATGAATCTATCGCGCCACGTCGATGCGCACTGGTCCTATTTCCAGAACCTCGTCAAAGGCGATGGCGACAGCACCGATCGCCACAGCGAGTTCTATGACGAGTATCTCGCCGTGATGGATCTCTCGGAAGAGTTTTACATCCAGACGCTGGTCGAAGTGTTTCAGGAATACACGCTGGCCAACGGCACGATGATGCATCGCGGCAAGCTCGTGAATCCGGCGGCGATCACCAAGACGGCGCTGCTCACGGTCGAGGGTGAGAACGACGACATTTCCGGCATTGGCCAAACTCAGGCCGCGCACGACATCTGCGTGAACATTCCGGAAAACATGCGCCGCGACTATATCCAACCTGCGGTCGGCCATTACGGCGTGTTCTCCGGCCGCCGCTTCCGGACGGAAATCTATCCGCGCGTGCGCGAATTCATGCGCACGTTCCAAAGCGCGGCAGCGCGCACGGAGAAGCGGGTGAAGTTGAAGTTGGTGAGCGAAGGTTAAGCCTTCGGCCCGCTCCAACCGCCGCTCGCGTTTTCTTCAACCAAAGACATGCCTTTCCCCTCCGCCGCGCGGACGGGGATCGTGCACGCGTCTAATCCGTCGAGGCAGCGCACGTTGACGCCGTAATGGTCGGGCATCGAGCGTTTGCGGTGGAACGGGTAGATGCCGCACACACTGCAGAAATAGTGGCGCGCGACGCCGGTATTCCATTGATAGAGCGAAAGCCTGTCTTCCCCCGCCAGCAGTTGGAAGCCGCTTTCGTGCACGGTGCACATCAGCGCGTTTTTCTTGCTGCAAAGCGAACAATCGCACATCGTGAGTTCGGTTATTTCGGTTTCGATTGCGAACTGAACCGCGCCGCAATGGCAGGAGCCGGAATAGTGCGTCATGTTATCACCTTCCTGCAGAGACTAGCGGGTCTCGACGGGTGCGTTAACCGGCGCGACGTGAGATTCTTGCGTATGCGCTTCGATTCGCATCGCAAGGCAGAACAGCCAACTCAAACCGAGATCGAAACGATCGACGGTAAACGCATGTCCGTGAAGCTGATCGTCAATCCGCGCGCGCGGCATGTGTCGGTGCGCATCGATCCGACGCGGCGCCAGGCGATCGCGACCGCGCCTTCGAAGCGATACTTGAAACACGCGGCGCAATTTGCAGCCGAACGCGCGGGCTGGATTGCGGCGGAGCTTTCGCGTCTGCCGAAGGGCGTGAACTTGTCGCCGGGCTCGTTCGTGATGTTTCGCGGCGTCGAGCATGAATTGGTGATTGAGCGCGGACGCGGCAGCGCGCGCATCGAGTACGATCTCATTCCGCGCATCATCGTGCCGACTCTTGATCCGGCTTTGTTTGAATCGCGGCTGATGCGGTTCTTCAAGGATCAGGCCCGCGAAGATCTGATTGATCGCGTAGCGCACCATGCAGTGACGCTGGGCGTCAAGCCGGTGAAGATCCAAGTGAAGGAGCTGCGCTCGCGCTGGGGCTCATGCTCGGTGGATGGCGTGCTCTCGTTCTCGTGGCGGCTCATCCTCGCGCCGCCTCATGTGTTGGATTATCTCGCCGCGCATGAAGTCGCGCATTTGTGCGAGATGAACCATTCGCGTCGTTTCTGGGCGCAAGTGAAACGCTGCATGCCGGCGTACGAGACGGGCCGCGATTGGCTGCACGAGCACGGCTATGCGCTGCATGCCGTCGGCTTAGCGCGTTAAGCGCTTTTCGGCGGCGACAGCATGCGACGCATGATTCCGTCGCTGTCGATGAAGGTGTGTTTCAACGCGCCTAGCACATGCAGGCCGATGAACGCGACCAGCGCCCAGCGACCGATGGCGTGCAGCAGTTCGGCGAGTTCAAGGACGTCTTGGTTACGTTCGGCGAAGGGGCTGGGAATTGCAATTACGTCGAATACATTGATCGCGCGTCCGCCTGACCAGACCGCGAGCGGGCCGCTGATGATTTGAATGAGGATGCCGAGCAGCAGAATTTGGTGCGTCGCGGCGGAGAGGAATTTGAGCAACGGCGCTTGTTCTGCCGCTGCGGGTCGCGGCTGCAGGTAGCTCGACACCACGCGCAGCAGCAAAATCAAAAAGAAGCATGCGCCGAGGCCTACATGCCAACCCATCACAGCAGCGCGCGTGGCGCGATCACCTGCGTCGGCGGCCATGTCGGCGCGAAAGCCCGTGACAAGCATTAGGATGACGGCGAGTGCCGCCGTCCAATGCAGCGCAATCGACAGCCAGCCATAGCCGTCTTTGCTGTTTGTCCATTGCATGCCCGAGCACCTCGTGTTCGGACAAAAGCATACGGGCGTCATACGCGTGCGCAACGCGCCAGAATGGCGCCAACGCTTCGCAATGTCAGAATGCTATCGCCCTTCAGGCCCGAAATCGAGTGAGCGATCTTGATCGTCTGGCGGCGTGACCACGGGCGGTCCGCCAATCACGGCGCCAACCGGCGCGCCGACTGCGGTGAGCTCGGGCGAGACTGGGTTGGGCAGACCGACGTCGTAGTCGCTTTCGCGCGGCATCTGCAACTCACGCGAAGGCGTGTTGCGCAACGCCACGGGCGCGATGCGCGCCCAGATGTCGGCGGGCAGTGAGCCGCCGGTGACGCGCGCCGTGGTAGTGAAGTTATCGTTGCCGATCCACACGCCGCCGACCATGCCTGGCGTGAAGCCGATGAACCAGGCGTCGCGATAGTCGTTGCCGGTGCCGGTTTTGCCGGCAACTTGGAAATTCGCCATGCGCGCGCGCGTGCCGGTTCCGGCTTGCACGACGCGGCTCATCATCAAGTTCATGTAGCGCATAGGGCGCTCTTCGATGACGCGCGAGCGATTGGTCGGACGCCAGCTCCACATCGTCTCATTAGAGTTGGCGCGGCGGATGCGCATCACGCCGTGACCCTCGACGCGATAGCCCTCGGACGCCATCGCGCCGTAGGCTTGCGTCATCTCGAACAGCGTCATTTCCTGCGCGCCGAGCGAGAGCGAATGATAGTTGAAGAGCGGCGATGTCACGCCCAAGCGACGCGCAACGTCGATGACGTTCTGGCCGCCAACTTCGTTAGAAACGCGGATCGCGACCATGTTGAACGAATTGGCGAAGGCCGAAGTGAGCGACACGGGCCCATGGAATTCGTTGGTGTAGTTACCCGGCGTCCATGGCGGCTGGCCGTCAATGTAGATCGTGATCGGCGCGTCTTCGCGCACGGTCCAAGGTGTCAGGCCGTTTTCCATCGCCGCGAGGTAGATGAAGAACTTGAACGACGAACCGGGCTGGCGGCGCGCCTGAGTGACGCGGTTGAATTGGCTGACGTCGTAGTCACGGCCGCCGACCATGACGCGTACGCCGCCTTCGTCATCCATGAAGAGCGCTGCCGATTGATCGACGCGGCGCTCCTCGCCTTGCTCGGCGAGAATGGTTTCGACCGCTTCGGCAGCGGTGCGTTGGGCGGCGATGTCGATCGTGGTTTCAACGACGAAGTCGTCGCGCTGCTGACCGATGACATCGTTGAGCAGCGGATCGATGTAGTCGCGGAAGTATGAGAGCACGCCGGCAGGGTTGCGGCGGCTGATAATCAGTTCTTCTTGTAGCGCTGCATCACGTTCGGCTGCGCTGATGAAGCCTTCGGCGACCATTTCAGTAAGCACGACCGTGGCGCGGTCGCGCGCCGCGGTCATGTCCTGGCGCGCTGGGTTTAGACGCGAGGGCGCTTTGACGAGACCAGCGAGCATGGCTGCTTGCAGGAGCGTGAGTTCGCGCGCCGGGCGGTCGAAATAGCGCTCCGACGCAGCTTCGATGCCGTAAGCGCCGGCGCCGAAATACACACGGCTCAAATAGAGAGCCATGATTTCTTCTTTGGTGAAGCGGCTCTCCAGCCAGAGCGCCAGCATCACCTCCTGCGCCTTGCGCCGCCAGGTGCGGTCGTTGGTGAGGAAGAGATTCTTGGCGAGCTGTTGCGTGATGGTCGAGCCGCCTTGTACGACCCGGCCCGCACGCAAGTTCTCTGCGCCGGCGCGCATCAGGCCACCGACATCGATGCCGAAGTGATCGTAGAAGCGGCGGTCTTCGATCGCGAGGAACGCCTGTTCGACATAAGGCGGCAACGATTCCAATTCGACTGGCGGCGCGTTTTGCGCGCCTTCGCGCAAGATCACGTTGCCGTTGCGATCGAGGAAGGTGATCGACTGACCTTGGCGTGCTTCCCAGAGATCGTCCGTCGAGGGCATGCCCCAGGTGACGTACATGAAGAAGCCGACGACGAACGCAACGCCCGCGGCGGCGATCCAGCCGGAGAACACGGCTGCTTCTTTGATATTGCGCGGTGGACGGGTGCGGAGAATGCCACCCCAGAGCGAGACGAAGAACGCGCGCACCGCGCCCCAGAACGCCACCCACTTGGGCTCGATCGCGCGCCACATCGCGGTGGCGGTTTCGCTGACGCGCGTGGTGAAGCGGTCCCATTGCGAGGGCGGTGCTTCGATTTCGCTTTCGTCGGGATCGCCGGCGGCGCGGAAGAACGTGGGCGGCAACTCGCCGCTGTCGGTTGGCGCACTTGCCGGCACATTGGAAGCCGCCGCCGCGAGCTCAGTCTCGGACGGCTCAGGCGCCGCGGCCTCAGGCTCGGGCGCCTCCGCTTGTTCGAACAAAGCCGGATCTGGTGTTTCAGACGCGCCAGACTGTCCGCCGCTAGAGTCAGCCTGCGGCGGCGTCGCCTCATCGGGACGCTCAGCCGGTGGTTCGTCACCCGGCTTGTTTGGATCGTTCTCGTCAGCCACCCCGGCCTACCTCCGCGCACTCACCTAGCGCGATTCGAGCGTTACCCGTCCGATTGACGGGCAGGCGGTTTCGCGCGTGCCCAACGCACCGATGCGGGAACAAGTTTCGCGTCGGCGCCAATTAAAGGGAATTTGAGCCTCTCTCGCGGCTCTGGCAACGGGAACCAGCCGCCGCTTTCGCTTGCCGCTTGGGAGGGGGCTGGCCATATAGTGGCAACGTCTGCGGGAATCTCCGCGGAGAAGGAGGTTATTTCGGATGAGCGACTATCGATCACAAGCCAGGCCTGTACCGTCCAGTCAGGCGGACATGGCGGTCGATGCCGGCCTACGATCCTTTATGTTGGGCGTTTACAACAAGATGGGCCTGGGCCTTCTGTGGTCTGGCGCACTCGCATGGGTTGTGGGCACAACGCCGGTTCTCTTCAACACGCTGCTGACGGTGCCGATCGCCTATGCGGTGATGTTCGGCCCGCTGGCGATCCTGCTGATCACCGCTTTCACGATGAAAAACCCGTCTCCGATTGGCGCGAGCATCGTTTATTGGAGCGTCGTCACCCTGATCGGTATCGGTCTGGGCGGCATCGTCTTCGCGTATGGCCGTATTCCTGACGGCATGACCACTGTCGCCAAGGCGTTTTTGATCACGTCGGCGACGTTCGGCGCCTTGAGCCTCTGGGGCTACACCACCAAGCGCGACCTGACCGGCATGGGCACGTTCTTGTTCATGGCGGTGATCGGTTTGGTCATCGCCTCTGTCGTGAACATGTTCATGCAGAGCTCGTTGATGAGCTACATCATCTCGGTTGCCGGCGTTGTGATTTTCGCTGGTTTGACCGCGTATGACACGCAGCGCCTGAAGTTCATGTACTATGAGCTGCAAGGCAATGCGCGCGGGATGGCTGTCGCCACCACGCAGGGCGCTCTGGCGCTCTATCTCGACTTCATCAACCTGTTCTTGTTCATCCTGCGCCTGCTTTCGCCGCGCAACTGAGCAAGGCTAGACGCCAAGCTGAAACGCCCCGGCCTAAAGCCGGGGCGTTTTGTTTTTAGTCGCCCACAACCTTCATGCGCTTGGGCTCCAGCACCGCCAGGACGCGATCCAGTTCGTGGCCGCGGCGCAGGATGCGTCCGTCGACGGCGCGCACGGAGAACGCGCCCTGGCGGCGGGCGTCCTCGGGGCGCTTTTCGATTTGAAAGAGGGGCGCTTCACTCGCGCGGCGATAAACACTGAAAATTGCGCGGTCTGGTAGTGCATCGATTGCGTAGTCTCGCCACTCGCCGCCAGCCACCATACGGCCGTAGAAACGGAGCAGGAGATCGAACTCGGGACGCGAGAAGAAAATCGTCCTTACACTCATGCGCAATGACCCCTCGTGTGAGCATCCTGTGTAGAACTCCGCTGCAAGATCAACGGGTTTATTAAAGTTTCGATCACGTCGGGTTTTAGCCTTGCTTACGCCGGTTTTGAGAGCGAGCTTAGTCACGTGGCCGGCCGGAGAAAGGCTCGTGCTGGGTATCCATCAGCCCCCCCAGCCCCCCCAGTACGCGCTTCGGTCGGTCCACATTATTCTCCTAAACCCCGCAGGAAACTGCGGGGTTTAGTGCATCTGGGGCTTCGCTTTTCCTTTTGAAATAAGGCTTTCCGCGCAAACGCAGCGTATCGCGTTCGATCATGTCATGCGTGTAGTGCGGGCCACGTGCGCGCGCGTTTGCGATCAGCGGCGCTCGTCGGAATCAGCTTAACCAAATCGAAATCGGAGACGGAATCAGTGGCTGCGATTCGCCCGCGACCTTGCGCCTCTGTGGATAAAGAGCGGTGGCGTTTTCGCGCGAAGGGCCGTAAGAGCGGCGCTCGTTTCTGACGGGGTTTCCATCCACATGCTGTTGCAGGTCGACGGCTTGCGCAAAAGCTTCGGTCGCCGCCAGGCGGTTGATGGCATCGGTTTCTCGCTCGACGTTGGCGAGATCGTCGGCTTTTTGGGGCCGAACGGCGCGGGCAAAACTACAACCATGCGTATGATCGCGGGCTATCTCGAGCCCGACGAGGGATCCGCGAAGATTTTCAACATCGATGTCGCCCAGGAGCGCCGCCGCGCTCAGGAGCGCGTGGGCTATCTGCCCGAAGGCGCGCCGCTCTATGGCGAAATGACACCTTGGACATTCCTGCGCTTCGTCGCCGAGACGCGCGGCATGACACCGGAGGCAGCGCGCCACGCCGTGCGCCGCGCTGCGCAAGATTCGCGGCTGGGCGACACTATCGATCAGCCGATCGACACGCTCTCCAAGGGTTACCGCCGCCGTGTGGGCCTAGCGGCCGCGCTGTTGCACGATCCGATGCTGCTCATTCTGGACGAGCCGACGGATGGCCTCGATCCGAACCAGCGCCATGCCGTGCGGGATCTCATCCGCAAACTCGGCGAAGAGCGCGGGCTGATCATCTCGACGCACTCGCTGGAAGAAGTGGACGCGGTCTGCACCCGCGCCATCGTCATTGATAAGGGCCGCATCGTTGCGGACAAGACACCGGCCGAGCTGCGTGACGAACATGGCAGCTTAGAACGCGCTTTCACGGCGCTGACGGGTGGGGAGGAACGGGTGTGAAGAAGCGTCCCGGTCTTGCCAGCATGACGGCGATCTATCGCCGCGAACTGCTCTCTTATGTCACCACCCCGACGGCTTATGTCTTCATCGCGGTGTTTCTGTTCGCCATTGGCCTCTTCACCTTTCAGGTGGGTGGCTTCTTTGAAACGCGCCGCGCGGACTTGATGCCGTTCTTCGCGTTCCATCCGTGGATATTCATGGTGTTCCTGCCGGCGGTTTCGATGCGGCTTTGGGCCGAGGAGGCGCGCTCGGGCGCGATTGAATTGTTGCTCACGCTGCCGGCGCCGACGTGGTCGCTCGTCGTAGGTAAGTTTCTGGCGGCGTGGACTGTCGCTGCGGTGGCGCTGTTCCTCACCTTTCCGCTTTGGATAACGGTCAACGTGCTGGGCGCGCCCGATAATGCAGCGATCTTTACGGCGTATCTCGCAAGCTTGCTGATGGCTGGCGCTTATCTCGCGATCGGCACGGTGATGTCGGCGCTGACGCCGGCGCAGGTGATTGCGTTCGTGCTCTCGGTGCTGATTTCGTTCCTGCTGACGGCGCTTGGCTTGCCGATGGTGCAAGACTTCTTCTCAGGGCTGACCGGTGGTGGGTTTGCAGAGGCGGTGTCGCGCTTCTCGATCTTGCACCATTTCGATGCGGCGCAACGCGGCGTCGTCGAGTTCCGGTCGATCTTCTATTTCGGCTCGCTGATCGCGCTGTGCCTCGGGTTCACAGTGCTCGCAGTCGACGCGCGGCGGGGAGGCTAAGATGAGCGCACGCCGTTACGCACTGCTCGCAGCGCTGGCGCTGTTCGTGATGTTCGTCGCTGCGAACGTGACCGCGACCACGTGGTTCCGCTCCTGGCGCCTCGATCTCACCGAGAACCACCTCTACTCGATCTCGCGCGGCACGCAGCAAACGCTGAACGATCTGAGCGAGCCCATTGAGCTCACGCTCTATTTCTCACCCGATGCCGCGACGCCCGTCCCGCAACTCACCGCATACGCAGGCCGCGTGCGCGAAATGTTGCAGACCTATGCCGCGCGCAGCCACGGGCGGGTGCGCTTTGTCGAAGTCGATGTCGAAGCGTTCTCCGAACAGGAAGACGCGGCGGTCGAAGCCGGCATCGAGCCGGTGCGGCCGTTCCAGGGCGCGGACCCGATCTATTTCGGCGTGACCGGCGCCAATGCGATCGATGAGAGCCGCGCTATTCCGTGGCTCGATCCGCAACGCGAAGCGACGCTGGAATACGAAGTCACGCGCCTCATCTGGGAGCTTGAGCATCCTGACCGCATCCGCGTCGGTTTGATCTCGGCGCTGCCGATCGATCCGGGCGCCGATCCGCGCATGATGGCGGGCGGTGCGCAATCGACGTTCGCTGTCGAGATGGGCCGCTTCTTCGACGTGACAAAGCTGGCGCCGGATTTCACCGAGATCCCGGACGTCGATGTGCTTGCCATCATTCATCCTGGCACGCTCAGCGAACGGCAACTCTACGCTATCGATCAGTTCGTGCTGCGGCGCGGACGCGCGTTCGTCGCGCTTGATCCCGCGTCACTCTCGGGCGGTGAAGCTGGGCCGATGGATCCGTTCAATCCAATCATGCCGCCGCCTTCATCGTCGACGCTTGAGCCGCTGTTGCAGCGCTGGGGCGTGACCATGCAGCCGACGGTCGTGCTCGATGCGGAACGTGCGTTGCCGGTGCAGGTGCAGGATCCGACGACGGGCGCGCCAGGCCAAGCGCCGCAACCGCTCTTCTTCACGGTGCCGCCGCAAGAGCCCAACAGCGAGTCCGGCCTCGACGACGAGGACGTGATGACTTCTTGGCTGCGCCGCGGGATCAATTTCGGTTTGGCCGGTGGTTTGACCTGGACCGAGCGTGAGGGCGTGGAAGTGACGCGGCTTGCGCAAACAAGCGGCCGGACGATGCGCTTGCCCGCCGCAACCGCGCTCATGCGACCGTCGCCTTATGACATCGCAGCGATGTGGCCGCCTGCTGGTGGACGCATCGAAACCATCGCCATCCGGCTCTCCGGAAATCTTGAGACTGCGTACCCAGAAGGCCGTCCAGCTGCTGACGCGGCGCCCGCGCCGATCGATGGCGAAGTGGCGCCCGAAGCTGTTGCTCCGGCGGCGGCGGAAGAGCCTGCAGCGCCTGAGCATCTCGCGCGTTCGGCGACGCCCGCGCAGATTGTCGTCGTCGCGGACGTCGATTTCCTTGACGATGCTTTCTATGTCGATCCCTCGACAGGCGGTTCGGCGATGGACAACGCCTCCTTCGTTATCAACGGCATCGAAGTGCTGGCTGGTTCTGACGCGCTCGTGTCGCTGCGCTCGCGTGCGGCGCCTGCGCGGCGCATGGAATTGGTCGACCAGATGGAGGACGATGCCGAGCGGCGCATCCGCGATCGCCAAGAAACGCTGCAGGCCGAACTGCAGCAGGCTGAGCAACGCCTCGCTGAAATGCAGGCGCGGGGCGGCGGATCGGGTTTCTTCTCAGGCAATCTCGGCGCTGAGATGACGCCAGAAGAGAATGCAGTGATCGAAGACTTTCGTCAGCAGGTCATCCGTACACGCACAGAACTGCGCAGCGTCGAGCGCGATCTGCGCGGTGATATCAACAATCTCGAAGCGCTCGTTATATTTATCAATGTGTGGTTCGCACCGCTGCTGATTGCGTGCGCGGGCATGTTCCTGTTTTGGCGCCGGCAACGCCGCGGGAGGGGCCGGTCATGACTTCCAGTCTCGCTGAACGCCGGCGCAACCGGCTTTTGACATTCTTCATCGCTGCAGGCGCGCTGGTCGCAGTCGCTGCGGTAACGACCGCCATCGCGCTGCGCGGTACCAATCCTGATGCAGTGTCCGGCCCGGTCGTGCCGGGCCTTAGCGACACGATTAGCGGCGGCACCCGTATCATCATCACCAGCGCCGAAGCGAGCTATCGCATCGAGGCCGCCGAGCGCGGCGAGCAGACCGTATGGGTTATGCGCGACCGTGGCGACTTTCCGGTGCAAGCGGCGCGCTTGGCGCAGCTGACGGAAGGCCTTGAGAATCTGCGCTTCACCCGCCGCATGACGAGCGATCCGGCTAAGCATGCGCGCTTGGGTGTCGATGATCCGCGCCAAGGCGGACGCGGCATCTTGGTTCAGATCGAGGATGGACGCGGCGCGCTGCTGGTGAACGTGATCCTCGGTGTTGAGCCGTCCGGCCTCTATGTGCGCCGTCCCGATAACGATCAGACCTGGGCTGCGACTGGCGATTTGCCGCCTTTGCGCGATGTGGCCGCTTGGCTTGAACTGCGTCCGCTCGATATGAGCGCCGAGCAATTGGCGCGCGTCGAAATTTCGCCGCCCGAGGGCCGCGCTTACATCCTGGCGCGTGAAAGCACCGATACGCCCTGGCGCATCATGGCGCCGGCGCTGGCGACTTTGGCGCAAACGAGCGTCAACACCGCTGCTGAAGCGATCGTTGCGTTGTCGCCCATTGACGTGCAACCGGCGCCGGCGATCCAAGGCACTGCGCGCGCGCGTGTGCGTGCGGTCACCTTCGACGGTGTCGAGATCGACGCTGAAGTCATTGAGAGCGATGGCGGCCAATGGTTGAAGCTGGTGGCGCGTGCAGGCGCGCCTGAACAAGAGCAAGCGGCGCAAGCGATCAATAATCGTGTCGCCGCGTGGGCTTATCGGCTGAGTGACGAGGAAGCGACCGTGTTCACACCGCCGCTTTCGATGCTCGTGCCGAGCGCTGAGTAGAACTTAGCGCGGTTCCAGATAGGCCGCAGCAATGATCGGTCCGCCGTATGGCTCTTGCACGATCACGGCGCATGCGGGCGAGCAGCGGCCGCGGTCGAACCACACCGCGCCGCCATTCCAGGGGCCAAGATTCTCGATCGAAGTCGCGACGTTGTAGTGAAACACCCGCCGATAGCGGTTGATGCCGCGCGATATATAAACGTCCACGGGACCTGGATCGTAAGAAATCATCCAAATATCCGCGGGCGTGACGCGCGCGCGGCCTGGCCCAACCGTGATGCGTACGGCGAAGTTGCGCGGGCGCGAGATGGTGATCTCCGGCGCGAGCGTCGCACGCTCGCCGCGCGCTAAGTCATAGGCTGCGCGCGCCTCGTCCCAGTACGATGCGCTGAGCTGAGTGCGGCCGTTGATGATGAGTTGCGGCGTGAAGCGCCCGCGCACGCGCAGGGTGCGCGAGTAGGCGCGTTGGCGATCGGCGAATTCGGGCTGGGCGAGGGTGTCTT
>CAYZIJ010000010.1:0-20343 GCA_964478365.1 uncultured Terricaulis sp.
GGCGACAGCCGTGGCCCAGCGCGCCGATTCATTGGCGCGTGAGATGTCGGCGACCGTATCGGCATCGGTGATTGGGCGCTCCAACAGGCGTGACTCGTCCTCACCTGGCAGCTTGTAGCGGATGCGCAGGAAGGCGAGTTCGCCAGCCGTACCGCTCGGCGCTTGCGCGTTCGGCTGATAGCGCAGCTCATCGTTGAACGTGGCCCCGCCAACCGGCACGATCTCGTAGATCGCCGTTACCGAGTGGCCCGCACCGATTTCGCCGGCATCGACTTCGTCGTTGTTGAAGTCTTCGCGGCGGAGCATTCGCGTTTCGTAACCGATGAGGCGATATTCGGCGACGCGCGCCGGATTGAACTCGACTTGGATCTTCACGTCGCTGGCGATCGTGAACATGTTTGAGGCCATTTCGTCACGCAACACGCGGCGGGCTTCGTTGACCGTGTCGATATAGACGGCCACGCCGTTGCCGTTTTGCGCCAGGCGTTGCATCAGCGCGTCGTTGTAATTGCCGCCGCCGAAACCGAACACGGAGAGGAAGATGCCCGTGTCGCGCTGCCGCGAGATGAAATCTTGCAGCTGTTCGGGGTTCGAGATGCCGACATTGAAATCGCCATCCGTGCCGATGATGACGCGATTGACGCTGTTGCGGTTGAAGTTCTGCTCCGCCAGCGCATAGGCTTGACGCAAGCCTTCTGCACCCGCAGTCGAGCCGCCAGGACGCAAGCTGTTCAGCGCCGCCAGAATGCGGCCGCGTTCATTGCCCGGCGTCGGTTCAAGCACCGTGCCTGCAGCGCCCGCATACACAACGATCGAAACGCGATCGCGTGCATTGAGTTGGTCGACCAACATGGAGAAGCTTTGCTGCAGCAATGGCAACTTGTTCGCCGCATTCATCGAGCCGGAGACGTCGAGCAGCAGAACGAGGTTCAGCGGCGGACGTTCGCGCGGAACGATGTTGTAGCCTTGTAGGCCAATATGCACGAGCTGACGGCCTTCGGCCCAAGGTGAGGGTGTGACCGTGACGCTGGTGGAGAAGGGCGTCGTGCGTGCACGCGGCAATGCGTAATCGTAGTGGAAATAGTTGATCAGCTCTTCGGTGCGCACTGCGTCCGTGGGCGGCAGGCGGCCCTCGTTCAAGAAGCGGCGAACGTTTGAGTAGGACGCCGTATCAACGTCGACCGAGAACGTCGAAACCGGATCGGCGGAGACCTGACGCACCGGATTCGTGTCGGTGTCTTCGTAGTTTTCGCGGTCGATGCTACCCGGCAGTGGCTGTGGCTGCATTTGCGCGCGACCGCCGACGATGCCACCGGCCACCATTGGCGCGCGCATTTCAGGCGCGGGCGGTGGCGCCGATGGTATGGGCGAGGCGGTTTGGAGATCGCGCTCGCGGATCCGCGTGCCCGTGACAGCGATGGCTTCTTCTGCTGCGTCATCCGGAGATGGCGGCGCCGATTGGCTGACGCAGGACGCCAGCGCGATTGCGCACAGCACAAAGGCTGCACGCGTTGCATGCTTTAACATGGACGTTCCCTCCCGAACCGTCCGGACACGGTTTCTAGTGTGCGTGAACGATGAAGAGCATGGAACGCGGCGGAGATGCGGCGCGCAAGCGGCGGAGGCGTGAGTTCACGCGCGTGTGTTTGATCTCACGCACGTGTGTTCGATTTAGCGGCGACGGCGTTCACGTTCGGCCAAGCGGCGTTGCTCTGGAATCCACGTGCGCACCAAATCATCGAGCACGCCGAGCGGGACTTCACCGCTCAAGAGAACAGCGTCGTGGAAGCCGCGCAGATCGAAGTCGGGCCCAAGTTCATTGCGCGCTTCTTCACGGAGCCGCATGATTTCGCGGCGCCCCAGTTCGTAGCCGCAGGCTTGGCCCGGCCAGACGATGTAGCGGTCGACTTCGGTGCGCACGACGCCTGGCGCATCGCCCGTGGTTGTTTGCAGATAGTCGATGGCGCGCTGACGGCTCCAATTCTGGGCGTGGAGGCCGGTATCGACTACGAGCCGCGCTGCGCGCCAAAGCTGCCAGCGCAGAAAGCCGATGCGGCCAATCGGATCGCCTTCGTGGAAGCCTTGCTCGTCAGCCAGTTCTTCCGCGTAAAGCCCCCAGCCCTCGGCGTAGGCGTTGAACGAGACGAGGCGGCGCAAAAGCGGTGCGTCGGGAATCTCTTGCGCCAACGCGATCTGGAAATGGTGCCCAGGCGCTGCTTCGTGGAAGTCTTGGGTGGGCAGGTCGATGCGCGTCATCTCACCGAGATTGCGCAGATTGATGTAATAGACGCCCGGCGACGATCCATCGAGCGCGGGCTGCGAATAGTAGGCGCCCGGCGCGCCGGCTTCGAGAAATGCGGGCACGCGGCGGACTTCGAGGCGCGCTTGTGGCATCCGGCCAAACCATTGCGGCGCGCGTTCCATCACGCGTGCGATGCGCGCTTCGACATCGGCCATCAATTGTGCTCGGCCAGCGTCGCTGTCTTCATAAGCATAGCGCGGATCCGCGGTGAGCGCCGCCAGACGCGCACCGATTGGACCTTCCGTTAGGCCGACACGCCGCAATGCGATGTCGAGCTGGCTGTTCAAAGCGGCGACGCGATTGAGTCCGATGCGATGGATCTGGGCCGGCGTGAGGGATGTGGTCGTTTCGAGGCGGAGAGCGGCGGCGTAATAGTCCGCACCTTCCGGCAGGCGCGAGACGCTGACGTCTTCGCCTGCTTGTGCGCGCTCGCCGCGCAGGAACGCGGCGGCGCGCTGTTGAGCCGGGATAACGTGCTCGCGCAAAGTCGCTTCGGCGCGCGCCAAATAACTCTGGTTGCGATGCTGCACGGCAGCGCGCTCCGCTTCCGGCGTCGCTTGCGCCAGTGCGTCGAGCTTGCGCTGGAAGCTTGTGAAATAGAGTTGCTGCGTTGGCGCTGGGCTGTTCGCGTCATCAAGCAGTGTGAGCGTGAGATCTATGATCGCGATCGGCGGACGCACGCCTTGCGCTGCATCGGCGCGTGCGCGATCGGTCTCGGCGTCAATCGCGGTTGCGACAGCGCGTAGGCGCCGGAGATAGGCTTCTGCGTCGGCGGCGCTGTTCACAGGATGCCGCTCGTCCATGAACGAGGGCAGGCTCAAAAAGGCGCTGTCGAGTTGGTTCAGCACGTACGGGCTGATGCCGGTTAGGGGCGCGAAGCTGCCGTAAGTGAAGGCAGCGCCTGCGGCGGCCGCCGCGAACTGGGATTCCAACACGGCGTAAGTCAGCGCCTCGCTCTCGGAGAGCCGATCCTGGTCGAGCGCCCGCAATTCGGCGTAGCGGCGGATAGCCGCGCTGCGGCGGGCTTCGAGCGCGATGGGCGAGCGGTCGTCGAGGCGGTCATTGAAGGCGCCGCCTGCGGCATCCTCCGAAACCCCGGCGCCTGAGGCCATTTCGGGGCTATCGGCTAGAATTTCGCTGCTCCAGTCGGCCAAGCGGCCATCGAAGGCGGTCATGGGTTGGGAGCGGCGCGGCCCGCACGACGCTGTCAAAGTCAACGCCAACACTACAACCCACGCGATCGACCGCATTCGCCCCTCGCTTTGAAAAAGCAAGCCCGGACATAGCATGCGTCGCTCCCGTGAAAAGCCATGGCCGGGCAGCCCCGCTTGCGCTGCACTGTTGCAGAAAGCGCGCATTCGTGGTTGGAGAGCGCCTCACGGTTGGGAAGTACTCGGAGACGCACATGACGACGGCCAGCGGCGGACAACAGACGCTCGGCAAGATTCTGTTCTATCGCCAGCTTGAGCCGCTCTCAAAAGAGAAGCACGGGCAGCTTGGTGTTTCGAACGTCTCGAACCCGTTTTCGTTTTTGGCGGATACGCACCTGATCCCGCTGACGGTCGATGAGTTTGGTCTGGCGGCCGTGTGCTACCCGATCATCTTCGACACCGAGACCAGAACCCCGCTCGCCGTCATGGGCCTGCGCGGCGTGAACGTGTTTCTCGGCGCCGATGGTTCGCTGGACCCGGAAGTTTATTTGCCGGCGTTCGCGCGCCGCTATCCGTTTCTGCCGATTATCGCCGCCGGCAAGCCGGGCGAGCCGACCGGATCGCCCGAAGAGCGCGTTTTGGTTTGCATCGATCGCGCCGCCAAGATGGTGTCCTCGACGCCTGAGCGTCCGTTCTTCGACGGCGACCAGCCGTCAAAGTACACACAAGAGGCCGTCCAGTTCTGCCGCGAGTTCGATCTTCTGGGCCTCCGCACCCAAGAGTTCTGCAAACTTATGGACAAGCACGGCCTGTTCGAGAGCACGCCGCTTGCGGTGCCGCGCGCCAAGCCGGACGGTACGCCGGACGAGCCGCTGAAGATGGGCGAGTATTTGCGCATCTCCGAACAGAAGCTCGCGGCGCTGCCGAAGGAAACTTATCTCGAGCTGCGCGAAATGGGTCCGGTTCTGCCGCTCATCCACGCGCACCTGATCTCGCTGTTCCTGTGGCCGAAAATCCTGTCGCGCGCAGCGCGCATCCAGGCTTCGACGCCGCTAAGCTGAAACCGATCGCCGGTTTCAAACGTAGAGAACAAGAAGCCGCGCCCCTTAAAGGCGCGGCTTGATTGTCTGAGGGGCCATGATCCGACCGTTTCTACTGGCGATTTCTTTGCTGTTTGCGCTCGCCGCGCCAGCCTTCGCGCAGCTTCCGGGCCAAGAGCTCAACGCCCAGCATTCGCTGCATTCGGCGCGCGCGGCTGTGGCGCCGGGCGAGACGTTCACGGTGGTGCTGCGCCAGCAGATCAATGAGGGCTGGCACACCTATTGGCGCAATCCCGGCGATAGCGGTGAGCCGACGCAGCTCACTTGGCAGTCGCCGAACGGCTGGCAAGTTGGCGAGATCCAGTGGCCGACACCGGAGGCAGTGCCGTTCGCGACATTGGTGAACTTCGGGTACGAGGGCGAAGTCCTCTTTCCGATTGAATTCACCGCACCGGCCAACGCGCGGGCAGGCGAGGCGGCAAATTTTTCGGTCGAGGTGTACGCGCTCGTTTGCGCCGACATTTGCATTCCTGAGATCTCAAATATCACGCTCAGCGTGCCGATCGCCGCGCAAGGTCGCGACGATCCGACATGGGCTGCGCGTGTTGCGTCGGCACTGGAGGCGCTGCCACGGCGCGAGTCTGGCGTTGATGCGCGGATCACAGCTGGCGCGCCTGCGCGTCTTTCGGTGACGCTGGCCAATGCTCAATCGATCCGCAATGTGCGCTTTTTTCCATTCTCAGCAGATTCCATGTTGGCCTCAGCGCCACAGCATCCCCGTGCTGGCGCCAACGGGGTGAGCTTCGATATTGGCGGCGGCGTCGATCCCGCTGTCGGGCAAGCGCCGCTGCAAGGCGTGATCGCTTACGAAGTGCAGGACGGCGCCGATTGGGTTCTGCGCGGCGTCGAGATTGAGGCGCAGCCGGGGGCGCCGTTGGCCGATACTGATGGCGCGCCCGCTGCAATAAGTGATGATTATCCGCTCGCGGACCTCGAAAGCAGCGGCGTCGCGCCCAGTGCTGCGCCCATGAATGCCGCCGGTATTCTGCTGGCGCTTGGCCTCGCGTTCCTCGGTGGCTTGATCCTTAACATCATGCCGTGCGTTTTGCCGGTGCTTTCTGTGAAAGCGCTTTCGTTCGCAGGTGGTGCGCATTCGAGCGAAACGCGCACGCACGGGCTGTTCTACTTCGCCGGCGTGATGGCGACATTCCTGGCGCTGGCCGGCCTGCTCATCGCATTGCGGGGCGCCGGCGAAGCGGTCGGCTGGGGTTTTCAGCTGCAAGCGCCGTGGGTGACGAGCGCACTGGCGCTGCTCTTCTTTGCCATTGGCCTAAATCTGCTCGGCGTGTTCGAGATCGGTGGTTCGCTGCAGAACGCTGGTGGCGCCCTCACGCAACGCAGCGGCAATGCCGGCAGCTTCTTTACCGGCGCGCTTGCGGTGATTGCAGCGACGCCGTGCACGGCGCCGTTCATGGCGGGCGCGATCGGCGTGGCGCTCACGCAATCGGCGCTGATCACGCTGTTGATCTTTACAGCGCTTGCGCTTGGTTTCGCGCTGCCATTGACGCTGTTGCACTTTGCACCCGCGCTGCAGCGTTTGATCCCCAAGCCGGGCGCCTGGATGGATCGCGCTAAGCACGTGCTGGCATTTCCGATGTTCGCGGCGGCGGTTTGGCTGGTTTGGGTTTTGGCCGAACAAGCCGGGCCCATGGGCGTGCTCTCGCTCTTGCTGATCGCGACGGCTTTGGCGTTTTTGTTGCTCGCCGCGCGATGGGGCAGGGTTTGGCTGATTGTCGGCGTCATCGTTCTGCTTGTGACCGGCGCGCTCACGTGGCGGCCGTTGCTCGGCACGCAGAGCGAAACCGCTCTGGTGGCGGAGCCCTGGAGCGACGCTCGCGTCGACGAATTGCGCGCAGAGGGCCGGGGCGTGTTCGTGAATTTTACCGCAGCGTGGTGCGTCAGCTGTAAGGTCAACGAGATCGCGGCGCTTTCCAGCCCTCGCGTCGCGCAGGCCTTCGCCGATCAGAACGTCGCCTATCTTAAAGGTGACTGGACCAATCGCGACGATACGATTGCAGCCGCATTGGCCCGCTATGGACGCGCAGGCGTGCCGCTCTATCTCTACTTCCCACCGGAGGGTGAGCCCGTGGTCTTGCCTCAATTGCTGACCGAATCCATGGTTATCGACACCATCTCAGGAGCGCAGGAATGACGATCTCGAGACGTAATCTATTGCTCGGCGGCGCCGCTGTGGCGGCAGTGGCGGCCCTTGGTGGTTCGTTGCTGCTGAACAGCAACGAAGCGTTGGCCTCCGCCGAGAACGGCGCTGCAGCGCCTGCCTTCTCAGTACAAGACGCTTCTGGAGCGACGCGCACCTTGGCGGAATTCCGCGGCCGCACAGTTGTTCTGGAATGGACGAACAATGGCTGCCCATACGTGCGTAAGCACTACGATTCCGGCAACATGCAGACGCTACAGCGCGAAGCCGCCGCTGACGGCATTGTCTGGCTGCAAGTGATTTCTTCCGCACCGGGCGAGCAGGGTTATCTCGATGGCGCCGGCGCCTTGGCGCGGGTGCAGACCGATAGCGCTGCGCCAAGTGCAACCTTGCTCGATCCGAGCGGCGCGATGGGTCGCGCCTACGGCGCGCGCACGACGCCGCATATGTACATTATCGATCCGCAAGGCGTGCTGCGATATCAGGGCGCGATCGACGATCGGCCGTCGGCGCGTCCGGCGTCGCTGGAAGGCGCCACGAACTACGTGCGCGCTGCACTCGCCGATCTCGAAGCGGGCCGCGCCGTACAGACGGCGAGCACCGTGCCGTACGGCTGCGCGGTTAAGTACGCTTAATTGCTCTGAGCGACTTGCTGCTCTTCAGCGCGGTCAGCGGCGGCGCTGGCGGCCATCGGTGCGATCAGGATGGCGTCGTCCAGCAGCACGCGCAGATGCGTGAGCGCGGTGGTGCGCTCTTCGCTGGTGTCAGCGTCGCGCAGTTCGGTGACGCGCTCGCGGGCATCTTCGGCGATGCCGTGGAAGATGCAGGGCAGGTCTTGCTCCACGCCCGATTGGCGCAGCGCCACCGAGAAGCGCTCGGCGTCGCCTGAGAAGTCCTCGATGCCGGCCAGGAAGCCAGGCGTGATCTCGGTCTGCGCGGTGAGTGCGCGAGCCTCGGTTTCAATCTCGGTCGCCAGCGACGGCAGTTCAGCCAGGCTGACAGTGAACATAAACGCGACACAGGTGAGCATGGACGGGCTCCTTTCCCCCCTGAGGAGCAAAAGTGGCGCCGCGGCCCGGCTCGCCTTGAATCGTGGTTTACGTTAGGTCTCCGGCGCGATTTGCCCGGAGCCTCCATTGACCACCGTCACCCTCACCGAAACCGCCGAAGCGGTCACTATCGAGACCATCGAAGCGGTGGCCGAAGGGCGCGCGAAGGTGGCTTTGGGCGCTTCAGCGCGGCAGCGGCTGGCGGATTTCCGCGCGCAAGCGGAAGCGCAGATCAAGGCGCAGCCGGACAAGAGGGTTTACGGTCTCAACACTGGCTTTGGCTCTAACTTCAGGGACTATGTCAGCCCTGAAGAGTTGAAGCAGCTTCAGCGCAATCTGATCCTCTCGCATTGCGCCGGGGTGGGTGAGTTCGCACCGGCGCCAGTGGTGCGCGCGACGATATTGATGCGGGCGGCGTCGCTGGCGCGTGGGCGCAGCGTGGCGCGGCCGGTTGTCGTCGAAACCTTGATCGACATGCTTAATAATGGCGTCACGCCAGCAGTACCGCGTCATGGCAGCGTCTCGGCCAGCGGCGATCTTGCACCGCTTTCGCACATCGCCGCCGTCGTTATCGGCGAAGGCAAGGTGCTGAACGAGAAGGGCGAGGGGGTGGTGACCAAAGATTGGCTGAAGGCCAATCCGAGAGCGTTCGCGCCAATCGAGCTTGAGTTGAAAGAAGGCTTGGCGCTCAATAATGGTTGCCAATACTCCAACGCCTGGGGCGCGCTGACGGCCGCGATGATGCGCCGGCTGATCGAAGCGGCGACCCTTAACGCCGCTTTGGGCGTGCAAGTGATGCGCGGCATGGGGCGTCCGTTCCGTGCCGATCTGCACGCGTTACGTCCGCACGAAGGTTCGCAAGCGATCGCGCGCTGGGTGTTCGATTTGCTTGACGGTTACGAGTTTCAGAACGTCTCGACCGACACCAAGTTTGCCTATGACGGCCGCATTCAGGATCCGTACAATCTGCGTTGTGCTGCTCAGGCTTTGGGGCCGTGCCTCGAATTGGTCGAACGCGCCGAGCGGACGATGACCATCGAAGCGCGCAGCGTGACCGACAATCCAATCGATCTGAACACGGACGCGGGCGCTTACGATCTCGATCTCATCACCTCTGGCGGCCACTTCCACGGCATGCCGCTGGCGATTGATGTTTACGGCTTGCTGCAAGCTGCTGGCGTGATGGCGCGGCTCTCGAACCTGCGTTGCGCGCGCATGGTTGATGCGGGGCGCAATAAAGGCCTCGGGCCGCAGATGCGCGGGCCTTCGCCCAACGCAACCCATTCCGGCTTGATGATGGCTGAGTACACCACTGCCGGCCTTTGCAATCACATCTGGGGTCTCGCCATGCCTTCGCATCTGATGAGCGTTTCCACCGATGCGGGACAGGAGGACCATGTCTCAATGGCCGCCAATGTCGGCATGCGCGCTTACGAGGCGGCGCAGCATCTGGCGCATATCTTCGCTATCGAGATGGCTTTCGCGGCACAGGCTGAGCACGTTCGCGCTACGAATGCGGCCGAAAAGCCGGTCGCTACTGGAAAGCGCACGGGCGACGCCTTAAAGAAGATCAGTGAGCATTTCCCGCTGGTCGAGGCCGACCGCGAACTCACCTGGGATATTGAGATTTTGGCGGAACGGGTTCTCTCCGGGGAAATCGCCCAAGCGACGGGCTACAGCTTCGAGCGACATTAACGCTCGAAGCGATCGCGCACGCGTGCGCCCGATAGCTCTCTCGTATCTCGTTCCGAAAGTTCTCCGTCATGAGCAAAACTGAATCCACTCTCGTCACCGCCGAAAAACCGCGCGGCTTCGTCGATCGCTTGGGCGACGATGCTGTTGCTGAAGAGCGCGTCGTTAGCGCTGTCGGCAAAGTCTATGAGAAATGGGGCTTTGAGCGTCTTGAAACGCCAGCCGTCGAATTCACCGAAGCGTTGGGCAAGTTTCTGCCTGATCTCGATCGCCCGAACGAAGGCGTGTTCTCGTTCATGGATGACGAGCGCTGGCTCTCGCTCCGCTACGATCTGACCGCGCCGCTTGCGCGCTATGCAGCTGAGCAGCGTCAAAATTTACCGAAGCCGTTTCGCCGCTGGCAGACCGGCATGGTGTGGCGCAACGAAAAGCCGGGGCCTGGGCGCTATCGCCAGTTCACGCAATGTGACGCTGATACGGTTGGTTCTGACAATCCCGCCGCCGATGCGGAAATGATCGCCATGGCGGCTGAGGCGCTGGAAGCCGTTGGCGTGCCGCGTGATGGCTACGTGTTCAAGGTCAATTCGCGGCGCATCTTAAATGGCCTGCTGCTCGGCGCAGGCCTCAACGAGAGCAACTCCAAAGCGCGCCTCACAGTGATGCGGGCTATCGATAAGCTCGATCGCGTAGGCATTGACGGCGTCGCTGCATTGCTTGGCAAAGGCCGCAAGGACGAGAGCGGCGATTTCACCGCAGGCGCCGAACTGGACGCCAACGCAGTCAGAACCGTGATCGAATTCGTCACGCTTGAGACGAACTCGCGCTCTGCCGTGCTTGAAGGGCTGGGCCGTATCGTGGGCGGCAACGATGAGGGCAAAGCGGGTTTGAAAGAACTCGCAGGCATTGATGCGGTGCTGAGCGCACTTGGCGTTGACGACAAACGTGGACGCATAGATCCGTCGGTTGTGCGCGGGCTTGAATATTATACCGGCGCTGTGTTCGAAGCCGAACTCACAATGACGATCGTTGAAGACGGCCGTCCTGTGCGCTTCGGTTCGGTCGGCGGTGGCGGACGCTACGATGATCTCATCGCACGCTTCACTGGCGAGCGCGTGCCGGCGACTGGCTTCTCCATTGGCGTGTCGCGCCTCGTTGCGGCGCAAGCGCGGCTCGGCCTGGGTGAGACCTACGCGCAAACGCCGCCTGTCATAGTGTTAGCGCTCGACGCCGATCGCATGGGCGATTTTTTCGCGATTGCTGCTGAGCTGCGCGCGGCCGGCATTCGCGCAGAGGTTTATCTCGGTGGCGCTGGCATGAAGGCGCAGCTGAAGTACGCGGACAGACGCAATGCTCCGATCGCTGTGATGCAAGGCGGCGACGAACTCGCGAAAGGTGTCGTTACGCTCAAAGATCTGAAGCTCGGCGCCGCCATGGCTAAGGATCTTGGTGAGGATCGCGCGGCCTATGCCAAGGCGCGTGAGCAGGTGCAGCGGGAAGTCCCGCGCGGCGAAATCGTCGCTGCAGTGCAGCAAATGCTCGCGCGCTGAGCGGCGTTTACGTTCATTCCGTACCCGGTTTGGCGCGCGGCGCTTGACGCTTTGTCGCAGTTCAGTAAAGGCTGCGCTCGACCGTCGGCGTTGCGGGCGGTCGCGTTTCGGGGAGGAGACGCCTACTAATTTGCAACGCATGGCGGCCGCGTCCCTCGGGGGCGTGGCCGTTTTGCTTTTCAGCGCTTCGGATCGATGTTTTCGAAGACGCCGTGCTCCTCGGCGAGGTCTTCCTCCGGTCCAAGCGTCCCGTGTTCAGCGGGCGCAAGCTTGCGGCAGCACCACCACAACACGAGTAAGCCCGCGATCGCGGAGACGAACGAACCGCCGAGCACGCCGAAACGCACCGGGGTCGCGAGATCGCCGGCGCCAAAGGCAAGCGTGCCGATGAAGAGGCTCATGGTGAAGCCGATGCCGGCCAGCATGCCTGTGCCGAGCATCTGCATCAGATTGCCGGGCAAGCGTTGCTTCAGCGCGGCGCTTGCAATCAGAGCTGCGAGCGTGATGCCGATCGGCTTGCCCAACACGAGACCGGCTGAGATTCCCAATGCGATCGGATGCAATAGCGCGTCTATCCCGGCGCCGTGCAGAACGACGCCAGCATTGGCTAGCGCAAAGAGCGGCATGATCGCGAACGTCACCCAAGGTTTCAGCGTGTGCTCCGCAGTGATCAGTGGTGAACCGCCATCGGCGCGGCGCATCGGAACGGTCATCGCGGTGAGAACCCCAGCGATGGTCGCGTGCACGCCTGAGATCAGCATGAATCCCCACATGACGACGCCGAGCAGCCAGTAGAGCCAAAGCGCCTTCACGCCGCTGCGGTTTATCAGCAGCATCACGCCGAACGTCGTCAGCGCCCCGCCAAGCGCCCAACCTGTGATGTGCGTCGAATAAAAGATCGCGATGACGAGAATGGCGCCGAGATCGTCTATGATCGCAAGCGCCAACAGAAAGAGGCGCAATCCGCCAGGCACGCGCGGGCCGAGCAGCGACAGAACGCCGATCGCGAAAGCGATGTCGGTGGCGGAGGGAATGGCCCAGCCGCGCAGATAGTCCGGTTGGCTCGCATTGAACGCCACATAGATCAACGCCGGAACGGCCATGCCGCCAATCGCGCCCGCTAGAGGCAGCGCCGCTTCGCGCGGATTCTTGAACGGACCTTCGACAGTCTCGCGCTTCAGTTCGAGGCCAACATAGAGAAAGAAGATCACCATCAGCGCATCGTTGATGATGAGGTGCAGGTTCACAGCGTGCGCGGCGGTGTCGAGGCCGACGCTGAGACCTGCGATCTGCGCTTCGAGCAAACGATGGAAAGCTTCGCCGGTAGGACCGTTCAACAGGATGAACGAGAAGATCGTCGCAGCGATCAGGATGTATCCCGGCGCCGTGTCGCGCTCCCACCAATGCTTCGCCGTGCCGTGTCCAGCCATCGTTCCAATCGCTTCTGTCGGAATTCCTTCACTTTAACGTCACGAACACGCGCTGCAAGCAAAAGCGCAACGCAGTCCTTCAGGCGCGTGGCTGTGGATGCAATGCGGCGCACGCGCGCGCAAATCACTGACTCCGCACCGTCATGCGCGACACTTCTGTTGCGCAGACACAAAACTTTCAGCGCCGTGTCGCGCAGTTTTCAAACGCCGCCCTTAGCAGCCGCAGCGCAAACGGGGCGCGATGAGAGCGCCTCCGTATTGGGGGTGTTTCGATGTCGAAGAAGTTTCTTTCTGGTGCGGCGCTAACGGCGCTCACGCTCGCGATGGGCGCCGGTGTGGCGAACGCGCAGTCCACGGGCTCGCAAGTTTTCGAAGAGAGCGAAGAGATTGTCGTTACCGGCACGCGTGGTCAGAACAGCATTGCCGGTGTGATCACCGGCCAGACCGTGCCGCGCGCGCGCTCGACGGTCACTGATGAATACATCGCGACGCAACCGCCGGGGGGGACGATCCTTGAATCGCTCAACCTCGTTCCGGGCGTGACCTTCACGAACAATGACGCCTACGGCTCGTCGGGCGGCTCGATCAACATTCGCGGCTTCGACGGCGCGCGTATTTCGCTTCAGTTCGATGGCGCGCAGCTCAATGACACCGGCAACTACGCGGTCTATTCGAACCAACAGCTGGACTCCGAGCTGATCTCACAGGCTACGGTCAATCTGGGCGCGACCGAAGTGGACAGCCCGACCGCGTCCGCGACCGGCGGCACGGTGAACTACATCAGCCGTATGCCGTCTGACGAGTTTGGCGGCATCCTTCAATACGGCTACGGCTCGTTCGACTTTAACCGGGCCTTCGGCCTCGTCGATCTCGGCACGTTCGGTCCGTTCGACACGCGCGCTTGGGCGTCGGCTTCGTCCACCGACTATGATCACTTCCTCGGCAATTTCGGCGGCATCGAGAAGCGCCAGTTCAACGCGCGCGTCTACCAAGCGTTCGGTGGCGATGACTTCATCAGCGTCGCGTTCCACTTTAACCAGAACCGCAACAACTTCATCCGCAGCTATAGCGTCGATACGTTCAACGCTGTCGGCATGGATAGCTATCTCGGCAACGTGTCGACCTGCCAAAACCTGCAAACTGCGGTCAATGGCGTCGCTGACGTCGCCCGCACCTGCAACAATGTAGGCCCGCTTTCGACCAACCCGTCCGACACTGGCAACATCCGAATCCAATCGCGCTTCAGCCTCACGCCGAATCTCACGCTGACCGTTGATCCGACCTTCCAGTACGTTCTGGCTAATGGCGGTTCGACGCTCGACTATGTCGAGAACGCAACGGGCGGAACGCTGAGCAACCGCGTCGATGCCAACGCCGACTTGAACGGCGACGGCGATCTGCTTGATCGCGTGCGTTTGTTCCAACCGAACACGACCACGACGCAGCGTTACTCGGTGCAGTCGTCGCTGATCTGGGACGTCAACGACGATCAACGTGTACGGTTGAACTACACCTACGATTGGGGCCGTCACCGCCAGACTGGCGGCGTCAGCCGCATCAACTCGGACAGCACGCCGGCTGACGTGTTCGGCGCCAACTTCGGCTATGCCGACGGTCTCCCCGACGGCAATGGCGTGCCGATCCGCCGCCGGGATCGTATGTCCTATGCATCGCTGAGCCAGCTCTCGTTGGAATATCGCGGTAGTTTCCTGGAAGACCGCCTGACCCTGACTGCAGGTCTGCGCGCGCCGATCCTCACGCGCGAACTAAACAACCGCTGCTATCAGGGCCTCGACTTCAACGGCAACAATCCGATCTGCACGACCAGCGCCGAGCAAATCGCCGTGATCGGCGTGAACCCGGAAGTGCAAGCGCCATTCGAGGGCGCGGAAGTCGAGTACGAAGAAGTGCTGCCGAACGTCGGCGTGGCCTATCGTCTGACCGATACCCAACAAATCTTCGCCAGCTATGCGGAGGGTCTGTCGGCGCCGCGTACGGACGATCTCTACGGCCGCCGTCTCGACACCCTCGATGCTGTCCAGCCGGAAACCTCGCAGGCGTTCGACATCGGCTATCGCTACAATAGCGGCAATCTGATCGCTTCAGCGACGGCTTGGTATAATAGCTTCCAAGATCGCATCGAGCGGACGTTTGATCTCGACACCGGCGACACCGGCAGCTTCAACGTCGGCGATATCGATCTGTGGGGCGCTGATTTCGAACTTGGCTACGCCGCTACGGACAATCTGACGCTGATCGGCACCGCGTCCTTCAAGGACAGCGAAATCGGCGCCGACATCGGCGGCAATCCGACTGAAGGCAACCGCCTGTACGATACGCCGGAATGGACGTTCGCCGCACGCGCCGAATACACGGTTGGCAATTTCGACCTCGGTGTTCAAGCCCGCCATGTGGGTGAGCGCTTTACAAACCTCGTGAACGACGAAACCACGCCGGATTACACAGTCGTCGACGCCAACCTCCGCTGGAACTTCGGTCGTCTGATCGATGCCGAAGGCGCCTATCTGCAAATCAATGTCGTGAACTTGTTCGACGAGGAATATCTCGGCGTCATCTCCACCGACATCACCGGAAACCGGACCGCTCAGATCGGCGCGCCACGCACGATCCTGGCGACCATCCGCACCGAATTCTAACCCGCTGTCCTTGCCCCCAAGGACTCCTCCCTGAAGGGCGGCTCGAAAGGGCCGCCCTTATTTTTTGCGCACTCTATTGTTTCGTGGTGGACGGGCGCCGAAAATGAAACTGCCGAGCGCACCGAGCGGCGAGGCGTTGCGCTCGGGTTCACTGCGTGTGGCGCGTGCAGGTGAAGCTGGGGCAGGCGGTGGAAGAGGCGCCACCACGATCGGCGCGAAGTCTGGCGCAGGCCCGCCGCGCGCAGCTTCGTCCAGCGCCCTGACCTGCGCTGCGAATGGACGCAGGTTCGGTGGCGCTACGCCCTCGACATCAACTTGGCGCACGATGGCGACGAGGGTTTCGTAGGTCGCGCGCTTCAAAGGATGATCGCCCTCGAAGGCGCCAAGCATGATGTCGCGCGCGCGCACGATCAGCGGCAGCGCCTCTTGTGCGCGGCCCGACTCCAGAAGAAGCGCTGCGAGATTGTTGAGGGTGATCGCGACGTCGGGATGATTGGAACCGTTGCGCGACTCTTCAGTGGCGAGCGCCTCGCGGAGCGCGGCTTCTGTTTGGCCGGCAAGTGGCGGCGCCGCGCCGTCGCGGCTGATGAAGAGCGTTCGTTGGTTCATGCGTCCTACCCCATGGACAGCCTAGGGGCGCTCGCTCAAAAGCGCGAGCCTTCCGCTCGCCTCTCGGGAGAAGTGTGGCGCGACAAAACGGTGCGGTTGCGCGCGGACCGGCGCTCATGCGACCAATTCAATGTGTCAGCCATCACGCGATGCGGCCTTCCACCCGGCGCCTTGCTCCGCAGATGCGTCGACGCGGGCGTGTATACCACGCTTCGACGATATCGTAGGTTTCATCGGGCTTGCGAGAGTGTTCGCGCTTGCGCGCGGGGATGATGTTCGCCTGGGTTCGGCCTGGTTGAAGTGTGCGAGCGTTCTTGCCGCGCACGCCGAACAACAAAATCTCGGTGACATTGCGAAAATAGAAGCCGACGCCGCGAAGCGTGAGAGGTTGACGCCCTGCGTGTTATCGGGATCCATGCGACGCGCATATCTTTGAGCCGCGGAGCGATGCTGATGACAGAGAAAAGTCCTTCGTGGCTGGACGGTGTCGATAGCCTCGATGGCTTCGATCCGCCGTGGCCCCCAGAGTTTGGCGTCTACTTCGGGCGCTCCTTTAAGTGTGATTGCGGGGAGGCGTGGATTGATCTCCACGATAGCAACTGCAACGACCGTTGCCCGGCCTGTAATCTTGAGATTGAGCCGAGTGTGACTCGGGAGCGCGAAGCCAAGACGGGCATCTATCTGGACGCCGCATGATCAGGCGCCTCGGCTTTGAAGAAGAGTCTGCGCCCTACGAGGCCCAAACTCAGAGGGCGAGATTTTGGAGCGAAGGTTGGGTAGCGAGCCAGCTCTATTGTCTGAACTGTGGCGCGCCAAAATTATCGAAGCTCGCCAACAACAATCCCGTTGGTGATTTTAGCTGTCCGTCGTGCTCCGAAGAATATGAGATCAAGAGCAAGTCGGGCCGAATTGGCGGTAGCGTTGTCGATGGCGCCTATAAGAGCATGATGGAGCGCTTGGCAGCTGACAACAATCCGAGCTTAGTGCTGCTGGGATACGACAAGCACAAGAAGTCCGTCACGAACCTCTCGGTCGTGCCGAAGCACTTCTTCGTTGCCGACATTATTCAAGAGCGCCCGCCGCTTGCTCTCACCGCAAGACGCGCTGGCTGGATAGGTTGCAACATATTGCTCAGCAAGGTGCCGGAGGCGGGGCGGATCACCGTAGTCCGTAACGGCGAACTCGTCCCCAAAGAGCAGGTGCTCAAGCGGTGGAAGCAGACGTGTTTCTTACGCCAGGAAAGGCCCGAGGCACGTGGCTGGCTCATCGAGGTGCTGAAGTGTGTCGACGAGATCGGCAACGCGGAGTTTGAGATCGCCGATGTCTATCGCTTCGAAGATCGGCTTCAGCGGCTATACCCTGCCAACATGCATGTACGCGAAAAAATGCGGCAACAGCTTCAAGTGCTGAGAGATGCCGGCTTCATCGAGTTTATCGCGCGCGGCAGATACAGGCGGCGAGTTTAGCGCAAACAAAAACGGCGGAGCTTGGGCTCCGCCGTTTCCGTCTTCGCGTTTGGTGCTTGGATCAGTCCGCCTTCGCTCTACGAGCTTCTGCGGATTGATCCACCTTCGCGGCTTACGCCGCTTCGGTGGATCAGAAATCCATGCCGCCCATGCCGCCCATGCCGCCGCCGCCCATGCCGCCGCCAGCGCCCGAGTCTTTCTTCGGGGCCTCAGCGATGGTGGCTTCGGTGGTGATGATAAGGCCGGCGACCGAGGCTGCGTCTTGCAGCGCGGTGCGGACAACCTTCACCGGATCGATGATGCCGGCCTTCACCAGGTCGACGTACTCTTCGGTTTGCGCGTTGAAGCCGTAATTGTCGTCCTTCGATTCACGCAGCTTGCCGACAACGATCGAGCCTTCGACGCCGGCGTTTTCCACGATCTGACGGATCGGGGCTTCCAGCGCCTTCTTGATGATGGCGATGCCGACGTTCTGGTCTTCGTTGTCGCCCTTGATGTTGAGCTTGAACGCAGCGCGGAGGAGGGCCGCACCACCGCCGGGGACGATGCCTTCTTCCACCGCAGCGCGGGTGGCGTTCAGCGCGTCATCAACGCGGTCCTTGCGTTCCTTGACTTCGACTTCCGTCGCGCCGCCGACTTTGATCACGGCAACACCGCCGGCGAGCTTCGCCAGACGTTCTTGCAGCTTTTCCTTGTCGTAGTCGGACGTGGTGTCTTCGATTTGCTTGCGGATTTGGCCCACGCGCGCTTCGATGTCCTTCTTGGCGCCGGCGCCGTCGACGACCGTCGTGTCGTCCTTCTTGACGACGATCTTCTTGGCCTTGCCGAGCATGTCGAGCGTGACGTTCTCAAGCTTGATGCCGAGGTCTTCGCTGATGACTTGGCCGCCCGTCAGGATGGCGAGGTCTTCCAGCATGGCCTTGCGGCGATCGCCGAAGCCCGGCGCCTTCACCGCAGCAACCTTCAGGCCGCCACGCAGCTTGTTGACGACGAGGGTGGCGAGCGCTTCGCCTTCGACGTCTTCAGCGATGATGAGCAGCGGGCGTTGCGATTGCACGACAGCTTCCAGCACCGGCAGCATCGGCTGCAAGCTGGAGATCTTCTTTTCGAAGAGCAGGACCAACGGATCCTCGAGCACGACTTCCATCTTGTCGGCGTTGGTGATGAAGTACGGCGAGAGATAGCCGCGGTCGAACTGCATGCCTTCGACGACTTCGAGTTCGGTCTCGAGCGACTTGGCTTCTTCAACCGTGATGACGCCTTCGTTGCCGACCTTCTCCATCGCGTCAGCGAGGAACTTGCCGATGTCGGTGTCGCCGTTGGCAGAGATGGTGCCGACTTGGGCGATCTCTTCCGAACCGGTGACCTTCTTGGCGCGCGCCTTCAGATCCGCGACGATGGCGGTGACGGCTTTGTCGATACCGCGGCGCAGGTCCATCGGGTTACGGCCCGAAGCGACGGCCTTCATGCCTTCGCGAACGATGGCTTGAGCGAGAACGGTGGCGGTGGTGGTGCCGTCGCCGGCTTCGTCGTTGGTCTTCGAAGCGACTTCACGAATGAGCTGGGCGCCCATGTTCATGAACTTATCTTCGAGTTCGATTTCCTTGGCGACGGTGACGCCGTCCTTGGTGGTGCGCGGGGCGCCAAACGATTTCTCGATGACGACGTTGCGGCCTTTCGGGCCGAGCGTGACCTTCACCGCGTTGGCGAGGATGTCGACGCCGGCGAGCATACGCTCACGGGCATCGGCGCCGAAACTGACGATCTTAGCAGCCATGGTGCTGTGTACCTTTTGTTTGAATTGAAAATCGAAAGCGCGCCGGGAGGGGCACGCTCAAGAAGCCACTTAGGCGGCTTCCGACTTCTTCGACTTCTTGGTTTCGATGACGCCGAGGATGTCGCTCTCTTTCATGATGAGCAGCTCATCGCCGTCGACCTTCACTTCCGTGCCCGACCATTTGCCGAACAGGATGCGGTCGCCGACTTTCACGTCCGGCTTGATGTACTCGCCGTCTTCATCACGGGCGCCCGGGCCAACGGCGACGACTTCGCCCTCTTGCGGCTTCTCTTGAGCCGTCTCGGGGATAATGATCCCGCCCTTGGTCTTTTCTTCTTCCTTCACGCGCTTCACGAGCACGCGATCGTGCAGAGGACGAAAAGTCGTCACAGGTTACTCCCTTGTTTCTAAAGCATTTTGTCTCCCGGCGGGCGACTTAGCACTCGCCCGGGCCGGTTGCTAACGGGCGGCATGTAGGGGGTTGGAGCGGGGGCGTCAACCAGCACGCGAGGGGTGCGGCGCTGCATTTTTGCGCCGGTGGCGCCGAGAAGCGGTTTTGAGCGTTGGGTGGCATGGGCCCACCGAACGAACCTGAACCAGATTCCCGCGAACCGCAGCCGCAGCCGCCGGTCGAGCTGCCGGACGAGCCCATCAAAGAGCCGCATCGGCCGCCGCCGATAACAGCGCTCTAAGACGAAAGAGCCGCCTCGCTTTTCAGCAAGGCGGCTCCCCCAATCGTCCCTCAGGCGCTGCGCGGCTTAGTAGTAGCCGTCGTCGTAGAGCAGCGCGTCGAGGATGATGCCGGTGGCGATTGCAATGAGCAGGACGTCGCCGTCAGCGTAGACATAGCGGCAACCATACGGAGCAGGCGGCAGCCGGTAGTAGAGATCCCACGGCAGCGGCTCCCAATAGAGCCATGAAGGAATCGCGTAGCCTACTGACCAGCGGCGATATGGACGGCTCCAGCCATCGTAACTCCACCAATAATAGCGGCGGCCATAAAAGCCGTAGACGATCTGCGCGTAGCCACTGTCGAAGTAATAGCCTTGACGCACATGGCGCCAGTCGTTGTAGCGCGGACGATCGAAGTCGCGGTGCGAGCGGCGATACCGATCATAGCGCGCGTCACGGCGTCCACGGTCCCACTCTTGGCGATGACGATCATCGTCGCGCCAATCGCGGCGGCCATCACGGCCCCAATCACGACCACCACGGTCACGGTCACCGACGCTGCGGCCGTCGCGGCCGTCGCGTCCGCCATTCCAATCGCCACGACCGCGATCACGGTCGCCTTCACCGCGTCCGCCGTTCCATTGGCCGCGTCCACGATCACCTTGAACGCCATCGCCACCACGACCGCCTTGGCCGCGATCACCGTTCCATTGGCCACGACCACGGTCGCCGC
>CAYZIJ010000010.1:20443-82438 GCA_964478365.1 uncultured Terricaulis sp.
CTTGAACGCCGTCGCCACGTCCACGATCACCTTGAACGCCATCGCCACCACGGCCACCCTGGCCGCGATCGCCGTTCCATTGGCCACGACCACGGTCGCCGCCTTGAACGCCGTCGCCACGTCCACGATCACCTTGAACGCCATCGCCACCACGGCCGCCTTGGCCGCGATCGCCATTCCATTGGCCGCGACCACGATCGCCTTCGCCGCGACCGCCATCCAATTGACCGCGTCCGCGATCGCCTTGGCCGCGATCACCGTTCCATTGGCCACGTCCGCGATCGCCTTGAAGGCCATCGCTGCGGCCTCGGTCGCGTTGAACTTCGCCGCCGTCTGGGCGCGGGCCGCGCGGTTGTCCGCCGAACGGACCCCCGGGTTGAGGCGCTGGCGGTCGCGCCGCAGGTGGTTGATCGCCGCCGCGATTTCCGTCGCCGCGACCACGGTCGCCGCGATTGCCGTCGTCGCCGCCGCCGCGTCGGCCGCGCGGGCCGTCACGATCGCCGCGTTCTACACGGCCGTCGTCGCCGCGCTGCGCATATGCCTGTGGCGCTAGGGCCAAGGCGCACAGCACTGCGGCCGCCGCAATGATTGGTGTTTTCATCATGAGGCTCCCTGTGCGCCCTTGCAGGCGCACCCTCGCATCCGGAGCATCTGATAGCTCACCTGAACAGTGTCTGAATCGGCTCTGAACGGGAGCAGGCGCCTGCGTTCAGTCGCGTTTAGTCGCGCGCCGCGCGCAGGAAAAACGCCACGCCCTGACGTACATGGCTGGCGAGATCTTCGTCGCAGAGCTTGTAATTGGCGGCTGACAGGGCCCGATACTGATGGCGCGTGCGCCACAGTTCCATCAAGTAGGAGGCATACATTTCCGGATCGCCCGAGGCGACGCCGCGCGCCGTCAGATACCGCGCGATGACACCACGCACCTTCTCAGCGCCGCCTTGCGCGAGATAGCGGTGGACCTGTTCGGGGAAGTGGCGGCCTTCACCGACAATAATGCGGAAGAACGCCAAATTGTCGGGCGAGAGGCTCGTGCTCAGGAATTTTTCGCCGATGATCTGCAAGCCATCTTCAAGCTGCAGGTGTTCGACATCTTGCGGTGTCATGGCCCGCGCGAGCTCTTCATGCAGTTCCTGCGCAACGGCCAGGAACAGGCCTTCTTTGTTGCCGAACTGGGCGTAGAGCGTCGCCAGTGAGCCGCCAGCGCGGCGCACCACGTCATTGACGCTCGCTGCCACGTAGCCCTGTTCGAGGAACACTTCGCGCGCCGCCTGCAAAAATGCGTGACGTCGCGCGACGCCGCGATCTTGCGGTCGCTGCGATGGTTTTTCCCCCACCTCCGCGTCTCCCGTCACGGCAACAGCCCTCCCAGACCGGGTTACACCGGGTAACCAGGCGGGAGAATAGCGCGGAAGTGCTAGTTGTGGTAACCGTAATTCGCACTACATCGCTGAGGTGCCTTCTCGGGATGTCTCCAATGGCTGACGGCGCCGGACTACGGGTGAGGGCTGCGCGTGCGCGCGCGGGCGGGTGGCTGCGTGGCCTCAACCGAAAACACGTGGCTTTCATTGGCGCTGGCGTCGTTGCGGCGCTGCTGATGACGTGGGGCGCCAACTGGCTGACTGTCGGCCGTTTTCAAGTGTCGACTGACAACGCCTACGTGCGCGCCGACACCTCACTGATCTCCGCAAACATCCAAGGCTATGTCCGCGCCGTGCCGGCGCTGGAAAACAGCACGGTGCATGCGGGCGAGGTGCTCGTTCAAATCGATCCGAGCGATTATGATGCGCGCGTTTCCGCCGCGCGTGCGGTGCTGGCGCAGGCGCAAGGCGCGCGCGCCGCCGAGCAAGCCACTCGCGCGCTGGCGGCGTCGGACGTGCAGCGTTACCGACCGCTGGCCGAGCGTGGGCTTCTCTCGCCCGCGCGCATGCAGCAGCTTGAACTGCAATCGCGCCAAGCCGGCGGCGGGTTAGCCGCGGCCGACGCAGCGGTGCAGGCCGCGCAAGCAGAGCTTGAAGCTGCTGAACTTGATCTCTCGCGCACAGTCATTCGCGCGCCGATCGATGGCGTTGTCGGCGACCGGCAAGTGCAGGTCGGCCAATTGGTGCGCGCTGGTTCGCCGCTCATGTCGGTCGTGCCGGTGCAGGCGGTTTATGTGGTGGCCAATTTCAAAGAGACGCAGATCGCGACGTTCCGTCCAGATCAGCCGGTGACTATTCGTCCTGATGTTGATCACCATCTGCGCCTGCGCGGCTTCGTTGACTCGATCGCGCCGGCGTCGGGTAGTGAGTTCTCGATCATCCCGACCGACACCGCGACCGGCAATTTCACCAAGATCGTTCAACGCGTGCCGGTGCGTATTCGCATCGAGCCGGGGCAGGAGGGGATTGAACTCCTGCGTCCCGGTCTCTCCGCGACCGTGACGATCGACACGCGGTGACCACCGCCGCAGCGGCGAAACCGGACGACTCGCCGCCGCTAGCGATCTGGATTGGCTTCATCGCCATGGTCGTCGGCCAGTTCATGGCCATCCTCGACATCCAGATCGTCGCCAGCGCCTTGGGCTCAATTCAAGCCGGCGTCTCCGCCAGCCGCGACGAAATCTCGTGGGTGCAGACATCGTATTTGATCGCTGAAGTCATCGGCATTCCGCTCTCGGGCTTCCTGGGCCGCGCGCTGGGCACGCGTTTGCTTTTCTGTATTTCCGCGTTGGCGTTTTCATTCTCCAGTCTGCTGTGCGCGTTCGCGTGGGACATCCATTCGCTGATCATCTTCCGTGCGCTGCAAGGCTTCACGGGCGCCGCGATGATCCCGACAGTGATGGCGACGCTCTATCTCGTCTTTCCGCAACGTCTGCAGCCGATGACAGGCGCGATGATGGGGATGGTGATCACGCTGGCGCCGTCGCTCGGGCCGACGATCGGCGGCATGGTGGCGGAGGGTTTGGGCTGGCGTGCGCTCTTTTGGGTGAACGTCATCCCCGGCGTGCTGATCGCGACGATCATCTGGAATACGATGGGCTCGCTCGGAAAGGGCGACGCTAATCTCTTGAAGAAGATCGACCTGTTCGGTCTTACAGGCTTGGCGCTCTTCCTCGGTGCGGCGGAGTACACGCTTGAGGAAGGGCCGGGGAATGAATGGTTCGCGTCGTCGGAGGTGACGATGTGGGCGTTGGTGAGTGCGGCGGGCGCCGTGCTCTTCTTCTGGCGCGCGTTTCGCGCGGAGACGCCGATCGTTGATCTCAAACCGTTCGGCCAACCGACTTTTGCTATTGGCGCTGGGCTTGGCTTTATTCTCGGGCTTGGCCTTTTTACGTCCGTGTTTCTGACGCCGCTCTTCTTGAGCTCGGTGCGTGGCTATAGCGCGCTGCAGATCGGGCACACGATGTTCGTGCAGGGCGCTGTGATGTTCTGCTTTGCGCCGATCATTGGCCGGTTTGGGCGCAGCATGAAGGATACGCGAGCGCTCGGCATGCTGGGTTTTTTACTGGTTGCGGCGAGCTGCTGGCTACAGGCGCACCTGACCGCCGACGCGGCGTTCGCCGAGATGGCTTGGCCGCAAGTCTTGCGCGGGCTTGGGCTGATGATGACGTTCAACTCGGTGATGCAGCCGGCGTTGCAATCGCTGCCGCCGCACATGGTTCACTCCGGCGCTGGTCTCTTCAACACGATGCGCAATCTTGGCGGCGCGTTCGGCATCGCGGCGCTGGCGACAGTGCAGGCGCATTCGTTCGCGCTGCATCGTCAAGAGCTCTACGCCGCCGCCGATCCAAACAATCCACACGTCGCCGGCATGATCGCGGGCGCGCAGGCTTATTTGGAGCAAGCGGGCGCAGCGGATCCGGAGCGCCAGGCTTTGATGCGATACGCGGCGCTGCTCGATCGCGAGGCGCTGGTGATGACGTTCAACGATCAGTTCTTGATGCTGGCCGTGATCATCGGCCTCTCAGCGTTCGCGATGCTGGCGCTCAAACCACGGCCGAAGCCGATGGCGAGTGGACCGGCGCCGCCGCAAGACGCGGCGCTGGCGCATTAGGTATTGGCAGCGTCCGGCGCGCAGATCGCGCCTTTGATGGCTTCAAGCAATTCCGGGCCGAGCGGTGCTGCCTTCGACGGAAACGCGCCGACGAGGCGGCCGTCTTTGCCGATAATGTACTTGTGGAAATTCCAGCGCGGTAACGCGCTCTCGCCCAGTTCTTCCGCGACCCATTTGTAGAACGGGTGGCGCTTCGCAGGCTGGCTGATCTCGACCTTCGCGGTCATCGGAAACGTGACGTGATAGGAGGTGTCGCAGAACTCGCGGATCTCGCGCTCGCTCGCTGCTTCCTGATGGCCGAAATCGTTGCACGGCACACCGACGATCACGAAGCCTTTGCCGACCTTCGCTTCGTAGAGCGCTTCAAGGTCGCGGTACTGCGAGGTGAAGCCGCAGGCGCTGGCCACATTCACCACCATCACTGCTTTGCCCGCGTAATCCGCAAGCTTGATCTCGCCTGGCTCGTCGAGCTTGGCGAAGGAGAAGTCGTGTGCGGTGGTCATGGTTTCGGTCTGGGCTTTTCTGGCCGGAAAGCGGGGCATGTAAACCTCTTGGGACGCCCTCGCAATGCATGTGGCGTTCCGTGGGGGCGGGTGATACAGCGCTAACGCATGAGTGACCGCACCCGTTTCCTGATAGCGGGCCTCCGAATTTGAGGCCCGGTCCGCGTTGAGCCGCCCGAGTTTTTCGGTGCTCCGCGGTCCCGGGTTCGCTACATCACACTCGCTTTTACGGAGAAGACCTCGTGGCCGATGAGCCTAAGGCTGCGCCCGCCGGGCGCGATTATCGCGAAACACTGTTTTTGCCCGACACGCCATTCCCGATGAAAGCGGGGCTGGCGCAGCGTGAACCTGAGCGCTTGAAGCAATGGGCCGAGATCGGCCTCTACGATTTGCTGCGTAAGCAAGCGGCGGGTCGGCCGAAGTTCGTCTTTCACGATGGCCCGCCTTACGCGAACGGCGCGATCCACATCGGCCACGCCGAAAACAAGATCCTCAAGGACTTCGTCGTCCGCACCAAACAGATGGCGGGCTACGATTGCGACTACGTTCCCGGCTGGGACTGTCACGGCCTGCCGATCGAGTGGAAGGTCGAAGAGGACTTCCGCAAAACCGGGCGCAAGAAGGCCGACGTGCCGGCTGTCGAGTTTCGCAAAGCCTGCCGCGAGTACGCCGACAAGTGGATCCCGCTACAGCGCGAAGAGTTCAAGCGCCTGGGCATCGAAGCCGATTGGGATCGCTACTACACGACGATGAGCTTCGAAGCGGAAGCTGCGATCGCGGCGGAGTTTCTGCGGGTGGTGCGCACGGGGTTGGTTTATCGCGGCTCGAAGCCGGTGATGTGGAGCCCGGTTGAGCGGACGTCTTTGGCTGAGGCGGAGGTTGAGTACGCGGACAAGACGAGCCCGACGATCTGGGTTCGTTTCCCTCTGTGTGACGTCGAAGAGCGCTACCGGAAGCTTATCGGCACGGACGTTGTGATCTGGACGACTACCCCTTGGACTATCCCGGGCAATCGAGCGATCTCTTACGGTCCGAACATCAAGTACGGCCTGTATCGCGTAGAAGAGATCGAGAAGGATCTTCCATTCGCGCCCTGGGTGGTCGTGGGTGAGCAATTTATCTTGGCCGATGCTCGCGCCGAAGAAACGCTGCGCGTTGCCAAGGTCGCACGGTATTCTCGCGTCGAAGACATTGACGTGTCCAAGTTGTTCGCTTGCGAACACCCGTTTGTGGAATGGCAGGGCACTGCGGACAAAGGCGGTGAGTACGCTTTCAAAGTGCCGCTGCTCGCAGGCGATCACGTTACCGACGATGCAGGTACCGGCTTCGTCCACACCGCTCCGGGCCATGGCGCGGACGACTTTGTCATGTGGACGAAGCATTTCGGCCAGGAAGGTATCCCGTTCACGGTCGACGAAGAGGGGCGTTTCACCAAAGAAGCGCCGGGCTTCGAGGGTCTCGAAATCCTGCAACTCGATGGGAAGAACCTCGGCAAAGATGGCCCCGCCAACAAGGCGGTGATGGACGCGCTGATCGAAGTCGGCGCGTTGCTCGCGCGCGGCCAGCTCAAGCACTCGTATCCACACTCGTGGCGTTCGAAAGCGCCGCTGATCTTCCGCAACACGCCGCAATGGTTCATCGCGATGGACAAGCCGTTCCGCGATGGCAAGACGCTGCGCCGAATCGCGCTCGATGAGATCGAGCGTGTCGATTGGGGCCAGAAGCGCACTGGCGATCAGGTCGGCTACAATCGCATCAAGGGCATGATTGAAGATCGCCCTGATTGGCTCGTCTCGCGCCAGCGCGCGTGGGGCGTGCCGCTGCCGATCTTCGTGTCGAAGGCCGATGGCACGCTGCTGCAGGACGATGACGTCGACGCGCGCATCTATGCGGCCATGAAAGCCGGCGGCGCCGATGCGTGGTGGGCGACGGATGCGCAGGTCTTCTTGGGCGATAAATACAAAGCCGCCGACTACGAGAAAGTCGAAGACATCTTGGATGTCTGGTTCGATTCCGGCTGCACGCACGCGTTCGTGGTCGGCAATCCCGATGCGCCGAAACGTGACTCGTTCAAGAACCCTGTCGGCACGATCTATCTCGAAGGCTCAGACCAACATCGTGGCTGGTTTCAATCCTCGCTCTTGCAAAGCTGCGCGACGCGCGGGCGTGCGCCGTATGATGAAGTCGTAACGCACGGCTTTGCTGTCGATGAAAACGGCCTGAAGCAATCGAAGTCGCTCGGCAACATTGTCGAGCCGCAGAAGGTGGCCAAGGAAAACGGCATCGAGATCCTGCGCCTGCTGATCGCTTCGGCCGAGTACGGCGACGATCTCAGGATGGGCAAGATCATCATGGATCAGTCCACCGAGACGTATCGCAAGCTCCGCAACACGCTGCGCTATCTGCTCGGCGCGTTGAAGGACTTCGGCGACGGCGAACGTGTTGCGGCGAAAGACATGCCGCTGCTCGAGCGCTGGCTGTTGCATCGCCTGCAGGAATTGGATCGCACTGTGCGCCAAGCGTACGAGACCTACCAATTCCGCGCAGCACTCTCAGCCATCGTTGAGTTCTGCAACGTCGATCTTTCGGCCTTCTACGTCGATGTCCGCAAGGATGCGCTTTATTGCGATGCGCCGTCATCGCTCCGCCGCCGCGCCTGCCGCTCGGCTTTGGACGAAGTGTTCTCGCGGCTCACTGCGTGGCTCGCGCCGATCCTGCCGTTCACGGCGGAAGAAACATGGCTGACGCGTTTCCCCGACGATGTCTCGGTACACCTGCGCACGTTCCCGGAAACGCCGGCTGCGTGGGAGGATGATTTCGCGGGCGAGGAAGTGGCGCGTTTGCGTGAAGCGCGCAGCGTCGTCACCGGCGCGCTCGAGGTGGCTCGCCGCGAAAAGCTCATCGGCTCGGCCCTTGAAGCGCGCCCGCGCGTGTGGGTCGCGGATGAGAGCTTGCGCGCGTCGCTGCAGAAGATCGACTTCGCTGAATTTTGCATCACCAGCGGCATTGATTTCGACGCAGGCGAGGGGCCGGCTGATGCGTTCCGTTTGTCGGAAACGCCTGGCGTCGCGGTGAAGGTCGAGAAAGCGCCGGGCGTGAAATGCGCGCGGTCGTGGAAGTATTTCGATCCGTCCACCGCGATTGCCGGTTTTCCCGACATCACGCCGCGCGACGCGGAAGCCGTGAAAGAGTGGGACGCCTCGCGGGCCTGATCAGCGCACGATCGCCGACAAGCACGAGCCTGGGCCGTCCAAAGCGTGGCGGCCTAGGCAATATGCGCGCTCGGCGCCGTCGATCGAAACCGACAGGCACTGGCGCAGCTGCAGCCGCTGCATGTGCATGCATTGCTGCGTGAGTGGCTCGTCCAGCAGTGCATCGACGCGACGGCTTTCGTTGCGCTCACCGTCGGCGACGACGATAGCCGCGAGCGTCAACATGTGGTCGGTCACCGAAGCGTAGTCGCGCGCTTCACTGCCGCTGCGTCCACGCGGCGCCGCGCCATCACGACCTGAGAGCGCATCCCAGTAGCCGCGATCGCCGTAGGCGAGGCGCGTCCGCGAAACACGTCCGCCGCCGCGCAGGCGTTCGAGCATGTCGGGGCTAAGGCGGGTGAGGCCCGGCAAGTCCGCGCCGCCGGAGGCGGCAAGTTGTGCTGAGCCGGCTGTACGGGCGAAATGGTCGTAGCGCGAGCCGGCCTGCGTCGTGCGCGCGCTGTCGGCGCCGGCTGCGCTTAGGATAAGGTCGATCGCTTGATCGGAATTGCGCTGGCGGCGCGCATAGCCGGTGTCGCTGCGCAGGAGAGCCAATACATCGCGGCGTCCGTTATCATGCACGCGATCTTCGATAGCGTCGGCGAAGCGCGGCGAACGCGCCGCCGTTAGCGCGCCATACGCAATCCAGCCCCGGCTGACGCGATTTGGGTCATGCCGTGTCAGCCGCTCAAGAGCAGCATCGACGGTGCGCGCATTCTCGATATCGACATCGAGCATGGTGCTGACGTCGTTCTGATAGAGCGCGTAAGCTTCGAGCGCTTCGTGCAGGCGCTCGGCGAAAGCAGGCGGCGTTGCGACGAGCGCAACAGACGCCGTGACAGCAATGATAGACCGCAGCATGAAGCGAGTATGCGCACGGTGCGGTTAAACGCGCGACCAGTGGAACTGCTTAAAGTCCCGGTCACCTTAACGCGCGGCAAGCAAGATGTTGCACCCGAGTACGCGCCGCGCCTCAGTTCGTCCGCGACGATCAGCCGATCCCGCGCAGTGACGAAGATTGATCAAGGCGCTGTGGCGATCTGAGCGAAGCATGCTGACGGCTCCGCGAGGCCGTGCCGGGCGATGCAGTACGCGTCTTCGCTGGCGGAAGCGGAGACCGATGCGCATTGGCGCAGCTCAAGTTGCTCCATCGCCAAACAATCGCGCAACCGTGTGTCGTCGAGCATCTCGCGCACCCGGGGCGTCGCTCCCGATTCGGCGATGAAGAGCCCCGCAAGCGTCAGCATGCGATTGACACGCGCGGCGTCGGCCTCGCGCCATGCAACGCTTGGTGGGGTCGGTGTGTCGCGGCGCACGAGCGCATCCCAGAAGCGCGTGCCGCCGAAGACGCTGGCGTCGCTCATGGGTGTGGCCGAAAGTGCGGCGAGGTGAACGCGCGCGGCGAAGCTTGCGCTGAGGCTGGGTGTGGCGCGCGTGGCGTCGCGTAGGCGCGCGCTGCGTTGATCTCGGCGTTCCACGTCGGATGGTGCTAAGGCGATGGTGTCGGCGAGTTCGGTGTAGCGCGAGCCGATAGTAACCATACGGGCGCTGTCGGCGCTGCTGGCGGCGAGGATGAGGCCAATGGCTTGCGCGCTGCCCGGCGGGCGGCGGCGTGCGTAGGTGGCGTCGCGATTGAGTTGACGCAGCACCGGCGAGCGGCCCGCTGATGCGATGCGCGAACGGACACCTGCGACAAACTCCGGCGCTTGCGCGGCCGTCAATGCGCCATAGGCGAGATAGCCTCGTGAGACGCGCGCGGGGTCGTGTCGCAGGGCGAGTGTGAGCGCTTCGTCTATCGTCTCCTGGTCGCGCACTGTCAGCGTCGCCAGGGTGCCAATATCGGCTTGATAGAAGGCGTAAGCGTCGACTGCGTCGTGCAATGGCTCAGCCACCGCCGTCGCGCTCCAGAGCAAGGCGAGGATGGCGGCGAGGGTGCGCATTTCTGCAAACTGGACTGGATCGGGCCCGGCGCGAAGGGGCGAGCCCGCTTGAAGCGGCGCGAACGCCCGTCCATAACCCGCGTTCATGCTTCGCTTTGGTCTGATCATCTCCGCCGTCGTGTTTGTGCTCGACCAGTTCAGCAAATGGCTGGTGCTGGGTCCGGGCCAGTTCAGTCCGGGGGGTTGCCGCGAGGTGGGCTACAATTGCCGTTTCATCGAGCTCACGCCGTTTTTCGACCTGCAAATGGTCTGGAACCGAGGCATCAGCTTTGGCCTTTTGCGCGCCGATGAGGGATTAGCCCGCTGGGGACTCGTCCTCTCGTCCTTGTTCATAGCGGGCTTTTTCGTTTGGTGGTTGCGCACAGCCGACCGGCGGGCGACCGCTGCAGCCTTGGGGCTGGTGATTGGCGGCGCGATCGGCAACGTCATTGACCGAATCCGCTTCGGGGCGGTCGCCGACTTCCTAGATTTCAACGGGCTTTGGTTCCCCTGGGTGTTCAATGTGGCTGACGCGGCGATCACCGCTGGGGCGCTTCTGCTCGCTTTCGATATGATTTTTTTGAGCGAAGAGCCGGGCAAGGGGACGCTCTGGAGGCAACTTAAAGGTCGCTTTGAACGCCCCCAAGGCGGTGCGCGAGGCGGCGAGGGCGGCTGAAACCGGGGCGAATTCGCCCCATAACGGTCAAGATCGGGGCCGATCCCCTTCACTGGCACTGCGGCTTGGCGGGGAGCATCGGACTCCGCTAGAAGAGCGATGAACACCGAGGGAGACGGGCGAGCGATGAACAGATCGATGACTTTGGTGGCGCTCGTCGCTGCGGCTGCCGCCACCACGGCGTGCGGCACGGTGAGCCGCGTTACTGGCGCAGCGCGCCAGTCTCCAGATGAATTCCGCGTCGTGACGCAAGCGCCGCTGACGCTGCCGCCGGATTATTCATTGCGTCCGCCGGCGCCGGGCCAAGCCCGCCCGTATCAGCGCGAGCCGGGCACCGAAGCCCGCGCGGCGCTCTTTGGCGACGACATCGGCGCACAAGCGAGTGCAGGCGAACGCGCGTTTGTGGGCGCCGCTGGCGCACAGGCCGCTGACGATCAGATTCGCGAGACCATCGACTTCGAAACCCAAAATGTGGTGCGTCGCGACCAGGGCTTCGTTGATCGCGTGCTTTCGTTTGGCGGCAGTGGCGGTCAACAATCCGCGCCGCTCGACCCGGCCGCTGAAGCGCGTCGCATCGAAGAGGACGAAGCCATTCGCCGTGCGACGGGCGGTGGCCAAGTCACGATCGAGCGCGACGGCGGCGGCTTCAAGCTGCCGGGCACCTAAGCTAGGGTTAGAGACGAACTCTCCCCCTTCCGACAAGGGGAGGGGGAAGAGGACGCCGTCACGTTGAAAAATCTCATTGCCTTGAAGTCCGTGAGCGCCGCCCTGCCGCGTGCGCTCACACTTGTTTTTGCCTTCGCGTTTTTGCTGCTTTCCAGCGCCGATGCGGATGAACTGCCGCGGCCGGAGACGTTCACGCTCTCCAACGGCATGCAGGTGGTGGTGATCACCGATCGTCGCGCGCCGGTGGTGACGCACATGGTCTGGTATCGGGTGGGCTCGGCCGACGAACCGCGCGGCCATTCAGGCATCGCTCACTTCTTCGAGCACTTGATGTTCAAGGGCACGCGCGAGATTCCGCCGGGCGAGTATTCGCGCACCATCGCGCGCAATGGCGGTGACGATAACGCCTTCACCTCGTGGGATTACACGGCCTACCACGTACGCATCGCGCGCGACCGGCTCGAACTCGTGATGCGCATGGAAGCCGACCGCATGCGCAATCTGCGCTATACGGACGAAACTTTTCTCTCCGAGCGCGACGTCATTGTCGAAGAGCGCAGTCAGCGCATCGACAATAGCCCCGGCGCGGTGCTTGGCGAACGCATGCGTGCGATGCTTTGGCCGCATCATCCGTACGGCACGCCGATCATCGGCTGGCTGCACGAGATCCAATCGCTCGACCGCGCAAGCGCGCAGGCGTTCTACGAAACCTGGTACGCGCCCAATAACACGATCCTGGTGATCGCGGGAGACATCACGGCAGAAGAGTTGCGCCCGCTGGCGCAGCGTTATTATGGGCGCTTGCGTCCAACCCGCGATCTGCCGGAACGCACCTGGGTTTCCGATCCGCCGAATGTCGGCCCGATGCGGGTGACGCATCGTGACGAGAAGGTGCGCCAGCCCTCGCTGACGCGCATCTATCGCGCCATTAGCTACGGCACGGACGAGGGCCGTCAGGCGCATGCGCTCGACGTTGCGATTGATATTCTGGGTGGCGGCGAGACGAGCCGGCTCTACCGCGCGCTCGTTGAGGAGCAACGCATTGCGGTGAGCGCTGGCGCCGGCGCTTCCACGTCCGGCCTCGGCGGCGGCAGCATTTCGGTGTGGGCTACACCAGCAGAGGGTGTGACGCTCGAGCAGGTGGAAACGGCCGTTGACGCCGTAATCGTCGCGTATTTGCGCGATGGGCCGACAGAGGCCGAACTTGCGCGCTCGAAATCCTCGCTCTCGGCGGCAGCGGTTTATTCGCGCGATAGCCAGGAAGCGCTCGCGAATATGTACGGCGCCTCTTTGGCCCAAGGCGAGTCGATCGACGACATCGTCAACTGGGCCAATGACATCGAGGCTGTCACCCGCGACGAAGCCATCGCAATGGCGCGCCAAACGCTCGACATCGACGCATCGGTCACAGGCTGGCTCTTGCCGTTGGAGGAGGGCCAATGATGCGCGCTGTATTTCTTGCGGCGGCATTGGTCGTCGCTGCCCCGATTGAGGCCGCATCTGCGCAACGCACAGAGCAACAGCGCCCGAGCTTTGGTGTTGATGTCGAGCGCATCGTCTCGCCGGGCGGGATCGAGGCCTGGCTGGTTTCGGACTCCACCGTGCCGATGATCGTTATGCGCGCTTATTGGCGCGGCGGCTCTGCGATTGAAGACGCCAACATGATCGGCGTCACCGGCGTGATGACGGACATGATGGGCGAGGGCGCAGGCCAATATGATGCCAACGCCTGGAAGGAACGCCTCGAAGAGCTGAACATGTCGGTCGGTTTCTCATCCGGCTGGGACGGGCTCGCCATGGGCCTGACGACGCTAAGTGAGAACGCCGATGCGGCGTTCGAAATGGCGCGTTTGTCGCTCAACGAGCCGCGCTTCGATGCAGCGCCGCTTGAACGGATCAAACGCCAGATCATGGTCGGCATCCGCAATCGCGAAACCAATCCGGGTTTTTTGGCCAACCAAGCGCTCGATAACGCTCTCTATCCCAATCACGTCTATGCACGCCGCACATCGCGCGAGGGCGTGAACGCTATCACGATCGCGGCGATGCGTGAACGCCATGGCGCGCTCTTCAATCGCGCCACATTGCAGATCACGATCGTCGGCGACATCGACGCCGCAGCGGCTGGCGCTGCTATCGACCGCATCTTCGGTGCGTTGCCACAGGGCGCGCCGCCACCGGAGCCAGCGGACGCCACCTTCAATCCGCCGACGCCGCTGATTGTGCGCGATCTGCCACAGCCGCAGAGCCTGATCCTGTTCGCTGGTCCCGGCATTCAGGATGAAGATCCGGATTGGATTGCGCTCGCGGTCGCTAACTACATTATTGGCGGTGGGGGTTTTTCGTCGCGGCTGATGACTGAGGTGCGCGAGAACCGCGGCCTCGTCTACGGCATCGGCATCGGCCCGTCCGTACGCGACCACGTCGCCATGATCCGCGGCTCGGCGCAGACTGAGAACGGCAATGTCGCTGAAGCGCTCGAAGTGACGCGCGCCGAAATACGCCGCATCTACCAAGAGGGCGCGACGCAGGCCGAGGTGAATGACGCCATCACTTATCTCACCGGCTCGTTCGCGCTCGATCTCGATAGCAATACCAAGATCGCGAGTGTCGTGCATTCCTACCAAGTCAGCGGTCGCGAGATCGACTACATCAACCGCCGCAACGATCTGATCCGCGCGGTGACTTTGGCCGACGTGAACCGCGTCATTCGCCGCCTCTATAATCCGGACGACTATACGTTCGTCGTGGTCGGCCAGCCCGAGGGTCTCTCGCCCACGCTTACGGAACGGCAGTAGTGACGCGCGCCCGCGCCTGGTGCTAACTCGCGCGTAAAGAGGGAACGCGCGATGACGGATCAATTGGAAACATTCCGCGCCGAGGTGCGGACGTGGCTGGAGGCCAACTGCCCCGCCGCGATGCGCACGCCGATGGCGGGCGAAGACGACGCCGTGTGGGGCGGCCGAGATTACAAATTCGCGAGCGACGATCACAAAGCCTGGCTCGACCGTATGGCCGCCAAGGGTTGGACGGCGCCGATGTGGCCGAAGGAATATGGCGGCGGCGGTTTGAGCAATGTCGAGAACCGCGTGCTCGCCCAAGAGATGGCGCGCATCAATGCGCGCGTGCCGCTGTTCTCGTTCGGCCTCTGGATGCTCGGGCCGGTGCTGCTCGAATACGCCAATGACGAGCAGAAGAAAGAACACCTGCCGAAGATCACCCGCGGCGAGATCCGCTGGTGTCAGGGTTATTCCGAGCCTGGTGCAGGCTCAGACCTCGCTGGCTTGCAAACCAAGTGCGAGGACAAAGGCAACCATTGGCTGATCAATGGCCAAAAAGTTTGGACCTCCTACGCCGACAAAGCCGATTGGTGCTTCTGCCTGGTGCGCACGGATACGAGCACCAAGCACGAAGGCATCTCATTCGTGCTGATCGATATGACGTCGCCTGGTGTGGAAACGCGGCCGATTAAGTTGATTTCTGGCTCGTCGCCGTTCTGCGAGACGTTCTTCACGGACGTCAAAGTGCCGAAGGGCAACATGGTCGGCCGTTTGAATGGCGGTTGGGAAATCGCCAAACGCCTGTTGCAATATGAGCGGACCAATATCTCCGGGTTCGGTTCAGGCGCGCGCGCCGATGTGGTCGATGTCGCGCTCCAATATGTCGGCGTTGAAAACGGCGCGTTGACCGATCGCGATCTCAGAGCGCGCATCGCGGAGCACAAAATGACCGAGCGCGCTTATGCGCTGAGTGTCGCGCGGGCGCAGGAGGAAGCGAAGGCGGGCGCAAACGTCAGTCATATGGCCTCGATGTTCAAGGTCGCCGGTGCGACGTTGAACCAAGAGCGCTGCGAGTTGCTTGTAGAAGCGGCGGGCAATCGCGCGCTGGGCTGGAGCGGCGAAGGCTTCACGTCGAACGATCTCTCGATCACGCGCGGCTGGCTCAGATCGAAAGGCAATTCGATCGAGGGCGGCACCACCGAAATCAATCTCAACGTCGTCGCCAAACGCGTCCTGGGCCTGAGAGACACGCAATGACCTTCACGCTCAATGACGAACAGCGCATGCTGAAAGAAGCGGCGCGCGACTTCTTCCGCGAACAGGCGCCGGTGACGCGTCTGCGCAAGCAGCGCGATGCGAAGAAGAATGGCCGCGACCCCGAGCTTTGGGCCGAGATGGCCGCGATGGGCTGGGCCGGCGTGATCGTGCCGGAAGAGTATGGTGGCGCGGGCTTTGGCTACATGGCGCTCGGCGCCGTGCTGGAAGAGTCTGGCCGCACGCTGGCGGCGTCGCCGCTGCATTCGTCAGCGCTTGTCGGCGCAAGCGCGCTGATGCTGGCGGGGACGGACGCGCAGAAGAAGCAATGGCTGCCGAAGATCGCGTCTGGAGAAGTGATCGCCACGTTCGCGATCGATGAGACTGCGCACCATGCGCCGTCCAAATCCAAGATCGCGTTCGCGAATGGGAAGATCGCCGGCGCCAAGAGCTATGTCGCGGACGGTCACATCGCGCATCTCGTCATCGTCGCTGCCGCTGATGGGCTCTATCTCGTCCAAGCTGACGCCAAAGGCTTTTCGCGGCTTGAGCTCTTCACCGCCGACAGCCGCGGCGCCGCCGACCTCTCATTTGACGGCGTGGCCGCAGAGAAAATGGAAGGTGGTCCGGCGGTCATCGATGCTATTCTCGACCGCGCCCGCATCGGTCTCGCCGCTGAAATGGTCGGGCAGGCGAGTGAAGCGTTTGAGATCACCAGCGAGTACCTCAAAACGCGCAAGCAATTTGGCCAAGTCATCGGTGGCTTCCAAGCATTGCAGCATCGCGCCGCAAAGCTCTTCACCGATCTCGAACTCACGCGCTCATGCGTGTTGGCCGCCCTCGACGCGCTCGACCGCGACGCCAAGTCGATCTCCGAGTACGCCAGCCTCGCAAAGGCGCGCGCGTCGGAGACGCTCCATCTCGCGAGCAACGAGATGGTGCAAATCCACGGCGGCATCGGCATGACCGACGAGCACGACGCGGGCTTCTATCTGAAGCGCGCGCGTGTCGTCGAAGCGCTTTATGGCGGCGCCGCGTTTCATCGCGAGCGCTATGCGTCGCTGCTGGGGTTCTGAGCTGCGCGGCGGAAGAGCAAGCCGGATAGCGTCCAGAGCACGGTGAAGAAGCCGCACGCGCCGAGGACCTCGATTGGCTCGCCCATGCGGTAGAGCGTTGCGATCAGCGCGACGAGCGCCTGCGCGCCTGCCGCAACGAACATGGCACGCGCCATGCCGGGCGCCTTCAAATTGGCGACGACACAGCCCGCGAGCGCGATTCCCAGCACGCCGAAAAACATCAGATTACCTGGATGGCCTTCGTCGGCGATGATGCCCACCGCGCCGGTGGTCCAGATGGTTAGGAACGTCGCTGCCAAAGCGAGGCCAGCCGCCGCGCGGTAGGCGGCGTTGCCGGTCATGGCCGCGAGTTCATAAGCGACGCCAACGCCCACGATCATGAAGCCGGCGAACACAAAGTCGGAGGTCGTCCAGTTCACCTCGGTGGTGAATTGCATCGCGATCAGTGGGATCGACAAGGTCAGTGCGGTAAGCCCCGCCCAGACGGCGAGCCTCACACGAAGGTTGCGGCCGCGTGGTTTTGCTTGTGTGGACAATTCGAACTCCCTCGATTGAAACGAGACGCTTGCTTGCCTGCACGGGCCATGAGCGGCATGAGGAAGACCTGAGGTTTCGCTGAAAAGTGCCGGAAATCTATTGTTTCGATCGCTTTGTGCTGGATACCGGCAATCGTCAGCTCACCCGCGATGGTGCGCCGGTTGAGCTGAACGCGCGCTATCTCGATGCCCTGGCGTTGCTGGTCCGTGAGCCGGGCAAGCTCGTTTCGAAGGAGCGCTTCCTTGATGACGTGTGGCAAGGCGTGCCCGTTACCGACGAAGCGCTGACCCAATGCATTCGCACGCTGCGCAAGCAACTGGGCGATGACGCCGGCAACCCGCGTTTCATCGAAACGGTGCCAAAGCACGGTTACCGCTTCATCGCAGCGGTGAGCGACGCGCCGGGCGCTGTCTCGTCGCGTGCGCCATTTGCGTGGCCCGCGCTATTGTTGCTCGGCGGCGCTGGAACGATTGGCGGTGGTGTCGCCGGGTTCTTTGGGGGCTTGTTCTATAGCGCGTTCGCCGTAGACGGCGCCGGCGGCGGAGCCTCGCTGCTTTTGGTTTTGATCTGCATCACCGTGTTGATCGGACTGTTGGGCGCTGCGGGTGTCGCCTTCGGGATTGCAGCGGCCGGTGATCGAGGTGCGATGTGGACCATCGTCGCGGGCGCGTTTGGTGGCTTCGTCGTCGGCAGCTTGGTGAAGCTGATTGGGGTCGATGCTTTCAGCCTCTTGTTCGGGCAAACGCCGGGCCAGATCACCGGCGGATATGAAGGCGGGTTGCTCGGCGCGGCGATTGGGTTGGCCGCGTGGCTTGCGCGAAGCACGCCATCGTTCCGGCGCGGCGTAGCTTACGCGGCAGCGCTTGGCGGGGCAGCGGGCGCGCTCATCCATGTGCTTGGCGGGCGCTTGATGGCCGGTAGCCTCGATCAACTCGCCATGCACTTTCCGCAGTCGCGCGTGCGCTTCGATCAGCTCGGACGCTTGTTCGGCGAAGACGGTTTTGGGCCGATCAGTCAAATCGTGACCGGCAGCATCGAGGGGTTGCTATTCGTCGCGTGCGTTGTCGGCGCAATGATGATCGCGCGGAGGCGCTTCGAGTAGAAGCGCCCATCACATATCGCGCGCGAGATCTTCTTCCTCGTCGCTCTCGTTTGCATCGCGCAGGCCTTGTTCGAGCAGCGCATCCCAGGCGCCTTCGGCGTTGTCGGCAAAGCGGAAGAGTGTGAGGTCGGCGCGGTCGATCATGCCGTACTCGATCAGCTTTTCGAAGCCGACAACTTCGCGCCAATAGCCTTCGTCGATCAGTACAATCGGCACATGCGACGCCTTGCGCGTCTGGCGCAGCGTCAGCAATTCGAAGAGTTCGTCGAACGTGCCGAAGCCGCCAGGAAACACGACGAGCGCGTTGGCGCGCATGGCAAAGTGCATTTTGCGCATGGCGAAATAGTGGAAGTTGAACGCAAACTCCGGCGATTGATAATCGTTCGGCTCTTGCTCGTGCGGCAACGTGATGTTGTAGCCGATCGACGGCGCGCCGGCTTCGCGCGCACCACGGTTCGCGGCTTCCATGATGCCGGGCCCACCGCCTGTGGCGATCACATTGCGGCGGATGCCGCCTTCTTCGCAGAGTGCGCCGCCGCGTTCGGAGGCAAGCCGCGCGAACTTGCGTGCTTCGCTGTACCAGAGATGCTGCTTGCCCGGTCCGTCGTCGCGAATGCGCGCGCTGCCGAACACAACAATGGTTGAAGCAATGTGCGCGGCCTTCAGCGCTTGCTCGGTTTTCTCGTACTCGAGCATGAAGCGTACGCCGCGCGTTGATTCGCCGAGCAGGAAGTCCTGATCGAGCGCGGCCAGGCGATAGGTGGGTGAGGCCATCTGCGCGGAGTTGGTTTTCGGGTGTTCATCCATAAGCCTAGGTATCACGCGGCCTTTCTCTCGTCATTCCGGGGCAATGCGAAGCATTGGACCCGGAACCTAGGGGCAAACGCACGACTCGTGACCCCTGGGTTCCGGATCGCGCTGTCGCGCGTCCGGAATGACGAAAGATAGTGTGCTAGTCTCGACTGATTCATGACCATCCGCCGTCTCCCCCCTGAAGCCGTGAACCGCATCGCTGCGGGTGAGGTGATCGAACGCCCCGCCGCTGCAGTGAAGGAGCTGGTGGAGAACGCGCTCGATGCCGGCGCCAAGCGCGTTGCGATCCGTGTCGAGCGCGGTGGACTGGGATTGATTGCGGTTGAAGATGATGGCGGCGGCATCCCGCGCGACGAACTGCATTTGGCGGTCGAGCGGCACGCGACATCGAAGCTGACGGCTGGCCTGAGCGGCGACGTTGATTTGCTCAACATCCACACGATGGGGTTTCGCGGCGAAGCGTTGCCATCGATCGGCGCAGTGGCGCGGCTCTCGATCACGTCGAAAGCGCGCGGCATTGAAGGCGGCTGGGTGATCGAGGTTGAGGGCGGGGCGTTGCATCCGCCGAAGCCTGCGCCCTGGACGGGACTCAGCGAAAGCGGCGCGCGTATCGAAGTGCGCGATCTTTTCTTTGCGACGCCGGCGCGTCTCAAATTCATGAAATCCGAACGCGCGGAAATGATGGCGGTCTCCGACGTCGTGAAGCGTTTGGCGATGGCGCGGCCGGATGTGGCGTTCACGCTTGAGCACGACGGGCGCACGAATGTGCGTCTCGCTGCGGAGCGCGATCCGGAGAATGAAGGTCGCCGCGCGCGGTTGGCTGCTATCCTTGGCGCGGACTTTGCGCCGAATTGCATCGCGCTCGATCAGACACGCGGAGTCGTACGGCTTTCGGGCTTTGCCGGCCTGCCAACCTTTCATCGCGGCACGCGTGAGCATCAGCATCTCTTCGTCAATGGCCGTCCGGTGAAGGACAAGCTGATCGTCGGCGCTGTGCGCGCGGCGTATCAGGACTTGCTGGCGCGTGATCGCCATCCCGTGGCGGCGCTCTTTCTTGATCTGCCGTCGGGCGATGTCGACGTGAACGTCCATCCGGCCAAGACGGAAGTGCGTTTCCGCGACGCAACACTTGTGCGCGGCCTTATCGTTGGCGCGCTCTCGCATGCGCTCGCTGCCGCCGGGCACCGCGCTTCGACGACGACGGCGCAAAGCGCGCTCAACGCTGTGCGCCCGCATTTCGAAGTGCAGCCTTCGCTGCGCGCGCAGAGCCATTATGGCGGTACGGCCGAGGAGCGCGTCGCGCCAGGCGATTTCATGATGCCGTCGGGGCGCGTCGATTATGGCGCGCAAGCAAGCGTGGCGGATGATTTTGCGCTCATTCCGAATGAAGGTAGCGCCGATGCGCACCCGCAGAACAGCGCCGATCCGGAGGACGCCAAGTTCTTTCCGCTCGGCGCAGCGCGCGCGCAGATCCACGAGACCTACATCGTCGCGCAAACCGAGGACGGCATCGTCATTGTCGATCAACACGCGGCGCATGAGCGGCTCGTCTATGAGCGCATGAAGCAGATGCTGGCCAATGGTGGCGTGCGTAGACAGGCGCTGCTCATTCCCGAAGTGGTCGAACTTGATCCAAGCGAAGCGGAAGCGATTTCGGCGCGCGCGGAAGAACTGGCGCAGCTTGGCCTGGTGATCGAATCTTTCGGCCCCGGCGCCATTCTCGTGCGCGAGACGCCGGCTTTGCTCGGCCACATCGATGCCGCCGGCCTGTTGCGCGATCTGGTCGATGACATCGCTGAGCTTGGCGAAGCGCATGCGCTGAAGGAACGATTGGAAGAGGTGTGTTCGTCGATGGCGTGCCGCGGTTCGGTACGCGCGGGGCGCAGGCTCACGGGCGAGGAAATGAACGCACTGCTTCGTCACATGGAAGCGACGCCGTTTTCGGGCCAGTGCAATCACGGCCGGCCTACCTACGTCGAGTTGAAACTGGCCGACATCGAAAAGCTCTTTGGCCGCCGCTAAGGCGGGCAAGAAATCGCGAAATTGACGCATTTAGGCGCGGTCTTCGCTTGCCAAGAGGGCGGCGAAGGCGAAGATGACGGACGCGAGAGGAATCTTCGGGGACCATCATGCACACACTGACACGAACTTTGGCCGCTGCGGCGGCGTTGGCGCTTATCGCCGCGCCTGCTTACGCACAAACCATCAATACCGGCGCCACAGGCACCTATGGCCAGACGCAATTGCGCGCTGGCTTCGAGCCAGATCCGTTCACGGTTTCCGTGCTCGGCGGCGGCGCGATCGAATCGACGTCGGTCAACGCAGACTGCAACGCTGGCTATCTGCCCCAGCGCGCGAGCTACACGCTGCGCTACACCGCCAACACGGCTGAGTTTCCGGCGCTCTATATCGGCGCCGTCTCCGATGCTGACACCACGATCGCCGTGCGCACGCCGAACGGAACGTGGCTCTGCAACGATGACTCGAGCGGCCTGAACCCGATGGTGACGGTCGATAACCCGCGCAACGGTCGTTATCAGATCTTCGTTGGCCGTTTCGGCGCCCAAAACGAAACCGCCCAAGCGACGCTCTACGTCTCTGAAGTAGGCGGCCCAGAACAACCGGACGGCCCCGTTGCCGGCCAGCCGGATTGGTCGCTTGATCCTGCCTACGGCACGCTTGAACTTGCCGCCGGCTTCATGCCCGATCCGCACCAGATCGCCATCGCTGCTGGCGGCGGCATCGACGCTTCGGTCGTCGGCTGTGTTGGTTGGGTCGCGGCGGCGCCGGACTATCGCGTCAACTGGACAGCCGGTTCCACCGGACTGCCGTTGATCTTCTCGGCGCAGTCGGATGCCGACACCGTGCTCTTGGTCAATGACGCGCAAGGCAATTGGCTCTGCAACGACGACACGAACGGCTTCAACCCGGTGATCAGCATCGAAAACCCGTCTTCGGGTCAGTATGATGTGTGGGTCGGCACTTACGCGCAGGGCGACCTGCAAGACTCGACGCTCAGCGTTTCGGAAGTCTATTCCGGCGAATAAGCGCTCAGTCAGTGAAAGGATCAGGCCGCGCTCTCCGGAGCGCGGCCTTTTTGTTTCTACCAAGCGCCAGTGTTCGGCATCGACGCCCACGGCTCTTGCGGCGCGAGCGCCTGGCCTTCTTGCAGCAACTCAATTGAGATGCCGTCAGGCGAGCGCACGAACGCCATGCGTCCGTCGCGCGGTGGCCGGTTGATCGTCACGCCGCCGTCGCTGAGTTTCCGGCACGTCGCGTAAATGTCCCGCACGCGATAGGCGAGGTGGCCGAAGTTGCGACCGCCGCCATATTCGTTCTCGTCCCAATTGTAGGTTAGCTCCACCATTGGAGCTTTGCGCTCGCGCGCGAGTTCGACGTCGTCAGGCGCGGCGAGGAAGACGAGTGTAAAGCCTCCGGCCTCGTGCTCGGAACGAGACATCTCGACAAGGCCGAGCTTGGCGCAGAAGAAGTCGAGTGCTGCGTCGAGATCGCCGACACGGATCATAGTGTGCAGATAGCGCATGTGAACCTCGTTGAACTTTCTACCAAGTAGCGCTGGCCGGCGCGTTCGCGAAGACTTCCGCTAAGCGTCGCCGTGTGCCGGCGGTTGTGCCTTCAGGCGGCGCTTCGGGCGCGAACCATCCGCGTTCGGCAATCTCGTTTGTCGCCAACGGCGCGCAAGCGCGCCATCGCGCCACGATATAAAGCGCGATGTGGTCGTTCGGGAAGTTGGCGTGGTTGGCGTAGAAGCCGAAGAGCCTAAGCGCGCCAATTGCTTCAGCGCCGCCTTCTTCCGCAAGCTCGCGAACCGCTGCGTGTTCGGCGGTCTCACCTGACTCCACGCCGCCACCGGGCAAGTGCCAGCCCTTGGCGTAACTGTGTCTCACTAGCAAAACGCGGCCTTCGTCGTCTTGGCAAATGGTGCGCACGCCTAGTGTCATTGGTCGCCGCAAGCGCCACCACGCGCGCACCAGTGGCGTAACGAGAGGGCCGAGATTGATGCGCCATTCGCTCATGTTCGAATGGAATGCTGTTGCGCGCAGCATCGCGCAAGCGTCTGATACAAAGACGATTGCACTTTTGTGATCGCGACATGTGCGCGCGGGCAACTGCGCAGCGCGCTTGCGTAGGGGACAGCACTTTGCCATCCGCGCACGCCATGAGCCATATTATTTTACCGCCGCCGAGATTGCTCGGTGGCCCTTATGTCATGGGCGTTCTCAATGTGACGCCGGACTCGTTCTCCGACGGCGGCCTGAATGGCGTCGCCGCCGCTCCGCGCGGCTTGGCGATGCTGGACGCGGGCGCGGACATTATCGACATCGGCGGCGAGAGCACGCGGCCGGGCGCTGCTCCTGTCGATGAACGCGAAGAGATTATGCGCGTGGTGCCGGTCATTGCCGCGCTTCGCGCATCGACCACGGCGCCGATCTCGATCGACACGATGAAACCCAGCGTCGCCAGCGCCGCGATCAATGCCGGCGCCACGATGTGGAATGACGTCAACGCGCTGCGTGCTCCCGGCGCAATGGAAACGGCGGCGTCGCTGCAGCGTCCGGTCGTGATCATGCACATGCAAGGCGAACCGCGCACGATGCAGAGTGCGCCTCAGTATGACGATGTGGTCGCTGAGGTGATTGCGTTCTTGCAGGATCGCATCCGTGATGCAGAGGCGAAGGGGCTGAACGACATCTGGGTCGATCCCGGTATCGGCTTTGGCAAGACGCTGGATCACAATTTGGATTTGTTGCGTTCGGTTGGGCGGATTGGCGAAGAGACGCGCAAACCCGTTCTCGTCGGCGCTTCACGCAAGCGTTTCATTCAAGCTATCGACGCGCGCGCCCAAGACGCGGGCCGCGACCGCCTCGGCGGTTCGATTGCTGTAGCCTTGATTGCAGCACAGAATGACACCGCCATGGTCCGCGTGCATGACGTCGCCGAGACTGTTCAGGCTCTGAAGGTGTGGCGCGCGACGCTCTAAGTCGGCGTAGCCAATACGAAAGCGTCTTGGAAAAGCGCACGAGGTCGGCCATGTCAGCCTCATGGCACAGATTGAACCCACCCCCAAAGGCCGTGTTCTGATCGTCGCGGGTTCCGATTCCGGCGGCGGCGCTGGAATTCAGGCTGACATCAAAACTGTCACCGCGCTTGGCGGCTACGCCATGACGGCGGTGACGGCCATCACCGTGCAGAACACGTTGGGCGTCACCAACGTACACGCCGTGCCGCCTACGATCGTGCGCGAGCAAATCGAAGCCGTGATGAGCGATCTTGGCTGCGACGCCTGGAAGATCGGCATGATGGGATCTGCCGATCATGTGCGCGCAACGTTGGAGGCTTGGTACGCGGTGGGCGATGGCGCGCCGGTTGTGCTTGATCCGGTGATGATCGCCAAAGGCGGCGCGAAGCTGCTTGAGGAAGCAGCGATCGAGATCATCCAGAATGAACTCATGCCAGTCGCCGCCATCGTGACGCCGAACGCACCGGAGGCCGAGGCGCTGACCGGTATTGAAGTGCGCGATCTCGATGGGCAGATGGATGCGGCCGACATTCTCGTGAACCGTTTGGGCGCGTGGACCGCGCTTGTTAAAGGCGGTCACATCCACGGCTCCACAGTTCGTGACGTGCTGCTGACGCGCGACGGTTATCGCGTGTTCGAAAGCCCGCGCATCGAAACGCGCGCCACGCACGGCACCGGCTGCACGTTGGCCTCCGCGATCGCGACTTACATGGCGCTTGGCGAAGGGCTTGAGCCGGCGGTCGAGAAGGCGCGCGCCTACGTCATGCAAGCGATCCACAACGCGCCTGGATTCGGGCAGGGGCATCAGCCTTTAGGGCATAACTGGCCCTGCAAGCTCGCCTGATAGGCGAACCGCGTTCACCATAGGCTGCGTAGCTGCTGGCGTGCGCGCGCTAGAGTCTGCATAGAAATCGCGATGAAAATCTGGATCGTGCACGCCTTCACGGATCGCGTTTTCACCGGCAACCCGGCCGCCGTGGTGCCGGTGGATCGCTGGCTTCCGGACGCCGTGCTGCAAGCCATTGCGACAGAAAACAAGCTCAGCGAAACAGCATTCGTGGCGCCGACGGGACTGCGTGGAAATTATCAGCTGCGTTGGTTCACGCCGACGACTGAAGTGCCGATCTGCGGACATGCGACGCTTGCTGCTGGCGCGATGATCTTGTCCGAACTCGATCCGTCGCTCGAAGTGGTGGTGTTCGACACGCATGCGGGCGTGCTTGTCGTGCGCACGACGCCTGAGGGTTACACGCTCGATCTGCCGCGCAAGCAACGCTCGCCGTGGACGCCGCCGGATGAGGTTGCGCGTGCGCTCGGCGTCGATGAAATCTTCGATGCGTTCGTGGGTGAGTACGCCAACGTCGTGCTCGAAGACGAAGCTGCCGTGATCAATCTGAAACCGGACATCGCGGCGCTTAACACGATCATCCGTGGCCCGCGCCAGGGCATCCTCGTCGTCAGTGCGCCGGCAGACGAAGGCAAACCGTACGATTTCGTGCAGCGTTTCTTCGCGCCGGGTGCAGGTGTGGACGAAGACCCGGTCACGGGCTCGGCGTTTGCGGACACTGCGCCTTACTGGTGTGATCGCTTTGACCTTGAAAGCGTTGTCGGCTCGCAAGCGTCTCGTCGCGGCGGTTTTGTGCGTGCGATCCAGACGCTCTCCAGCGTTCGTCTGTTGGGGCAAGTCTCGGTCTATCTGCGCGGCGAACTCGATCCTGCGCTGTCGCGCATCCACAATCGCGTCGAAGAGCATCCCGAGGCGCCGAAACGCAAGAAGCGTCGCGCCCGCAAAGCCAAGCAGCTGCCGGCGATCTTCGAAGATCCGATGCTGCCGGGACTGGACGGGGAAGAGACAATGTCGCCGCCTACCTCGCATCCCGCACCGCCTGAAACGAGCGCGCCGCCGCTGCCGCCGCGCATCGTCGTGACGGACGCGAAATAGCTCAGCGCTTGTTCTGGCGCGAGAGCGCCTATATCGCCAGTATCGGACATGGCGAGCGCACCTAAACTCACTGACAAAGATTTTGAACGCATAGCACGCGCGCTGGCAGAGCCGCGCCGCGTGGAAATCCTGCGTCAGCTGAGCGGCGCCAAAGGAAAAATGGCCTGCGCCGCGCTTCAGGCCTGCCACGATGTCAGCGCCGCAACGATGTCCCATCACATCAAAGAGCTTGAAACGGCAGGCCTTATTGAAACGGCTAAGGACGGCAAGTTCATGCGCCTCACGCTGAAGCGCCCGGTCCTAAAGGCCTATCTCTCCCAGCTCTCAAAAATATAGGCACACCGCCCTTGCGCCGTCTTGCGGGCAACACTTAGACGCTTATCTAAACGTCGAAGTTAACGCGAAGGGTGCTTCCATGAGTAAGTTGCAAGGTAAAGTAGCGGTCGTTACGGGCGCATCAAAAGGCATCGGGGCCGCTATCGCCAAGGCCTATGCGGCAGAAGGTGCGGCGGTGGTGGTGAATTACGCCTCCGATCGTGCAGGCGCTGATCGCGTTGTCGCGGAGATCGAGGAGCGGCAAGGCCGCGCAATTGCGGTCAAAGGTGATGTCGCGAATAAGGGCGATGTCGAGCGGTTGTTTGCGGTGAGTATGGAAACATACGGGCGCGTCGATGTTGTTGTGAACAATGCCGGTGTGTTCGCCTTTCAGCCGCTGGAAGACGTGACGGAGGCGGAGTTCCACCGCCAGTTCAACATCAATGTGCTGGGTTCGCTGCTCGTGGCGCAACAGGCCGCGAAGTATATCGGCGCAGACGGCGGCGCGATTGTGAACGTCAGCTCCGTTATTAGCGAAAGTCCGCTTCCGGGTTCGGCGATCTATTCCGCCACTAAAGGCGCGGTCGATACGTTGAGCGAAGCGCTGGCGCTTGAACTCGCGCCGCGCAAGATTCGCGTGAATACGGTTGCGCCGGGCGGTGTCGATACGGAAGGCGCTCGTGCAGCTGGCATTCCCGGTAGCCCGCTCGCTGCCGACATCATTGCGCGCACACCACTCGGACGCCTCGGGCAGCCGGATGACATCGCTAAAGTAGCGGTCTTCTTGGCCTCCGATGATTCCGCGTGGCTCACGGGCGAGCGCCTGACCGCGTCGGGTGGCCTGCACTAAAGACGAGCGCCGGGGCGGTTTGGGCCGCCCCGGCGGCTAGTTTTGCGCTGCGCGTATCGTCCGCTCCAGCGGTCCGGCCAGCAATGTCACGAGCACTGCGCCGATCGCTGAGATGCCGGCGTGAAGCGCGAAGAATGCAGTCGGCCCGAGCGGTTCGTAGAGCGATCCCAAGCGGCCAGAGATTGTGCCGGCGACGAACAGCGTCAGGAAGACGATCCCCATCATTGTCGAGCGCAGTTTCGGCGGTGATGAGAGTGAGACAAGCGCGAGCAAGGTTGGCCACTGAAAGAGGAAGGCTAGGCCGAAAATCATGACGCTTAGCGCCGGCCATACGCCCCACGGCCGGTCGGCGGTGAGGATGGCGACATTGATCAACAATGTCGCCGCCGTTGCAATCCAGGCGCCGATCGCGATCTTCGTCACTTCCCCAGGCTCGCCGCCATGACTTTGTTGCCAACGCCACAGCGCAAACAAGAAGGGCACAAGCACGATGCAGGCGAATCCGTCGAGTGCGTAGAACCAGGCTACCGGAATGACGAAGTCGAAGAGTGTCCGCTCCACATGCTGGTCGATCCAGACAAGTCCGATGTTGGAGCTCTGAAAATACGAGACAGTTTGGAAGACGCTGAGCGCCATGACCACGAAGAGTGCTGCGAATGCGCGCTTCTGAGCAGTGGTGAGCTTGTCGGTGGTGGTCGGCGCGGCGGTTACTGCGGCGGTGTTTTCGACCAGCGTTTTATAGCCGATGAGATAGGTCGCGAGACCGATCAGCATCATCGCGCCGGCCAAGCCGAAGCCGACATGCCAGCCGTAGATCTGGGCGAGCAAGCCGCATAGCAGAGGTCCCGCCAACGCGCCGACATTGATCGCCACTGAGAATATTGCGAAGCCGCGCGTTCTTCCTGCGCCGTCGCCTTCGGCGTAAAGCGCGCCGACTTGCGCGGAGATATTGCCTTTTAGCAGGCCCGAACCCGTCACGAGCAATGCAAGCGCGAACAGGAACGACTGGTCGAACGCCATCGCAACGTGACCGGCGCTCATCAGCACTGCGCCGATGGCGACAGCGTTGCGCTTGCCAATCCAGCGGTCCGCGATGATTCCGCCAAAGATCGGCGTTAGATAAACGAGGCCCGCATAGAGGCCGTTGATTTGCGAGGCGAGACCGATCGTCGTCATCGGCCCGAACGCGCCCTCGATCAGGCCACGGAAAGCGGCGAAGCCAGCGATGTTCTCGACGTGGCCCGGCATCAGCAATTGCTGGGTCATGTAGAGCACGAGCAGTGCGCTCATGCCGTAGAAGGAAAAGCGCTCCCACGCTTCGGTGAAAGCGAGATAGGCGAGGCCGCGCGGCTGCCCAAAAAATGTGCGCTCGCCGGTCGTCGGCGCGGTTGCGTCAGTCATGTTTGCCGTGCCCCCAAGCTCCTCAGAGTCTAATCCGTCTCATCTGAAGCGCGCCATTGCTTTCTCCCCCGAACGCGCGCACCAGCGTCATTGGGCCACCCGCTCCCAACGGCGGGCGCTCATCTGTGAGGATGGGAGATACGTTGATGACAAATACCGCAAAGCCCGGCGTGCGCCCGGCTGATCCCCGATTTTCGTCGGGCCCGACCAAAAAACGCCCTGGCTGGACGACCGATGCGTTGAAAGACGCGACGCTCGGCCGCTCGCATCGCGCCAAACCGGGCAAAGCCAAACTCAAAGAAGCGATCGACCGTACGCGAGCTATGCTCGGCGTGCCCGATACGCACAGGATCGCTATCGTACCGGCCTCGGACACCGGCGCAGTCGAGATGGCGATGTGGTCGATGCTCGGCGCCCGCCCAGTCGACATTTTCGCCTGGGAGAGTTTCGGCGAAGAGTGGGTCACGGACGCCAAGCAGCTGAAGCTCGATGCGAAGGCTCACACTGCTGCGTACGGCGCGATCCCCGATCTCAGCGCCGCGCGTAAACGCGCGGACATCATCTTCACCCAGAACGGCACGACCTCCGGTGTGCGAGTGCCAAACTTTGATTGGATCGCCGCAGATCGCGAAGGCATCACCATCAACGATGCGACCAGCGCGGTGTTCGCGCAGCCGATCGATTGGTCGAAGTGCGATGTGACGACGTTCTCCTGGCAGAAGGTGCTTGGCGGCGAGGGCGCGCACGGCATGTTGATCCTTAGCCCACGCGCCATTGCGCGCTTGGAGAGCTACACGCCTGATCGGCCGATCCCGAAAATTTTCCGCCTCACCAAGAAGGGCAAAGTCGACCTCGAAATCTTCGAGGGTTCGACCATCAACACGCCCTCGTTACTGGCGACGGAAGATTATATCGACGCGTTGAAGTGGGCGGAGTCGATCGGCGGGCTCTCCGCATTGCAAGCGCGCGCTGACGCCAACACGAAGGTGTTGGCTGATTGGGCGGCGAAAACAGCTTGGGTCGATTTTCTCGCTGCCGACCCCGCGACGCGCTCGAACACCAGCGTCTGCATCAAGGTCGTCGATTCGCGCGTCACCGCGCTGAGCGTCGATGCGCAGGCGGAGTTCGCGAAGAAACTCAACGCGCTGCTTGAGAAAGAGGGCGTCGCGTTTGATGCCGGCTCCTATCGCTCGGCGCCGCCAGGCTTGCGGATTTGGTGCGGCGGGACGGTCGATGCGTCGGATGTCGCTGCGCTAACCCCGTGGCTCGATTGGGCGTTCGAAACGCTCGCCGCCGAGCTCGCGAGCCAAGCAGCTTAACCCCCTCCGTCATTCCGGACGCGCGAAGCGCGATCCGGAACCCAGGGGCCGTCACTGTATCCTTTGCCCCTGGGTTCCGGGTTCTCAGCTTCGCTGACGCGGGAATGACGAGTTACCTTCAGAAAGAAAACTCAAATGCCTAAAGTTCTTATCAGCGACGAACTCAGCCAAGCCGCGATTGATATTTTCAAGGCGCGCGGCGTCGATGTGGATTTCAAACCGGGGCTCAAGAAAGACGAGCTGATCGCGATCATTGATCAGTATGACGGCCTTGCCGTGCGCTCGAACACCAAAGCCACCGCCGATGTGATCGCCGCGGCGAAGAACCTGCAAGTCATTGGCCGGGCCGGCATCGGTGTCGACAATATCGACATCCCCGCCGCTACCGCTAAAGGCGTCGTGGTGATGAACACGCCGTTCGGCAATTCGATCACCACTGCCGAACACGCCATCGCTCTCATGTTCGCCGCTGCGCGGCAAGTGCCGGAGGCGAACCTCTCCACGCAGGCCGGCAAGTGGGAGAAGAACCGGTTCATGGGCCGCGAGCTTTACGCCAAGACGCTCGGCCTTATCGGTTGCGGCAACATCGGTGGCATCGTTGCCGATCGCGCGCTTGGGCTGAAGATGAAGGTCGTCGCGTATGATCCGTTCTTGAGCGCCGAGCGCGCGTTGCAGATCGGTGTTGAGAAGGTCGAGCTGGAGGAATTGCTGGCGCGCGCTGATGTCATCACTCTGCACGTGCCGCTGACGGAAAAGACCAAAAACGTGCTGTCGCGCGAGAACCTGGCCAAGACCAAGAGGGGCGTGATCATCGTCAACGCTGCGCGTGGCGGACTGGTCGATGAAGCGGCGCTGCGCGAGGCGCTTGAAACCGAACACGTCGCCGCCGCGGCGTTCGATGTGTTCACGATCGAGCCAGCAAAAGAGAACGTTCTCTTTGGCGCGCCGAACTTCATCGCGACGCCGCACCTCGGCGCTTCGACCAATGAAGCGCAGGAGAATGTCGCGCTGCAGGTCGCCGAACAGATGAGCGATTATCTGCTCACCGGCGCTGTCACCAACGCGCTCAACATGCCGTCGATCACAGCTGAAGAAGCGCCGCGTCTGAAGCCGTTTGCGGCTTTAGCAGAGAAGCTCGGCGCGTTCGCGGGCCAGATCGTCGATGAAGGTCTCGATGAGGTTGAGATCGAATATGAAGGCGACGTCGCCAAACTCAACATGAAACCGCTGACGGCTGCTGCGCTTGCAGGCTTGCTGCGTCCGCTCTTGCAGGATGTGAACGTTGTGTCCGCGCCGGCTCTGCTGAAAGAGCGGGGCGCTGTGTTGACGGAAAGCACGCGCGATACGTCGCCCACTTATGATAGCCTCATTCGCATCAAGGTCAAAACCGGCGGTGGTTGGCGAACGCTGGCGGGCGCGGTGATTGGCGGCAAGCCGCGTATCGTCGAGGTGAAAGGCATGGCGCTTGAGGCGCCGTTCCATCCTGTCTCGCTCTACATTAACAATTCCGACACGCCGGGTTTCATCGGTGCACTCGGTACGTTGTTGGGCGATGCGCAGGTAAACATCGCGACGTTTCACCTTGGCCGCGAGGGCGCTGGTGGAGAGGCGATCGCACTGGTGGGCATCGATGACAAGCCCGCCGACAGCGTGATGCAGAGGCTAAAAGCGCTCCCGCATGTACGGTACGGCAAGCTGCTTCAGTTCTAGGGAACTGGAGCAAGATAGCGGCGTTCCTTGTGCGCGGCGAAGCCGTATGAGGGGACCTCCGTATGAAACTGAAGCTATTCGGCTCGACGCTGCTGGTTGCGGTGATGGGTCTCGCCGCGCCTGCCTACGCCGATATCGATGAAGTGCGCGTTGGCGCAGTCGGCAACATTCGTTCCGATCATGGCGATATCGTTGAAGGCAAGCATGAAGGCGTGAATGTTGAGATCGAATTGGTTTCGAGTTCACCGGATTTTCTAAACCTCATCGGATCGCCGCGCCCTTACGCGATGGTTTCAGTGGCCACCGAAGATGATGGCGTGAATTTTGGCGGCGTCGGCCTGCTTTGGCGTTGGGAGTTCGCGGATGGCTGGGCCTTCGAGCCGGGTTTTGGCTACATCGTCCACGATGGCGAGATCGACAATCCGTTTCCGGACAATTCGCCTCAAGGCAACGCGTTCGAAGAAGACAATCAGCTGCTTGGCTCGCGCGATCTTTTCCGCACGACGTTCGCTCTAGAGCGCGAGTTCGGCGATCGCGCCGCAATGCAGCTTTACTGGGAGCACATGAGCCACGGGCAAATTCTCGACAGCGGGCGTAATCAAGGCCTCGACTATGTCGGCCTCCGCTTCTCGTACCGTTTCGATCCGGACGTCGCCAACTAGCGGCCGCGAGTTCCGAGGCTGCGGATTTGTAGAGCGGTGGCGCGTTTGCCGCGGGCACTGCGCGACCTAGTGTGACGGTGAGATCGGGAGCGACGATGCGAACTGAAGCAGCGGGATTTTTGGCGTTTGTCGGCGCGGTATCGGCGGCGCCCGCTGCGTATGCAGGCATCGACGAAATTCATGTCGGCGTGATGGATCACAACATCTGCGTTACCAATTGCGATAACGCCGACAAAGAAGGCGGGCCCAACGTCGAGTTTCAAGTCTCGTTTGACTCTCCGGGATTTCTCGCTTGGGCCGGCGCGCCGCAACCTTATCTGATGGCTTCAATCAACACCGTCGGTGACACGAGCTTCGGCGGCGCCGGTCTCGAATGGCGCTGGAATTTCGCGGGCAATTGGGCGTTAGAGCCAGGCTTGGGAATTGTTGCGCATACGGGCGCCACCGATAATCCGTTTGCGAACGGCACGCCCGAGGCGGCGGCATTTTCCGAAGAAAATGTGCTTCTGGGATCGGATTTGCTTTTCCGCACCTCGCTTGGGTTGACCTACGACTTTGACGGTCCGTGGGAAGCACAGCTGTTCTTCGAACATCTCAGTCACGGGCAAATCCTCGCTTCGGGCCGCAATCAGGGCCTGGACGAATTGGGCGTCCGTTTCGGCTACCAATTCGGCCAGTGACGCGACTGGTCTAATCCGGCTAAGTTCACCCGGTGTGGGACGCCAGGGGAGAGCCAAAAATGACGCGTCGGCTGGGAAAATATCTGTCTGAACCGGGCCGCAAGCGCCGCATTTTGGCGCTCGACGGTGGTGGTGTTCGCGGCTTCCTCACTATCGAAGTCTTGCAGCAGCTGGAGTTCGAACTGCGCCGCCGTAGCGGCGACGACAAATACACTTTGAGCCAATATTTCGATCTGATCGGCGGTACATCAACCGGCTCCATTATCGCCACCGGACTTGCGCTCGGATGGAGCGTGTCGCGTGTGTGGGCCGCGTACGAACTCATTGTGCCGGAGATTTTCGGCAAAGCATCGGGCGCGGGCTTTTTGTCGCCGCGCTTTCAGAACAAGCCTTTGGCGAAGGCGTTTTTAGAGAACTTCGAGAAGCGCGATCTGGAATCGCCTGATCTCGAAACCGGTCTTGCGATCTTCGCTAAGCGAATGGATCGCGGCAGCGCTTGGATGATGGTGAACAATCCGGGGTGGTGCTATTACGACAATCTCAATCCTAATGACACCTGGGCGCCCAATCGGTCGTACGAGTTGCGCAGCATCGTACAGGCCAGTGCCGCCGCGCCGCATTTTTTTCGCGGCGTGAAAATGAAGATCGAGCACACGGCCGGCAAAAAGAAAGCGCTAGATGGTCACTTCGTCGATGGCGGCGTTGCTGGTTTGAACAATCCGGCGCTCGAATTGCTCGCCATGGTGCGTGATCCTGCATACGGCTTTAACTGGGATCTCGGCGCCGACAATCTCTACATGCTCTCAGTCGGCACAGGTTGGATACGCTCCGTCGATCGCGCCAAAAGCATGATGGGTCGCTTCGTCGAAGGCCTCTTCATCAAGCAAACCGTCAACGCGCTGCGCGGCATGATCAATGATGTCTCTCTGCAGCAGGTCGCCTACATGCAAGGGCTCGCGCGCGCAGACATGCGTTGGTTCATCAATTCCGAGAAGCGCTACCAAGACAACCGCTCCTATCTCTCGATCCCCGTAAGCGGCGAGCCGAATGCACCGCTACTGCCTCTGCTGCACTATCAACGTGTCGACGTTCGGCTTGAGGAAGAGAAAGATCACACTGGCCAAGTGCTGCCGGAATCGCCGAGCAAGCTGATCAATCGCACGCTCTCCGGCCGCGAGGTCGACGGCCTCAACGAGATCACCAATTCCAAGCCCGACAATTTGGAGCTTCTGAAGGAGTTGGGCCAGGCGGCGGGCAAGCGCTTCATCAGGGACGCTGCGCCGCCCGCCATTTTCAACCCCGATCCTTGGACCCGTAGCGGCGAGGCGGCGCCAACAAGGCTGCTCAGAGGCGACCACTGATTCTCCGCCGCCTTTGACTTGACGCACGGCCCAGAAGGCGACACGCAGCGCCTGGATTTAGGAGTGCGTGGCTTATGGCAGGCGTAGTCGTCGTCGGCGCCCAATGGGGCGACGAAGGCAAAGGCAAGATCGTCGATTGGCTGTGCAACCGCGCCGATGTCGTGGTGCGCTTTCAGGGTGGCCACAATGCTGGTCACACGCTGGTCGTCGGCAATGTTACTTACAAGCTGGCGCTGCTGCCGTCGGGTGTCGTTCAAGGCAAACTTTCCATCATCGGCAATGGCGTCGTCGTTGATCCTTGGGCGCTTGTGGGTGAGATCGAAAAGATCACTGCGCAAGGCGTGAAGATATCGGCCGACAAGCTCGTGCTGTCAGATCAAGCTTGCCTCATCCTACCATTCCATCGCGATCTCGACGCCGCGCGCGAGGCGCAGGCGGGCGCCGCATCTATCGGAACGACAAAGCGCGGCATTGGCCCGGCTTACGAAGACAAGGTTGGACGTCGTGCTATCCGAGTCGCTGACCTCACCGACCCAGAAGCCATCGCTTGGAAGATCGAGCGCTTGACCGCGCACCACAATGCGCTGCGCAAAGGTCTCGATCTGCCGGAGATCGATGTTGCCGCCTTAAAGAAAGAGCTGGCCGAGATCGCACCGAAAGTGTTGCCCTATGCGCAGCCGGCCTGGCGCGTGCTCAATGCCGCGTTCGAGGATAGCAAGCGCGTGCTGTTCGAAGGCGCGCAAGGCATGTTGCTTGATGTTGATCACGGCACCTATCCGTTCGTCACGTCATCCAACGTCGCCGCAGGCCAAGCCTCTGCCGGCTCTGGCGTTGGTCCGCGCAAGATCAGCTACGTGCTTGGCTTGGTGAAGGCCTACACCACGCGCGTCGGCGCCGGGCCGTTCCCGACGGAGCTCAACGACGCCAACGGCCAAAGGCTCGGCGAAATCGGCCACGAGTTCGGCACCAATACAGGCCGCGCGCGCCGCTGCGGCTGGTTCGACTCCGTGTTGGTGAAGCAATCGATCGCGCTCTCCGGCATTGACGGCATCGCGCTGACCAAGCTCGACGTGCTCGATGGCTTCGACGAGATCAGAATTTGCACCGGCTATAAACTCGGCGGCAAAATCATCGATTATTTGCCTGCGAGCCTCAAAGAGCAGCAGGCGGTCGAGCCTGTGTATGAAACGCTTGATGGCTGGAAGTCCGCGACGCGCGGTGTGCGCTCATCCAAGGATCTGCCCGCGAACGCGATCAAATATGTGCGCCGCATTGAAGAACTAATCGGTTGCCCGGCGGCGATCGTCTCGACCAGCCCTGAGCGGGACGACGTCATCCTAATGCGCGACCCGTTCAAGGCGTGATAGGCGATAGGCAGTGGGCAGTAGGCAATAGGCAATAGTGTGCGAGTTCGCCTTTTGCCTGCGAGGCGTTGACTCTACTGCCTACTGCCTATTGCCTACTGCCCGGAGTTCAACATGACGGCCGACAACGAAAACGAACCGCGCGGCGCCGGCCCCCGCTTTTCCGTCGAAGACGCGCGCCGTCGCGCCGGCGAAGCGTTGCACAGAAGCGAGTTCATTCTCTCCCGCGCTTGGGGCTTGCTGCGCGAGCCTGGCAAGGAATGGGAGCAGATCAGAGCTGAGCAGACGTCGGTGCCGGCCATTCTGATCGGGTATGTTGCGCCGCTCGCGGCAATCCCGCCCATCTGCGATCTGATCGGCTCGACGCTCTTCAACAGTATGCTGCAAGTCGATCCAGGCTCTGCGTTGATCCGCGCTGTGATCACGTGGCTTGTCAGCATCGCGCTCGTCTTTTTCCTCGGCGTGCTGATCAGCGCCGTCGCAGAAAACTTTGATGCCGATAAAGATGATCTCAGCGCGCAGAAGATCGCTGCATACTCGCTGACGCCGGCGTTTCTCTCGGGTGTGTTCGGTTTGTGGCCGCCGCTCTGGTGGTTGTCGCTCTTCGCGCTCGCGGCGATGGTGTTCCTGATGTTCCGTGGCCTGCCGATCTTGATGAAGGCGCCACAGGATCGCGCGGTGGCTTATGCCGCAACTGTAACGATCGCCACGATGGTCGCTGGCATCGTTTTGTTCTCGCTCGCAAGTTGCGTAACGACCTGAGCGGCGCGTTTTCACTAGGGCGTTAACATTTGCGCGCCTAGCATCCCGCCCGAGTCGCAGGGGAGAGCGCCATGACAATCGATCCGACCAATGCTGGCAGTGCAGGCCTTATTGATCGCGCTAAGAACATTCTTCTCACACCGCAAGCGGAGTGGGACCGCATCGCGGGTGAGCCTGCGGATGTGCAGAAGATTTACGTTGGCTACGTGCTGCCGCTCGCCGCGTTCTCGGCGCTCTGCGGTTTCCTCGGCATGACGCTGATTGGCATTGCCGGCTGGCGCATGGGCATCGTGCCTGGCCTAGTAAACGCCATTCTGCAAACTGCATTTGCGACGTGCTCGGTCTTCGTTCTCGCGTTCATCTTGAACGCGTTGGCATCGAGCTTCGGCTCACGTGCGGACATGGGGCAGGCGCATAAGCTCGCCGCTTATGGCTCGACCGCATTCTTTCTCGCTGGCGTGTTTGCTCTCTTCCCGCCGCTCGCGATGTTGGCGCTGGTGGGGCTCTATTCGTTTGCACTGATCTTCATCGGCATGCCGCGCTTGATGGGAACGCCGGAAGACAAGCGCATAGTTTATTTGCTTGTCGTCATCGTAATTGCGATCGTCGTGCAGCTCGTGTTGGGCACGATCGTTGGCACGCTGATGCTGATGGTTCCTGGCTACACGCCACTCAGCCCATTCGGCGCCTAAACGTCGAACACCGTAAACGGCCGGCCGGTCTCTTTGAGCGCAACCATTTGCGCGCAATTGTAGACCGGCACGCCGCCTGGCGTTCGCGCCGTCGTTCCCTAATCCTCGCGTCGCTCGGTCCTGCGTTCGGCAAAGTGGGCTGCGCAATTGGCGTATCCCTTTGTCGCACGCTCAATGCGCGAATTGCGGCCAAGCGGCGGCGCGGGGCGGGGCTAGCTCCGACACCCGCGCAAGAGCCAAAATGCCTGTTCCGCGCTGCCTTTAGCCGTGTCGATGCCGTAAAAGCGCCGCGTCCGTTTCGAACTATTAACGAAAGCTTAAACGAAGCCCTGCACACCAAGGTCGGGGCTGAGTGCGGGCATGAGCGAATCGTGACACGCGATTGAGCTCCGGAGCGGGAAATGAGTCAGTACAGTGCGCCGTCCATGCATGACCTGAAGCCACGCATTGTGGTGTTCGGCGTCGGCGGCGCCGGCGGCAACGCCGTCAACAACATGATCGACGCGGGCCTGCAGGGCGTCGACTTCGTTGTCGCTAACACCGACGCGCAAGCGCTGACCCGCGCGCGAACGCCCAATCGCCTCCAACTCGGCCATGCGATCACTGAGGGCCTCGGCGCTGGCGCGCGTCCGGAAGTCGGTCAAGCGGCGGCGCAAGAGAGCCAGCCGGAGATCATCGAGTTTCTCGAAGGCGCGCACATGGTGTTCGTCGCCGCCGGTATGGGCGGCGGCACCGGCACGGGTGCGGCTCCTGTCATCGCGCGCACGGCGCGTGAGCGTGGCATCCTCACCATCGCTGTCGTGACGAAGCCCTTCCACTTCGAAGGCCAGCGCCGCATGCAACTCGCCGAGACCGGCGTGCAAGAGCTGCGCAAGCACGTCGACACGCTGATCGTCATTCCGAACCAAAACCTCTTCCGCGTCGCCAATGAGCGCACGACGTTCGCCGAAGCGTTCCAGCTGGCGGATCAGGTGCTCTATTCCGGCGTGCGCGGGGTCACCGATCTGATGGTGATGCCCGGCCTCATCAATCTCGACTTCGCCGACGTTCGCACCGTGATGGCCGAGATGGGCACGGCGATGATGGGCACAGGCGAAGCCGGCGGCCCGAACCGCGCGCTCGATGCAGCGCATGGCGCCATGGCCAATCCACTGCTCGACATCATCTCGATGCGCGGCGCCAAGGGTGTGTTGATCAACATCACCGGCGGCTTCGACATGACGCTGTACGAAGTTGACCAGGCGGCTAATGAGATCCGCGCCGAGGTCGATCCGAACGCTAACATCATCTTGGGTTCGACCTTCGACGAACAACTCGAAGGCAAAATCCGGGTTTCTGTTGTCGCCACCGGCATCGATGACGAAGCCATCGTCACGCAGCAAACTGTCGTTGAGCCTGCGCGCCGCGCCGCCGAAGCGCCAGTGATGCGCCGCCCGGCCGTGCAGGCGCCGCCGGCGGTGCGCCCTGAGCCGCCGCGTGAGCCTGCGCCGCAGCCTGTGCGCACGCCTGCTTACGAAGAGCCGCGTCCAAGCTTCGCCAACGACATTGAGCCCGAGCGCCGCGAACAGCGTGGCGGTGGTTTCAGTCTGTTCGGTTGGAAGAAGCCTGAGCCGCGCGAGGAAGAGCCGCAGCTCAGCGACTTCCACGTCGACGATACGCCTGCGCCGTCGCCAGCGCCGCGCGCTGACGATCCGCGTGATCCCGCGCTCGACGAAGAGTTGGAAATCCCGGCCTTCCTTCGCAGGCAGATGAACCCGCGCTAATCGGACACCGCGCTGCCGCGGCAGGGCGCGATGTATGCCTCGCGATAGGGGCGTCCGAAACATGCGACGAAGCCGTCAACGACCTCAAGATTGAGGGGCCACGTTGGCGATGCGGCGCTAGGGTAGCGTTCACGGAACGTGGCGACTGCCGCAATGAAATTCTCGGGGGCAGGAACACTCACTAATCGCGCTCGCGCCGCCAGCAACGCTTCGCGATCATTGCGCAGAAAGGCCAGCTCTGCGTCGCGATAAGCGATCATCTCCGGCGCCGTCTCCAGCGCGCGTGTTTGTTCGATGAGCGCGATCGCCGCTTCAGTTTGCCCACTCGCCGCGCGCATTTGCGCTTCATGGTGCAGAAGGCCAGTCGCATCATCTGCATCGGGATGCGCGGCACGGTACCGCGCAATCAAATCAGCCGCGGAGGCTTCGCAACCCTCTATGTCGGCCACTGCGCGCCAGCCGGCGCCATCCGTGCGATCAAAAGTGCGCTCATCAAGCGCGAGCATGGCGTCGCTGTCATAAGCGCATGCGTTAGACGGGGTGGGTGGTGAAGCGGTGGGGGTGCCGCAGGCCGCCAACGCGAATGCAATGATCAGTGCGCGCATTGGATTGTCCTCCCAGTTATGGTCGGCAACCTAACAGCGAGCGGCGGCGCAGCAAGCTTCACGCGCCCCAGAGCTTCTTGCGTAGCGTCGCTTCGCGTTCGGTCATCATGCCGGCGTTGGAGAGGATGTCGAACAGCGACAGCGCTTCGAGGCGATGATCCTCGGCGTCGGCGCCGCTGGCGCCGGCGAGATGAGCGTGAACGATAGCCCGGAAACGTAGGCCCTCGGGTGCGTCATCGTCTGGGAAAATGCGCTCAGCCACGAGAAGTTGTTCTTCCCAAGCGCCACGCGCGGCCGCGCGGTCACCGCAGGCGAGCGCCGCCAGTCCGAGTCGCTCCAGCGCCGAAGCCAAGCCGTAAAGCGCGCGGCGGCTGTCTGGCGCCGCGTCGAGCAATTGCAAGCGAATAGACGCGCTTTCGTGAAACGCGGCGCGAGCGCTTTGCGATGCGCCAGTGTCGAGCGCGAGTTCGCCGTGCTTGATCAGTGAAGCAGCGAGCCCGCGAGCGTGAGCGTGATCGGTGCGGTCGCAATCGTGAGCGAGGCGGCGGAATTCGACGGCGCGTGCGAACGCATCCTGCGCGTGGCCGCTCGCTTGCGCCGCTCGCGCGGTCTCGCCCAAGCGATCCCATGCGGCTGATGCTTCGCTGAACCAAAGCGCCGACTTGTGAGCGTCCGCCAACGCCTCGGCGCGTACGCGCGCTGCATCAGCGGCTTCACGAGCTTGGTTGAGGTCGCCACGACGCAACGCGTGGTCGGCTTGATCGAGCAATGTGCTCTGCAGAAAGCGCTCCGGCGCTTCAGCGCCGCCTGATCGCAACGCAAGCGTCTCGGCCAGTGCACGCGCGTGAACGAGCGACTCCGCCGCGACGTCATTGTCGCCCAATGCCGCACGCAATGTCGCGCGCAAACGCCAAGTCCCGGCGAGTGACCACGCTTCGTCGGCGTACTTCGCCGCCAGTCTGAGGCGTGCTTGCAGCGCTTTGTCCATTGCGGCCCGCGCGTCATCGTGAGCGCCGCGTACGTAATCCGCTTCCGCCGCCAGCGCCCACGCATCACTAAGAACAGCGCGCCAGTGCGGCTCGTCCGGTTCGGTGATGGCGAGCGCTTCGTAGCGGCCGATCGCTTCCTTGAAGCGCCGCCGCGCCGCGCCGGGCTCATCGGTGGTGTCGAGTTCGATAGCGCCCAAGCGCAGTTCGGCGTCGGCGATGTCGGCGGCGAGCATTGGTGTTTCGCCAATCTGCGCGGCGCAACCGCGCAACAGAGCGAGCGCGCCTTCCGCGCCAGCGCGGGCGCGATCGAAGTTGAGCTCTCCAGCGTCGAGTTCAGCCAATCGTCCGCGCGTGCGTGCATACCAACGCGCGGCAGTGACATTGCTGCGGTCGGCGGCGAGTAGGGCGTCTTCGATTTTGAGTGTTGTCTCGAAATGCCCGCGTGCGGTTTCCCAATCGCCCTGCATGCGGGCGATTTCGCCGAGCATGAAGGCGGCGCGCGCCCGAGCGGCTTTGTCGATGGCTTCGTTCAGGACTGATGTGGCTTCCGCCTGCGCGGTGGCGATATCGCCTTGTTCCGCCGAGAGCCGCGCCAGCGCTAAACGAGGGGTCGGATCGAGTGGTTCGAGCTTGCTGACCAGCGCCAGAGCCTGCCGCGCCAAGCCGGGATCGCTACGCTCGGCCAGGATGGCGGCGCGTTTGGCAGCTAGGAGCGCGTTCGGACCGCCCGCGCGGGCGGTCTCCAAAAGCGCCGCTACCCCCGCTTGCTGTTTATGTTCTTCCGCCACTTTTCAAGGCCTTACGGTCAAGTCATTAACAGTCACAAACCGTAACGCAACGTGTGTTGTCGGTTACAGAGCAGGCGCGATATCTGGAACCTGGGTCGGGGGACCCGACTACCCTTGGCGGGGGGACAACAGGTGGTTCTGGTGCGTCGTCAGCAAACTATAGCAGGCCCGGCCGTGTGTGCGGGTATTGGCGTCCATTCTGGCGCGCATGTGCGCATGGTTTTGTCGCCGGCGCCGATGGATACCGGCATCGTTTTCATCCGTTCGGATGTCCGGGGTGTGGATAACGCTATTCGCGCTCACGCCGACTCCGTCACCGACACCCGCAATTGCACGACGCTGACCAACAAGGCTGGCGTCTCGATCGCGACGGTTGAGCACCTGATGTCGGCCTGTGCCGGCTTGGGCATAGACAATCTGATTGTCGAGCTGGACGGCGCTGAACTGCCGATCCTCGACGGTTCGTCCGCGCCATTCGTTCAAGTGCTGCTGAACGCCGGGCTGCACCAGCAGAACCGTCCGCAGCGCGTGATCCGCATCCTTGAGCCAATCGAAGTGCGTATGGGCGCGAAAAGCGCTGCTTTGCTGCCTGCCGGCACGTTTGAAGGCTTGGATCTCGACGTCACCATCCGTTTCGCCGATCCGGCCATTGGCGTGCAACGCCGCCGCATTGAGCTGACGGCCGATACCTTCCTCAGCGACATCGCTGACGCGCGTACTTTCGGCTTCATGTCGGATGTCGATGCGATGCGCGCCGCCGGCCTCGGTCGTGGCGCTTCGATGGACAACACCGTCGTTGTGGACGCTGGTCGCATTGCGAACCCGGAAGGGTTGCGTTTCGACGACGAGTTTGTCCGCCATAAGCTTCTGGACGCCGTTGGTGACTTGAGCCTCGTCGGCGCGCCGATTTATGGCCGCTTTGTGGCGGATCAACCCGGACACGCGCTCAATGCGCGCTTGGTGCGGGCGCTGCTGGATACGCCGGAAGCCTGGTGTTGGGAGCACGGCGAGGCCGCCGAGACTGGCCGGGAAGCTGCTCCCGCACTCGTTGCGGCAGCCGGCTGATTTTCCCCAATCGGATGACAGTTGCTGGCGCTTTGCGCCGCGCACGCCTTCCTGTATCAGCGGTGGCGGCGGGATGCTTCGGCATGCCTTTTTGGTCCTGAGCGAGAAGAGGCCAGGGGATGAATTTGCGACAAATGAATATCACGCGGGCCCTTGCTTTGGCCGTTCTCGCTGGCGGTCTTGGCGCTTGCGGCACCCTCGGGGGCCGTGAAGAGCGCGAGAACGTACAATTCGTCGATGAGCCGGTCGCGCGGCTCTACACGCGCGGCGCCGACCAATTGGATCGGCGCAACTGGGCCTACGCTCTGCTCTATTTCGAAGAGGTCGAGCGCCAGCACCCGTACTCGTCGTGGGCGCGCCGCGCCATGCTTATGGAAGCGTATGCGCACTACCAAGCGCGCGACTACGACGCCTCCATCGAAGACGCACAGCGTTTCGTCGCTCTGCATCCCGGCAACGAAAGCGCGCCATACGCCTACTATCTGATCGCGATTTGCCATTTCGAGCGCATCCTCGATGTCGGCCGCGACCAAGGCACCACCGAACGCGCGCTCGCTGCGTTGAACGATGTCGTGCGCCGCTATCCCGACAGCGCCTACGCGCGCGATGCGCGTCTTAAGCTCGATATGGTTTATGACCAGCTCGCCGGCAAAGAGATGGAAGTCGGCCGTTTCTATCTCGAGCGGGATCAGCATTTGGCGGCGATCAACCGTTTCCGCGTCGTCATCGAGAACGACAACTTTCAGCGTTCGTCGCACACGCCGGAAGCGCTGCATCGCTTGGTCGAATCGTATCTCTCGGTCGGCATGATCGAAGAAGCGCAGCGCATGGCTGCGGTTCTTGGGCACAACTATCCGGGCAACGAATGGTACCAGCGTTCTTACGCGTTGATGACCGAAGCAGGCGTCGCGCCCGTGGCTGAGGACGAAGCGCGCCGTCGCGGCTGGCTCGGTCGCACCTTCGGCGCGGTGTTCTAAAGCCCCGGAGGGGCGCGTGGCGGATAAACCCGTCGATAAGCTGACAGCGAAAGATGCGGCGGCCGAGCTTGAACGGCTCGCCGCTGAAATGGCGCGTCACGACCAGCTCTATTACAACAAAGCCGCGCCCGAACTGACGGACGCCGAGTACGACGCGCTGCGCAAACGCAACGCCGCGATCGAAGCGCGCTTTCCCGATCTCGTGCGCGAGGACAGTCCATCGGCGCGCGTGGGCGCGGCGCCGGCGGAAAAATTCGGCAAGGTACGCCACGCCGTGGCGATGCTGTCGCTCGACAATGCCTTCGATGCAGATGAGGCGCGAAGCTTTGTCGTTCGCGTGCGGCGTTTTCTCAATCTCGATAAGGCGCCGGTCATCACCGCCGAGCCCAAGATTGACGGCATCTCGGCATCACTGCGCTACGAGAACGGTGTGTTCGTGCAAGGCGCCACGCGCGGCGATGGCCGCGAAGGCGAAGACGTCACCGCCAATCTGCGTACGCTGAAGGACATCCCGCACGCGATCAAAGGCGCGCCGCGCGTGTTGGAGGTGCGCGGTGAAGTTTACATGGAGAAAGCCGCGTTCGCGAAGATGAACGCCGGTCTCGAAGCAGAGGGCAAGCAGGCTTACGTCAATCCGCGCAACTCCGCTGCCGGCGCTTTGCGTCAGCTCGACGCGAAGATCACCGCGACGCGGCCGCTGCGCTTCTTTGCGCACGGCTGGGGCGAATTGAGTGAGCCGCTGGCATCGACGCAATACGATAGCGTGCAATGTTTGGAGCAGCTTGGCTTTCCGCTCGCTGGGATAAAACGCGCCAAGAATGCCGAAGAACTGCTTGCCATCTATGAGAGCATTCTCGCAGGCCGTCAAAAGCTCGCTTACGAGATCGACGGCGTCGTCTACAAAGTCGATGACCTCGCGCTGCAGCAACGGCTAGGCTTCGTGTCACGCAGCCCACGTTGGGCGATCGCGCACAAGTTCGCCGCCGAACAACAGACCACAACGCTCGACGGCATCGATATCCAAGTCGGCCGCACTGGCGCGCTAACGCCCGTCGGGCGCCTGAAACCGGTCTTCGTCGGCGGCGTCACAGTCACCAACGTGACTTTACACAATGCCGACTACATCCGTGGCGTCGGCGCTGATGGTGCGCCGATCAGGGGCGGCAAGGATTTGCGCGTTGGCGATACAGTCGTCGTGCAGCGCGCGGGCGATGTGATCCCGCAGATTGTCGATGTGTTGTTGGAGAAGCGCGCCAAGGGCGCCCGCAAATACCAGTTTCCAGAAACGTGCCCGGTATGCGGCAGTCACGTTGCGCGCGAACTGGAGCCAGGCGAAGAGGGCGTCATCGCACGCTGCACGGGTGGCCTGAGCTGTCCCGCGCAAGCGGTCGAGCGGCTCAACCACTTCGTCGCGCGGCGCGCGATGGACATTGAAGGCCTGGGCTCAAAACAGATCGAAGAGTTTTACGGATTGGGTTGGGTCAAAGAGCCGGCCGACATCTTTCGCCTCCACGACCATCGCGACGAACTCACCACGCGCGAAGGTTACGGTGAAAAGAGCGTCACCAATCTACTCGCCTCCATCGATGCGCGCCGCGAACCGGAGTTGGCGCGCTTCCTCTTCGGCCTCGGCATTCGCGACATCGGTGAAACCACGGCTGGCGTGATTGCACGCCGCTTCGAAAGCTGGAAAGCGTTTGAGGATGCGATGAAGGCTGCGGTGAAAGCGCAGCCGGGCGAGGCGTATGAAGCGCTAGAGCGCGTAAGCGGCGTAGGCGGCGGCGGGCTCGCGGCTTTGCTCGCGGCGGCAAGCGAACTCCGGGCGCCAAAAGGCGATCTCTTCGAGGACGGCGAGCCGCCGAAGATCAAGGGCGTTACCTCGAAGGCGTGGGCCGGTCTCGTCGCGGCGTTCGGCTCACTCGGTGAGGCGATCGCAGCGATCAAGACGGCCGCCAAGCAAGCGCCTGGCGAAGACTATCTCGAACTCGCGCGCACTGACGGCGTAGGCCCGGTCGCCGCCGATCATCTGGTCGATTTTTTCGCCGAACCGCACAACGTAGATGCGCTGAAGCGGTTGCTGAAAGAGGTGACGCCAAAGGATCAGCCACGCGCGGCGACGTCGAGCAATGTCGCCGGCCTCACCATCGTGTTCACCGGCACGCTGGAGAAAATGACGCGCGATGAGGCCAAGGCGCGCGCGATTGCGCTTGGCGCGAAAGTGTCGGGCAGTGTCTCGGCGAAGACCAATTTGGTCGTCGCCGGCCCGGGCGCAGGCTCGAAACTCGCGGAAGCCGAGAAGCTCGGCGTCAAGGTCATCGACGAAGACGCCTGGATCGCGCTCAGCAGTTAGCGCCCCAGAGCGATCGCGGTGCCGAGTGTGTCTGCGTATTGCTGGAAGCTCGTGATCTTGCCGCCCTTGACGCGGAAGACATGCGCGAACTGCGCGCGCATCGTTTTGCCGGTGGCTTTGGATGTGCCGGTGTAGTGGCCGAGCGAGACGATGGTGTCGCCGCCGTCAATCAATTCATCCGAGATCGCCGTAAAGCCGTCCCAATCGCCGCCGATGCGTGCGAACACGCCCATCAGCACTGCTTCCGGCCCGACATAAGGATTGCGGTCGGCGTAGGGATAATTCTCCGCTTCGGTCCACAGGATGTCCGGCGCCATCGTCGCGAGTGCTGCGGGCATGTCGCCCTTGGCGAAGGCGGCGTAGAGCGCGCGCACGGGTTCTGCGTTAGACATTCGGTGTCTACAGTGCTGGTGGTGCCGATGGTGCTTCAAACAACACGCTCAGCGGCACCACGCCATCGGAAGCTCGCGTTGTAGCGAGATAGTCTTGGAACGCCGGAGAGAATGCCTTTCTCCGGTTTGGCCACCACACGGTTTGAATGCCGGGGCTATGGTAGAGCAGGATCAAGAGCTTCTCCCAGCCTGCCCAGTGCTCAGGATCGAGCGCGTTTGATTTCTGCTGATACCAGGCGGTCTCCAGCAGTTTGAAGATCGAGAAGAGGAAATAGTGCGCCGTGATGCGCTCCTCGCGACTTGCGCTGTACCAATCCGCGCACACTTTCGAGACCGCTGCGCCTAGAGCGGGAGATTCCATGGCGGGCACATTGATCGCCGTGATCGCGGCCGAAAGCGATTCCACAGCCAACACGCGCTGAGCCTGCGTGTTCTGTCGAATTTGCAGTCCGACGAAGATTAGCGAGAGCAAAACCCCGATCGCTGATCCGATTTCGGCGAGCGCGGCGAAGTCCTGCATGGTCATGCGGCCGCCTTGCCACGGATGTCCGTCAGCGCTGCAATTGCCGCGACGACGAGATAGATCGCCAGGATCGTTACGCCGCTTTGCGCTTGTAGTGGTCCAGCCGGTTGCGGCGAGAGCATCGCGACGACCTGGAGCACGATCAGAAAGCCCATGAACGCGATCGCCGGCCAAGCGAAACGCCCGAGCGTCTTGCGGCTCGCGATCCATGCGCCGCCACAGATCGCGATGAGCCCAATCTCCAGCGCTTGCTCCGGCACAGGATAATTCCAAAGCGCCAAGCCGACGCGCGGCCCGCCGATCCACAGTTCAAGATCCGGGCGATGCACGAGCCAATCTGCGCCCCAATGCGAAAGCACGGCGAGGCCAACTACAACGCTCGCCCAGGTCGGCAATCGCAAAAGCAGCTTCACCAAGATCGCGGCGCCAACCGACCACGCAACCGCCATCGGCAGCGAATGCGTCCACGGCATGTGCTCAAGCACAAGCGCTGAGCCGGGCAGCGAAGGATCAACGCTGGCGCGCTCGATTCCTGCGATGATGAAAACGCTCCAGCCGATATCGACAAGCTGCGACGCGGCGACGAGCGTCCACATCGGCGCCTTCGGTTCGATCGCTTTCGCGGCCATCGCCGCAGCATAGTGGCCGACGAACATGAGCCGCTCCTAGCGCGCCATCTCGTAGAGAAAATCGACAAAGCCCATGATCGCGCCCTCGACGCCCATCACGCGCGGATTGGAGCTGTCGACGACGAAATATTCATCAGGAGCGTGCTGCGCGCCGCCATGTCCAAGCCCGAATTGTGCAGCGGGGATAGAAACCGGCGCTTGCGTGAACACCGAGCCTGGCCACGAACCGGCGAGGCGAGGGTTCAGCGTGGCTTCAACACGCGAAGCGCGCAGCACGGCGAGTTGACCTTGCACGAGGCGGCTGTCTTCCGGTGTTTCGGTCGGATCGTAACCGCCCGTGACATTGAGCTCGACATCGTTGAAGCCGCGCGCGTCTAAGTGCGCCCGCACCTTCGTTTCCGCCTCTACGCGCGTCATGTTCGGCACGAGGCGGAAGTCGAGCTTCGCCGTACCACGGCCGGGAAGGATGGTCATGCCGCCGGGGCCTGTGTAACCGGCGACCAAGCCTTCGATGTTGACTGTCGGCTGCGAGGCGAGGCGCTCAAGTGCTGCCGGCCAATCGAGGTCATCGATGAAGCGCGGCACGCCGTTGCGGCGTTGCCAATCTTCGGCGCTGGTATTGGCGGCGTTCTGGTGAATGATTTGGCGTTCGCGATCGCTGAGCGGGCGAACGTTTTCGAACCAGCCATCGATCGCAGGCGTGTTGCCGTCCGGCGTGACCAGTGTCTGCAACGCCGCAACGAGGCGCCAAACTGGCGAGTCCACCATGGCTTTGTTCGATGAGTGAATGTCGCGCGCGGGGCCGCGGCCCCAGCGTTCACCGCTGGCGACGATCTCGCACTCAATGATGCCCTTGGCGCCAAGGTTCACAGTGACGCCGCCGGTGCTTGGATCTTGCCAGCCCGTTGGGATGAAAACGCCTTGGCTGCGTTGGAGCGCCGCCATGATGTCGGGCCGGCGCACTATTTCGTGGAAGTGCGGGCTGCCGATTTCTTCCTCGCCTTCAGCGACAAGCACGAGGTTCACAGGCGGCGCGCGTCCCGCAAGCGTCAGTGCATTCACTGCCGCGAGGAAGCACATCTCAGGGCCTTTCTGGTTCACCGCGCCGCGTCCCATGATGACGCGTCCCTGCGGGCGATCGACCAAGCGCGCTTCCAGCGGCGGCGACGACCATTCCGACGGCGTGAATTGCTTCACATCGTACATGAAATAAATGCCGAGCGTCTTGGGCGCGCCGACATCCCATGTGGCAAACACGCCCGGATGACCGGACGTCTGCACGATCTCGGTGTGCGTGAAGCCGGCATTGGCGGCGAGGCGGCGCATGTATTCGGCGCCTTCCTGCATGTTCAGGTTCTCAGCCGCGATCGACGGGTTGCGAACCCAGTCTTGGATCTGCGCGACCGTCTGCTCCTTGATGCCGCGCACGGTGCGCTGGATCGCGGCGCGGTTCGGCGTGCGCGCATCTGCGATGGCAGGCGTCATCGCCGCCATGAGTGCGGCGCCCTTCAACAGTCCGCGCCGGCTCGCGCCATCATTGAGATCAGTCATGTCGTCCCCCGTCAAAAGCGGAGGAGAGCTAAGCACTCATTTTGGGTAATGCCGAGTCATTCCAGACGGCCGGAGGCCGATCTGGAATCCAGGGCCGCGTGCTGAGTGTTTGCCCCGGATTCCAGATCACACTCCGCGTGTCCTGGGATGACTTAAAGCGGCTTCGTCGCCGCCTCGAGCCAAGCTTTCGCATCGCCCTCAAGTTGCGGGCCGATCTTTTCCCAGACGCGCGCGTGATAGGCGTTGACCCAAGTGATCTCGTCCTTGGTCAGCAGCTGCTTCACGATCAGCTCACGCGCGATCGGCGCCAGCGTAAGCGTCTCAAAGCCCAGCATTGGCCGTTCGCCGCCGTCGATGTCGGCAGCGGGTGTCACGACTTGCAGGTTCTCGATGCGGATGCCGTAGGCGCCGGTTTTGTAATAGCCGGGCTCGTTCGAGACGATCATGCCGGGTTCAAGCGGCTGTGTGTTCACGAATTTCGCGATCCGGTGCGGACCTTCGTGCACGCCGAGATACGAGCCGACGCCGTGGCCAGTGCCGTGATCGTAGTCCAAGCCGCCTTCCCACAAGCTCATGCGCGCGAGCGCATCGAGCTGGTGACCGGTCGTGCCTTTCGGGAAGCGCACGCGCGAGAGCGCGATGTGGCCTTTGAGGACGCGGGTGAAGCGATCCTTCATCTCCTTGGTCGGGCGACCGATCGCGACGGTGCGCGTAATGTCCGTGGTGCCGTCGAGATATTGACCGCCGCTATCGATCAGGAAGAGCGAACCGCGCGCGAGTTTGCGGTTGGTCTTCTTGGTGACGCGATAGTGGACGATTGCGCCGTTCGGGCCTGCGCCAGAGATCGAGTCGAAAGACAGATCTTTCAGCGCGCCAGTTTCATGACGGAAGCTCTCCAGCTTTTGGCACGCTTCGATCTCTTGTACCTTGCCGGTCTGCGCGTCGGTCGCGAGCCAATGCAGGAAAGCCGAGATCGCGGCGCCGTCACGCGTGTGCGCTTGGCGTGAGCCTTCGACTTCAGCGTCGTTCTTGCACGCACGCGGCAGCACGACCGGATCTTGCCCGCGCACGATCTCCGCGCCGGCCTTGCGCAATTCTTCGAAATACCACGCGCTCGCCGTCGACGGATCGAGCCGCACGCGCTTGCCGCGCATGGAGGCGAGCGTCGGCTGCAATTCTTCACTCGGCTTGATCGCGACTTCGTTGCCCAGCCACTGGCGGAGCTCCGGCGAAACCTTCTCGTCGGCGAGGAAAAGGTCAGCGGTGCCATCGGCGTGCAACAGCGCTTCGCCAAGCGGCAGCGGCGTGCGCGCGACATCGCCGCCGCGCACGTTGAAGAGCCAAGCGATGGAGGCGGGAGAGGTGATGACGACGGCGTCGGCCTTCTCACCCTTCAAGCTGTCGCCAAGACGGTGACGCTTCGAGTTGGCGGCTTCGCCCGTGTAGCTCTCCGCGTGCGGCGCGACCTTCGCCGCAGGGACTGGCGGGCGGTCGTCCCAGATTTCGTCGATCGGATTGACGTGGAGCGGGACCAGCTCCGCGCCCGAGCCTTCAGCGGCTGCGCGCAGGCGATCGAGGTTGTCGGGGCTGTGCAGTTTTGGGTCATAGCCGATGCGCATGCCCGGCTTGCCGCGCTCGCGCAGATAAGCTGGGACACCGCCGTCGACGTAGTCGCGATACTCGAAGAGGCCGCCGTCAACCTGCGCGCGGACCTGCAACGTGTAGCGCCCGTCGGTGAACACCGCCGCTTCGTCGGTCAGCACAACAGCGGCGCCCGCCGAGCCGGTGAAGCCGGTCGCCCAAGCCAAGCGATCGTACGCGGCGGGGACATACTCGTTCTGCCACTCATCCTCGTGCGGCACGATGAAGCCGTCTAGGCCCGCGGACTTGAGCGCTTTTCTCAAGCGGGGCAGGTGTTTGCGGCCAAGGGCGGGGCCGCCTGGATCGTCATAGGTCTGGAACACGTGCTTTGCGTCCTTTGCGGCCGGTTCAGGGGCGGTTCAGTGCTTGCAGTTTAGGACTTCCCGTTGGGAGGTTTAAGGGCGTTCCTCCGAAAATACCGGCTTTTGGCCGTGGAGTAGGCTTTGATTTCTGGGTTGAGACAGGCGTTTGCGGCCATTGCCGCTCTTGCTCTGCTGGCGGGACCCGCCGCAGCGCAGGTGCCGGACCCTTTCGCCCGCGATCTGGCGCAGAAGCTTTCGCAGGGCGAAAACCTGCTTCGTCAGAACGGCTACCAGCGCGCGGCTGGGCCATTTGCAGGCGGGTTGAACGCAGGGGAGGTGCGCCGTCACACCATCATGCTCCGCGCCGGACAAGATTATCGCATTCTCGGCGTCTGCGATGAGCGCTGTGACAATATCGATCTGCGTCTTTGGGCCGATGGCGGCCAACTCGTTGCGCAAGACAGATTGGGCGACGCTGTACCGATCCTTCACGTGCGCCCTACGGTTACTGGCAATTATGAAGTGGAAGTGATGATGGCACACTGCGGCGGCGCGCCGTGCTGGTACGCCTTCAACGTCTACACCCGCTAAGCGGGCTTCCTCCACACCAGCGTCATCCAAGCTTCTTTCGGGATCTGCCGTTCCAGCAGCAGCCCGCGATTGGCATAGGCCTCGCGCACTAGCGGCGCTTGGGTTTGCAGCAAGCCTGACAGGATCAGCGTCCCGCCCGGCGCAACCGCGGGCACAAGTTTCGGCGAGAGCTTGATCAGCGGCCGCATAAGAATGTTCGCAAATACGAGATCGAACTGCTGGCCTGCAATGTAACGCGCGCCATCGCCGGCAATCACGCGCACGCGGCTCGCCACTTTGTTTTGCCGCGCATTGATCTCTGCAATCGCGGCTGCGCGCGCATCGATCTCGATCGCCAACGCTTCGGCGCCACTTTTGGCGGCCGCGATCGCCAGCACGCCTGAGCCTGCGCCAACATCGAGCACACGCTCCACGCGGCGTTTGCGCAGCACGCCTTCGAGCGCCATCAGACAGCCCCAAGTCGTGCCGTGATGGCCGGTGCCGAAGGCTTCGCTGGCCTCGATCCAAACCTTCGTACGCCCGCCGCCTTCGTTCAGCAGCGCATGCGCGCCTGCCACGATGAACCGTCCAGCGCGCACCGCCGGCAGGCCTTCGAGCGACATCGCCACCCAGTCCTTGGCGGCTACGCGTTTGGTTTTCAGATGCAGCTCTGGCGCTGCGGCGCCGACGATGGCTTCGACGCTGTGGCCGTCCTGTTTGGTGGGGACATAAACTTCGAGGCGGAATCTGCCCGGCTTTTCCTCAAACCAGCTGACGGCGTCGGCGGGTGAGGGGTCGTGGCGATCCAGCTCGTCCGCGGCGGCGCGGATTTGGGTGAGTGTCCCGAGGGCGGTGAGCAAAAGCATGCGGGCGCGGGCATAACCGCCCGCGCCCGCGCTGTCACCCTTGCTCCCGCTGCAAGCTTACATCGGCGTGACAAGCTCGTTGTTCTGCCAACCGCCAGCGCCCACCACGCGCCCATTAGCGTCCCATTCGACGCCGTAGCCATTGCGGGCGCCGCCTGACATCTGGCCTTCGTACCGTGACCCGTCCGCCAAGTTTTGCACGACGTAGCCGTTGGTGCGCCATTCAAACACTTCGCCTGCGCGCGTCTCGCCGTTGCGATAATAGCGGACGCCGACGCCACTGGCGGCGTCGTTGGCAAACTGGCCCTCAAAGCGCAATTGGCCGGGCGCGTTGTTGGGGTTCTCACCCCAGTGATAGACGCCATAGCCACTATAGCTGTTGTTGACGAAGTCGCCGCGATAACGATCGCCTACGAAGTTGGGATCGGTGAAGACCAGCGCCCCTGAGCCGTTGCCGGTCGCAATGCCCATGTAGCGATCCGTGTCGCCGTTGGTGATGGCGTAGCCGCGTTCGCCGCGACGGGCGCGCTCTGCGGCGTCGTCGCCAAGCATGGCTGCATCGCGTGCGCGCTCGGCGGCGCGATTGGCGTCTGCTGCGCGGGCGCGCGCTGTCATTACAGCGTCACGCACAGGGCCTGCCAAAGAACTGGCATTGTATTGCGCCCACGCATCCGGCGCAGCGACCATCGCGGCCAAAGCCACTAAAACAAACGCAAATCTCCGCATCACACCCTCCGCGCTTAGCCCTCGGAAGCGAACTTAGCGCGGCGGTTTAGACGACGGAAGTGCTTACGCAGCGCTCGCTGGAATGACGAAGCTATCGATCACACGCTTCTCACCGGCCTTGTCGAAATCGACGGTGAGCTTATTGCCTTCAACTTGGCGGACACGGCCGTAACCGAACTTCTGGTGGAAGATGCGATCGCCCTTGCGATATGCGGCATCGCTATCGCCTGAGCGCGCGACAAGTCTTGCTTCGCCATCGATCATCGGTGCGCGCGATCCGCCGCCTTTGGACATGTTTTCTTGCGCGCGACGCCAGCCTGGCGATTGATAGGCGCTGTTGAAGCCAGCGCCTGGCGCGAAGGAATCGAGCCGTGAAGCTGCTTCGCGAACACCGCCCGCTTGCATCGTGTAACCGGTCTCGCTGACGGCATCGACGCTCTTTGCTGGAAGCTCATCAATGAAGCGCGAGGGCAGGACAGTCTGCCAGCGGCCGTAAATCTGGCGATTGGCGGCAAACGAAATTCGGGCGCTCTCTCGCGCGCGCGTGATGCCGACGTAAGCGAGCCGGCGCTCTTCTTCCAAGCCCTTCTCGCCGTTCTCGTCGATCGAACGCTTGGAGGGGAAAACCTCTTCTTCCCAACCCGGCAGGAAAACCAGCGGAAACTCCAAGCCTTTGGCGGCGTGCAGCGTGGAGAGCTGCACGTTTTCCGCTTCGCTCTCCGCTTCGATGTCGAGCACCAAAGCGACGTGTTCGAGGTAAGCTTCCAGTGTGTCGTACTGGCCCATCGATTGGACTAGTTCTTTCAAGTTCTCGAGCCGTGTCTGCGCTTGCGGAGATTTGTCGTTGCGCAGCATCTCGGTGTAGCCGCTTTCGTCGAGCACGATTTCGGCGAGTTCGACATGGCTCATCGTGCGCGCTTGTTCGCGCCAGCGATCGAGATCGAGCAAGAAGGTGCGTAGCGCCGTGCGAGCCTTGAGCGGCAGATCGTCCGTCACCACCATCTCGCGCGCGGCGCCGATGAGCGTGCGGAAGCGCGTTGCGCCGCCGGGCGTCTCGGGTTGCTCAGTGACAATTTCGCCGGTGTTTTCGTCGAACAGCGGGCCGTTATCGGTGACGAACCGCACAGCAGGCTTGCTCGCATGCGCGTGCAGCTTTTGCACGGTGCCTTCGCCAATGCCGCGCTTGGGCTGATTGACGATGCGCTCGAACGCCAAGTCATCATCCTCGGAGCGGATGAGGCGCAGATAAGCGTGCACGTCGCGGACTTCGGCACGTTCGAAGAAGCGCGGACCGCCAATGACCTTGTACGGAATGCGCAGCATCAAGAAGCGTTCTTCAAACGCCCGCATCTGCCATGCCGCGCGCACCAACACGGCGCAATCGGCATAGGAGCGATTGCCTTGCACCCAGGCTTCGATGTCGTCCGCGATCAGCCGCGCCTCGGCTTCGCCATCCCAGATGCCTCGCACTTTGACGCGATGACCTTCTTCGTCATCAGTGAAGAGCGTCTTGCCCAGGCGACCGCGATTGTTCGCAATCAGATGCGATGCGGCCGCGAGAATGTGCCCCGTAGAGCGATAATTGCGCTCCAGACGCACAACCACCGCGCCAGGGAAGTCGTGCTCGAACCGCAAGATGTTATCGACCTCAGCGCCGCGCCAGCCATAGATCGACTGATCGTCATCACCGACGACGCACAAATTCTTGGAATGCTGCGCGAGCAGGCGCAGCCACAAATACTGTGCGACGTTGGTGTCTTGGTATTCGTCCACCATCAGATGCGTGATTTTGCGGTGATAAGTTTCCAGCACGTCCGTATGTCGCTGGAAAATGTCGATCATGTGCATCAGCAGATCGCCGAAGTCGCACGCGTTCAGAATTTTTAGCCGCGCCTGATAATGCGCGTAGAGCTTCACGCCGCCACCATCCGCGAACGAGAACGACTCGTTCTTCGGCACTTTCTCCGGCGTCAGGGCGCGGTTCTTCCAGCCGTCGATGACGTTGGCGAGTTGGCGGCCGGGCCAACGCTTTTCATCAATGCCTTCGGCGTCGATGATCTGCTTTAGCAGTCGCACTTGATCGTCAGTGTCGAGGATCGTGAAATTGTTCTTGAGCCCGACGAGTTCAGCATGTGTGCGCAGCATGCGCGCGCTGATCGAGTGGAAGGTGCCAAGCCAGGGCAAACCACCGCCGCCAGGGCCGAGCAATTTCTCAACCCGTTCGCGCATCTCGCGCGAGGCTTTGTTGGTGAAGGTGACGGCCAGGACGCTCCACGGCTTGGCGCGTCCAGTTGAAAGCAAATGCGCCAACCGCGTTGTCAACACGCGCGTCTTGCCGGTGCCCGCGCCGGCGAGCACGAGCACGGGTCCATCGAGCGCCTCGACCGCCGCGCGCTGCTCAGGGTTGAGCGACGCCAGATATGGCGGCACAGCCATCGCGCGCTGCGAGATCGGCAGGTTTTCGGCGCTGTCGTTCAAGATCGTTTCGATTCGAATCCGCTAAACGCACACTCTAGCACGAACCAGGAACATAGTGCCGCAAACCGCAGCTTGCGAGCGCTCTTAAGGAACGGATCAGTGCGCCGCCCGTTACCGGGCGATGCATCTCTCAAATCTGCTCGCCCGCTGCGCCGCCGCGTCCATCTGCCTGGGCCTGATCGCCTGCACCGACCCTCTGCCGGAACCTGATCCGGACGCAGCAGCCGAGATCGGCCCAGCTGAACCGCTTCCTCAAGCGCTGCCGCCGCCAAGCGCGACCCAGCCGCGCTTCGTTGGCGTGTGGGCTACAACCCAAAACGGCTGCACCGCGCCGCCTTGGGAATTCCGCGCCGATGGCGCCAGCACGCAAGGCGAAGTGTCATGCGCGTTTTCCAATCTACGGATGACTGAGACCGGCTACATCGTCGCCGCCGCCTGTCACTCCGAAGGCGAAACGACAAATCACGACATGCAGTTTTCATTCGCTGAATCAGCGCGCGCGATGATGGTGACCAGCGGGCCGTGGGCGGGGCCCACAAGTCTTGTTTACTGCGGACCGCTCTCCACACCGTAACGGGAACTATCGTTCGGGTTCCCGGTTGTCTCCATATGTCAGATGACAACTCCACCCGCGCCGGTCTGCTTTCTGGACTCTTCGCCGTCATTATGGTGGTCGCGTTGTCAGTGATGGCGCTGACGGCGCTTGAGTCGGATCCACAAGCCTCGGCGAGCCGCGGAGATTTCGGCGCCGGCGCTTCGGATTCCGCAAAGATATCGGGCAACGCGTTCTAATGAGCTAACTCGCGCCTGGCGCCTGTGATTGGTAGCCTCTGGCCGAATCGAGCCGGAGAACAGCTATGGCGGACGTGTTTCTCTCTTACGCCCGTGAGGACGAAGCGCGCGCGACCCAGATCGCGACGGGTCTGGAGGCGATGGGGCTCGATGTCTTTTGGGACAACGAAATTCCGCCAGGTCAGACGTGGGCCGACTACATCGAAGGCAAGCTCGCCGTTTGCAAGACCGTGATCGTGCTTTGGAGCGCCGCTTCCACCAAGTCGCAGTGGGTGCGCGAAGAAGCGCGTATGGGCCGTGACAAGGCGAAGCTCATTCCTGTGATTATCGACGGCTCGCCTGCGCCCTTTGGTTTCGGCGAAGTGCAAGCGGGCGATCTCTCTAACTGGAACGGTCAAGCTGACGATCCGGCGTGGCAGCGCTTCAGTCGCGCCGTGTACGCGGCAGCAAAAGGTGCGGATGCGCCGTCGCCACAAGTTACGGCCGCGCCAACGCCGCAGGTCGCTGCTGCGCCGGCTTATGTCGCGCCTCAGGCGTACGCGCCAACTGCAGCGCCAAGCATCGGCGCAGTCGAGCAACTCTCGCCGATCGGCTATGTGCAAAAATGCTTCCGCCTGTTTGTCGACGGCAAGGGCCGCGCGCGGCGCGCGGAATATTGGTGGTGGGTGGCGTTCACCTTCGTTGTGTCACTCATCGCTTACGGCATTGACGGCGCCGTCAGCGGCTTCAACAGCTACACCAGTCAGCCCAATACGCAGTTTGTTTCTAGCGCGCTGAGCATCGCGTTGGCGGCGCCTGCGATAAGCGTTCTGAGCCGTCGCTTTCACGACGTCGGACTAAGTGGTTGGCTGGTCGCTGCGGCGATAGGGGTTTACGCCATTGGCATGGTGGCGACCTCAGCCGCGATGCCAAGCGGCATCGTTCTTGCCGCTGTGGCGGTTCTTGCGGTCTTGGTCGTCGCCGTGATCCCATCGCGTCCCGGCCCCAACCAATATGGCCCCAATCCCAAGGGCCAGTGACGCGCCGCGTTTGAACGTCCCGCTTTAGCTGCTAGGACAGGCCGCCCAAGGAGGGGACATGGCCGACGTATTTCTGTCTTATGCGCGTGAGGACAGCGCCCGCGCACAGCAAGTCGCGCAAGGGCTGCAGAGCGCCGGTCTTGAAGTCTTTTGGGACAATGAAATTCCGCCGGGCCAGACCTGGGCCGATTACATCGAGCAGAAACTCACACAGTGCAAAGCGCTGATCGTGTTGTGGAGCGAGCACTCCACCAAGTCACAATGGGTGCGCGAAGAGGCGCGCATGGGCCGCGACAAAGGCGTGCTCATCCCGGTGATGATCGACGCCTCGCAACCGCCGTTTGGTTTTGGTGAAGTTCAAGCGGCTAACTTGGCATCGTGGAATGGCGAAGCCGAGCATCCAGGCTGGAAGCGTTTCGTTGAAGCGGTAATGCATTTCTCAAAAGCTGAGCCGCGCCCCCAACAGGCGATGGCGTCAGCGCCGCCGCGTGCAGCAGCGCCCGTCGCTCCGCCACCGCAAGCAGCGCCGGCGCTTAGCACCAAAGGCGGCATACCGACATGGGCGTGGATCGCGGGCGCTGCGGCTGCTGTTGTTGTGTTGCTCGTGATCATCGGCTCGATGATCCCCAACCAGGGCACACAAGTCGCGGGCAACCAAGTGCAGCCCGCCGCCGGCGTGCAGCCGCCCGCAACGACACAAGACGATCCGCAAGCGATCATTCTTGCGCAATTGCAGCAAGCGCAGGCCGCTGCTTCGCAGCAAGGGTTTCAACTGATCGGTCAGCCCTTCAGTGGAAGCCTGGCGCAAGGCCAGAGCTGGAACGTGCCGGCGACGCTGGCGGTTGGCGTCGATTATCGCGTGCTCGGCGTGTGCGATAGAGATTGCAACGATCTCGATCTTGTCTTGTTCGACAGCGCGGGGCGTCAAGTGTCGCAAGATACGACGACAACGAACCAGCCCGTTGTCGCGGTGCAGCCTGCCTACAACGACAACTTCACCATCCAGGTGCAGATGTATAATTGCTCCGTCGCGCCTTGCTACTATGCGTTAGCGCTATACGGGCGGCAGGTACAGTAACTGTCAGGCGACGCGGTTTTCCAGCACGAACACGCGCACTGCCGATGCAAGCGAAGCATCCGGTGCGGCTTTGCTGCGCACATCGTCGATCGATGCGATCAGCACGGGCAAAGTCTGCGCGCGCGTTCGCGCGATCTTCTCGAGCGCCGACCAAAATTCCTGCTCTAACGCGAGCGAAGTGCGGTGGCCGGCGATCCGCATCGAGCGTTTGAGAAGTGCGCCTTTAGTCGTCATTGCGCTTGTGTCCGTCGAGTTTGCGCGTCGCGGCCTCTTGTTGAGCCTTGGTCAGCGTCTTTTCGGTTTTGGTGCGACCGTGCGTGACCCGATTGGCTTGCGCTTTCGCGTCCGCCTCGGCGCGCGCTTTCGCCTTGCGAGCGCGCTTCAAGTTCACGATGTCGTTCATGGGCTCGATGTAAGCCGGTACCGGCGCGGGGGAAAGTCTGGGGCGACGAATTGTCGTTGAATAGCATGGCCTTCGCTCAATGCGCAGGCGGTAGTCTGCGTTCCGTCGATGGGTGGCCTCATCGCACCATTGATGCGAAACGAGGGAACCGGTTGCCGACAGAAGTTCCCTCCTGTTTAATTGCGCGCATGATCAAAGCGGCGCCTCACCTGCTATGTCTTTTGATGCTCGTCGCATGCATTGCGACGGCAGCTTTTGCCCAAGAGGGCGCGGCGCCAGAGGCTTCTGAAGCGCCCGCGGAGGCAGCCTCGTTCGTGCCGGGTCTGGAGCAGCGCGTGCCAATGCGTGGCCGTTACATGCCGCGCGAAGCGATGGAGCGATCCATCACGGGCGTCGCCGTTGCTTCGTTCCAAATGAAGATCGGTCGCTGAACTGTGAAATCGGCTGGGAAACGCCGGCCGGCGTAGGATTTGGTGACGCCGCACGTCGTATCTTGGTGACGCAGCAGCTCACAGAAGAGAGCTACGCCGATTATACGGCCCGGCTTGGCCCGCGCCCCTTCGCTCAAGTCATGACCTTCCGCATCTCAGGCGAGCGCCGCCCGCCGGAATCACCAAGTGCGGCCGAGCGACAGGCGATTTGCGATGCGGCGATGCCGGTTGAGAACTAGCCCGGCTTGATCATGTTCTCCGGACGGACGATGGCGTCGAAGTCGGCGCCATCGATGCCGTCTTTCAGCGCTTCTTCGCGCAAGGTCGTGCCGTTCTTGTGTGCGGTCTTGGCGATCTTGGCGGCGCGGTCGTAGCCGTATTTCGGCGCGAGTGCGGTCACCAGCATGAGTGAGTTATCGAGGCCGCGCTGGATGTTGTCGCGGCGCGGTTCGATGCCGAGAACGCAATTTTCGGTGAAACTCACCGCCGCATCCGCCATCAGGCGCACGCTTTGCAGGAAGTTGTACGCCATCACCGGGTTGAACACGTTGAGCTCAAAGTGACCCGAAGCGCCGGCGAACGTGATTGCGGCGTGGTTGCCGAATATCTGCGCGCAGACTTGAGTGAGCGCCTCGCACTGCGTCGGGTTCACCTTGCCCGGCATGATTGACGAGCCCGGCTCGTTCTCCGGCAACGCCAGTTCGCCGAGGCCGGAGCGGGGACCGCTTCCCAAAAAGCGGATGTCGTTGGCGATCTTGAAGAGCGAAGCGGCCACCGTGTTGATTGCGCCGTGCGAAAACACCATCGCATCGTGCGCTGCGAGCGCTTCGAACTTGTTCGGAGCGGTCGTGAATTTCATCTGCGTGATCGCGGCGATTTTCTCAGCCACCTTCTCAGCAAAACCAATCGGCGCATTGAGCCCGGTGCCGACAGCCGTGCCGCCTTGCGCCAGTTGCATCAGCATCGGCATTGTCTGTTCGATGCGTGCGATGCCGTTTTCGACTTGCGTCGCATAGCCGGAGAATTCCTGGCCGAGCGTGATTGGCGTCGCGTCCTGCGTGTGCGTGCGGCCGATCTTGATGATGTCCTTCCAGGCTTGCGCCTTGTCGTTCAGTGCGTTGCGCAGCTTCTGGAGCGCCGGGATCAGCCGATGCTCGATTTCTTCGGCGCAAGCGATGTGCATCGCCGTCGGGAATGTGTCGTTCGATGACTGGCTCATGTTGACGTGATCGTTCGGATGCACCGGCTTTTTCGAGCCCATCTCACCGCCGAGCATCTCGATCGCCCGGTTCGAGATGACCTCATTGGCGTTCATGTTCGATTGCGTGCCGGAGCCCGTCTGCCAAACCGCGAGCGGAAAGTGCGCGTTGAGCTTGCCTTCGATCACTTCCTGCGCGGCTTTGACAATCGTGGCGGCGATTTCGGGATTGAGCCCGGCCAGCTCCATGTTGGCTTCCGCCGCGGCGCGCTTGACGATGCCTAGAGCGCGCACAATCGGCGCTGGCATCTTCTCTTCGCCGATCTTGAAATTCTGCAGTGAACGCTGCGCCTGGGCGCCCCAATATTTGTCGGTCTCCACCTGAATCGGGCCGAATGTATCTGTTTCGGTGCGGGTCGACATATGGGTAGCCTTTGGGTGAATCTGACGCGTTGTCCCTGTAGGGGATATGGGCATGAAAGAGGCTGATCAAGCGGCCATTAGGGGCGATTGGCGCATGCACCTGCGCGACATGCGGACGCTGCGAACCTTGCAAGACGGAGCGCCGGCGGAAGATGAAATCCGCCGCATGCCGGACCGCGTCCTGCGCGCCGCGGTGCAGAACCCGGATCACAGCGAAGCCGCCCGTGCCGCCGCCGAAGCAGAGTTGCGCGCGCGGAGCATTACGGCGGAGCGCTGGCGGTTAGTGGTGCCGGGCTTTCTGCGCGCGCGCGATTTGGAAAAGGGTGAACGCGCTCTCCGCTCCCAATGGGTGCGCGGATGGTCGAAAGGCTTGTTCGTGTTGGTCAACCTGCCGATCGCTGCCGTGGTCGCATCACAGCCGTTCGCGCGAGAGGTCGCTGCCGCAGCCTTTGCGCTTATGCTGCTCTATGCCGCCCTGTATCTGCTGCTAATCGCGCTCCGCCGTCGTCCTGTGCGCGTTTTGCTGATGCGAAAGTTCGACCAGAGTCACCTTTCGACGCCGCTCAATGCGCTCATGCGTGATAACCTCGTCGACTATGGCCACGTGATTGAGTTTTCCGACCGCCATCTTCCCGCGACGCAGCTCAATCAGCTCAACGCTGGGCACGGCGCCGTTCTCAACGCGCGCGACTATCGAAATCTCGCGCTCCGGCTGGGCAACCGCACGTCGTTGAACGTGCGCGCCGCCCTCTCGGGTAAGCGCGCGCTGAGGGTGCGCTGCACGCAGGCCTGGTGGCGGACAACGGCGCATTTGCTCGGCGATTCAAGCGACGTCCTGCTTGTTGATTTGAGCCAGGTCGCAACCGGGGTCCCGTGGGAGCTTGATCTTGTGCAAGAGTTGGGTGCTGAGCAGCGCTGCGTCTTCATCGCTCTCTGGGGCAAGCTTGAGGAGGCGGAGGCAACGCTCGCAGCGCGTGGCATCAATGCGGTGGTGCACCATTATGCGCCCGACGGTGAAATGCAGCGCCGCCTGCAATTCCGCGCCGCCATGCTGATCGCAGCGCGCGCAACCCACCAAATCTCGCCATGAACGATTGGACCGGACGCGGCAAAGTTCGCGCACGCGAGATCGAAGGGGGCGTTGAGATTGCCATTGATGGCGTCACCACGCAGGCGCGCTATTATAAGCCGCTGGTCTACGAGTTCTTCCGTAAGAAATTGTCGATCCGGCCGCGCTATGGCGAGTTCGAGGTCGAGCTGATCATGGAGTATGCGGGCGAAGTGCCGACGCTCGATCTCGATAATCTCGCAAAAGCACTGCTCGACGCGTTGAAGGGGCATGTCTTCGTCGATGACAGCCAGATCGCGCGCTTGTTGTGCGAGCGCAGGCAAGGCGAGCGCGATCGAATCACGGTGAAAGCCGTGAAACGCGCTACTCCCACCTGAGCGGCGGCGCTTGCGCCTTCAAAGTATCAATCCGCTCGCGCAGTTCATCAACAAAGCCATGATGCGAGCCGTTCCACGTTAGCGGGTCGCCAACAACGGCGGTCGTGTTGAACGGCACGAGCAGCTTCGCATCCTTCGGCAGCGAGCGCCCTGAGCCTTGGAGATAAACCGGGGTCACCGTCGTTTGCGGATATGCCTCGACCAATCGCGCAACCCCGGTTTTGAACCGCGTCATTTCCTCCGGCTCGCCGCGCGAGCCTTCGGGGAAGACGACGAGGA
>CAYZIJ010000011.1:0-73439 GCA_964478365.1 uncultured Terricaulis sp.
AGGCGCTCGCTGTCGCCGAAGGCGCGCGCGCTTGGCGTCATGCCGAGATCGAACACGCCGAAGACAAGATTGGCGGCATTGAACGGCGTGCGGCCGTGTTTGTCGCGCAGACGCAGGATCGTCATCGCCGCGAGATGTGCGCCGGCGCTTTCGCCGCCCGTGGCGAGCTTGGCGCCGCCGAAGTCGGAGAGATGATCACTCACCCAGAGTGCTGCGGCCTCGCAATCGTTTGGGCCGGCGGGATAGGGGTTCTCCGGCGCGAGGCGATACTCGACGCTGAGTGCGGTCAGGCTTGTCGTATCGGCGATGATTTCGAGCAGACGATCTTGCTGATCCGCTGCGCCGAGCACGTGTCCGCCGCCGTGCATGTGGAGATAGACGCCCCGCGACTTGGCCGGCGCGACGGCCCGCAGCTTGATCTTGCCGGCCGGTCCATCGATCTCGATCCACTTGGCCCGGTCGGATTTGGCGGCAGGCGGAAACGCGCCTTCGCCGCGCTCACGCGCATCACGCACCTTTTTCGCGCCGACATCCCACCATTCGGCCATACCGGTCATGGCGGCGACGATCGCTTCATTGACGCTTCGCGTTTCCGGCGGGATGGCGGCGTCGGAGAAGAGGGCTGGATCGAGTTGCGTCATTATTTCAGTCCACCCATCTTCCGGATTAGTTTCCATTCTTCCGCCGCCACCGGTTGCACCGAGAGGCGTGAGTTGTTCGCGAGCACCATCGCGGAAAGCTTCTTGTCCGCCTTAACGGTCGCTAGCGACACGGGCTCTTTCAGCGCTTCAACGGCTTTGAAATCGACGCAAACGAATTTCCCCGTCGCATCGCTTGCATCCGGATAAGCCTCCTTCACCACCTCGCTGACGCCGACAATCTCTTTGCCTTCGTTGGAGTGATAGTAGAACGCCAGATCGCCCTTTTTCATCGCTTGCAGATGCGCCTTGGCCTGATGGTTGCGCACGCCCGTCCAGGAATCGACGCCCTTCTTGACGTGCTGGTCCCACGACCACGTGTCGGGTTCGCTCTTTATCAGCCAGTACGCCATTAGTTTGCGGTTGCCGGAACTTGCGCGAGCGCCTCGATGGTGATGCTCACCGAATTGCCGATCAGGTTGGGCGCTGTAGCCACGCCCCATTGCGTGCGGTCGAGCGTGCCTGTCGCTGAGAAACCCGCCGTGCGGCGATTGTTGTTCGGTGAATCGGCAATGCGATTGAGCGTGACATCCAAAACGAGGGGATGTGTTTGGCCGAGTAGAGTCAGATTGCCGGTGACCTCTGCGCGCGTGTCACTGATCAAGCGGACCGAAGTGGATTGAAATTGCATCGTCGGAAATTGCGCCGCTTGGAGCCAGCGGTCGCCGCGGAGATGCTCGTCGCGCGTCGCGTTGCCGGCGCTAATGCTGGCGATCTGCACCGTTGCGCGCACCGAGGAATTAGCCGGGTTGGCTTCATCGAGAATAACTTCGCCTGCCACCGTATCGAACTGGCCGAGCACGCGGTTGAATCCGAAGCGATCGATCGCAAACGTAACCTGGGTATGGGCGGGATCGAGCGCGTAGGTTACGGGCTCGGCGGAAGCGGCGCCCGCCGCAAAGAGGGCGGCGGCGAAAATGAGAGCGCGCATTGAATGTCCCCTGATGACTAGGCCTAGGCTCGGGCCTCGAACACCAGGTTGAACGGCGTCTCGGCGGCGCGTCTGAATTTAGAGAAGCCCGCGTCCTTGGCTACCTTTTTCAGCCGCGCTTCACCCGCTTGTGCGCCGAGCCCCAGGCCAACTTCCTGGCTCATTGAGGCCGGCGTGCAGATCATGGTCGACGCCGCGTAATAGACGCGGCCGACAGGATTGAGATTGTCCTTCAAATCGTCGTGGGCGAACGGTTCCACGATCATCCAGGCGCCATCCTTGGCCAATGTCGCGTTGACGTGTTTGCCGGCGCCGACGGGGTCGCCCATGTCGTGCAAACAATCGAAGAACGCGACGAGATCGTAATTGAGCGCGGGATAGTCCTTAGCGCTGGCTTGCGAGAAGGTGACGCGCTTGGCGACGCCGGCGTCCTTTGCCAATTCCTTGGCGCGGGCGATCGATGGCCCGTGATAGTCGTAGCCGAAGAATTTCGACTTTGGATAGGCGAGCGCCATCAGGATCGTCGAGGCGCCGTGGCCGCAGCCGACATCAGCAACCGTAGCGCCCTTCTTCAACTTGTCCTCGACGCCCTTGAGCGCAGGAATCCAACTTGAGACCAGATGCGCGTTATAACCCGGACGAAAGAAACGTTCGGTGCCGCGGAAGAGGCAGTGTGAATGCTCATGCCAACCGACGCCCTTGCCGGTCTTGAAAGCTTCGGCGACCTTCGGCTCGTCAAGCCACATTGATTGCGCGAGATCGAACGCGCCGGCGAAAAACGCTGGTCCGCCTTCGTCAGCAAACGCAGCAGCTTGTTCGGGATTGAGTTTGAATTTCTTGCTCTTCGAACTGTAGTCGACATAGCCGGCCGCAGCCTGGGCCGAGAGCCATTCGCGCAGATAGCGCGCGTTAAGCTTGGTCTTTTCGGCGAGCTCTTCTGGCGTCACTGCCTTGCCATCGGCCATGGCCTTATAGATGCCAAGCCTATCGCCCAGGAGGATCAGCGCAGCGCCCGTACAGGCGCCAAGATCACCGACTAGCTTGCCGAGGAATGCGTTGAGTTTTTCCGGATCAGCCGTCTTCATGCGTCAGCCCTCCTGGTAGAGGATTTGAGCTAACGCTCAGGATTTTCGCGCGGCAAGGCGGCGCGCGAAATTTAATGAAACGGAGCGGCTAAGACAGGCGTCAAAATACGCCGCTGCGACGAGCACGCCTTGATCTCCCGGGAAAGCGCCTTACACCGGACCAAGCATGAATGCCGCGCTTGAAGCAGAAGGGCTGGTCAAGCGCTACGGCGCGCGGACAGCAGTTCAAGATCTTAGTTTTAAGGTCCCGCAGGGATCGATCTATGGCGTGCTTGGGCCGAATGGCGCGGGCAAGTCGACGACGTTGCGCATGCTCGTCGGCGTGCTGCGGCCAACCTCGGGTGCAATCACCGTTCTCGGCGGCCCGGCCGATCGCGTCACCATGAAGCGTGTCGGCTATCTGCCGGAAGAGCGCGGCCTTTATCGCTCGATGAGCGCTCGCGCCGCGATTGCTTATCTCGGCCGCTTGAAGGGCATGCCGGCAGGCAAAGCCTTCAAACGCGCAGATGCTTTGCTGGAAGCGCACGGTCTCGGCAAGCACAAGCGCAAGAAGATCAAGACGCTCTCCAAGGGCATGGCGCAGAAGGTCCAGGTTCTCGCCGCCATTGCGCACGAGCCGGACCTGATCATTTTCGACGAACCGTTCTCCGGTCTGGATCCCGTCAACCAGCGCGTGCTCGAGGAAACCATCCGCGCTGAAGCGGCGGCGGGACGCACGATCCTTTTTTCCACGCACGTCATGGAGCACGCGGAGCGTTTGTGTGATCGCATCCTGCTCATCGCGCACGGCCGCGCCGCGTTCGAAGGCACGGTGCCCGAAGCGCTGGCGCTGGCGCCGAGCGTGGCGATGCTTGAGACGGACGGCGATTACGATCTCGCCGCAGCACTCAGCACACGCGGCTTCAACATTAGCTTCGATGGCGAGGAGCACGGCAACAAACGCTGGCGAGCGCGCCTCGAAAACGGACACGGCTCGCGTCAACTGCTTCAGGCGTGCGTTGAAGCGGGGGCGCCGCTCTCGCTGTTTGAGCCGGCGCGAGCGAGCCTGCACGAAGCTTTTGTCGCACTGGTTGGCGACAAAGCGCAGCCGAACGCCGGGGAATAGGCGCTATGTCTCCACTCTTCCTCGTCGCGCGCCGTGAATACCTCGCTTATGTCGGCGCTTGGGGCTTTTGGCTGTCGCTGCTGACTGCGCCGGTCATCATCGCGTTGCTGATCTTTGGCCCAGTGTTGCTGGCACGCGCGGAGCCGCCGCGTGTTTTGGCGATCGTGGCTGAGCGCAGTGAAGACGCCGCCGCCGTGCGCCAAGCATTCGCCGACACCGCGCGACGAGAAACGCGCGGCGAAATTCGCGCTTATCTCGACGCCGCCGCCCCTGAAGTCGCGCTCGAAGTCATGGCCGCTTACGACGCCGCGCCCAATCGTCTAGCGGGCGTTGAAGCAGCGCGCGTTGTCGTCTCGCGCCATGCGCCACGTGCAGTAGGCGCGTTTCCCGCGCCGACAGAGCGCTATCAGATTGTTCAAGCGCCTGCGCCTGATGTGCAAGCGATGCGCACTTATCTTGACGGCACGCAGACCCTAGCCGATGGCCGCACGCTTTATGGCGCGCTCAACATCCGGCGTGTCGATGGTGCGCCATCGATTGAGTACTGGAGCGTGGGCTTAAGCCACGACGAGCCTTCGAACATCGCACGCCGCGCTATGCGTCTGGTCATGCAACGCGAAGCGCTCGCTGCGCAGGGCCTGGCGCCTTCCGAGGCTGATCGGCTCGAGAGCTTCGATCCAGCGGTTGCGCAATTCGATCCGCGCCCGACCACAGGCGATGGCCGCGTAACTTTGCGCGAACGTGCGCCGTCGTTCGCCGCACTTGCGCTCTCCTTTGTTCTGTGGAGCGTCGTGTTTTCGGTCGCAAACATGCTGCTTTCCGGCGTGATCGAGGAGAAATCGAACAAGATCCTCGACACATTGCTGACCAGCGTCACGCCGATGCAGATTCTCACCGGCAAGCTCATCGGCGTCGCCATGGTGAGCCTGACGCTGTTCATCTTCTGGGGCGCGCTTGGCGGGGGATTGCTCAGCCTTGCTGCGGACCGCGCGAGCGACAGCCTGTTCGGCCAAGTGGCCGCCGCGTTCCTTGAGCCACGCCTGATCGCGGCGTTCCTGTTCGGATTTGTGTTCGGCTACATCATGTACGGCGCGATTTTCCTCGCGCTCGGCTCGCTCTGCGAGTCGCTGCAGGAAGCGCAGACATTGCTAGGCCCGGTCGCACTCGTTCTGGCGATACCGATGATGCTGCTGACGCCCGCACTGGATAATCCGAACGCGCCGATCGTCGAGGCCGCAAGCTGGGTGCCGATCTTTACGCCCTTCTTGCTGTTGATCCGCGCGCCCTCCGGGCTCGGCTGGTTGGAGATTGCAGGCATGGCCGCCTTGATGGCTGTCAGCGCCGCGCTGATTTTGATGTTGGCTGCGCGCGTGTTCAGAGCGGGCGTCGTGGATCAAGTCTCCATGTCGAGCTGGCGCGGACGCAAAGACGCGAAGAGCTAAGCCTCGCCCCACGTCATCTTGACGTCGCCGTGTGAGGCGGCACTGTCCCGGCCAACAAGAAGCACGAGGGAGGAGCGTCATGGCTCGACTGGGTTACGTGTGCGTTGGCACCAATGATTTCGATCGCGCGACCGCGTTCTATGATGCGCTGCTCGCCGATCTTGACGGCAAGCGCTTGTTTCCAACGCCGCACGGTCTGCTCTACCGGCTCGGCAAAGGCGCGATGATCATGGTCACCCGGCCCTATGACGGCGAAGGCGCGACGGTCGGCAATGGCGGCATGATTGCGATCGAAGTCGACAGCAAAGAACAGGTCGCGGACGTCCACGCTAAGGCGCTTAGCCTCGGCGCCACCAGCGAGGGCGAGCCAGGTCCGCGCGGCGCGTTCGGCGAGTTCGGATATTTCCGGGATCTCGACGGCAACAAGTTCGCCGTCTTCTATACCGGCCGCGGCGGTTAGGCCGCGCGCCAACCGTGCAGATAGATTGGCCTGCCCTCGGGATCGCTGAACGGACGTAGCATGTGCTCGCGCGCGCCATCGCGCTGCACGACCATGGCGTCGCGAATGAACGAAACGCCGACGGCTTCGAGCTTGGCGTTGGTTTCGTCCCAATCGGCCGGCTCGAAATAGATGATCACGTCGCCGCTCGGCGGCTTCGCATCGGGCACGCCGCCAATCATCAACGACGTGCCGCCGACGCGGATGAAGGTCATGCCGCCTGCTTCGAACAGGACCGGGCAGCCGAGCACGTCGCGATAGAAACCGACGATCGCCTCCGGCTGCGTCGTCGCGATGCCGATCTGGCAGACACCGTTGAATAAAGCTTGTGTTTCGTTCCCCATCATCGTCTCCCGTTTCAAGTCATCCCGGCCGAAGCGAAGCGTAGAGCCGGGACCCAGGGGCCGACCGCGCAGTAGCTTGCTCTGGGTCCCGGGTATCGCTGTGCGATCCCGGGGTGACTCCCGTGTCTACATATAATTAGTTTGACTAACTAACTATGTCAAACCACAATCTGCGTCATGGCCCGACAGGACACGCTTCACGTCGCCGATCGCTTGCATAGCGGCGCCATCCGGCTGCTGCGCGCCGTGCGCGTAGCCGACGACGAAACCGGCGTTAGCGCCCCAAAGCTCTCGGCGCTTTCTGTTTTGGTGTTCGCCGGGCCACAGAGCCTCACCGGTCTTGCACGCGCTGAGCAGGTGACGTCCGCGACGATGTCGAAGCTCGTGGCTGATCTGGATGGCGAAGGCCTGGCGCTAAAGCGCGCCGACCCGAACGATCGCCGTGGCGTGCGCGTCGAGGCGACAGCGAAAGGCCGCGCGATCCTTGAAGCAGGGCGCAAGCGCCGTCTGGCGCTGCTGCAGGCGCGCATCGCCAAGCTGCCGCGCGAGCAGCGAGCACTCTTGGCCGATGCCGCCGAACTCATGCTCGAACTGGCGTGTGGCTAAAACAAAAGCGCCGCCCGTTGCCAGGCGGCGCTTTCAAAATCTCTAGCGAGACGTTCTTACCGCGGACGTGGCGGCGGCTTCGGCAGAAGGCCTTCACGCTGAGCGCGCTTGCGGGCCAGCTTGCGGGCGCGGCGCACAGCTTCGGCGCGTTCACGTGCGCGCTTTTCCGACGGCTTCTCGTAATGGTTACGACGCTTCATTTCGCGGAAAGTGCCTTCCCGCTGCATCTTCTTTTTGAGCGCCTTCAACGCCTGGTCGACGTTGTTGTCGCGAACGAAAATCTGTACCAGGGGAAGTCTCCCGTAACCCGAAACCAATACCGAAGGGACCGCTGACGCCGGTGCGCCGCGAGCCTCCTTCTGAAGCGAAGCGGGGGCAATAGCAAAAGGCCGCGCCCCTGTCCATGCCGCAGCGGGTCGACGCCAGGCCAGGGCAGGCGTAGCGTTGCTTCTATGTCCGAAGCCCCGTCAGCCCGGTTCCGCACCCGAATTCTCGAAGCTTTTCCGGCCCATGCCGCACGTTTGGGCTGGACGGACGCAGCCTTGAAGGCGGCCTGTGAGGAAGTCCAGCTTTCCGAGGGCGAGGCCGCCTTGGCGTGCCCCAAGGGCGCCGAGGACTTGATGGACGCCTTCGCTGAGCGAGCCGACAAGGCCATGCTGGACGCGCTCGACGGGCTCGACCTCCAGGCCATGCGCTACAGCCAGCGGGTCAAGGCCTGCGTCCAAGTCCGCCTGGAAGCGCAAGCGCCCTACAAGGAGGCCGCACGCGCGATGACGCGTGCGCTGGCGCGGCCGGATCGCGGGCCGCTCGCGGCGCGGCTGCTGTGGCGAACCTCAGACCACATCTGGCGCGCGCTCGGCGACACCAGCACGGACGGCAACTATTATTCCAAGCGCGCTATTCTCTCGGGCGTGCTCGCCAGCACCTATGCGCGCTGGTTCTCCGACGAGAGCGCAGACCATGAGGCGACGTGGAGCTTCCTCGACGCGCGCATCGACAACGTCATGCAGTTCGAGAAGTTCAAAGCGCAGCTGAAGCCGCTCTCTGAAGGCGTGCAAACCGCCATCGGCATCGCCGCGCGCTTCCGCTACGCCGGGCGCTAAGGCGTGAAATTTCCGATACATCCCGATTTCTGCGAAATGCACCGAAATACGCGCTAAGGTGGGAGCACCACGGACCCCGTGAGGAGGCAAGCGTATGCAGGCGACTCCGCAACGGCTCATGACCACGGCCTTCTGGCCGGTGGCCATTTGGCCCAGCATTTTCAATCTCGAGAAGCACCCGGCCGATAATTATGCGGAACGGACTTTTCCGCTCATCGCCACTGCGGTCGGCTTTTGGGTGTGCGTCGGACTGCTCGCGTACACGCTGCTGCAAACGGGATCACTGGTGAATATTGACGACGGCGCAGGAATGGCGATCCAGGCTCGGATGATGCCGCGTTGGATCGAGAGCGTTTCCGGCGTGCTGTGGTTCTTTTTGCCGTCGCTCTACCTCATCGGACTGTGGCTCTATGCGGCGCGCGACGAGGCGTTTCCGAGTTAGGGCCTCAGCTTCGTGACATGACCCATCTTGCGACCAGCGCGCGTGTCTCGTTTGCCGTAAAGATGAAGGCGCGCGTTTGGATCGGCGGCAAGCGCGAGCCAGGCGTCGGCATCTTCGCCGATGAGGTTAAGCATTTCGATGTGCGCGGTGCGCGTAGTTGGCCCGAGCGGCCAGGCGGCGACGGCGCGGATGTGCTGCTCGAACTGTGACGTGAGCGCGCCTTCGATCGTCCAGTGGCCGCTATTGTGGACACGCGGCGCCATTTCATTGGCGACGAGCGAGCTGTCGGGCATCACGAAAAACTCGATGGTCAGCACGCCGACATAGTCGAACGCGCTGAGCACTTTCTCGGCGGCTTCTATCGCTGCGCCCTGAAAATTCGCGCTGACGTTTGCAGGCAGCGTCGTGCGCGAGAGGATGCCGCCCTCGTGTTCGTTCTCGCAGAGATCGTAATGGACGATCGCGCCGTCCCAGCCGCGCGCGGCGATGAGCGAGACCTCGCGCTCAAACGCGCAGAAGCCTTCGAGAATGCCGGGCGCACCAAGCTTTTCGTAGGCCTCCGCAACATCGGCTTCGCTCTTCAAGCGGATCTGGCCACGACCGTCATAGCCGAGACGGCGCGTTTTCAAGATCGCGGGCAGGCCGATGCGTGCGACTGCGTGATCGAGATCGGCTTGTGAGTTGATCGCCGCGAATGGCGGAGTCGCAATACCGAGGGATTGAAGGAAGCTCTTCTCGTCGAAGCGATCTTGCGCGATGGCGAGCGCGTTCGGGCAGGGAGCTACACGCGCGCCTGCAGCGATTAAGGCTTCAGCGGTTTGCGCCGGGACGTTTTCGAACTCGGTGGTGACGACGCTGACTTGCCGCGCAAAATCGGCGAGTGCGGCTTCGTCGCGATAGTCGCCGATGATGGTTTTCGCAGCGACGCGCGAGGCGGGGCTGTCTTGTTCCTCTGTGAAAATGCAGACGTCGAAGCCGAGTTGTGCGGCGGCGATCGCGAGCATGCGGCCGAGTTGGCCGCCGCCTAAGATGCCGATGGTCGAACCCGGCGTCAGCGGCTTCATGTCGGGCTTTCGCTCACGGCGTCTGTTTGCGCTTGGCGGTACGCGTCGAGGCGCATCGCCAAAGCGTCATCCGAGAGCGCCAGGATCGACGTCGCCATCAGAGCGGCGTTCACAGCACCAGCTTCGCCGATCGCCAAAGTGCCAACCGGCACGCCGCGCGGCATTTGCACGATCGAAAGCAAGCTATCGAGGCCTTTGAGTTCTCGGCTTTTGATGGGGACGCCGAGGACGGGGAGGGGGGTCATGGAGGCGGCCATGCCGGGGAGGTGGGCGGCGCCGCCGGCGGCGGCGATGATCACTTTGAGGCCGCGGGACTTGGCGCTGGTGGCGTAGTCATAGAGACGCTGCGGGGTGCGGTGGGCGGACACGACCTTCGCCTCGAACGGCACGCCAAGCGCTTTCAGAGTCTCGGCGGCGAGGGTGAGGGTGTCCCAGTCGGACTTCGAGCCCATGATCAGACCGACCAACGGGGCGGGGATAGCCATGTTTCGGCTGCTCCTAAAAAACGCGCCAGTAATGGAAGCCGGGCGCTGCGTCCAGGGTTAAGGCGGTCTTTACCTCGTCAGGGCATCCCTGGGGACAAGAGGCGTGTCCCTATGGCCTTTGGCCCTGCCAAGTCCGGTTCCGAAACGAGCCAGCTCCTGCAAGAGCTTGGGCTGACGCGTCGCGATGTCTCCGATGACGCTTTGGCTGTTTTGGCGCGACTCAGGGACGAGTATGCGGCGCTGACCGAGCGTTTGGCGGCTGCTGAGGCGCTGGCGGATCGCGATATGTTGGCTCCGGTTTTCAATCGCCGCGGCTTCCTGCGCGAACTGCATCGGACCATGTCCGAGGTCGAGCGCTATAAGACGCCAGCGGCGGTGCTCTATATCGATCTCGACAACTTCAAAGCGGTCAACGACGCCTACGGGCACGCGGCGGGCGACGCGATCCTGAAGCATGTCGGCACGCTGCTGGCCGATGGCGTGCGCGAGTCTGACGTGGTTGGCCGCTTGGGCGGCGACGAGTTCGGTGTGATCTTGAACCGTGTCGGCGCTGAAGAAGCGCGCGCCAAGGCCGCGTCGCTGAGCGCTGTGATCAATGCGGGCGTTCTCATCTTTGCGGGTATGCACCATCGCATCCAAGCGAGTGTCGGCGTGCATGTGATCGCGCTGACCGAAGATCCCGAAACCGCCATCGCGCGCGCCGATGAAGCGATGTACGCGGAAAAATACGCGCGCCGCGCGGATCAAGCGCAGGCGTTCGCGGCGTTCTGATCTAATCCTAGTATCGGTTGGTGCTGTCATCGGGAGAGCCGTTAGACTCTCCCGGCGATAGATCAGATTTTCTTGACGTCGGCCGGCGGCGTCTCTGGCTTCGCATCAGTCTTGGCGGCTTGATCGGCGCCGCTCTTTTCGGTTTGGTTCGCAGCGCTCTTATCAGATTGATTGGCGGCGTTCGGCGCAGGCGCTTGCGCGACCTTCGGGTCGTTGGACATGTTGGAAACTTTCGGAAGCGTCAGAGGACTCTGACTGTATCAAGCTGGCTACGCGCGCAGTTGATTACAATGGTTGCGCGCATTGCCATTTGAGCAAGCTTGCCCATCACGCTTGCACGCATGCGTCGCTACGCCGACGGTAAGGCGGATTGCAGTCCCATCCACTTCCTGCAGCATTCACGTGTGCGTTCTCTGGCAGCACAAGCGCGATGCATGACGAAGCGACGCGCGCAAAACCGTGCGCGCAAGTCCAATCATCGCCACGACGATTCAGAAACGCGTTTTCAGGTATCGTCACGGCAATGCATGCTGTTTCAGATGCGGCGTAGCCTCGGCTGCATGCCCAGCCGCGCGTAGCGTAACGGTTCATGTAAGCGCCATCTGGCAGCGCCAGCGCGATGCAAGTATTGCCTTCTCGCGTGAAGCCGCGCTCGCACTCCCAATCGTTGCCGCGATCGTTTAAATAGGCGTTCGCCGGGATTGCGACCTCGATGCAGCGCTCGGCGCGCGAGGCATAGCCGCGTTCGCATTCCCAACCTTCGCCGCCTGAATATTCCGCCAAAAATGCGTGTTCTGGAAGGATGATGGTGCGGCAGTTTTGGCCGTCGCTGCGAAATCCGCGCGCGCATTCCCAGCCGTCGCCGCGCGCGCGGAGGCGGGCGTTGGCGGGAACGACGATTGTGACGCAGGCTGTCCCGGTGTTGTCGTAGCCGTAATCGCATGTCCACCCGTCGCCGTACGCACTGGCTTGCGAATTAGCGGGGCGCGTATCCGCGGATTGCGCGACTGCGGGCTGTGTCATCGCCATCGCGACCGTGAACGCCAGAACGATCGCCTTGATCATCGCGTGAGCTCCGGCGCGACGATCGTCACCACGCGGCCTTGTTGGCGCAGTGCCAATGCGGCGGCTTCGGCGCTGTCTTCGGCGTGACTGCGCGTGCGATAATCGCCGTAGAACGCGCCGTCGAGCGTGAGCCGCCAGATGCGACGCTTCAATGTGAGCTCAAGCGTGGAACTCGGAGCTTTGTTCATTGTACTGCCGCCTGGAGGCGCTTTGCGCGTACCGCTAGCGCGCAGGTCAAATCGGGCCCGAGATCATGTTCGGTTGCGCTGGCGCGTCCGAGTGCGCGCGTCATCACGCCGTGGACGATCAGGTACGCCTCGTTGAGATCGCTCGTTTGTTCCATTGCGCGCAGAGCCAGGCCGGGCCTTTGCTTCAATAGCTTTGATATCCGCGTCATTTGGCGCTCCACGCGCGTTCGACCGCCCGTCTGGGCGGCGCAAAGCGAGCTAATTTGTTACTGTGAGCGCAACGCTAGCACGCTTCGGCGCAAACCAAGCGGACATTCGTCACAATGGCTGCAGCGCCAAATGATAGGCGCACGTGTGCGTTCTCGCAAAAGGCGGAGCGAGACAACGCGCGCTCCAGCGTTAGGCGCTCAGTGGGAGTGGCGCGGAAAGACGGCACTCGACACCGAGTGGATCAAAGCTCAACTCGACGGCGCCCGCGAAGGCAGCTTTCAGATTGATTGTCACCAGTGACGTTCCAAATCCGGTTCGCACCGGCTTCGATACTGATGGTCCGCCGCGTTCGCGCCATGCGAACGTCAATTGACCGTCCGCATCGGCCCACTCGATCTCAACGGCGCCGTCAGCGGTTGATAGCGCTCCGTACTTTGCGGCGTTGGTCGCAAGTTCATGCAACGCCACCGTCAGTGCGTGGGCTTGGCGCCCTGCAAGGACAATTTCCGGCCCGCTCACCGTGAATTGCGTATCGTTCGATGCGTGCGCCGCGAGGGCGTGGCGCACGACGTGCAGCAATGTCGCGGGCTTCGTCTCGGCATCGATGAGCAATGTTTGCGCGGCAGCGAGCGCGCTGAGGCGGGCGTTGAAGTCTTTGACGCTGGCGCTGTCTGCGTCGCGAAAAGTCTTCCGTGCGATCGCCTGAACGACGGTGATGAGATTGCCGATGCGGTGCTTGAGTTCGTCCGAAATCAACTCGCGTCTAACGCTGGCGTCCTCAGCCAAAGCCAGGGCGGCGCGAAGCCCCGCATTCTCGGCGACTAAGTCGATTAAATACTCAGGTTCGAGCGGAGGAACTTCCAGCTTGGGCGAGGGAACAATCCTGAGCTTCACAAATTCGCCGGCGCCGGATGATCCAAGGACGGAAATCGACATCCCACAAAGCCGACGAGAGAGAATGATCGGGTCGAAACGCCGCCAAGTCGGTGCGGTATCGAACACATCAACGAATGGCGCTGCCTTACTCGCCAATCAGGGGAGTGGCGTGGGCTCAGAATGCTCGCCGAATAGCGCGCGATACTCACTCGCCACCGACTCGTAACACTCGCACGCCGCATCCTCTAGGCCGACGCGATCTACGACAGTGATCTTGCCGTGGTGATAGCGGATGATGCCGGCCTTTTGCAGCGTGCCGGCGGCGATACTGACCGTGGAGCGCCGTACGCCGAGCATGACGGCGATCAAATCTTGTGTAAGCGACAGTTCGGCTACGCCGCTGCGATCGTGCGCGGCGAGCAGCCAGCGCGCTAGGCGTTGGCTGAGCTCGTGGTGAGCGTTGCACGCTGCTGTTTGCGCGACTTGGACGTGGAAGACGTGCGTGTAGCGCAGCAGCAAATCGTGCAGGTGTGGCGCATGTGCGGCAACGTGCTTCAGTGCGGTGGTTGTCATGCGGTACGCGCCGCCGCCGGTTTGGCACATCGTCTCGCTGTATGAATTGGCGGCGCCGAGGATTACTGAAACACCCGCCACGCCCTCCGATCCGATGAGACCGATCTCAAGCGGTTGGCCGTCTGACAGCATCGTGAGCGCGGAAATGAAGCCGCTTTCTACAAAAAAGACGTTGGTGATCTTCTCACCAGCGCGGTGCAACGATTCACCAAGCGCCAGATTGAGATGCGTGAGGTGCGGTGCGATGAGCGCGAACTCAGCCGCGGGCAGCGCAGCGAGTATTCGGTTTCGAACGGTGGATTGTAACAATCGGGACATGCTGAGCTCCGCGGCGGGAGCACAAGGCACTCTCAGTCGACCCAGCGCCTGAAAGGGAGGGTCGATGTTTGTACAATGCCTGAAAACGCCTTGTGGCGCCAGGAAAAGGCGACGCAGGCGCAGCATCGAGGCAATGTGTGCGCTATCGCACACGCAGCTAATCGCAAACTTTTGTCTTGTTCCCGCCCGGTGGCGGACAGATCGTGCGCGCGATTTATGTACAAGATTGGCTTCGCCGGCTGCACCAGTCCCCCCGACCGCTGCCGACGCATCGTAGAGCGGTCCCTTTGCCACCGGAGGGGCCGCTCTTTTTTACGTCGATGATGAAGGCGGAGACTTTTCAGAGTCCGGCATCGGCGCGTGCGGCGCGCTTGTGTGATGCGAGTGCTGTGCGAAGTCGAAGGCGTCGTAAGCCTGATCACAAACTGCGCATGTCTTGTGGCGATCGCCGTCAGCGGAATGGACGGGACGTTCAAGGGTCATCGGCATTTCTCCACGAGGAACGAAACGGCCTCCCGAAAGAGGCCGTTTCGCGCCGGAGCAGACCGCGGGTGGTCTGACCAAGCCGATAGAAGCCCCCCGGCTCCGAGCACGGAGTTAGAGCGCTTGGCGTTCATAGTCTGTGCGACATCGGACGGACGCAGAAGCATTTCGCAGTTATGCACGTCTTGTCTCGGCAATGGTGTTGGTCGCGCAATGAATGACGACACGCTCTATTTTTCGATGCGCCGACGCGCTTATGATTTAGCGGAGAGCGGGCGCTTCAAACATTGGCGGACAGTCGCGAATGCGCTGCTCGCAGAGGGCTTTGTCGGCTCGCTGATCAATCGGCTCGACGCTGATAGCCTCGCGGTGATGATGATCACGCGATGTTGTGAGCAGGCGAGGGCGTAGAGCGCTCGGCTCCCTAAAGTGTTCTCACACGTTCGGCGGAGGTTAGCTGCGCTCAGCGCAATAACCGCATACCGAGATCAGACGCGGCGTCTTGGTCGAACGTCACCGTTTCAGCTGCGCCCGCCAAGATTGCTGTCTGGGCGATGAGAGCGTCAGCGAACTCCGCTGATTTCGACGTTTGATAAATGCCCAGTGCGCGATAGGCGGCGTCGGCATTTTCAACGACCAGTTCAGCCGAACGCAGCAAGCCTTCGATCGCCTCGGCGATGTTGGCGCGAGGCGTCTTGTACGCCCGCGACAACACCCACGTGATTTCCGCAAGCACTACTGCGCTGACAAAACCGGGCCGCTCGCGCGTGAGGCGGGCCATGAAGCGCGTCGCGACTGGCGATTGGGTGTCGTCGTCCTGCGCGAGGAAGCGCACCAGGACATTTGTATCGATCCCGATCACTCGCCCTTGGCCCCGCGTGCGATCGCCTTATCCATATCGGCGAGGGACACCGGCTTCTTGGGTTTTGGGATCAGGCCTTTCAGGCTCTTGACCGAGTGCGTGGCGGGCATGACCGCGAAGTTTCCGTCTTCCATGAGCACGAAATCCACCCGGTCGCCCGGACCTACGCCGAGCGCGGTGCGGACGTCCTTGGGGAGGGTTAGCTGTCCTTTGGAGGTGAGCGTGGCTGCGGTCATAGCGCCGCTCCTTTCTAGAAGTAAGGAGCAATGTAAGGCAGGTGGCGCGCGTAATCAATCTTTACGGTCGGTGAAGGCGGCCGTCATCGTATTGTGTGGGTCGAGCCTAGAGCCGCCAACTCAACGCCAACGCGCCGAAATCTTGTCGCGTCGGCTGCGTTTCGAACTCTTCGCTGCGCCACACATACGTGTACGCCAAGCGCCAATCGCCCGCGCTGATGCTGAAGCCGGTTTGGAAATCGGCGACGAGCGGCGTGCGCTCGACGGAGGCGCTGTCTTCCCAAGTGTTGCCATCGAGGAAGAGATTGCGCGCGACGGCGCGGCCTTGCACGCCAGCGAAGATCGACCAAGAGAGGCGGCCGCCTTCGAAGTGTTCGACGCCGGAGAGTGAAGGGCGCACGCGCGGCGGGCCGAAATCGTTGTCGATGCGCCAGCCGAGGCGGGCAGTCAGGCCAAGGCGCGCTTCGGTGCGTAGTGTGCCGAGCGTGACGCCTGCGTTGGGCGTGAGGTCGAATTCGAGATTGCCGGTCTCGATCGAACCGCGCAGTGCGCGCCAGCGGCGATCGAAGGAAACGGCGAAGGCGAACTCGTCTTCGAGTTGGCTGTCCCAGCCTTGCGGGTCGGGCGCGCCGAGGAATTCGTGGATGCCGCGTTGCGATTCTTCGCCGAGTGCGGAGGGGCCGACGATGCCGAGTTCAAGTTCGTACGTGTCGAGATAGCGCGGTGCGCCGCCGTCTGGGCGGTCCTCAAGCGCGCCGACCATGAGCTGCACGTAGAGCCAGCCCGCATAAGGGTGTTGGTCGGCCGGTGCAGGCACGGTCTGAACGTCTTCGGGGGTGAAGATGGATTGGCCGATGGCGACGCCCCAGAAATCCGGATTGGATCCAGTGAGCGCGCGGGTGAAGCCGCCAGCGGGCCGTAGCCAGCCCGGCACGCCTTCGGTTGGCGAGACGTAAGCGATCTTGATGCCGGCGGTGTAGTTGCGGTCGGCGCCGGAGGAGAGGCTGTCGTTCTCCACAGCGATGGAAAGCACGCCTTTCTCGTCTTCGGGACGATCCGCGAACGCGACGCCAGGGAGTGCAGTCATCAAGGCCGCGCCCGTCAGCAGACGCTTCAAGCGATGATGTCCGGCGTCAGCCTGTCTTCGATCCATTGGATTTGGTCCTTCAGCACCAATTTGCTGCGCTTCAAGCGCGCGATCTGCAGCACGTCGCCACTGGTCTTCTCTTGCAGTGCAGCGATGGCCGCGTCGAGCGCTCGATGCTCTTCGCGCAGCTCAGACAGCCGCGCGCGCAGCGCCCGCTTCTCGGGCGTGTCATTGATGTCGAACTCGGGAGGATCGTCGGCGTCCATAAGCCCAATTACCGCCGTTGGAACCAGCGTTTGCGCCGGTGATCTAACGAGGTAAGCCACGCCAGAAAGGCGCTGTAAAGCGTTCCGGTTCGCCAATTTTGCGCGGCCGATCCAAAATTTCGCGCAGCGGAACAAGGGCAAGGGAAATTAATGCAAACTTAATCACTGTTGCCCGGAGACAACGCAAAAAAACGGGCGCACACTCCTCATCGCCCTAACTCATAGGAGGCGCCTTCGATGGCTATCGAGCAGCGTTTACGCGAACTCGACTCCCGGCATCGGGATCTGGACACGATCATCAAGAACGAGGCCACAAGGCCTTCTGTAGATCCCGCGCGGATCACTGCGATGAAGCGGCAGAAGCTTAAGCTCAAAGAAGAAATCGAAACGATCCGACAGAGTTTGGATCATCATTAGCCGCCAAAACGGCGGCCGTCACATCAGTCGATCCCGCGGCGTGCTCGCACTTCGCATGAGCCTGTCCGCGCGTTAGCTTGCGCACGTCATTCTAGGCGGGGCGTGGGTTATGAGGTCACGGATCGACACGATCGTCGATAACACGCTTACGGAGCGTGAGGTTGGGGACGCCAAGCGCGTCTATGTCGGGTCCGGCGAGCAGGCGCGGACCTATACTTCGCCGCAGCCTTATGCCGAGGTGTTGGCTGATCTGATCGGCTCGATGCAGCCGCACTCGGTGTTGGAGTTCGGCTGCAATTCCGGGCGCAATCTCAACGAGATTCGCGCGCGTGCGCCGGTCGCTGCGCTGAAGGGCGTGGACGTCAATCCAGATGCCGTGGCTTTCGGGCGCGCGGAATTCGGACTTGATCTAGAGGTCGCTGACGAGGATTGGCTGGCCGCGCAGGGCGACGATGCGTTCGATGTGTCGCTGACCGTCTCGGTGATCGATCATATGCCGTATTGCGAGAGCGTGCTGCGGCATCTCTTGCGGATCACAAAGCACTATCTCGTGCTCTTTGAACTCGCGCACGATCGCATCGGCAAGGCGACGCACCATCTGACGCTCGGACCTGCCGGCGCTGTGGTGAAGGACGCGTATCGCTATTCCTACATTCACGACTATCGCCATGAGTGTGAGCGCAAGTTCGGCGCGGCGTGCATAGTCGACGTCAAATTTCCGATCGGTGGTGAGAACCTGCTCGACCTTTACCGGCTCTACGTCTTCAGCAAGCAGCCGCAAATGGCCACTCAAAGCGTTATCAACGCCATCAGCCTGCGGCCCATCGCGCGTTAGCTTGGCTGCGCGTCAGCGTCGACCAGCGCCAGATACTGGCCGTAGCCTTCGGCCGCCATGCGCTCGCGCGGGATAAAGCGGATAGCGCATGAATTGATGCAGAAGCGTTGGCCGCCCGAGCCGCGCGGACCGTCGTCAAAGACGTGGCCCAGATGTGCGCCTCCATTGGCGGAGCGCACTTCGATGCGGCGCATGCCCATCGTGTAGTCTTCGTGCAGCGTCACCGCGCCTTCGCGGACCGGGCGGGTAAAGCTCGGCCAGCCCGAGCCGCTGTCATATTTGGTGGTGGAGACGAAGAGCGCTTCGCCGGTGCGGGCTTCGACGTAGAGGCCGGCCTCGTGGTTGTCCCAATATTCGTTGTCGAAGGCGCGCTCGGTGCCGCCTTCGTCCATGACCCAGTTCCGCAGGCGCTCCAGCGCGTTGGGCGAGCGTTCGGCAGCGGCAGCGGCAGGCGCGGGGCGCTCGCGGGCGGTTTGGGCGTAGGCGTAGTAGCCCGCGCCACTGACGGCGAGCAGGGCGACGGCGACGAAAGCGGCGATTCGCATGGGCGGCTCCTAGTTCGTGAGCTTGTACGGACGAGCGCAGGTGTTGGTTGCACATCTGGACCGCAACTGTTCGCGCCCTTGATGCGTACAAGTGTGCATGATCCGTCGCACACTCCTAGCCGCCGTCCTCTTTGTCGCCGCCGCTTGCTCGCCGCCTGAGCCAGCGACTGCGCAGCCGCAAACGCCGCCGACCGGCGCGGTGGAGGAGGCGGTGTTCGCGGGGGGATGCTTTTGGTGCATGGAGCACGACATGGGCGCGATCCCTGGCGTGATCTCAGTCGAGAGCGGTTACACGGGCGGGCGCAACGCGAACCCGTCTTACGAAAATCACCCAGGCCACTTCGAAGCGGTGCGTGTGCGCTACGATTCAGGCCGCATCAGCTACGAGCAGTTGCTCGCGCGCTATTGGCCGCTGATCGATCCCACCGATGATGGCGGCCAGTTCTGCGATCGCGGTTCGAGCTATCGCACCGCGATCTTCGCCACCGCCGCGCAGCGCCCTCTCGCGGAAGCAAGTAAGCGTGAGATCATCGCCTCAGGCCGCGTCAACGGTCGCGTGCTGACGCCGGTGCTCGATGCGGCGACGTTCTGGCCAGCTGAAGAATATCACCGCGACTACGCCCGGCGTAATCCGGTGCAGTACGCTGCGTATCGCGCCGGCTGCGGCCGCGACCGCGTGTTGCGCGAGGTTTGGCGGCGTTAAGCCTAGGCGAATGCAGTATCGGCGTGTCGGGACGGCGCCTATATAGCGCCTCGATGCGCTTCAATCATTCGCTGCTTCGCCCGCTTGTGGCGCTGGTTGGATTTATGTGCGTCGTGCTTGGCGTGATCGGCGCGGTTGTACCGCTGATGCCGTCGACCGTGTTCTTCATCGCTGCCGCCGGTTGCTTTGCTTATGCGAGCCCGCGGCTTGAGGCGTGGTTGCTCTCGATCGAAATCATCGGTGCGCCGGTTCGCGCGTGGCGGGAGCGGGGCGCGATCTCGTTGCCTGCGAAGCTGATGGCTTCGACGGGCATGGCGCTTGGCTTGGGGCTGTTCGCGTGGAGTGGCGCGAGCGTGTTGGCGCTGGTGATTGCAGGTGCGGTGCTTGCGCTATGCGCTCTGTTTATCTGGACGCGGCCGGTCTAAGCCAAAAGCGCGCTGGTGTAACGATCCGCGCGCAGGTGATCTCACACTGCGCGCGGATGGGTACGTTGATCCTTAGGCTTCGTCGCCCGAGGCGTCTTCGGCGTCAGAGCCGCCATAGGTCTCGGCCGGCACGGTTTCTTGCGCACCCTTCAGCGTCTTTGCCTCTTCCTTGGACTTGCGCTTGTCGCTGCGGGCTTTGGCGGCTGCAGCGTCAGCGACAACGGCGTCGAGTTCGATCTGGCTGCAGAGGCCGATTGTCACTGGATCGACTGGCTTGATCTGGTTGGAATTCCAGTGGCTGCGGTTGCGCACTTGCTCGATCGTTGCCTTGGTGGTGCCGATCAGCTTTACGATCTTGGAGTCAGGCACTTCCGGGTGGTTCTTCAAGAACCAGTTGATGGCGTCCGGACGATCCTGGCGGCGGGCGATCGGCGTATAGCGGGCGCCTTTCTTCTTCACTTGCGGCAAGTCGATGCGTTTTTGCTCGAGCGGCTTCAGCACGTACGCTTCTTCAGCCTCGCCCTTGGCGATCTCTTCGCGTGAGAGGAAGCCGCCAGCGATCGGATCGACGCCTCGGATGCCCTTGGCGACGTCTTCGTTGGCGATGCCTTGGACTTCGAGCGGATGCAGGCCGGTGAAATCGGCGACCTGCTTGAAGGTGAGCGAAGTGTTTTCGATCAGCCACACGGCGGTGGCTTTCGGCATAAGGACATTAGAGGTCATGTGCTGGGCTCCAGATACGCGAACGCGCCCGGCGGCGTCGCCAGGCGCGGGGGCCATCTGGTGCAACGGGCTGACGACCACGGGCGCGGTAAGTCAGTTGAGGCGGGATATAGCGCCGGTTCTGGCGCGAGGGAAGGTGGGATTGGGGTGACGGGGCGAGGAAATCGCACTTAATGGTCCCGGTTTTCCGGTGGGTTCATGAGCGCGTTCGAGTTTCTGTTCAGTTTTTACGGCCTGCTGCTCGGTCTGACCTTGGTCGAAGTCGTCTCCGGTTTTTCGCGCGCGCTCGATGCGCGCAAGGAGCGGCCGCTGGGGATCATTCTTCCGCTGCTGACCGGCGTGATGATCATGGACATCGCCACGCAGTGGGGCTCGGCGTGGCGCGATTTCCGCGAAGTGGAGTTCAGCTTTCGCTATCTGGTCGCGGCGCTCTTTATGACGCTGGCTTACTATTTCTCTGCGACGCAGCTCTTTCCGCGCGAGCGTTCGGCGGTGAAGTCACTCGACGAACACTTCTTTGCGCACCGCCCGATGATCCTTGGCGGCGTCCTCTTCGCCAATGTGTTGGTGACCTACGACGCGATGTCGAAAGAGTACGCGACAGGCGGCGCCGATGACGCGTTCTGGATCCGGATCGCTGCGAACGCCTTTTGGTTTGCCACTGTGATCGTCGCTTTGGTGGTGAAGTCGCGCACCGCAGTTGCGATCGCGCTCGCGGCGAACCTGATCTTCATCACCTATTGGCTGTTGCGCTAGTGCCAGGAACCGTACGGTTCCGCTGCTCGTTTGCTCTCAAAGGAGCGAACCATGACCACGCCACAGCCGCCGCCGCGTGAGCCAAGTGCAAAGTCTGGCGTCGAGCCGGGCGAAACGCCGAGCACGGATAAGACGTGCAAACCCGATCGGCCGGTCGAGGAGGAAGACGTCTTCGGCGGCGCTGAGCGCACTCAGAAGGACGAGAACGTCAAGTCGGAGAGCGCGAAGCCTTAGCTGTGCGCCAGGGCGTGCTTTGGTTGGTAGAGTGAAAGTTTGCCGCCGCCCGGTAGCGCTACGCGCGTCAGGCGGCCCCAGCGTTCTTCGCGGATCGGGTCGCAGGCGTGGCCGAGGCTGGTAAGGCGCGCGATCTCGGCATCGACGTCGTCGCACATCAAATAGAATTCAGACTTGTCGTTTTCGTCCGAAGGATGAAACGCCAACTCGCTAGGCGGAAGTTTGAAGATCAACCAGCCGCCGCCGGCGTCCACATGATCCATGCCAAGCACGTCGCGGAAGAATGCGCGATCCGCGTCCGCATCAGTTGAAAACAGGATGACGTGAGCGCCGGTGATCATGGGCGTACTCCGTATCTAAGCAACCAAGAGAATCTTCCCGGCATGCGCGCCGCTTTGCAGGCGTGCGTGGGCTTGTTCGGCGTCGGCGAGCGGGAAGGTGTTGTCGATCACTGGCTTAACTTTTCCAGCCGCTATCCAAGGCCAGACGACGCGCTCCACTTCGCTTGCTATGCGCGCTTTCTCTTCTGCCGGGCGTGAGCGTAGCGTCGAGCCGGTCAGCGTCAGGCGTTTCAGCATGAGGCGCATCAGATTGAGTTCGGCGTGCGGGCCTTTGAGGAAGGCGATCATCACGCAGCGGCCCTGATCGTTGAGCAGATCAAGGTTTTTCTGAACGTACGGTCCGCCGACCATGTCGAGCACGACATCGGCGCCGCCTTCATCGCGCAGCACGGTCTCGAAATCCTCGGTGCGATAATTGATGCCACGCGTGGCGCCGAGCTTTTCGCAGAGCTTTACTTTGGCGTCGTCGCCGGCGGTCGCGAAAACACGCGCGCCGTGGGCTTTAGCCATTTGGATGGCCGTGGTGCCGATGCCGGAAGCGCCGCCATGGACGAGCAAAGTTTCGCTTGGCTTCAGGGCAGCAGCCTCGAAGACGTTGGCCCAAACTGTAAAGACGGTTTCCGGCAGCGCGGCGGCTTCGATCAGAGTGAGCCCTTTGGGTACTGGAAGCACTGAGCCTTCTTGCGCGATCGCGTGGGTGGCGTAGCCGCCGCCGGCGAGCAGTGCGCACACTTCGTCGCCCGCATGCCAGCGCGTCACGCCAGCGCCGACGCTTTCGATCACGCCGGAGACTTCGAGCCCAAGCGTTTCTGGCGCGCCGGGCGGTGGCGGATAAAGACCGGCGCGTTGCATTAGATCGGGCCTGTTAACCCCTGCCGCCGCTACTCGGATTAGAACCTCTCCGCGTCCGGGTTCCGGGCGCGCGACGACTGCGAGCGAGAGGGGCTGGTCCGATCCGTGGATGATCTTGCGCATGAGGTCCTCTTCAGACGCCGCCCGCTTAAACGCGACGCGTTGTTGGGATATAGTGGGCGGCTGGAGGTTTGCCCCATGGTCGACGACGATCCGTTCGCCCCGCCGGTGAAGAAAACTGTACCGCTTGCTCAGCAGCTTGAGAACGCCTCCATCGACGAACTTCTGGTGCGGATTGAAAAGCTCAAGGCTGAGATCTTGCTTTGCGAGGAGGCGGTCACAGCCAAACGTGCTCAGCGTGCAGCGGCCGATAGCGTGTTCGGGAAACCATCGTAAACAGGCGCTCCGCGACGGCCCGGGCTTTGCGAACAATTTGAACTCATGACCGACACGATCCAAGTTTCCCCAATGAAGGCGGGTTTTGACCCGAAACGCGCGATGGAATTCGCCCGTTCGGAGTTGTTTGACCGCACCTTCAAGGAGGGTATGGCGATGGTTGAAGAGACCGCCGCCTATCTCGATGGCCCCGGACGAGCCGCTTCCAAGCGCCTCTCACGCGGTGCTGCGCTCGCGTACGCTGGCGAAAGCATGCGTCTGACGACGCGGCTGATGCAGGTCGCATCATGGTTGCTGGTGCAGCGCGCAGTGCGCGATGGCGAGATCCAGCTGACTGAAGCCGCCAGCGAAAAGTATCGCCTAATTTCACGCGAGCCGCAGCCGTCACCGACGTTTACCGCCGCAGACGAACTTCCGCAGGCGTTGAAGGCGCTGATCATTAAGGGTGGCGCGATTTACGAACGCGTCCGCCGCCTCGACGAGACGATGTATGATGGCGAGACTGATGCGGGCGTTAACCCGGTGACCAGTCAGCTGGCGCTGCTGCAGCAGGCGTTTAGCCGCTAAGAGCGCACTCCAACACCAAACACAAAGGGCGCCGGAGTGATCCGGCGCCCTTGAACTTTTGCGGTTGAGAGAAAGGCTCAGCCTTCCTTCTTCTTGATGAAGCCGCCGAACTTGTCGTTGAAGCGCGAAACGCGGCCGCCGCGATCCAGCATTTGCTGGTTGCCGCCGGTCCAGGCCGGGTGCGATTTCGGGTCGATGTCGAGCGCCAAAGTCCCGCCCTCTTCGCCGTAGGTCGAACGGGTCTTAAAGGTCGAGCCATCGGTCATGGTGACCGTGATCATGTGGTAGTCGGGATGGCCTTCGGACTTCATGACCGGGATTCCTGGGTATCTTGGGAAAAATCGAAGGCGGGCTGATACAGGAAAGCCGCCAGAACCGCAAGGAGGCCGGATGCCAACCGGGTATTCAGGGACGCCATTGGCGAAAAAGCTCGGGTTCAAGCCGGGGGAGCCGCTTTGGGTGTCGGGGATGCCGGCTTCAGTGAAGGCGGTTTTGGATCGCGAGGCGGGGCCGCGTTATCTGGCCAAGCCGACCAAGGCGCTGGCGGCAGCGCATATTTTCCACACCAAAGTGGCCAAGCTTCGGGCTGAGCTAGAGGGGTTACGGGCCAAGCTCGCGCCTGATGGGATGGTCTGGGTGTCGTGGCCAAAGAAGGCGGCGAAAGTTGAGACTGACATCACGGAGGACACGATCCGCACGGTGGCGCTGCCGATGGGGTTTGTGGACGTGAAGGTCTGCGCCGTGGACGAGACCTGGTCAGGTTTGAAGCTGGTGATCCGCAAAGCGTTACGCTGAACTGCGCACCGGCTCAGGCTTAAGCTCCGGGTGCGGCGTCACTTGCGGGGCGAAGCGCACCAGGATCGGGTTGAGCGCGATGGAGATGATCGCGCCTGCGAGGATCAGGCTGTAGGTTTCCCGCGTCATGACTTCGAGCTGAACGCCGAGGCCCGCCAGCACGAACGAGAACTCACCGATTTGGGCGGTGCCGATGGCGATGAGGATGCTGGATTCGCGCGACTGGCCGAGGAGCCGCATCGGGATGTAGCCGAGGATCGCCTTGCCCAAGATGATCACCAGGACGATGGCGGCCACAGCGAGCGGCTCGCGCACCAGCACAAACGGATCAAACAGCATGCCGACGGCGACGAAGAAGAGCACCGCGAAGGTGTCTCGCAGCGGCAGCGAGTCCTCGGCGACGCGGTGGCTGAACTTCGAGCCATTGAGCGCCAAGCCCGCCAAGAAGGCGCCGAGCGCGAAGCTGGCGTCGAACCAGAAATAGGCAGCCCAGGCGACGCCAAGAGCCAACGCCAAGGTGCCGAGCGACAAGAGCTCGCGCGATTTGGCGTGGGCTATGCGCACGATCAGCCATGGAAAAACCCGCGCCCCGATCAGCAGCATCAGCGCCACGAAGAGCGCGATCTTGAAGAACGTAATGCCGAGCGCGGTGAGCAGCACGAGCGGAGAAACCGCTTCGCCCGTCGCCATGGCGCCAACCAAAGCCGGCAGCACGACGATGGCGAGCACGATGACGAGGTCCTCGACCAGGAGCCAGGAGATCCCGATGCGGCCTTCCTCGCTCTTCAGCAAGCGCCGCTCCTCCAGCACGCGCATGAAAACGATGGTGCTGGCGATCGAGAGCGAGATGCCGAGGATGATGGCCTCGGCCAGTGGCATGCCAAGCGCGATCCCGGCGCCTGCGCCCATGACCGCTGAGGCTACCAATTGCACGATCGAGCCCGGCACCGCGACCCAGCGGACCGACCACATATCGTCGATCGAGATTTTGAGCCCGACGCCGAACATCAAGAGGATGACGCCGATCTCGGAGAGCTGCAGGGCGAACTCGGTGTCGCCGACGAAACCGGGCGTGTAGGGCCCGACAGCGATGCCAGCGATCAGATAACCGACGATCGGAGAGAGACGGAGGCGCTGCGCCAGAAACCCAAAAACGAACGCCAGCACAATCGCAGCCACGAGGGACGAGACCAGGGCGTGGGTTTCCATGCTGAACGATGTCTCCTTGTTGCAACTATGTGCGCAGATGCGCGGCGACGGCACAAGAAGCGCCCGCCACTTTTGGAACAAAGTTCACTCACCGCCCGTTTCTCGCTCGGCTCCCAATTGAACCGACTGGGGGAACCGAGGCTGGTCATGACATACGAAGCAATTGCGACGATCGAAGCAGCAGGCGACAGATCATTCCGTCGTGACGAACGGATTGTGCTCCTGGCAGGCGGCGCAGCCGTTGGTCTGGGCGTTGGCGTGTTCACCGCGTTGGCTCTGGGGCGCGTCGGCATGTGGCCGCTGATCATGGCGGTGCCGCTGCTCGCGGTGGCGCTCTACATGAGCATCGCCACGTTACGAGATGCGCTTGAACGTCGTGCGACGGGCTGCTCGATCGCAGCAGGCTTGGTGACGGTTTCGCTCGTCGCTTGGCCGGTGAGCATGGCGTTTGCGGGCTCTTTCCCGATGTGGATTGGCCCGGTGGCGGCTATGAGCTCGATGGCGCTCTTGGCTTCGTGCTGGAGCGGCGCTTCGAACGCGATTTACCGCTTGAGCGGGCAGGCCGCGATCGTTGGCGCGGGCGCTGCTTATCTCGGCGTGGTCTCGGCGCTCAGCTAGAGACCGACTTCCGCTAAAGCTTGAGTTTGACGTTGCGCGAGGGCTTCCGGTGAGAAGCCCTCGACGCTTTTGGCGAACATGGCGCCGAAGTTCAGCTCTGCTCTGAGGTGTAGGAACGCGGCGCCGAGCCCGATGGCGGCGCGGTCCATGAACACGAACTCGCGTGGGATGAGTACGGGCCCGAGCGTCTTGAGGCGCTTGCGCACTTCGAAGGCTTCGCGGCGGCCGTATTCGGCGGGCGGCACATCGTCGGCGATGGTGCGGACGCGGTCGTCCAGTATCGGGCCATAGATGAAACGCGCCCACATGGTCAGCGCGTCGATCAGTTCGGCGTTGAGGTTCTTGAAGCCCCAGATCTCGTACGAGTGCGCAACTTGATCCATGTCGCCGACTTTGAGGCCATGCCAGAGGCCGACAACGCCTTCGAGAAAACGCGCCGGGAATATGCGGACGCAGCCGAAGTCGAGAAGCTGTAGCCGCTCAGCGTTTTCGGTGAGGGCGTAATTGCCGAGGTGGGGGTCGCCGTGGATGACGCCGTAATGCGTCATTGGCCCCCACCAAGCGTGGAAGAGCAGTTCGGCGATGCGGTTACGGACTTCTTGCGGCTCGTCCAGCCAGTGCATCAGGCCTTTGCCGTCGAGCCAGGTCATCGTCAGCAGGCGCTTGGTGGAAAGCTCGGGGAGCGGCTCGGGTGTGTTGATGTTGGGCTGATCGGCCAGCATCAGCGCGAACAGGCGCATCTGCTTTAGCTCGCGCTCGTAATCGAGTTCTTCGCGTAGCCGCTCGCCAACTTCGATGACGGCCTCTGAAGAGTCGATTGAGCCGTCCATATTCTTGAAGAGGCCGAGCAGGGTGCGGAGCTGACCGAGGTCGGCTTCGACGGCGCTGGCCATGTCCGGATATTGAAGCTTGCAGGCGAGCTTGCGGCCGTCATGCGACGTGGCGCGGTGCACTTGGCCGAGTGATGCAGCTGCAGCGGCTTCGCGTTCGAAGCTCGCGAACTTGGTTAGCCAATCTTCACCAAGCTCAGCACGCATGCGGCGCTGCACGAATGGCCAGCCCATCGCCGGCGCTTGCGACTGCAACTCGCGGAACTCTTTCGCGTATGCTTCGGGCAGTAAGTCAGGAATTGTTGAAAGCAGTTGCGCTACTTTCATCAGCGGGCCTTTCGAGCGGCCCAACGCCATGCGCATCGCTTTCGCGAGCTTTGCATCGTCCGCGCCCATAACACGCGCGCCGACAGCGCCGGAAAGGTTCGCGCCAACCTGCGCCACACGCCCGATGCGGGCGGTGATGCGGTTGCGTTCTGGATCGCGCGGATCGCTCATGTGGGGGAGGACGTGGTGAACACCGTGTTTATCTAGTGCCTACGAAGCCTTACGGAAATCGCGATTCAGTGTGCCATTTTAACGCGACCTGAACGTCTCGTCCGTATGGTCCCGTCATCGATCAGCGTTTCCGTTAGAGAAACGCGGCGAAACATGGTGGGTTATACATGGGCAAGACGATCCTGATCGTCGATGACGATCCGGCGCAGCGCCGCCTTTTGCAGGCAGCGGTAGAGCGCAACGGTTTCCTGACACGCGCAGCGGAAAACGGCCAGCAAGCCGTTGCGGCTGTCGACACGCACGCTGACATTGATGCAGTCCTGCTCGATCTCGTCATGCCGGGCATGAGCGGCCAAGAAGCGCTCAAAGAAATTCGCATGCGCCGCGGCGATCTGCCGTGCATCGTGTTGACCGCTTCGGGCGGCATCGACACGGTCGTGCAAGCCATGCAAGCGGGCGCCTGCGACTTCTTCGTGAAGCCGGCTTCGCCTGAACGTATCCTCGTTTCGATCCGCAACGCGCTCGAAATGTCGAACCTGAAAACCGAAGTTGGCCGCATGAAGAAGCGCGCCTCCGGTCAGCTCTCGTTCGACGATATGGTCGCGAACGCTGCGATCATGGGCCCGGTGGTCCGCATGGGCCGTCGCGCGGCGGCTTCGAACATCCCGGTGCTGATCACTGGCGAAAGCGGCGTCGGCAAGGAAGTTCTGGCGCGTTGCATTCAAGGCGCGTCCGAGCGCGCGGGCCGCCCGTTCGTGACGGTGAATTGCGGCGCCATTCCGGAAAATCTCGTCGAGTCGATCCTGTTCGGCCACACCAAGGGCTCGTTCACGGGCGCCACCGACAATCACGCTGGTAAGTTTGTCGAAGCACATGGCGGCACGCTGTTCTTGGACGAAGTCGGCGAACTGCCGCTCGACATGCAGGTGAAACTGCTGCGCGTGTTGCAGGAAGGCGAAGTCGATCCGGTCGGTTCGAAGCGTCCGGTGAAGGTCGATGTTCGCATCGTCAGCGCGACGAACAAGGATCTCGCCAAGCTCGTCGCCGACGGCCGCTTCCGCGAAGATTTGTACTATCGCTTGAACGTGTTCCCCATCGAAGCGCCGCCGCTGCGCGATCGTAAGGAAGACATTCCGACGCTCGTCACGCGTTTCGTCGCGCGCTTCAACGCCGAAGAGGGCCGCACTGTGCGCGGCGCTTCGGAAGCGACGATGAACATGCTGATGACCTTCGAGTGGCCGGGCAACGTGCGTCAGCTCGAAAACTCCGTCTTCCGTGCAGTGATCCTGTGCGAAGGTGATGTGCTGCAGCCGGAAGACTTCCCGCAAATCTCCGGCTTGAAGCCGCTCATGGCCGCCAACGACGCGTTGCCGGCCGATGTGCCGGTCCCGGCGAACGATCATCACGTCACTGCGTCGCACATGGCGTTCAGCGCTGCGGTGCACGCAGCGGCCGAAGTCGTGCCGCCGCCCGTGCCGGTGTTTGACGGCGAGGGCCATCTGCGCCAACTCGAACAGATCGAGCGCGATCTGATCGAACTGGCGATTGACCACTATGCCGGTCACATGTCTGAAGTGGCGCGCCGCTTAGGCATTGGCCGCTCGACGCTCTACCGCAAACTGCGCGAGTATGGGCTCGAAGAGAAAGCCGCCGCTGAAGGCTAAGGAGTTGAACGATGGCGTTGTTGCTTGCGTGGGCCGGCATCAACGTCATCGCGTTCCTCGCGTTTGGTTGGGACAAGCGCCAGTCCGAAAGGGCTGGCGCTTCGCGCATTGCCGAACGCACCTTGCTCGGCTTGGCGCTGTTCGGCGGCGCACTTGGCGCACTGATTGGTCAGCAGACATTCCGGCATAAGACGAAGAAGCAGCCGTTCCGCACGCTTCTGTGGTGCGCGGCGTTGGTCAATATCGCGGTGGCGGTTGTTGTCATTCGCTTCGATTGGTTGGCGAGCTAGTCGCGCTCTTCGCGTGGCGGCGGGCGGTTCTTCCAGCCCAGCGGCTTCTTAGTCGTCATGCCTTTGCGCTTCTTGCCGCGCGCTTTCGCAGCGATCTCTTTGAGCTTCACGGTTTGCAGGTTCGAGAGCGCTTCGTCTTTGCGGCCTTTGCTAAGGTCGTTGAAGGCGGAGCCGTATTTCTCCAGGCGTTTGTCGACCTCGGTGAGAAACTCAGTCTCCCAGCCCGAATAGTCGACGGCGCCTTCGCCGGGCTTCACTTCACCGGTGTCGGGATCGATCGTCTCGGGCGACGCGCCTTGAGCGGCGAGCTTGCGGATGATCCGCAGCGCCTTGCGCGTTTTCTTTTGATCAACCTCGCGGGCCATCCCGCCCGCAACTTAACCCGTCATTCCGGACACGCGAAGCGTGATCCGGAAGCCAGGGGCTACAAGCTGAGCGTTTGCCCCTGGGTTCCGGGCTCAATGCTGGCGCATTGCTCCGGAATGACGAGGATCAGATTTCGCCGAGCGCGTGCAGGTACAAGTCGCGCACTTGCTCTTGCTCTTCGCGCTCTTGGCGGTCGAGCTTGCGGATGCGGATAACTTGGCGGAGCACTTTCGGATCGAGGCCGAAGCTCTTGGCTTCCGCGTAGGTCTCTTTCACGTCGTCAGCGATCGACTTCTTTTCTTCTTCGAGCTTTTCGATGCGCGCCACGATCTGGCGTAGCTTCTCTTGCGTCGTTTGCGTCAGCGATTGCACCGCGACGACCGTGTCTGCGCCACCAAAATCCGGCATCGTCAGCCCCATCCTTACCCGTTCGAGAATCGAATCGTTTCGGAGAGGCTAGCCTTCGGCGGGCGCGCTCGTCAGCTCGTTGACACGCCGAATCGCGGCGATCACCAGATCTGTCCTCAGGCGGTGCGGCATATGCCCTGTGTCCGGCGCGATCACGAGTTCCCCGGCGGGCAGAGTGACGGCCAAAGCGCGGGCGTGGCGCTTGGGGGAGACGACGCGATCTTTCTCGGCCGTGATGATGATCGTGGGTGCGAGTAAGTCGCCGTAGCGCGGCGATTGCAGGCCGAACTCGGTGTTGGCGGCGCAGACGTCGAGCGCGGATGCGCGGAATGCGACGGGCCGGAAGATAAGCGGCACGCCGGCTTGCTCGGAGTAGTTCACAGGCACAGGCGCGGGCCAAAAATTGTTGGCGACGCTGGCGCCGCTCATTGGCGGGCCGAAGAACGGAATGATCAGGTTGCAAAAGATGTCGCCGATGACCGGCGTTGCGGAAAGCCGCGCCCACCATGCGGGTTTGAACTGAGGAAACGGGTTGGCGGCGGGGGCGATCAGCACGAGCCCGCGCACCAAGCGCGGGTGATCGAGCGCAAGGCGCAGCGCAACCGATGAGCCAAGCGAATGCGCGACGATGATGACAGGATCACTGCCGGTTTGTTCGATCACGCGCGCTGCGCATTTGGCTTGATAGGCCATGGAATGGCCGTTGCGCTTGATGCGCGTGGAATAGCCCATGCCGGGACGGTCGTACGCGATGACGCGATGAAGCGGCGAAAACTCATCCGCCAGCGGATCCCAGAGTTCGAGCAGGTTCGAGCTTGCGCCGTGGATCAGCAAAATGCGCGGCGCGCCTTCCTCGCCTGCTTCGCGCACATGCAGGCGCGTGCCGTCAGCATCGATGAAGCGACCGCTTGGTGGAAGCGCTGCTTCAGTGCGGCGTGTGTACGCGATTGCGTGACGGGCCAGTGCGATGCCCGCGAGGACAACCGCCAGTGCGGCGGCCGTCAGCCAGAGGATCATGCCTCGCGGCCGTCGACGCGCGGTTCGAGGCGCTGCACGCCTTGGAGGGCGGTGTCGTAGTGCGGGTGGATGGTCAGCGCCGCGCGATAGGCTTCGAGCGCGGCACGGTTTTGACCGAGCTCTTCATAGATGATGCCGAGTGCTGCGTAGGCTGCGAAGTGGCGCGGCTCACGGCGGAGCGTTTCCTGAATCGCAGCGATGGCGCCGGGATAATCTTCAGCCCGGTAGGCGAGGTTGGCGCGGCGGTTCCAGGGTTCGGCGAAGTCAGGCGCAAGATCGCTGGCCTGATCGAGATAGGAGCTGGCGAGATCGCGATCGCCAGCGGCCTCGGCGGCAGTGGCGCGTTCCAGCAAGATGTTCACTGTCGGCGAGCCGCTATCGGCCCAGCGCGCCCAGATGGCTTGTTCCACCGAAGCTGCGAGCGTCGAATCCTCGGCGCCCTCGAGCTGGGTGAACAGTTCGTCGAGCTGTGTATCGGTGTGCGACGGGGCAGTGGCGCTTGGGCCGCAAGCGGCAAGCGTCATGGCAGCGGCGATGGCTATGAGAATAGGGCGCATGTGACCTGAATCGGGAACGGACTTTACCCTACCCGAAATTCACAACGTCGGCGAGAGCACTAGGCGCCCGCCAAGCGGGCAGCTGGGCCTAATTTCAGCCCTGCTTGGCCTTATATCGGGGATCAACCTTGTTGATCACATAGACCCGGCCTTTGCGGCGCACGACCCGGCAGTCCCGGTGACGGGCTTTCAGCGACTTGAGCGACGACTTGACTTTCATGGCCGAGATTCCGGGGTCGAAAAGGAAGCGGGTGGATATAGGGCCCCCGGCGGTAAGTCAACGTGGAGTCCTTAAGTTGGCCCGGGACTTGGATGCGTTGCTTTGGCCCCCCGATGCACCCTAGAGGCGTTCAAGGCGGGATGAAGAAGGAAATCTGGATGGCGCGGGCTTTGATTTTGGCGGTGACGATGGCTCTGGCCGTCGCCTGTGGGCCGTCGGTCGTTCGCGCCCAGGCGCCGCCAGCACCGCCCAGTTTCGCCAGCTCCGGCGACGCTGCGTTCGATGAATGGCGGGACGATTTCGCGCGCCGGGCAGTGGCGCGCGGGCGCGACCCCGCCGTGCTGGGGCGGCTGCTCAGCAACATCAGTCCGGATGGGCGCGTGATCGAGCTTGATCAGCGCCAGCCGGAATTCGTGAGCCCGGTTTGGGACTACGTGAATAACCGTGTCACCGCGCGCCGCATCGAGGACGGGCGCACGCTGAAGAACGTGATCAACCCGATGCTTGAAGAGGTGTCGGACCGCTACGGCGTGCCGAGCGGCATCATTCTCGGCATCTGGGGCTTGGAGAGCAATTACGGCGAAGCCGATCTCAACTGGCAGGCGCAAGCCGCGTTGGCGACATTGGCGTTCGAGGGCCGCCGCCGCGCACAGTTTGAGACTTACCTCTTGGCGCTGACGGAAATGGTCGAGCGCGGGCTCGCGGATCAAGAGCAATTGCAATCGTCGTGGGCTGGCGCGCTCGGGCAACCGCAATTCATGCCGGACGTCTATCTCACCACGGCGGTGGACTGGGACAATGATGGTCACCGCGATATTTGGGCCAATCGCGGCGATGTCGCGGCTTCGATCGCCAACTATCTCGCCGATCGCGGCTGGCGTCGTGGCGAGCCGGTGTTCGATGAAGTGCGCTTGCCGGCGAATTTCGACTACGCGCTCGCCGATGGCACGCAGCGGAGCGTGAGTGAATGGGAGCGCCTTGGCGTGCAGCGCCTCGGCGGCAATTGGGCGCCCTCAGATCGTTCGCTGCAGCCGCAGCTTTTCTTGCCTGCTGGCGCGCAGGGGCCTGCGCTCTTGCTGCACCACAATTTCGGAGTGATCCGCCGCTACAACAATTCTGATCGCTACGCGCTGGTTGTGGCGCTTCTTGCACGCACATTCGATGGCGGCGCATCGCGGCTTGAGACGGCGTGGCCGACGCAGATTGGCTCGCTCACTCGCGAGCAGGTGCTTGAGCTGCAAACTTTGCTGAATGGCTTGGGCTTCGACTCGGGCACGCCGGACGGCTTGTTCGGCTCCGGCACCCGCCGTGCGGTGCGTGGCTTTCAAGCGGCGAACAATCTGCCAGCCGATGGCTTTCCGACCGCCGATCTGTTGAACGAAGTGCGCGCGCGCGCTGGCGTTGCGGTGGAGCCGACGCGGGCGCCGCGTGGTTTGCAGCGGGGTGGTATTCGTGAGCTGCAGCGTTTGCTCAATCGCTTGGGCTATAGCGCAGGCCGCGCTGACGGCCGCATTGGCGAGCGCACGCGCGAAGCCATTCGCGACTTCGAGCGCGCGCGTGGCATGCCGGTGCGCGGACGTGCAACCGATGTCGTGCTGGAAGCTGCGCGCGCGGCGGCGGGTTAGCGCTCGAACACCGTGCACGTATTGGTTACGAGAATGCTCGCATCGGTCATAATCTGACCGACAGCCACGACCTCTTGGGCCGTGTAGCCCTCGGCGATCATGCGTTGGATCTCGGCGCGCATGCCCACATTGTCGTTGCCATAGGGCGTAAGACGACCTGCAATGTAGAATTGGCGATCGTTGGTGCGCCCAGAGAGCACGCCAGCGGCGCACGTGCAGGCAGGCTCGGGGGTTGTGTGTCCGCTCATTTGCGGGCTCGCGATACAAGCGCGTGTGAACGCCTGCGCCGAAGTGTTGCGATCGGTGGATTGAGCGAACGCGGGCGTGGCAAGTGCGAACGTCGCAGCCGCCACAAGCAATACTAAACGCATGTTTGATCTCCCCCTCACGTTACACAGTTCGCCTCGCGGCGGCGTGGGAGTCAACCAGGCGTGGTCGGCTCGTCGGGGGAGGGGTCGGCCACGAACGATGTGCGCAGGCGCCGGCTGCGCAAAGTAAACGTCACCATCGCGATGAGGATCGCGACGGTGATGTAGAGCGGCGCATTCATGCCGAGGTTTTCGTAGACGACGCCGCCAAGCAGCGGTGAAAATACAAAGCCCGCGCCATTGATGGCGACAACCAACCCGGCGGCTGTGCCTTGCTCCTCCGGCCGCACAGCGATGGATGAGCCGCCCGCAAACCCTGCGCGCGCAAGGCCTGCGCCCAAGCCTTGCACGGCGAGCGCGACAAGCAGCGCGCCTAAGCTCGGCGCCATGATCTGAATGCTTACACCCAGAGCGAACAACCCAGCGCCCCACGCCATCAGCAGGCGCGGTGTTAGTTTCAGGCGCGGCAGAATGCCAAGCTGTGTCGCGAGAAACGCCAGCGCGTTGACCATGAAGCCCGCCGCTGCGTATTCCGCGCCTTGCTCACCGGACACATTGAGACGGTCCATGGTGAAGAGACCGAACACTTGCACGGTGATGCCGGCGATCAGTGAGAGCCCGAAGCCGTAGATTAGAAAACCTGAGAGGCGCCGGTCGCTCGCAAGCGCCAGCGATCGCTTCCAATCACTGGTGCGGCGCTCTTCGGTCTTGGGAGGCGTGTTCTCTGGAAGAAAGCGCCAGATCAGAAACGACGTCACCGCCGCCAGCACGGCGACGAGCACGATCGGAAACACCAAGCCCAGCTTTGCCGCGAGCGCTGCGCAGATGGCGGGGCCGAAGGCCTGACCGAAGGCGAACGCGGCGCTGAGGCCAGCGAGCTGTTCAGTGCGCTCAAGCCGCGTGGTGCGATCGGCGATGTAGGCCTGTGCGGCGGGCGATGAGGCTGAGCCAAACGCGCCGAAGATGGCGCGCGCGAGCATCAAAAGCGCAAACAGCCAGATGCCCGAGAGCACGCCGTTGAGGCCAAGCATGACGACAGCGCCGAACGACGCCATCGACACCGCGTACGCGCCGAGCCCCAGCGCGATAATCGGCTTGCGTCCGGTGCTGTCTGAAGTGCGGCCCCAGTGCGGGCTGCAAAACACCCAAAGCAGCGCCGAGAGTGAAAATATCCAGCCTACGCTGGAGTCGGAGAGCCCCAGTTGGCGCACGAGAGGTGGCGCGACGGCCAATAGCATCGAATTGCCGGCCCCGATGACGAGCAGGCACACGAACAGCAACATGAATTGCCGGTTGCGCCCGATCGGTGCGCGCGGATTTGCCGGCGCGTGCTCGGGTAGGGGAGCTTGAGAATCTGGCATGAGCCTTCCGGCCTGCCTACGCCGAAGGGCGCCGGTCTCCAAGTGGTTGACGAAAAGGAAACCGCAGCTTGATCACGGCAAATTTCCGCTAACCGCAACGGCGCGTTAAGCGCGCTCGTGCATAACGCGGTCTCGGCAGAACGCCTTAGGTAAACGCGCGTTATCCATGTTTCCCATTATCGGCCTCCTCGTTGTGTTCGGCATGGTGTTCGGCGGCTTCGCGCTTGCCGGGGGCCACTTCGAAGTCATCATCGAAGCAGCGCCGATGGAGTTCATGATGATCTTCGGCGCCGCGGTTGGCGCGCTGATCATCTCCAATGACATGCACGGCCTCAAAGGCGTTATGGGCGGCTTCGGCGCGGTGATGAAGGGCCCCAAATGGGGCAAGAAAGATTACGGCGATCTGCTCGCTCTGCTCTTCCAGCTGACCAAGCTAATGAAGACCAAAGGCGTCGTGGCGCTCGAAGCGCACATCGAAAAGCCTAATGAGAGCGCGATATTCCAGAAGTATCCGAAGCTCACCAAAGACCACTTCGTGGTCGATTTCATCTGCGACACGCTGCGCATGATGACCATGAACCTCGACGATCCTCACCAAGTTGAGGACGCGATGGAAAAGCAGCTTGAAAAGCACCATCACGAAGCGCTGCATCCTGCGCACGCGCTGCAAGGCATGGCTGACGGCCTGCCGGCGCTCGGCATCGTCGCGGCCGTGCTTGGTATTGTGAAGACGATGGGCGCGATTAACGAGCCGCCGGAAATTCTCGGCCTTATGATCGGTAAGGCGCTGGTGGGAACTTTCTTGGGTGTGTTCCTTGCCTACGGCATTGTCGGCCCGATGGCGTCTCGCCTGAATGGCGTGATCGAACACGACGCTCAATTCTACAAAATCATCCGCGATGTGCTCGTCGCGCACTTGCACGGCAATGCGGCTCAGGTCTCTGTAGAAATTGGCCGCGGTTCGGTGCCGAGTTCGATGCAGCCCAGCTTCGCGCAGCTCGAAGAAGCGCTGGCAGCCGCCGTCGAGGCTTGATGCTCTGACTCCGCGCTATGCGGTTTTGCATAGCCGTGTCTGGTCCAGCTCGCTTGCCATCATGTTTAATCCTTGGCATTGGAGTCGCATCCTGCGTTGGGGGCAGACCCCGGCGCTGAGACGAGGGGTAGAACCTATGACGAAGATCCAAATGGGCGTGGCCGCTGCTGCCGCTGCCGTTCTCGCCTTCGGCGTCGCGGCCTGTGGCCAAACGACTGCCGTCGAAGAGCCGCCGGCTGCTGAAGAAGCTGCTCCGGCCGAAGTTCCGGCCGAAGTTCCGGCCGATCCGGCTGCTGCTCCGGCTGACCCGGCTGCCGCGCCGGCTGAAGGCGCAGCTCCGGCCACTCCGTAATATTTTTACGGACGTAGCCAAAAAGCTAGCGACGAGCCGCCCGAAAGGGCGGCTCGTTTGCTATTGGGGGGCGAATGACACAACGCCGTCTGCCTCCGCACCCCGCGCTCGACTGGAGCGCCGAAGGGACGCCACAGGCCTCGGCCTTCGGCGACGTTTATTTTTCCAAAGCAGGCGGGCTCGCGGAGGCCGAGGCTGTATTTTTGGGCGGTTGCGATCTGCCCGATGCCTGGAAATGCAAGGATCGTTTCGCCCTGTGCGAACTCGGATTCGGCACTGGTTTGAATGTCTTGGCGGCCTGGAGCGCCTGGAAAAAGACACGATTGCCCCATGCGCAATTGCATATCTCAAGCATCGAGGCATTCCCCCTCGCAAGGGCCGATGCGGCGCGTGCTCTGGCCCATTTTCCTGAAGTTGCGGCGCTTTCGGCTCAGCTTTTGGCGCGCTGGCCGGTACGCGCTTACGCGCCGCAACGGCTCTGGTTTCCTGACGACGGATTTTCGCTGACCCTGTTCACGGGCGAAGCGGAAACAGTTCTGGCCGAGATGGACGGGCGGTTTGACGCTTGGTTCCTTGACGGCTTCGCGCCGGCCCAAAATCCGGAGATGTGGAACGATCGCGTCTTGGCTGAGATCGCGCGCCTAAGCGCGCCCGAGGCGAAGTTGGCGACGTTCACGGTTGCTGGCGGCGTGCGCCGCGGGCTCGAACGGGCGGGCTTTTCTGTGGAGAAAAAGCCGGGCTTTGGCGCAAAGCGCGAGCGGTTGGAGGGGCGGTATCGCCAAAGCGGGCGTCCGGGGTCGGGATCGGGGAGCCCTTATCCCTATGCCGCGCGCCACCCCAAGCGCGTCGCCGTTCTCGGTGCGGGCATAGCCGGCGCTGCGTGCGCGCAGGCGCTTTCGCGGCGTGGTGTTGAGGTTGTGGTGTTGGAGGCCGCGCGCGAGATTGGCGCGGGCGCGAGTGGCAATCCGGCGGGGCTGGTGATGCCGCGCTTCGATCGCGGTGGTGGGTCGGTTGGGACTGTCCTTTTAGCTGCTTACCTCGAAGCGATCGCGACCTATAGCGCCCTTGGCTTGTTGGATGCGTGCGGCGTTGAACAACGCCCGCAAGATGAGCGCGATGCTGCCGCACTTGCCGATCTGCTTGCCGACCCGCCACTGCCTGATGATTGGTTTGCGTCGTTTGGTGATGGCGCGTTGCACGCGCGCGCTGGTTTGGTGCGGCCGCTGGCTGCGATCAGAGCGATGCTGCGTGGGGCCAGCGTTTTGTACGAGACGCCGGTGCGCTCGCTTGAGCGTGCGGACGATGGCGGCTGGTTACTACGCGGCGAAGGCGCACGCGCTGTGCTGAAGGCGGACGCTGTCGTGCTCGCCTGCGGCGCAGGCTTGAAGCAGTTCGAGCCGGCGGCGTTCTTGCCGATAACTCTTTCGCGTGGGCAGATCGAGTGGGGGCCGGGCCGCGCGCCAGCGCGTGCGCTCACGCGCGGATCGTACGTGGCGCCGTTCGATGGCGGTGTGATGTTCGGCGCGACGTTCGACAATTTTCTCGAGGGTGCAGTACTTGATGAGCGGCCCACGGAGGAGGCGCGTGTACGCAATCTTGCGGCGCTCGCTGCCTTAGCGCCGGACATAGCCGCCAGCGTAGATGCCAACGCGCTGACATCGCGGGTCAGTCATCGCGCGACGACAGCGGATCGCGCGCCGATTGCCGGCCTGCTTCCAGATGCGCCAGCTTGGATGGCGCAATACGAGAACATCGCGCACGGGCGCGCGATTAGCGCTAACGCGCTGCCGCCTGCGCATGATGGCGTTTACGTTCTCGGTGGATTGGGCGCGCGCGGATTAACCTTGGCGCCGCTTTTGGGTGAGCGCATCGCTGCGGAAATGTGCGGCGATATCATGCCTCTGCCGAAAAATTCTCTCGACGCAATACATCCGGCCCGTTTCCTGCATCGGGCGCTCAAACGGCGTTAAATTCGCATTTGGGTTAAGGGCAATGGCTTATGACGGCGCTTCGCGTGCACGTGCGCGAATTAACTTCCTTGGGCTTGAGTTCAGCGGTCTCGATCTCGATCATGCGGTGGACGCGGTCGCGGCGCGCGCCAGCATCGACGGCGCGTTCGCTTATGTCGTGACGCCGAATGTCGACCATGTTGTGAGCCTCTCATCCGAACCGGCGCGGCGCCCGCTTTATCAAGCGGCATGGATCACGTTGAACGACAGCAGTATCCTGAAACGTTTGGGCAAGCGCGTTGGCTTGAGTCTGCCGGTTGCCACGGGCGCGGACTTGGCTGAACGTTTGTTCGACAATGTCATTGATCGCCGCGAGTCCATCACGATTGTCGGCGGCGACAAGGCGATGGTTGAAGCGTTGAAGAGCCGCTACGGCTTGACTGACGTGCGTTGGCATCGCGCGCCGATGGGGCTGAAGCAAAAGCCGGAAGCGATCGTGAGGGCGGCCGCGTTCGCCGCGGCGCAACCATCGCGCTTTACGTTCATTTGCGTTGGCGCTCCGCAGCAAGAACTGATCGCTTACGCGATCGCGCAGCGCGGTGACGCGACGGGTGTCGGCCTCTGCGTCGGCGCAGCACTTGAGTTTCTCTCTGGCCAAACACAACGCGCGCCGATTTGGATGCGCAAAGCGGGCCTTGAGTGGTTTCACCGCTTGGCAAGCGAGCCTGGCCGCTTGTGGAAGCGCTATTTGGTAACAGGGCCTAAAGTGTTCTCGCTATTCGCGGCGTGGCGCGCTTCGATGGCTTCGGCCAACTGACGCTGCCGCGCCTCGTCCAGCGGATAGTTCTGCAGAGACCACGCTGAGAGCAAACACAGCACAATCGGCACGCCGATGAAGAGCCCGCTCAGCACAGCGAGCGCCTCTGGTGAGTTGGTGGCGTCTTCTTCCGCGATGAAGCCGACGAGGCCCAAGATGGCGTAGGTGATCGGCCCCGATGCGATGCCGAGCTTCGATGTCGTCATTAGCAAGCCGAAATAGAGACCAGAGCGCCGGGCGCCGCAGGCGAGTTCGTCTTCGTCGACGACGTCAGCCATCAGCGCCCGTGTCAGCAGCACGCCGCCGCCTTGCGCGAGGCCTGCGACCGCCATGAACGGCGCGCCGATCAGAAAATCGTTCGGCGGCAGAAAGAGCAGAAAGGCCGTGGTGACCGAGGTGTAAATGAGCGCCGCTTGTAGGGCGCGGTGCTTGCCGACCTTGCGCGCCGCGATCCACCAGATCGGAACGCCGATCAACCCGGCGATAAAATAGATCGCCAGCAGTGTTTGCGACTCGCGCTCAAAGCCCAGCACGAACTGGAAGTAAAACAGGAACAGACCGCCCGATACGCCTTGCGCGACGCCCAGCAGCAAATCCGGCAACAGCACGCGCTGCGCCATTTTGTTTTGCAGGAGCACGCGGAATTGTTCGCGCAACGTCATGTGCGGCTGCGGTGGGCGCTGGGCTTCGCGCACCATGAGCACCGTGATCAACGTAGTCACCGGCAGCATGAACAAAAGCGTCCAGCCCATGGCGTGCACGGCGCCGGCATTGGTGCCACCCTGCGATTGCGCGACAGCGCCGGCGACCAGCAACATGATCACTTGCCCGATCATGCTGGCGGTTTGGACCATGCCCAAGACGTGCGTGCGGCCGTGATAGGTCGGGACGAGTTCACCCGCCCAGCTAAGGTGTGCGATCAGCATCGCGGCGCTGACGAAGTAGAGCAGGAACACCGCGATCGATGGAATCCAGGTGTCGACGCCCGGCCAGAGCCCGAGAAAGACGAACCAGATCATCGCCATCACTAACGGGCAGGCCATCGCAAGCCAGAGTCGGCGGCGGCCGAACTTGGATTCGGTGCGGTCCTGCAGGTTGCCGACCATCGGATCGATGGCGAGGTCGAATACACGCGCGCCGAGAAAGATGGCGGAGACAACCGCCAGCGGGATGCCCAGGTGCGACGCGAAATAAGGCGGCAGGAAAATGATGGTCGGCAGTGAGAGCGCCAGCAATGGCGCCGCGGGGCCGGCGAACGCAGCAATTTCCCAGTTGGAGACTTTGCGGTCTGGCGCTTTGGTTTGCGTCACTGATCCTCCCCGCGCTCTTGGCCTCCGCGGGGAGGGGCGCTCGTTGGCGCTAGTGTCTATGAGCGCCGCTGCGCTTTCAACCTGCGTGCAGTGCTTTTGCGAGCAGCGGCGTCAGCGTCGCATTTGACGCAAGGATGGAACCGGTCTGCATGAAATCGCCGCCATCGACTTCGATCACAGTGCCGCCCGCCTCGCGCACAATGACGGCGCCTGCGGCGATGTCCCAGACATTCAGGTTGCGTTCCCAATAGCCGTCAAAGCGTCCGGCCGCGACGTAAGCCAGATCGAGCGCAGCTGCGCCAAAGCGGCGAATGCCGGCAGACTTTCCGATGACGGCGCCGATCTCCTTCAGCGATGCCTCGTGGCCGGGTTTGCCGTGCCATGGCGTGCCGGTGGCGAAGAGTCCTTCGCGCATGTCTGTGCGCGCAGCGACGCGTAAGCGGCGGTCGTTGAGATAAGCGCCGGCGCCTCTCTCGGCCCAGAACAATTCGTCGCGCACCACATTGTAGATCACGCCGGCCATCAACACGCCTTCGCGCTCTAGTCCGATCGAGACGGCGAAGTGCGGAATGCCGTGCAGAAAGTTGGTGGTGCCGTCGAGCGGATCGACAAGCCAGCGATTGGTCTTGTCGGTGCCTGCAATGACGCCGCGCTCTTCCATGACGAAGCCATAGCCGGGGCGCGCCTTGGACAGCTCCTCAAACAGCGTGTTCTCGGCCTTGATGTCGGCGGAGGTCACGAAATCGCTCGGGCCCTTGCGCGAGACCTGCAGGTTCTCGACTTCGCCGAAATCGCGCGCGAGCGCCCGGCCGGCTTTGCGCGCCGCGGCGATCATGACGTTCAGGAGCGCGGATGTCTGGGGCATGGAGGCGGCGTGCTATCAGCGCCGGGCGCAGGCGGCAAGGGTGGGCGCCTTCTTGAGCATGGCGCGGGCTGCATAAACGCCTGTGGCGAAAGACGCTTGCAACAAATAGCCGCCAGTCGGCGCTTCCCAATCCAGCATCTCACCGGCGGCGTAAATATTGGGCGCCGCCTTCAATTCCAGTTGGTCGCTGACGCTGTCCCATGTAGCGCCACCGGCGCTGGAGATGGCGCGGTCGAGTCCGCTCGCGGCGGTGAGGCGCACAGGGACGGATTTGATCAGCGCGGCGAGTGCGTCTCGCACGCGTGTCGGCGGTCCGTTCTCGTGCAGCAACGCAATGGCGAGCGGCGAGAGGTTGAGGGTTTTACGCAATCGCGAGGCGAGGCTGTCGCTGGCTTTGGCAGTTTCAAGCTTTGCTGCGATGGCTTCGACGCTGAGCGCGGGGCGTAGATCGATATGGATGGTCGTGGGCGTGCAATCGCGCAAGGCGCTCGATAGCGCATAGAGCGCGCCGCCTTCGATGCCATTGGCGGTGATCATCGCTTCGCCGCGCACGCTACGCGCGCCGTGGCTGATCGCGATTGTTTTCAGCGGCTGGCCAGCAAAGCGGCGCATGGGCTCGCTCCAAGCCACTTCAAACCCCGCGTTGGATGGGCGGAACGGCGCAACATTGACGCCGCGTGTGGCGAGCGTCTCGCGCCATGACCCGTCGCTGCCGAGGCGCGGCCAACTGGCGCCGCCGAGAGCGAGCAATGTTTGTGACGCGCGAACTGGAGCGTGTTCGGCAAAACGCAAAGCGCCGTCTTCGGTCCAACCAAGCCAAGTGGTGCGGGTGACGATCTCGACGCCTTGCGCATTCAAGCGTTGAAGCAAAGCGCGCAGCAGCGGCGATGCTTTCATGGCTCTGGGAAAAACGCGCCCGCTGGAGCCGGTGAACGTGTCCGCGCCCAATTCGTTGGCCCAAGCGATGAGATCGGCTGGCGTGAAGGCGTCAAGGATCGGCTTGAGCTTAGGCGCGGCTTCGGCGTAGCGCGCAACTAACCCATCGAATGGCTCGGAGTGCGTGAGGTTCAACCCGCCGCGACCAGCCATCAGAAATTTGCGCGCCACGCTTGGCATACGCTCGTAAACGACAACGCGCTGCCCGGCCGCGCTCAACACGTCCGCTGCGATCAAGCCTGCGGGGCCAGCGCCGATGATTGCGACCGGCGCGGTGTCACTCATGCAAATGACTACACGCTTCTATCTTGTTGCCGTCAGGATCGCGGACGAAGGCGCCGTAATAATCAGGATGATACTCGCTACGCAGGCCGGGCTTGCCGTCGTCGATGCCGCCTTGCTCCAAAGCTGCGAGATAGAAGGCATCGACACCAGCTCGGGCGTCGGATCGAAAAGCGATGTGGACACCATTGCCCATGCTCGCAGGTTGGCCGTTAATCGGCATTTGAATCCAGAAGCTCGGCTTGCCTGGTTTGCCGTAGCCCACGCCAACAAGCTGGCCGTTGATCTCAACGGGCATCACTGGGCTCATGCCAAGTGGCGCGAGCACTGCGTCGTAAAACGTCTTGGAACGCTTCACATTCGTGACGCCGATGGAGACGTGATCAAGCATGGCAATGTCCCTTCAACGCCAGCGCGCGAACCAATCCAATGTCCGCGTCATCGCAAGATCGCGCGAGGCGGCGTGGAAATCGTGGCTGCCTTCGCGGCAAAAACCGTGGCCAGCGTCGTAGACATAGAGAGGCGAGTTCGGCGTCGCTAGACGCACCTTCTCGTAATTCTCCGGCGGAATGGATGTATCTTGTGCACCGTAGTGCAGCATGACCGGTACGTTGGGCGTGTTGTTCTCGAGGATGTCGGCGATCAGCCGGCCATAGAAACAGGACGCGGCCTTCAATCCCGTGCAGCGTGAGGCCGCGACCCAGGCCGCCGCGCCACCGTAGCAAAAGCCGGTGACATAAACTGGCTGCGGCAGCGCATCGATGGCGGCTTGAATGTCTGCGGTCACTTGCGGCCAGGGCGACGTCATCACGCCGCCAATGCCCCTTTTCACGCCTTCCGGGTCGTGTCCGGCCTGGAAGCCACGCTCGACGCGGTCAAACAGGCTGGGCGCGATGGCGGCGTATCCCGCGTCAGCGAAGCGCGCACAGATGTCCCTGATGTGATCGGTGACGCCGAAGATTTCTTGCAGCACGACAACGCCGCCGATCGGCGGCGTTTTTGGTTCCGCGCGATGCGCGCTGAAGCGGAAGCCGTCATGCGGAGAAGTGAGTTCGATCATGGCTCTCACTCGCACGGCGCGCGTCATCCGTCGAGTTTTCGCGTTTGTGTGTGGCGTGACGCGGGCGGCGCGCCCATGCTCGCTGCGTGTGGATGCGCATAATCGTTGCGGCCGTGGTGTCGCTTCTCGCCAGCGAGGCGTGGGGCGAGTGCAGCAGCGCGCCGGCGCCCGAAAGCTACGCCTTCGCGGATGCAGCAGCGGTTGCAGCGACGCGCAATGATCGCGCGGGGCGCGTCGTGGCGCCGGTGACGGTCAATGGCGAAGGGCCGTTCCGATTTATCGTCGATACTGGGGCCAATCGTTCGGTGTTGTCGGAGCGGCTGGTCACGCGGCTGGGGCTCACCATCGCTGGTGAAGGGCCGGTGCATTCGGTTTACGGCGTAGCGCCTGCGCCGATCGTTGCCGTCGATACGCTGCGCTATGGCGCGCTTGCGCTGCCGGGCGGACGGATGCCGGTGTTGGGCGGGGCGGTGCTTGCGGGTGAACACGGACTGCTCGGCGTCGATGGCATGGCGGGGCGGCGCCTCATGCTGGATTTCCGCCGTGGCTGCATCGAGATCATTGCGTCGGACGGCGCGCCGCGTCTAAGCAATCGCAACTGGACGACCGCGCGCGGGCGGTTGCGCTTCGGGCATCTGCTGGTTGTACGCGGGCGTGTTGCGGGTATGGAGATCAATGTCCTGATCGACACCGGCTCCGACACCTCGCTGGTGAACACCGCGCTTATTGAGGCGATCGAAACGCGGCGCGACCGCAATGCGTTCGTCGAGCGCGCCGCAACTGCAACTGAGACCATTACGCTCGATCGGGCCGTGGTTCTCTCGCAGTTGAGCATTGGCGAGTTGGAGGCAGAGAATGTCGTCGCGTTTGTCGGCGACTATCACATCTTCGAGGTGTGGGGGCTCTTGGATGAGCCGACCATCCTGCTCGGCATGGATGTGATCTCCGTGGCCGATGCGATGGCGATCGATTACGGGCGCGCCACCGTGCACTTCCGCATCAGCGACCGGCGCTGAGTGCGAGCTTGCCGCGCTCGGTCCAGAGCACAGCGGCTATAATGCCCAATGCTGCAAGCGTGAGCCCGATTAAGAACGGCGTCGTCGTGCCGTCAAAGGCGCGAGCGATGAGCGCGCCGAGGATCGCGCCGAACGTGGCGGTGACAGCGCCGAACACGGCTGACGCGGAGCCGGCGACGTGGCCCATATTCGCCATGGCGAGCGCGTTGAAGTTGCTCGACATGAGACCAAAGACGGAAAAGCCGAGCGCCAGGAGCCCGATGAACGTCCAAAAGTCGTCACCCACAGTCGCGGCGACACCTGTGTGCAGGAGCGCGATCGCGGCGAACCACAGCATACTGATGTTCGAGATGCGGCGCATGCCGAAGCGCATGACGATGCGAGAGTTTGAGAACGTGCCGATCGAGATTGAGATCGCGATGGCGGCGAAGGCGAGCGGGAAGAGCGCGTCGAGCGCGAACACATCGACGTAAATCTGTTCGGAGCAAGTGATGTAGCCGAAGAGGCATGCCGTCAGGAATGTGCTGGCAATCATGTAGCCGATGGTCTGGCGATCCTTGAACACCATGGCGTAACCGCTCGCGATGGAGGCGGGTGCAAAGGCGCGGCGATTTTCGGGCGCCAGTGTTTCGGGCAGGCGGAGATAGGTCCAAGCCGCCACGATGAACGCGTAAAGCAACAATCCGCCGAAGATCCAACGCCACGGCGCGACGAGGAGAACGAGTTGCCCAATGCCCGGCGCGATGATCGGCACCACCATGAACACAGTCATCGCCATCGACATGATCTGCGCCATGCGGCGGCCTTCGCTGACATCGCGCACCACCGCGACCGCGATGACGCGCGTAGCGGCCGCGCCCACGCCTTGCAGAGCGCGAGCGGCGAGAAGCAGTTCAAACGTCGGCGCAAAGACGCACAGGACCGAGCCCAGAATAAAGATCGCAAGCGCCCAGAGCAGAACGCTACGGCGCCCAAATGCGTCGGCGAGCGGGCCATAGACGAGTTGCGCGATGCCGAAGAGCGCGACATAGGCGGTGATGACGAGTTGCCGGTCGTTGTCCGCCGCGAGCGCGAAATCGCGACCGATGTCCGGCAAGGCGGGCAGCATGACGTCGATCGCAAGCGCGTTCAGCGCTGACAGCGACGCGACCATCGCCACCAGTTCAAACGTGGAAAGTGCTGCCTTCGGAGGAGCGGCTGCGTCAGGCATTGAACCTGAAGTGCATCACGTCGCCTTCTTTGACGATGTATTCCTTGCCTTCGAGGCGCATCTTTCCGGCTTCTTTGGCGCCGGATTCGCCGTTGAAGGTGACGAAGTCGTCGTAGGCGATGGTCTCGGCGCGGATGAAGCCTTTTTCGAAATCGCCGTGAATGACGCCCGCGGCTTGCGGTGCGGTCCAGCCCTTCTGAATGGTCCAGGCGCGCGCTTCTTTGGGGCCGACAGTGAAATAGGTTTGTAGGCCCAGGAGGTCGTAGCCAGCGTGAATGAGCTTGGTGAGGCCAGGCTCTTGTAGGCCGACGGTTTCGAGAAACTCCACTTGCTCTTCATCCGAGAGCGCTGCGATCTCGGCTTCGATCTGCGCGCAGATGATAACGCACGCGGCGTTCTCGATCTTTGCGCGCTCTTGCACGCGCGCAGTGTGATCGTTGCCGCCGGCCGCGTCGGCTTCGTTGACGTTGCAGACATAGAGCACGGGAAGGGCGGTCAGCAGCTGCAGCATCTCGAAGGCTTTTTGCTCTTCCGGCGCGCGCTTGGTGTGGCGCGCGGGTTTGCCGTCTTCGAGCAACGCCTTGGCGCGCAGGACGAGATCGAGCGTGAGTTTGGCCTCTTTGTCGCCGCTCTTGGCTTTCTTCTCGAGATTGTTGATGCGCTTATCTAGGCTTTCCAAATCGGCGAGCATCAGTTCGGTTTCGACCGTCTCCAGATCCGCGATCGGATCGATGCGGCCTTCGACGTGCGTGATGTCGTCATTCTCGAAACAGCGCAGCACGTAAGCGACGGCGTCGCACTCGCGGATGTTGGCGAGGAATTGGTTGCCAAGACCTTCGCCTTTTGAGGCGCCGCGCACGAGGCCAGCGATGTCGACGAAGTTCATGCGCGTCGGGATGAGCTCCTTCGACTTCGCAATCTCGGCGAGCTTCTTCAGCCGCGGCTCCGGCATCGCCACTTCACCGACATTAGGCTCGATGGTGCAGAACGGATAGTTTGCCGCTTGCGCGGCGGCGGTTTTGGTCAGCGCATTGAAGAGCGTCGACTTGCCGACGTTCGGCAAGCCAACAATGCCGCATTTGAAACCCATGATGTGATCCTTGAACGTCGTTCTAGTTGCGCGACGTGTTGTGTTTGAACCAAGATGGCAATACTTCCGCCGCGAAGTAAATTGCCGCGCCGATTGCCGGCATGAGTAGAAGCAAGACCGCCCAAGTCTTGTCTCGCTTGTTGCGAAACATATGAATGAGGCAGAGCGCCGTCAGTCCGATCACAACATAAGGGCCGACTGTAAGCAGCAGGAGTATCGGAGTGTTCATGCTTCGCCGCCCTTGCGCGGATCGGCCTTTGGCGCCGGCGCTAGGCGCATGACTTCGGCTTGATACTTTTCGTCGTCGCCCTTCGCTAACATCGGTGCGGCGCGCGCGCATGCGTCGAGCAATTTGGCGACGCCGTCTTCCTCGGCTTTGTAAAAGTCGCTGAGCACGTAGTGATGTACTAGCTCTTTCTGACCAGGGTGCCCAACGCCAAGCCGCGCGCGGCGAAAGCCTTCGCCGATCGGTGAGGCGATCATCGAGCGGATGCCGTTGTGGCCCGCTGCGCCGCCGCCAGTCTTCATCCGAAAGCGGCCAGGCGCCAGATCGATCTCGTCATAGAACACGACGACATCATGAGCGGAGAGCTTGTGAAAGTTTGCCGCCTCGCCAACAGCGCGGCCGCTTTCGTTCATGTAGGTTTGCGGCTTCAGGATCATCGTGCGGACGCCATCGATGTGGCCTTCGGCCAGCTCGCCCTGAAACTTCTTCTTCCAAGGACCAAAGCCGTACGCGCGCGCGATCGCGTCCACGGCCATGAAGCCGATATTGTGCCGGTTGCCTGCGTATTTCGGGCCTGGATTGCCGAGGCCGACGAGGAGCAGCATGTACGCCTTCTAAACTTCTCGTTTCGGAGAAGGTAAGGCGGATCAGCCTTACTTCTTCTCGTCTTTCTTTTCGGCAGCAGCAGCCGGAGCGGCTTCAGCAGCCGGCGTCGCGACGACTTCTTCCTCGACCTTACGGCCGACGATCGTCGCAACGGTGAAGTCACGGTCGCGGATCACGGGGCGCGAGCCTTCTGGGAGGGCGATCGACGAGATGTGGATCGACTCACCAATGTCGCGGCCGGTGAGGTCGATGACGATCTCTTCCGGAATCTTGTTCGCCTTGCACTTCAGCTTGATCGTGTGGCGCACAACGTTCAGCGCGCCGCCACGCTTCAGGCCTGGTGAGGCTTCGTGGTTCTTGAAGTGCACGACGACGTCGATGGCGATCTCGGCGTTTTCTTCAACGCGATAGAGGTCGACGTGAATGACTTCGTCGGTCACCGGATGGAATTGGATGGCGCGCGGGATAACCGGCTGCATCTCGCCTTGGTGGTTGAGTTCAACCATGTGCGAGAGAAACTTGCCCGAACGGATCGCCGTGATGACGTCCTTGGCGTTGATCTCGATCGGGATCGCGCCACGTTGGCCGCCGTACAGAACGCCGGGGATCAAGCCAGCGGTGCGGGTCGCGCGCGCGCCGCCAGTGCCAATGCGCTCGCGCTTTTCAACGTTCAGAACAATGCCGGCCATGAGCCCGGGCCCCTTTAAATTCCGTCAGACGGGAAAATTGAAGCGGGGCTAATACAGGAAGGCTGGGCGGGGGGCAAGGCGGCGGCCTTCCTCAAAGCGCAGGGCCGCCAGCCGGGTCCGGATCGGTCGGTTGGGAAGCGGGCGGGGCGGCCTCGTCCCGGCCCTCGGCCTCGGCGATGGCCTGCTCAAAAGCGGCCAGGAGTTCCGGGACGCAGCAGGCATTGAGGAAGTGGTCGCCGCCCGGGACCGTGATCAGGGTGCGGCCATATTCGGCGGCGATCCGCTGATCGGCCTCCAGCGGCACAAAGGTGTCGTCATCGCCGTGGACAAAGACCACCGGCTGCCGGAGGCCCTGGAACGCCGTCCAAACGGCGGGCAGCTGGGGGCCCTGGGACGAGACTTCGGAAATGGAGTTGCGGAGGTCGCGGGGCAGCATGCCCTGGACGACGCGGCCAAGGCCGAACATGCGCCGGGCGGTCGGGCCGCGGTCGCCGAAATAGGCCGAGACCAGGACGACGGCGTCGACCTGATCGGCGTAGCGGCTTGCCATCAAGGTCGCGACCGGCGCGCCAAAGCTTTGGCCGACCAGCAAAACGCGTTGGCCAGGGCGGGCCTGCAGCATGGGGGCGAGCGCGTCGGCTTGCTTGGCGATGTCGCGGACGGCGTCCTCAGGCTCTGAGGTGCGGAAGCCCGGCCGGTCGGCGACGATCATCTCTCGCGTATGCGGCAGGTCGGCGATCGTTGGCGCCCAGTACTCGCTCCAGGACGGCGTGCCGGTGATGATGACGATCTTCCAGTTGGCGTCGGGCCGCTCAGGCGTTGCGAGCGCCGAGATGCGCCAGGCCTCGGGGACGCCGGCGACGAACTCCACCCGCTCCATCGTGCCGGCTGGATAGGACGACGAGGTCGGGAAGCGGTCGTTCTCGTCTTCGGAGGTCCCGATCGCGCATGCGGAGAGGGCGAAGGCGCTGAGGGCAGCGATGATCTGGGGTATGCGCATGGCTCCACAAGTAAGCGACCGTGCGTCCGCCGTCAGCCCTCTTCGCGGCGAGCGATTGCTTTTGTGCGGCGGGCGCGGGAGGACTCCGGCTGGGGAGAAGGCAGTGGCGGGGCCGGAGCTTTCACAGCGCGCGCTGGATTTGTTCGAGGAGGCTCTAGCCGAGCCCGAGGAAACGCGCGCCGATTGGCTGACACGCGCCACCGCCAACGATCCAGCACTGCGCGCAAAGGTCGAAAGCTTGATCGACGCGGATAGGCGCGGCGATGGCCTGTTGCCCACGGGCGGCGCCATGGCGCCGGCGCCGATCGCAGCGCCGGAACGTGTGGGTCACTACAAGATCGTGCGCAGTCTCGGCGGCGGCGGCATGGGCGAGACCTTTCTCGCCGCGCGCGACGACGGGCTCTTCGAGCACGAAGTCGCGATCAAATTCATGCGTCCGAGCCGTTTGGCGGAAACGGCGCGTGCGCTGTTCGATCGTGAACGCCGCGCCCTGGCGAAGCTCAGTCACCGTCACATCGCGCAATTGTTTGATGGCGGCGTAGCCGAGAACGGCGCGCCCTATCTGGTGATGGAGTATGTGCGCGGCGCGCCGATCGATGAACATGCAAAGGCGCTCGACGCACGCGCGATTGCGCGGCTTGTCGGCGATGTGTGCGATGCCGTGCAGTGCGCGCATCAAAATTTGATCGTCCACGCTGATCTAAAGCCTTCAAACGTGATGGTGAACGAAGCGGGCGACGTGAAGGTGATCGATTTCGGCGTCGCGCGGCTGATGGTTGAGGGTGAGAGTGAAACGGTGCATCCGTTCACTGCCGCTTACGCGAGCCCCGCGCGTTTGGCGGGTGCGGCGCCGACGCCGGCAGATGACGTCTATGCGCTGGGTGCGCTGCTGCGCGCCTTGATCGGTGGTGCCATGCGTGATGACCTAGCTGCGATCGCCGCGCGCGCGACTTCGGAGCGGGCGGAAGATCGCTATCCCTCGGCCGCGGCGCTTGGCGACGATTTGCGCGCTTGGCTTGAAGCGCGCCCGATCGCCGCGCGTGCGCGTGAGCGCGGTTATGTACTGCGCAAGTTCGTAGAGCGGCGCCGCTGGGCGGTGAGTGCAACGGGCGCCGCCTTGGTCGCTATCCTTGCCGCCTTGGCGGTGACGACGTTCCTCTACCTTGAGGCCGATCGCGCCCGGCACTTGGCGGAGCAGCGTTTCGCGGACGTGCGCGGGCTCTCGCACTACTTGTTGTTTGATGTTTATGAGCGCCTTGAGCGGTCGCCTCGTACGCTCGCCATGCGCCGCGACGTGGCCCGCGAAGCGCAATCGTACCTCGAAGAATTGTCACGCGCGCCCAACGCGCCGCTCGATGTGCGGATTGAGACGGTGGAGGGTCTTCTGCGTGTGGCGGAGCTGCAGGGCGGCGCGCAACGCTCCAATCTCGGCGAGTTCGACAATGCGCGCGCCAGCCTTGAGCGAGCTGAGCAATTGGCGGCGGATTTGCCGTCTCGCCCTGACGTGATCGCTCTGCGCGCGCGCGTTGCGATTGCCTTGGCGAGCGTCGCCATGGATGTCGATCAAGATCTTGACCGCGCAGCGACGCTGTTGAGCGCGGCGCGCGCCATGTTTAGCGAATTGAGCGGTGAGGAAGCGCTCGGCGCGGCGCTCGCCGTCGAAGAGGCGACGCTCGCTAACTGGCAGGGGCGCTACGAGGATGCGCTGGCGATTGCCCGCACGGGGTTGCTCGACACACCGGACGCTGCGCCTCGCGACCGCCAGCTGCTCGCCTTGCGCGCACGCGATGCGATAGCGGAGGCGCAGTATTATCGCGAAGAGCTTGTACAGGCGGAGGCGGAGTATCGCGCCGTCGCCACTGACGCGGCTGCCTATGCCGCCGCTGATCCGGAGGACATGAACGCGCTGCGCTATGCGGTCCGCGCGCGCTGGGCGTTGGGGACAACATTGCTGCAGGCCGGGCGCCCGCGAGAAGCGCTCGCAGAGCTCAATGTGGCGGCCGCACCCATCCCGCGCATTCTGGCGTTTGAGCCTGCGGACGAAGCCGCGCGGCGGCTGGACCGGATCGTTCTTACGGCGCGCGCACAGGCGTTGGCGATGTCGGGCGCGTTGGAGGAGGGCGTGCGCTTGTTGCGAACGCAGATCGCGGCGCGGCGAACGCTTTACGAGAGTGCGCCGCAGGTCGCGTACAATGCGCGCGCCTACGCCATCAGCCTGACCATGCTTGCTGATCTTTACGCAGACAACGCGCGGTACGCAGAAGCATGCCCCTACTACGCCCAATCGCGCAGTCTATTTGAAAACCTCGCCGCGCGGGGCGTCCTTTCCGAACAAGATCGCGCCAACTCAATGCGCATGGTGCTGGAGCGCCAAGCGCAGGTTTGCGGCTAAAGCTGAGGCTTATTCGAACAGCGAGCTGACGCTTTGTTCGTTGGCGATGCGCCAGATTGCGTCGCCCATCAGTTCGGCGATTGAGACGACACGCACTTTCGCGCACGGCGCTTTGTGGTGGTTCGGGTCGATCGAGTTGGTGACGACGATTTCTTTGAGCTTGCTCGAGTCGATGCGCTTGGCCGCGCCATCGGAGAGCACGCCGTGGGTGATGTAAGCCGCCACCGACGTGGCGCCTTCCGCGATCAACGCGTCAGCGGCGTTGCACAGCGTGCCACCGCTGTCGACGATATCGTCGATCATGATGCAATCGCGGCCGGCGACGTCGCCGATAATGTGCATGACTTCGCTGACGCCGGCTTTTTCGCGGCGCTTGTCGACGATGGCGAGATCGGCGCCGAGGCGGTTGGCCAAAGCGCGCGCGCGCACGACGCCGCCGACGTCCGGCGAGACGATCATCAGCTTGGTCACGTCCTTGTAATTGGCGCGAATGTCTTTCTCGAGCACCGGCGTCGAGAAGAGGTTGTCGGTCGGGATGTCGAAGAATCCTTGGATCTGGCCGGCGTGCAGTTCGAGCGTGAGCACGCGATCTGCGCCAGCCGTGGTGATCAGATTGGCGACGAGCTTGGCCGAGATCGGCGTGCGGCCGCCGACTTTGCGATCCTGACGGCCGTAGCCGTAATAGGGGATCACTGCGGTGATGCGGCGCGCGGAGGCGCGGCGCAACGCATCGATGCCGATCAGCAATTCCATCAAGTGATCGTTGGCGGGGTATGACGTCGACTGAATGAAGAACACGTCCTCACCGCGGACGTTCTCTTGGATCTCGACGAAGATTTCGTTGTCCTTGAAGCGCTGAAACTCCGCTTTCGCGAGCGGCGTGTTCAAATGGTCGGCGATCTCTTTGGAGAGCGCCTGGTTGGAATTGGCGGACAACAATTTCATGGAAGGCGGGCCCCGTCGCGATCCTTATGAGATCGGCCCAGTCTCTAGGTGCGACTCGGGCGGGGCGAAAGGCTTCGTCGCACTTTTATGAAGGCTAACTTCAGGTCGTGGCGAACTTGTCGCGGCTGCGACACGGTCTATGGGGCGAAATCGGCGCCGGCATAGAGCGCCCCGCCGTAAAGTGCCTGTGGGACGCCGGTCGCTTGCGCCCACATTTGGTCGCCATAACTGAAGTGCCACCACTCATTGGGATTGGAAGCGAAACCAGCGTCACGCATCAACCAATAAAGCAGTCGGCGATTGGCGAGCGCTTCTGCGTTGGAGAAACTGAACGCCGCATCTGTCGCGGCGCTTTCGAAATGAGTTGTGTGGGCGAGCATGGACGCATCGTCGAACAATGAGCCCATCCACAGCGGATCGCCGTTGCGCCAACGGATCGTCAAGTCGATGGCGCCGCCTGTGGAGTGCGGCGAGGGCGCGTCGGCGCCGTCACTTGGCGCTGCCCAATAGGTCTCGACCTCGACGAGCAACGCGGCGCCGCTCAAAGCGGGATTGCGGCGTGTAAGTTCTGCCGGGAGCCACTTATCGTGGAAGTAGATCTGCACAGCTTGCGGGCGCCATGCGTCAAACAAGAAGAGTTCGAGTTCTGCAGCGGCGAGACGCGCGTTCGCCTGCCGCAGACGTGACGCTGCTCCTTCGCGTGCGATGAGTGCATCGATGCTGCCGGGGATGCGGTGATAATAAGGTGGGTTGCGATCGCTGGCGTAGAAGTTCTCGCCGGAGAGGCCGTAGGCTTTGGTGTTGACGAGCGGCTCGGCATTGGCTGCGCCGTTGAACGCAATCGGCACGCTGCGATAGCCGCTCTTTTCCGCAGGTGCGGGGATTGGTTTGTCGCGGAGTGTTTGTAAGGCGCCGAAGATCGTCATGCGGTCAGGCCTGAGAGCGCAATGGCGGCGCAATTCCGGCCATAGCCATCCTCGCGCCGATGCACGCTGCGGCGATGGCTGAAAAGCAACGGCTCTTCCGCGTACGTGTCGAGCGGCGCGATTTCGACATTGCTCACACCAGCACGTGCGAGTCGCGCGGCGCAGAAGCCGGGCAAGTCGAAATGGAACTTTCCTGCCGCGCCGTTGATGAAGAAGCGATCATAGTTCTCGTTCTCACTGACGAAACGCTCGTGGAACTCAGTGCCGACTTCGTAGGAGCGCTGATGAATGCAAGGACCGATGGCGGCGTTGATCTGCGAGGCGCCGTGCTCGCGCATGAGTGCGATGGTGCTTTCCAGGACGCCGCCGATCGCGCCCTTCCAACCGGCATGCGCTGCGCCAATGACACCAGCGGCGCGGTCAATCAGCAGAACCGGCGTGCAATCAGCGGTAAGGATCGAGATGGCGAGGCCGGGCGTCTTGGTGACGAGTGCATCCGCTTGCGGACGCTCATTGCTCCAAGGCGCATCGACGAACACAGCCGTTGGCGAATGAACTTGGTGGACGCCGATCAGATGCGTCGGCGCAACCTGCATCGCGTCAGCAATGCGCGCGCGATTTGTGCGCACAGCGTCCGCATCATCATTTGAGCCGGTGCCGGCATTCAGCGTCGCGTAGATGCCGGTCGAGACACCGCCTTGGCGGCCGAAGAAGCCGTGACGCGCAGCGCTCAGGTTTGCCGCACTGAAGGCGGGTGTCAGCGCCGCGCTCAAAAGCCGGCCGGTGGCGGGAGATTTGGGCCGGAGATGCAGATCACTTTGAACAACGCGCCCATCTCGTCGGCGGCGCTCAGGCGCTTCACTTCGCGCGCCAGGCGCTCCGCGTGTTTCGGATTGGCTTTCGCCAGCGCTTCTGCGCGCATTTCGAGGCCGAGGGCGGCGAGAAATTCGCCTTGCGTCGTCGGCCCATGCACTTGCAGGCCCGCGGCCTCCGCGAGTTGTGCGACGCGTGCGAAATCAACGTGCGCGGTGAGATCGGCTTCGCCCGGCGCGTCGATCGGATCGACCTTCTTGTGATTGCTCAGCGCCTGCAGCGTGTCGGCGCCTTCGGGGCGGACATAGCCATAGTCGATAAAGAGCGCGCGTCCCGGAGCCTCGTGCAGACGGCGCTCAAGTTCGTACATGAAGCTCTCAAGCGCCGGCGCGATCTCGCGCACGACGCCGATCTCATCTTCACTTTCGGGTGCGGGAAGTGCTGCGCTCAATCCGAAGACCAATTGATCGCCTTCATCGATGCCGACGAGTTTCTCGTGCCAACCGTCTTCGCCGAAGAAAAATTGGCGGATCGGAAAGCAATCGAGGAATTCGTTGGCGACGATGAGCGATGGGCCCGGTGGGGCATCTTCCAAACGCACCGCCCATTCCGCCTCGGGCACGCGATCAGCTTGTTCGTCGCGCAGCGGCGCGCTGGTTTCCACAAAGACGATATTGGACGAGTCGCGGAAGCCTTCGATGCGTTGCGTCGCGCGCAGCATGTCTTGCATCAGCGTGCCGCGGCCGGGGCCGAGCTCGATCAGGTTGAACGCAGGTTGGCCGAGTGTGTCCCATTCGTGCGCGCACCACAGCCCGATGAGTTCGCCGAACATCTGGCTGGCTTCGGGCGCGGTGAGAAAATCCGCGCCGGCGCCGCCAATATTTGGCCGCGTGGCGTAATAGCCGTCCTGCGGATCGTAGAGACACGCGGCCATGTATTCGGCCACGGTCATCGGGCCGTTCTCTTTGATGTGCTCGATCAGGCGTCCGCGCAGGCTCACGCGCCCGCCAGTTTCGGTTGCTTCAGGGCGCGGTTGATGAGCCAGCCGCCAGCGATGATCATCGGGATCGAGAGCAGCATGCCCATGGTGACGATGCCGCGCAGCGCTTCCGGCATGTGCTGGTCAGGCTCGCGCACGGTTTCGAGAATTGCGCGGAAGAGGCCGTAGAACACGAGGAAGAGACCCGTGTTCATGCCTGGGCGGCGCAAGCTGTCGAAGCGCAAGGTGGCGATGGTGATGATCACGAACAGAACGACGCCTTCGAGCAGTGCTTCATAGATCTGGCTCGGGTGGCGCGCGGCGAGGCCAGCGGGGCACGTGCCGGTCATTGGGTTGAGCAGGCGCTCGTTGCAGAAGATCACGCCGAATGGGCCGTCGGTGACGCGACCCCATAGTTCGCCATTGATGAAGTTGGCGATGCGGCCAAAGAACAAGCCAACCGGCGCCGCCGCGGCCGCGAGGTCGCCGAGGCGCAGCAGATCGATCGTGTCGGTCTTAGATTTCTCGCGCGCGTCTTCGGCGTCTTTCTTTTTCATCCAGCCGAGGCCGCTCACGCGCGTGTACTCATTGCGAGACGCGGCTGGCGGTTCGGCGACGACGTGTTTCTTGGCGAGTTCGGCGAAGCGCTCTTCGCTGACGTGCAGACGCGGCGTGAGTTTGTTCGTTTGCAAGCGTAAGCAGAAGAAAACCGCAGCGAGTGCTACGCCGATCAATCCGCCGTGGAAGCTCATGCCGCCCTGCCAGATTTGCAGGATCTCCGCCGGCGCTTCCCAGATCATGTCCGGTTTATAGAAGAGCACGTAGCCCAAGCGGCCACCGAGGATGACGCCGAGCGTCGCCCAAAACAGAAAGTCGTCGACTTGCGCGACGGACATGGACGGATTGCCCGGCGCCCAAAGCTTATCGCGGCGCACCAGCCAGACCATAAAGCGCCAGCCGAGGACGAGGCCGGCAATGTAGGCCAGCGCGTACCAGCGCAGGTGGAAGGGGCCGAGCCCGAAGACCGCTGGGATGGTCAGCGCTGCCGGGTCGATATTGGGGAATTGAATGGCTTCTAGGATCACGCCGGCCTGCCTACGTAGCTGATAAGCCGCATTGCGCGGCGTCCGGGCGCTTCATAAACACCGGATGAGGAACGATCTACATGCAAACGCAAAGCTCCGTCTTCGACGATCTGGCGAAACTCATGACTGGCGCGATGGGCATGGCCCAAGGCGCCAATGCCGAGGCCAAAAGCTTCATGCGCGCGCAGGCAGATCGATTTGTGGCCGAAATGGACCTTGTCGGTCGTGACGAGTTCGAGGCCATGAAGCAGGTCGCGACCGAAGCGCGGGCCGAGGCCGACGCGCTGAAGGCGCGGGTGGCGGCGCTGGAAGTGCTGCTCAAGGATCGCGCCTAAGCGCACCCAAATGACAAGCCGTTGAAGTTTGCCGCCCGCGAGGGTGCGGAAACGGCCGCGTTAACGACTGCATAAGAGTCCGGGCGCTCTCCTATCTATCGGGGCTTGATTCGAGCGCTCTTCAGAAGCGCCCAAGGCGAAGAGATCAAATGGGTGGGCGTGAGGCCTGCTTCTGAGCGCGAAGGGGATGCTCAATGGATCTCTATCTCGACGACGAAGTCGAAACGGTGGCCGACCCAATGGAGACGGTTGAATCCATACTGGAGTCGGACGACCGCTTCCGGTGTGAACGCGCCGAAGATGGCGACCTCCATTTCAGTTTCAAATGCGCGTCAGGCGAGACGGTTGGCTATTTCAGCTTCCGCGATGAGCTGCCGGCGCTGCTGTTCACTTTGGGCTTCGATATCCAGGCGCCGGTCTCGCGTCGGGATGAAGCGGTGAAGCTCGCCAGCCTGATCAACGAAAATCTCTGGCTCGGCCATTTCGATGTCTGGTCCGACGACGGCACCATCATCTTCCGCCACGCCATGCCGATGATCGGCCGCGATGATATTTCCGTCGGCGAAGTGCAAGCCATGCTTGCGGCCGGCCTCGATGCGGCTGAACGTTTTCAGCCTGCCTTCCATTTCGTCATCATGGGCGGCATGACTGCGGCAGGTGCGTCGGAAGCGGCGCTGTTTGAAACGCTCGGAGAAGCGTGAGCGGACTGGATGCTCCTTCGATTGCTCTGATCGGCGCGGGCGCTATGGGCGGCGCGTTGGTGCGCGGCTGGATTGAAGCGGTGCGCAAAGGCGGGGGCCTGACGCTTACCGTCGTAGAGAAAAACTTCGATCCGGACTTGGCGCGCGAACTGGAAACGGTCGGCGCTGTGCTCAATCCGCACGATCCCGGACCTGTTGATGTGCTCGTGCTGGCTGTGAAGCCGCAAAGCTTTGCAGACGCCGTTTCCGCTGTGCGTGGCTTTGTTGGCCCGGACACGCGCGTTCTTTCCGTTATGGCCGGCGTACCAATAGAAACGCTGTCGCGAGAACTTGGCGCGCAACGTGTCATTCGTTCGGTGCCGAATACGCCGGCGCGCATCGGGCGGGGCGTCACGGCTTATGTGGCGTCGCCGGCTTGCACGGCGGAGGATCGTGCGCTGATTGAGCAATTGCTGGCGCCGCTCGGTAGCGTCGAGCCGATCGCGGCGGAGCGTCTGATGGACGTTGTCACCGCCGTCAGTGGCTCGGGGCCGGCTTACGTCTTCCTACTGGCTGAAGTGCTCGCTGCCGCCGCCGAGCAAGAGGGCTTGGACAAAGAAACCGCCATGCGGCTCGCCAGCGCGACGGTCGCCGGCGCGGGCGCGCTGATGTTGGAAACCGGGGACACGCCGGGCGTCCTGCGCAAGCAAGTGACCTCGCCAGGCGGAACCACGGAAGCCGCGCTCGATATTCTCGGCGCTGGCGACGGGCTGGGGCCGCTTCTGCGCCGCGCCGTCTCTGCTGCAGCGCAGCGTTCGCGCGATCTCGGCAAAGGCTGATAGCGCGCTTGACGGGCACGCCCTGCAGCGCTTGATCACTTTCCATGAGCACGACTTTGGACTCCGCGGTGCGCCGCGATCTGGCGCGCGCAGCGCTGACCTTGGCGGCGGCTTCGCCTTGGCGTGAAGTGACGCTGCTGAAGCTCGCCGATGCGGCGGCGCGGCCGATCTCCGATTTCTACGGCGCTTCGCTGGGCGAGGCGGTCGATTGCGTCGAGGAGGCGTTCGACCGCGCCATCGGCGACAATCTCGAGGCGCTCGATCCCGGCCAGAGCGTCCGCGACCGGCTGTTCGAACTGATCATGCGCCGCTTTGAGGCGATGGAGCCCCATCGCGCCGCCGTGCTGGCGATGGAAGTGGGCGCCGACCGCGACCCGACCTTGATGGCAAGCGCGCATCAACGCCACGTCCGCTGCGCCCGTTGGGTGCTGGCGCTCTCAGGGCTTGAAGCCGACGGCATGACCGGCCAGGCGCGGGCGCAAGGCTTGGGCGTCATCATCGGCCAAGCACGCCTGGCGTGGCGCGGCGACGACGCTGGCGACTTCAACCGCACCATGGCCTCGCTCGATAAGAACCTCCGCCGCGCCGAAGAAATGTTCGGCCGCTGGGCCGGCTTCGAAGCAAAGCCGAAGGACGACGCGAGCAGCGCACCGTGACTAAGCTGCACGCCGTGCGTGGTGAAGGCGCCACGGAGACGGCGCCGATTGCCGCTGACCGTCTCGTTGAAGGCGCGCCGGTGGCGACGACGCGGCTGGATTATGAACGCGAAGGCAAAAGCTACGCCGGCGAGTGGTCTGCAGATATTGGCGCGTGGCGTGTCGATTACGAAGAGTTCGAATTCTGCCACGTGATCGAAGGCGTGTGCGAACTCGTTCCCGATGGCGGCGACGCGCAGCATTACGAGGCAGGCGATAGCTTCGTGATTGAACCCGGTTTCAAAGGCGTTTGGCGCGTACTAGCGCCGATGAAGAAGCGCTTCTTCATTCGCTACGATTGAACTGCAATTCGTCTGCGCGGCGTGCTTGCTGTTAACCGCTTGGTGAGCGCTTGTTTACGTTTGAAGCGCAATGATGAACGCGCTTTAGCTAAGAAGGCGCGCATCATGTTCGGATTTGCACTTGCCGAGATGAAGCAACACGCATCGGAACGCTGGGACCGCGTGTTCCGCTTCTGCTTAGGCGCGGCGTTCGTTGTCCTAGCGATGGCGTCGATCCAATATGACGAGCACGTCGCGCCCGGCGTCGAGCGTGTCTCGGACGCGTGGTCGATGGCGGCGACAGATTTCAGCCGCCGCTTGTCGAGCCTCACGCTCTAGCCTGGACAGCCGCGTCGGCGCGGCGTTGTTCCTTTTCTTTAACCGACGCACACCAAGTCTCGGGTCATGGCGCAGCATTATGACCTGATCGTCATTGGCTCTGGCCCTGCCGGGCGGCGTGCGGCCGTGCAGGCGGCCAAGCTGCGCAAATCCGTTTTGGTGGTTGAGCGCGGGCGGCGCGTCGGCGGTGTTTGTGTCCATACTGGAACGATCCCGTCGAAGACGCTGCGCGAAACCGTGCTCAATCTCTCCGGCTGGCGCGAGCGCGGCTTCTACGGTCGCGCGCACCGCAACAAGGAAAACATCACGGCTGAGGATTTGCGCCGGCGCTTGCACATCACGCTCGATCACGAGGTCGAGGTGCTCGAACATCAGTTCGCGCGCAACAATGTGACATGGACCGCAGGTGCGGCGCGCTTCCTCGGCGCCAATGCGATTGAGGTGACGGGCGAGACTGGCGAGGTGCGCCACTTTCACGGCGATCGCGTCATCCTCGCTGTCGGCACGCATCCCCATCGCCCCGCGCACATTCCGTTCGACGGCGAGAGCATTGTCGATGCGGACGAGATTTTAGAGCTGAAGCGGCTGCCACGCTCGCTAGTCGTGATCGGCGCCAGCGTCATCGGCATTGAGTACGCGACGATCTTTTCGGCCCTGGACGTGAAGGTCACCGTGATCGAGCCGGGCGATAGCTTGCTCGGCTTCGTCGATCGCGAGCTAGTGGACGAGTTCGTGCATGATCTGCGAGATCGCGGCGTGAGTCTTCGGTTCAAGAGCAAAGCCGTCAGCGTCGAGAAGCTCGCCGCCGATCGCTGCCTGGTGCAATTGGACGATCAGCGCCAAGTCGTCGCCGAGATGGTGCTGTTCGCGGCGGGTCGTGCGGGTGCGACGGCTTCGCTCAATCTCGCTGCGGCGGGTCTGGCGGCGGACGAGCGCGGACGTCTTGCCGTTGATAAGGCCAGCTTTCGCACCAGCGTTCCGCACATCTATGCCGTTGGTGACGTGATCGGCTTTCCGAGCCTGGCATCAACCTCGATGGAGCAGGGACGCATCGCCGCCTGTCATGCGTTCGGTGAAACCGCACACGCGCCGCCGGAGTTTTTCCCGTACGGCATCTATTCCGTGCCGGAGATTTCCACGATCGGCATGACCGAAGAGCAAGTGCGCGAGAAGCGCATTCCGTACGAGACCGGCATTGCGCGTTTCCGCGAAACCTCGCGCGGCCACATTATGGGCATCAATTCCGGCTTTATGAAAATGATCTTCGCGCTTGATACGCGCCGCTTGCTCGGCGTGCACATTGTCGGCGAAGGCGCGACGGAGCTTATCCATATCGGCCAGGCCGTGCTCAATCTTGGCGGCGGCTTGGACTACTTTGTAGAAAACACGTTCAACTATCCGACGCTCGCTGAAGCCTACAAGATCGCAGCACTCGATGCGTTCAACCGCATGCCCGCGCGCGAGCGGCCAATCGTCCACGATCTACAAGACCTGGCAGAACTCGCCGCGCAAAAGATCGCGCGGATCTAGCTGACTGGCTTGCGTGCGCGGCGGACGCGCACGGGCTCAAGCTCTTCCGTCAACTTCGGCATCTTCGGCGCGCGGATAGGCTTCAGCATCGACTTCGCTGCCTTCTCGATCGCTTGCTCCCACCGGTCGGAGTGGCGCACCGGGATGCCGAACTTCTTGCCCATGGCTTGGAAGATAAGCTCCGGCACGTCGATGGCGCAGGCGCGTTCGAGCCCTTGGAAACCTGGCGCCGAGTTGGCTTCGCAAATCCGATAGCCGGTCTTGTCGAACAAGATGTCGATGCCTGCTATGTCGAGATTGAGTTCGCGCGCGACGTTGATCGCAAGTGCCGCCATCTCGGGCGTCGGCTGAAACGGCTTGGCCGAGCCGCCGAGCGAGATGTTGGACTTGAAGCCGCCGTCGGTTGACTGGCGCTCCATCGCGGCGACGACGCGGCCGTTGATCACCAGCACGCGCACGTCGCGGCCGTGGCTGGCTTTGATGTACTGCTGGAAGAGAAAGTCGGTCGCGGAGGTGGCGCCGTCGAGTAGATTGGCGAGATCGTCGAACTGGCTGCGGTTCTCGCAGAGCACGACGCCGGCGCCGCGCGTGCCGCGCAGCTTCTTCACAACGACAGGAAAGCCCAGCTCACGCTCGACCAGATCCACGTCGATGGGAAACTTGCCGAGAATGGTTTTCGGGATCGGCAGCTTCGCGCCGGCCAGGACTTGCAGCGTGTGCAGCTTATCAGCGACGGACTCGATCGCGGCCGGGCTGTTGGCGATGGCGACGCCTTGGCGCTCGAAGTGGCGCATCACAGCGAGCGTGAAATAGGTAGTCTCACTGCCGCAGCGCGGGATAATGAGATCGGGCTTTTTGAGTTCGCGGCCTTGATAGATCGCAGACCAGCCGTGGGCGGAATCCACCACCAGATCGAACCCGCTCGGCTTTAGCACATGCAGCTCGATATCTAGCGTTTTCGCGGCTTCAATGAAGCGCATCACCTCGGGCGCTTCGGGCACGCCTTCGGCTACATCGCGATTGAAAAACAGCCAGCAACGCATGTCGGGCTCCCACCGGGCATTCGGGCGATAACGTCTGCCCGGAGTTTATGGTTCCTTGCCTCGACGGAAGTGAGGCGGGTTGGCCGCGCGACGCGACCAATGCAAAGCTTCAATGACAAGAGCATCTCGCCGCTGAGGCGAAAGTGTAGGATGAAACGTGGTGCGCCGGGGCCAATTTCTAAGGCTGGGAGCTTGTGAAGGCTGGGAGCTTGTGAACGATGCGCGAAGAGACGTTGCCGATCATCAATGTCGCGCCGCTCTTCGGCGGTGACGTGCAAGCGCGTGATGAAACAGCGCGTGAGATCGGCGCCGCGTGCCGAGAACTAGGTTTCTTCTATGTGACTGGTCATGCGATCGGCGCTGACACTCTGCGCGATCTCGATGCTGCTAGCCGCTGTTTCTTCGCGCTGCCTGAAGAAGAGAAGATGCGCATCGCGATGGAGAAGGGTGGTCGCGCGTGGCGTGGCTTCTTTCCTGTCGGCGGCGAACTCACATCGGGCAAGCCGGATCTGAAGCAGGGGCTCTATTTCGGTGAAGAGCTTGGCGATGACGATGCGCGCGTGCGCGAAGGTTGGCCGCTGCATGGACGCAATCTCTTTCCGGACGTCACGCCGGAGCTAAAGTCGCTGGTGTTGCGCTTTATGAGTCAAGCCACGCAGAGCGCTCATGCGATCATGGAAGGCGTGGCGCTGAGCCTCGGACTCGATGCGCACTATTTCCGCCGCACCTACACTGCGAACCCGACCGTGCTCTTCCGCATCTTTGAATATCCCGCAGCCCCTGTGCGTGACGAGGCCTGGGGCGTGGGCGAGCACACGGACTATGGCTTGCTGACACTGCTCGCGCAGGATGAGAATGGCGGGCTAACTGTGCGCACGCCGCGCGGTTGGATCGATGCGCCGCCGATCGAAGGCGCTCTCGTTTGCAATATTGGCGATATGCTCGATCGGCTGACCGGTGGCGCCTACAAGTCGACACCGCATCGCGTGAAGAATGTGAGCGGCAAGAGCAGGCTCTCGTTTCCGTTCTTCTTCGATCCGGCATTCGACGCCGAGATCGTGCCGCTGCCGCAAGCCAGCGCTAGCGACGACAGCGCCGAGCGTTGGGATCGCGCCAATGTGCACGCGTGGAGCGGCACGTACGGCGACTACCTCATCGGAAAGGTGTCAAAGGTGTTTCCGGCGTTGGCTGAACAGGCGCGGTGAACACCCTCGTCATTCCGTTCTAAGAGTGTGCGAGTGGCCCTAAGCCCGCGCCGGCATCATCTCGACCAGGGCGCCGCCGACCGACATGGCAATCTGCGGGAAAACCGGCGCGAGTGAAGCGTCGATGCCCTGATAGAGCGGGTTGAGCGGCGAGAGCTGGCCGATGCGCAATTGCACATTGGTGTTCAGCGTCGACGCGGCGCGTTGCACCAGAGCCGGGATGAAGGAGAGGTGTGCGCCGCCACCGGCGAGCACGACATCGATCATCGGCTCGTTGCGTGCCTCGGCCCGCGCAATGACCGCTTGCAAGCTCTTGGCGATGCCGCCTGCGAGCGCGCCCAGATAGGCGCGGAAGCGCTCGTCTTCCATCATGTCGCTGGCGCGGACGGAGATCGTGCGCCAGCCGGTTTTCAACTGGCACTTACCTTCGCGCAGCAAGTCGCGCTTCAACTCGCGGCCGACAAGGCGGGCGATGCGGGCGGTGCGGACCTCTTCGTCCTCACCCTTTTTCATGCCGGACTTGCGCAGCAGCAAATCGATCAAGATCCGGTCGATCTCGTCGCCGGCGAGCGCGCTACACTGGCGCGCTTCGTTGATCTCGCCCAAAGTCGGGGGATCCATGCGATCATCGAACTCGAAGGCGGCGATGTCGGTCGTGCCGGCGCCCATGTCGAAGACCATGACGAAATTGGTCGGCTCGTTCGAGAAAGCGAGCGCGCAGGCGGCGGCCGCGTGCGGTTCGAACACGCCGCTCTCCAGCATGCCGTCGCCGGGATTGGCGCGCGCTCTGTCGAGCGCATCGCGGCACTGCGCGATCGAGATGCCGGCAGGGCCAAGCAGGAGTGTGCCAAGCCTTTGCGAGATCGCCGCGCCTTCGTTGAAGATGCCTTCGAAGATGCGTTCGACGCCGCTGCCAGGACGCCAGACCGGGCTGGTATAGCGTCGGCGTGCGTAGATCGCTGCGTTCGGAATATTAGGCGCCAGATCGATCGCTTCGCGGATGAGCTGATCGAGATAAGCGAGATAGAGCGCGAGCGCGTCGCGTTGCGAAAACGTGCCGGTCGGATCGACTGAGGGGCGCAGCTTTGAGGTCAGCGCTTCATCCAGATTGCGGGCGCCGAGTACGGTCTTGAAGGAGAGCAACGGATCGCGCGCATCTTCGACGCCTCGGCGCGCGTGTTCAAACGCGGTCGGTCCGAAGAAGAGTCTGCCTTCATCGACGTAAAGCACTGACGGCGTGAGCAAGGGATGCTCCGCGCCGGAGATTGCGCCAATCGGCAGCGGCTTTACGCCGACTTCGAGCGGCAGCATCGGGTCGAGGCAAATCGATGCCTTCGACAATGCCGTACCGAAGTCGATACAAATTCGTGCGCGAGGTGAAATGTCGCCGCTGTCCGCCATGCAGGTCCCGCCGTTCGTGGCGGACAATATTCCAGTTTCGCCGCATTGGAAGCGGCTTGACTCAAGCCGGACGCGGTAACCGCAGTGACGCGCGTAGGCCCCCGAGCGGACTCTGGCTGAGCGAAATATCGCCGCCATGACTGCGCGCCACGTCGCGTGCGATCGCTAAACCGAGGCCCACGCCTTTTTGGTTTCGCGAGCGGGTTGCATCCAGGCGAGAGAAGGGACGGAAAGCGTCTTCGTACAATTCCTCAGGGATTCCAGGGCCGTTATCATCGACCGCGACGATCACAGCCGCCGCTTCACCCCTTACCGTGACACGCACTTTATCCCCATGCGCGGCGGCGTTGTCGATGAGGTTAGCTAGACATCTTTTAATGGCGCGGGCGCGGGCCGGAGTCGTTGCGTCACCGGCTTTTTCGAGCCCCACGTCGACGCCGGCGCGAGCCAGGTTGTCCACAACTTCCGAAGCGATGGCGGCGACATCGATACTCTGTGGCGCTTCCTCGCCCAAACCTTTCGCAAATGTCAGATATTCGTCGAGCGTCTGCTCCATGTCGTTGAGGTCGCGCTTTGCGTCTTCGATCTCACTGGACGGCGACATCAGCGCCAGTTGCAGCTTCAGACGCGTGAGTGGCGTGCGCAGATCGTGGCTCACACCCGCAAGCAATTGCGCGCGTTGATCGATCAGGCGTTTGACGCGCTCGCGCATGTCAAAAAAAGCGCGCGTGGCGCTACGCACTTCGCGCGCGCCACGGATGCGAAACTGACCGCCGGCGTCGTCGCCGCGGCCAAACTGCTCCATCGCGTCGGCGAGCTTCTCGATAGGACGCACTTGGCTACGGATGAAGAGGACCGAGACGAGGCAGAAGAAGACTGTCGCCGTTAGAATCCACATAACGAACAGCGGACCAGAGCGTGCTTGCACGCGGTCGCGCTCGGCGCGGATGGCGAACACGCCGTCGATCGTGGGCACGCGAATGTAGACAAACTGGCCGCGGCAACTCGGGTCATACCAAATCTCGCGCTGAAACTCCGAAGTCAGCGGTTCGGTGATGTAGCGGTCGATGACATCGCTGTTGGAGCGATCGCATGTTTGACGCGCGAGCGGGGCGCTGTGCTCAAGCGTCACCTCAAGCCGGAGAGGGTTGCGTGCAATGTGCTGGACGAAAGCGAACGTGTCCGGCGTCGGCTCGGACTCGTACATCTGCACCAACATGGTGATGTCGGCGCTAACCGCTTGGCTCAGGCGCTTCGAGGTAAACCGCCAATGGTCGTCGAGAAATACGAGCGTGACTAGCAACTGCAGCAGGGCCGCGGGGACAATGATAATCAGCGCAGTGCGCCAATAGAGACCGCGCGGGAGGATGTCCCGAAGCCGGAAGCGGATGGGAAAGCGCTTAATCATGCTGGCGCTGATGTGCGTCCGGTCCACACCGCGCGCAATAGCGCGCTCGCTCCGAACTGCCGTGATGTCACGACCCAAATGGCGGCGACGATCAGGTAGAGCGACAGAAGGAAGGTGCAGATCCGCGTCGTCCAATCTGCGAGGTCGGCCATGTTGCCGACGAGTGCGAGGACGCAGATTGCAAGCAAGGCGCGCCCAAACCACTTGCCTGCACGGTCGCTTGCCGCGCTAATCGCGGTGAGCGTCGCCGCAAATCCCAAACCAAGCAACATCATGTCGTGCGACATGAGCCTTGGAATCGCCAATATGCCGACACTGACGCCTAGAGCCCCGCGTTCATCGTCAGGCATGGCGAGGCCTTCCGCGAGCACGATAGCGCACAGTACGGCGACGCCCGCGAAGGCGAGGTAGCCGAGCGTCGCTGGCATGCTATCGCCAGCAATGCTGATCATGTTGAGCCAGCCGAGATAGGAATCGCCGGGTTTGCCGACATAAATCCAGTACGCCAGCAGTTCGCGCCATTGCTCGACCATCTCGCCGCCGGTCGCCACGAAGTAAGCTGTCGGCGCCGCGCCGAGAGCGATCGCGGCGGCGGCGTATGCCAATCTGCGCCACAGCGGCAGCTGTGCGATCAGAAAGATTGCCGCGAATGTGAGAAAGACCGGCTTGATGATCGCAGACACGGCTATCGCCAGCACCAAGACCGACGGCCGCTTGCGAAGCTGGATCGCGACGACGCCGACTAGCGCGTGCACAAGGATAGCAACATTGCCCCACACGACCGTGCTGCCGGTCATGAAGCCGGCGAACCAAGCACGGCGTGCGCGCGGCGTGGGCGCCGAGCGGCCAACGATCAGCCAAAAGATCGCGGCGATCGCGACGAAGTAGGCGCCAGCATAAGCGAGTACGAGGCCCTGTTGGCCGAGCATTGAAAGCGGCCAAGCGAAGGCCTGCGCGACCCAAGGGTGATAAACGAACGGCATCGCATCGATGCCTGCGCAGGAAAGCGCGCGATCATAGATCGGCGCGCCCTCCAGCCACTTCTCAGCGCCGCACGCCATGGCGTTATAGTCGCGAAACCAGCGCGACGGCTCGGTCAGCCGGTTCACGACGCCGGAGATGACGGGCAGGAAAAACAGCAGGCTGATGGCGAACGGCTGCCACCGCGCTTGTTTGCGCTCACCTGTCATGCGTCTTGTCCCTTGAGGTCGCCCGAGCGGCAATTCTACGCGTTTTCAATCCGCCGCCAAGCGATAGCCTACGCCGCGCACGGTCTGCAGATAGATCGGCGCGCGTGCGTCGGCTTCGACCTTCCGCCGCAGCCGCGTCACTTGCACATCGACCGAGCGTTCAAGCCCTGCGCTCGTGCGCTTGGCGAGTTCTTCGCGGCTCACCACTTCGCCGGGGCGAGCCGCCAGGATGCGCAATAGCGCGACCTCTGCTTCGGTCAGTCTCACCAGCGCGCCTTCGCGGGTGAGTTCGCCGCGTGCGCCGTTGAATGCGTAGGGGCCGAACGTCACCGTTTCAGGCGCCTCGCCGCGCGCGCTAATCGTACGGCGTAAGATGGCGTTGATGCGCAATGTCAGTTCGGCCGGCTCGAAGGGCTTCGGGACGTAATCATCTGCGCCGATGGAGAGGCCGCGGATGCGGTCCTCCGGCATGCCGCGCGCCGTCATGAACACGATCGGCACTTTCGACAGCCGCCGTACGCTTTCGGCCAAGGAGAAGCCGTCTTCGACCGGCATCATCACATCCAGGATGAGGAGGTCGAAATCCATCGACTCCAGCAATTTGCGGGCGCTGGCGGCGTCATGAGCGGCGGAGACGCGCGCGCCGGCCTGGCTGAGGTAGCGCTTCAACAATTCGCGGATACGGTCGTCATCGTCGACCAGCAGCAGGTGAGGCTGACGGTCGAGGGCATCGAAAGCGGGGGCGACGTTCATGGGCCGCCGCCGAGGCATGAATCGCCAGAAATTCGAGGTCCAGAGGCAAGAAATGCCGCGATGGACCGGGGTTCATTGACAGGCATGTCGCCAACCAGAAAATACGCACAAAACCAGTTCCCGAACCATGCCCCGTGGGGGTTCGGCTCGGCAAGACAGAACTAGCAGGAGGCGCCCTCGATGGCCGCAAAGTCTTTCGATGATCGCGACGGCTGGGTGTGGATGGACGGGGAATTCGTGCCCCACCGCGATGCCAAGGTGCATGTGCTGACCCACGCCATGCACTACGCCTCCGCCGTTTTCGAAGGCGAGCGCAGCTATGGCGGCGTGATCTTCAAAAGTCGTGAGCACAGTGAACGCTTGCACGCCTCGGCCAACATTCTCGGATTTAAAGTGCCGTTCAGCGTCGAGGAGATCGACCGGGCGAAGGCTGAGTTGATCAAGAAGCAGGGCTTCGAGGATTGCTATCTGCGCGCCCTGGCGTGGCGCGGCTCCGAGCAAATGGGCGTCGCCACTAAGCGCGACGACGTGCACGTCTCGGTCGCGGCCTGGGAGTGGGGCGACTACTTCAAGGACAAGATGAAGGGCGTGCGTTTGATGATTGCGCCGTGGCGCCGTCCAGCGCCGGACACCGCGCCGTGCAATTCGAAGGCAGCCGGCCTCTACATGATCTGCACGCTCTCGCGTCATGCAGCGATCGATGCCGGTTTCGATGATGCGATGATGTTCGACTGGCGCGGCCAGATCGCTGAAGGCACCGGCGCCAACATCTTCTTCGTGCGCGATGGCGTTCTGCATACGCCAACGCCGGATTGCTTCCTGAACGGCATCACCCGCCAGACCATCATCAAGCTGGCGGAGAAGCGCGGCATTGAAGTGCGCGAGCGCGCTATGTTCCCGAATGAGCTGGCGTCGTTCAGCGAGTGCTTCCTCACCGGCTCTGCGGCTGAGATTACGCCGGTGCGTGAGATTGCCGGTTTGAACTTCAAGCCGTCGACCATGACCGAGCAGCTGATGCACGACTTCTCGGCGCTCACGCGACGCGCCAACGCCTAGGACCTTCGCCAGCGCGTAGAATCTAGCGGCCAAGCGGAACCAACAGCGCGGCGCCTCGTTACCGGTCGAGACATTCTCGGCCGGAGTGCGCACATGGTCGCCTATAGATTTGAACCTGACTACACGATCGCAGGGCGCCACTACGCGCATCCTCTCATTCAATGGTCGACAATTGCAGCGGGCACCGTCTCTGCAATTGCGATCGGCTTTCTGCTCAACATGGTTGGTCTGGCGATTGGCGCTTCGGCGTTCAATCCATACGAGATCAACGGCCAGGACGACGTCATCTCGATTGGTGGCGGCCTCTACGTGATGTTCGCACAGCTCGTGGCGTTTCAGATTGGCGCGTACATCGCTGCACGCGGCTCGCGCTATCCGGACCATTTCGGCGGCTTGCTCACTGGCTTTCTGGTGTGGGCTCTCGCAGTATTTATCGCTGTTTCGATCGCCACATTTGCAGCCGGCCAAGCTGTGAGCGGCGATGCGTTGCCGGCCGGTGTCGCCGAGACGATTGGCGAATTGAGCGACGCGACTGATGGCCAAGGCGCCAACGCTTCTGATCTCGCGACCGCTGGCGATACCGCCGATGCGCTCGCTGCGATCTCGTGGTGGACGGTTGGCAGCCTGGCGCTTGGCCTTGCCGGCGCAGTCGCTGGCGGCTGGCTCGGTTCGCATCACCCGAAGTGGGAAGGCCGTCCGCGTTTGGATGATGGCGTTCCGTATCAAACAACGCCGCGCGTTTGAGGAGATTGCATCGTGGAAGAAATGGGCAAAGGTTGCATCCTCATGCTTCTCGGCATTCCGCTGCCGATCATCATTCTGCTCTTCCTGTTTGGAGTGCTTAACTAAACTGACTTCGTCTCTTCCTCGCCGACGAGGAAGTGGCCGTGCATTGCGGCGATCGGTTGATCGCGTTGCCCTTGCCAAGCTTCGGCTTGCACATTGGCGATGCGGCGGCCGATTTTCACGACTCGCGCGCGAGCGTAGGTATCCACCGGTTTGCCTGAACGCAGATAGTCGAAGCCGACATCGATGGTCTTCGGAAATTTCGCGCTCTTTGAAGCGATGGCAAGCTGCGTGATCGCCGTGAGCTCCATCAAAGCCGCGACGACGCCGCCATGCAGAGCAGGCAGCATCGGATTGCCGACGAGGTGATCCGAGAACGGCAAAACCAGCGTCAGCTCATCGCCTTTCAATTCGGCGCGCACACCGAGGAAGGTCGCGTAGGGGACGCGCGCAAGCGCTGCGGCGAGCTGTTCTTGCGGGGTCATGACTTTTTCTCGCGCAGGTTCGCGCCGATTTTGCGGGTCGCGTTGACCATGAAGGTTGAGGTCGCGTGCGCGATCGGATTGTCGAGGCTGTCCTCGTACGCAATGGCGCGCACGAAGGCGACGTTACGGCCGATCTTGTAGCAATGCGCTTCCGCCATCACGTCGCGGCCCGGTGTGGCGGCGCGCATATAGTCGATGCGGATATCGATGGTGGCGACCATCGACGGCTCATTCATCACCAGCACCGTCGCCATGCCTGAGAGCTGGTCGAGGAAGGTGGTGATGACTCCCCCGGCGATCACGCCTGTGTCCGGGTCGCCGACCAGTTCGGGCTTGTACGGCACGCGGCCGCAGACCTTGCTGCCTTCGAGCCTCGTCAGCTCGAACCCAAGGGCGCGGCCCTGTGGGGTGAACTGCATCATGGTTTTGATGCGCTCGAAGACGTCGTCGCCTTCGCCGTAATGGGTTTCGCCGGTCATGGCTCGGTGCTAGCAGCGCTGCCCACGCCGCGCCAAGGCGTTGAAAATTGACGAAACGTCACTTTTGTGACGCTATAGCGTCCGGGGAGTCGGGAGCGGGAATGAGCGACGCAGCGATTTTGGAGCCGATCGGCAAGCGCGAGAAGACCAAGGCGGCGAACCGCTTGGCGATTCTCGCCGCCGCGCGCGCGGTGTTCGCGCAACTCGGCTACGAAGCCGCGACCGTGCGCGACATCATTCGCGGCACCGACCTCGCGTCGGGCACCTTCTACAATTACTTCAAGTCGAAAGAGGAAGTGTACGAGGCTTTGGCCGATGACGGCGCGCGCCGCTTCCGCCCGATCCTGCGCCTCTCGCGTGAGAACGCGCGCAGCTTCGAGGACTATCTGCACAGCGCCTTCGTTGCGTATTTCCAATTTATTCTCGCCGACAATAGCGCCGAGGGCAGGCCGATCGACGAGCGGCGTCCGCACGTGCTGCGCATGGACACGCCCGAGATGGTGGCGGTCTATCAAGAGGTTAGGCAGAGTCTCGCCGAAGCTATCGCACGAGGCGATGCGCCGCTGATCGATGCTGACTATCTCGCTTGCGCTTGCATTGGCATGGCACAAGAAGTGGGTGGTGAAATGCTGCGCCGTCATCCTCATGATGTTGACGCAGCGGCGCGCTTCGTCACCGGCTTGCTGTTGAACGGTTTGCCGGGCGCTGCGAATAGTTCTCGTGAATAGTTTCGTGATTTGGGGAGTTGAATAGCGTGTCCTGGCTGCGCAAGGCGCTCGTGCATCTGGCTTTGTCGCGCTCCGACGAAGCGTTGATCAAGGCGTCGGGTGGCGAGCCTCGCACGGTGCGCGGCATGACGCTCGATGCGCGCATGCAATTCCTGGAAGCGCAGGCGCGTTTGCGCGCCATTCCGTGGGATTCGATGACGGTCGCTACGTTGCGGGCGCAGACTGAGGCGGGCGCTGAGCTGTTCGGCGGTGGCAAGGTCTCCGGCGTTCGTGTCCAGAAACATTACATTACCGGTCGCAGCCATTCGGTGCCGGCGCGGCTCTATCTGCCGACTGTGCGCGACAATGCTGCGGCGCTGATGGTCTATTACCATTTTGGCGGTGGCGTGATCGGCTCCCTTGAGAGCTGTCATCGTTTGTGTGCGCTGATCGCCAAGGAAGCCGGCGCGCCTGTGCTTTCCGTCGATTATCGCTTGGCGCCGGAGCACAAGTTTCCCGCCGGCCTCGATGATTGCATCGCTGCTTATAGCTGGGCGGTCGATAACGCTGCGCGTTATGGCGCGCCGGTCGGCAAGGCGGCCGTCGGTGGCGACAGCATGGGCGGGCACTTCTCGGCGATCATCGCGCAAGAGTTTCGCCGCACTAAGCCGCCAGTGTTGCAGCTGCTGATCTATCCGGCTGTCGACTTCATGAGCGAAACGCCGTCGATGCACGATTTCGCCGATGCTTGGCCGCTGACGGCGGAGACGATCGACTATTTCATGAAGCAATATCTGAGCGAGAACGTCGATCCGAGCGATCCGCGTGTCTCGCCGATCCGCACCCAAGATCTGCGCGGTCTGTCGCCGGCTCTGATCTACACGGCAGGCTTCGACATGCTGCTCGATCAAGGTGCGGCTTATGCAGAGCGCCTCAACGATGCTGGCGTGAAGGCGCAGTATCATTGCTTCGACAGCTTGCCGCATGGCTTCGTGGCGTTCCCGAGTGCGGCGCCCGCAGCGGAGCAAGCAATCCGCAAAATCGCGCGCGAGACTGGCGCTGCGCTGAAGGGCCAGTTTTAGTCCGTCATCCTGGGTCGCGCGCAGCGCGAACCGGGACCCAGAGCCAACGCATAGCTTGAGGCCCCTGGATCCCGGCTCATCCGCTTGCGCTTCGCTCCAGCGAATGCGCCAGGATGACGGGCAGAGGTCTGCACCGCCGCGCTTCATTCAAAACGCGAGCCGGAGGGCGAGACGCTGAGCTGACGCACTAAGGCGCCAAATTCTG
>CAYZIJ010000012.1:0-66320 GCA_964478365.1 uncultured Terricaulis sp.
ACGCCGTTGCGCCGCGTCAAACGGGCCCGATATCGACAGATGCGAGAGCTCACCCATGAGATCGAACGCCGCGTCCTGCCGTTGTCGAAAACCCTCCGCTGCCACGAAAACTGCACTTATTTGGATGAAGCGTTGCCGGTCCATGTCGATTGCGGCGTCGCTGGCGAGCAGCGAGCGCCATGTCGCGTCGGACCAGGGCCGGCGCGGCGAGCGCAGGACGCGGGGAAGCACCATGTGCTCGAGGTTACGGTTGATGCTCTCAGGAATCTCCGCGGTCCAATAGCCATCGGAGCGCTCTAGCCGATCAGCAAGCGCGCGGAACTGCTCGCGTCTGCACGGCTCCACGGCGAGGCGTTCGCTCGAATGAAGATAGAGCATGACCATATCGACCTCGACCGCGTCGATGGCCTCGCGTGTCTCTCGCGCGCGGTTGGCGTTGGAGATCAGGTCTTGGGCGATGAGCGTAATGCCCAAGCCGATAACGATGATGGCGACTTCGAAGCCGAAGCGCTGCCAGCCCTTGAGATCGCCGATTGGTCTAAAGAAGCGCATTCCATCTCCCCGGTGCGCATTTAGGGGCACGTCCGTCGCGCCGACAAATGAAAAGGCACTCGGCCACGAACCCTCTCCTCCGAGAGGGGGAGAGGGCAGGGTGAGGGGCGGCGCTTTAGAGAAAGTGCAAGCACAAGCCGTTCTAACATTGGCGCCTCACCCTCACCCCGACCCTCTTGTATCTTCAAAAGACGTTCGCCGGTGTAAGCTGCAACCGGCGAACGTCTTTTGAAGATACAAGAGGGAGTCGATAGCGCTTAGTATAGTGCGCTGTGAAAAGGGGGCGGATAGATTTCAGCAAAAAGGTCGCCCCTTTCGGAGCGGCCTTCGTGTTTTCAATTGACTGCCGTGCCTAAAAGGCGGTGGCGTTTGTAGGTTGGAGCGCGGGCCTCCTGGCCCGCATTTTCGTTGGCTTCAAGCGCCGAAGAAAGATGCGGGCCGGAGGCCCGCGCTCCAACTTGGTTGGGGCCTAAGAAAACAACTTCGCCCAGTTCCGCGCTTCGCGTTTGCGCCAGCCGCCGCGGTGGTAGGCGTCGCTGACGATGATTGGCGCGACGGACGTTGCTTCCGCGAACACCATTTGCTCGTGCACGGTGCTCACCTTGCCCCAGCTTGCCGCTTCTTGCAGCGTTGAGCTTGAGCAGGCGCCGTCGCGGACGTCAGCGACGGTGATCTGCACAGCGTATTTGTGCACTTCGACGTCGTGGTGGCCGAGGATTTCGGCGCAGACGACGGTGTCTTGCGCGAAGTTCTTCGGCACGCCGCCGCCGACCATGAAGAGGGCCGTGGTGCCGGCTGCGAGTTTGATCTCGGTCAGTTCACGAAAGTCGCCGCCGCTATCGATGGTGAGATACGGCTTGCCGGCTTTGCGGCGCTCGACTTGGTGCTTCACGATGCCGAAGCCCGCCGAGCAATCCGAGAAGGCCGGCACGAAGATCGGCACGCCCTTTTCGTAGGCGCGCTGGATCAGCGAGTCTTTCTTCTTGGCGTTGCCGGCGGCGAGCCACTTGCCGAGCTCATAGATGAACTCGCGCGACGTGTAGGGGCGCGGCTCGAGCATCTCGCAGATCTCGTAGATCGTGCCGTCGACGTTCTGCAGCTCTTCTTCGTCGATATAGGTATCGTAGATGCGGTCGATGTAGAGTGAGCGCAGCGTGTTGTCGTGCGGGATCTCCTTGGCTTGGTAGTGCTTGAAGCCGAGGGCTTCGAGGAAATCCATGTCGATGATGCAGGCGCCGGTGGCGACGATGGCGTCGGCCATGTTGTAGGTGACCATGTCGCGCCAGACGTGCAGGCAGCCGCCCGCGCCCGTCGAGCCGGCCATGATCAGCCAGGTCGAGCAGTTTTGATCTTCGAGCGCCATGTTGAGGATGCCGGCGGCGCGCGCGGCGTCGCGGCTGGTGAAGCTCATCTTGCCCCACGCGTCGATGATCGGGCGCGCGTCGAACGACGCGATGTCGATGTGCTCGACCGGCGAGGAGAGAAGTTCCGCTTTGCGGTTGGTGTCAATTTTGTCAGCCACGGGAGGTGCTCCTATGGGCGGCGTCAGAAACAACAACCGCGCGGACGCTCCGCCGACACGCGATCAGCGGGTGCAGATAGGGCATTGCGGCTGGAATGCAAGAGAATTGCTTGAGCCTTCTCTAGAGCGGAAGTTTCATCGTGCACACCAAGCCGCTCGGCTCGAACGCGAGCGTGACGTCAGCGCCGGCGATGCCGCCTGTGATGAGCGCCGATCCCAATCCCGTTCGGCTCGGCTTGACGACGACAGGACCGCCGCTTTCACGCCACTCCAAACTCACAGCATCCCTTTCGCTGGAGAGCTTCCAAACCAAGGCGACGCGACCGTGCGCGTTTGACAGCGCGCCGTACTTGGCCGCGTTCGTGGCAAGCTCGTTGAGCGCGAGCGCAAGCGCTTGGGCCATGTCTCGAGGCACCAATACCTCCGGCCCATCCAAAGCGATACGGTTTTGTCCGCCTACCAAAAAGGTCTTCAGCTGTGTGGTTGCTAACGTGCGCATGTGCGCGCCAGCCCAATCGTCGGCGATGACCGCAGTCGTGGCGTCCGCCATCGCGCGGAGGCGGCTGGAGAAAGCGTTGTAGAACGCGTCGATGTTTTCGCTTGCTCGTTTCGTTTGCCCGGCGATCGCCATCACAACCGCGAGCGTGTTGTTGATCCGGTGCGCAAGTTCGGCCGCGAGCGCGGTTTTGCGTTCGTCTTCGGCCCGTCGTGATGTGACGTCGCGCGAGAGCACGATCAGCCGCTCGATCGTGTGCCCCGGATTCGGTACGGCGGTGACGGAAACATCCCACCATTTCGGGGTCCCCTTGGCCGTGGGGCAGAAGCCTTCAAAAGCGCCCACCCTTCCGGCCAATGCGTCTTTTATTGCATTTTGAGCAAGAGCCGACGTTTCGGGCGGCCAGAAAGACGGCCAGTATTGACCGGCGACTTGGGCGATGTCGTCGATCTCCATCGCGCAGAGGCCGTTGCTGTTGAAGAACAGCACGTTGCCCTCAACGTCCAAAACTTTCAGGCAATCGGGCGAGCATTCCAGTACCGCGTGCGCAAACGCGACGCGATCGCCCGCGACGGCAGGTTCAGGAGTTTCGCGTAGATCCGACATGAGCTCGGGAACAAAATTGGTGTGTTGCAGCAACTGTACTGTTGGTGCGCGGCTTCCGCAAACCGCTTCGCTCAGTTGCGCGAGTCCGGCAGGACGAGTTTCGAATCGCTCTGCTTGGCGGTTGGGGCGACGCGGAGCTAAGGCAAGCGAAAGCGCCGCCGATGCGGGTTCAAACTTTGCTCCATCACAAGTGGGAGCCGGGGCGCGTGATCCGCGCTGAGTAGCCTCTAGTAGGGTGCGTAGCTCATCTCTGAACCACGCTGCGCGCTTCACGCGCCCCGGTGTCCGATCGTTTTTCCCGGCTTGAGTCCGAGGAGTTGTAGAACGCCGCCGATTGGGCGGCTCGCCTCCTGAGCGGTGCGCTTTCCGGCGCTACCTTCCACCGATAGATAACGCCTTGGGGCTTAGCTCCATGCTCTTTTCGCCGGTGCTACGGGCAGAGCGTCCGTTCGCTCTGGTCACTGCGGTTTCACTCCCCGCAGACATTTCGACCGATTGCTCAATCACTCCCGCTCGACCGTCGCCGCACCTTCCAAAGTTTCGGACGTCTCAGAAATCTCCCGTATGCGGCGGAGCGGACTCTACGCTCGTTTCGGCGCTGTAGGATAAGTTCGCGCCTATCCACGAATATTGGAGCGCGGGCTTCCAAGCCCGCACTGGCGCAGATGCTTGGTGGCGTTGAAGATAAGGCGGGCCGGAGGCCCGCGCTCCAACCTGTAAGGGGTTGCGTCTATCCTCGGGGTTGGATGCCGCACGGCTTTGGATGTGTGGCGGGTTGCGGTGAGCGCGCGCGGCGGGCAATCATGTGGCGTTCACCGGCGGACCACGAACGTGTGCGCCTCTAGCCTCGTTGGGAGCAGGCGCATGACGGATTCATCTGAACTGACCGGCGCGGCGCGACGACAGCGTGGTTTTCTCGGCTTCATCGAGAAGGTCGGCAATCTGTTGCCTGACCCGATCATGATCTTCGTCTGGCTGATCATCTTTCTGATGATCCTCTCGGCGATCGGCGCGCAACTCGGCTGGTCGGCTTCGCTCTCCTATCCAGGCGAAGAGGCGCCGGAGGGCGGTGTCCTGGAGAACGGTATACTGACGTTCACGGCGACGTCGCTGTTCTCGGAAGCTAACATCGCGCGACTGTTCACCGAGATGCCGCGCACGCTCACCGGCTTTGCGCCGTTGGGTCTGGTGCTGCTGGTTATGTTTGGCGCCGGCGTCGCCGAGCGCGTGGGGCTGTTCAGCGCGCTCATCCGCGCCAGCTTGCGCGATGCGCCGAAAGTGATCCTGACGCCGTTAGTCTGCATCATCGGCATGGTCTCGCACCATGCTTCGGATGCGGCCTATGTCGTGTTCATTCCGCTGGCGGCTTTGCTGTATGCGGCTGTCGGGCGTCATCCGCTGGTTGGTTTGGCGGCGGCGTTCGCGGCGGTCTCCGGCGGCTATGCCGGCAACATCACGCCCGGTCAGATTGACGTCTTGCTGTTTGGCTTCACCGAAGAAGCGGCGCAGATCATCGATCCGACTTGGACGATGAACCCGCTGGGCAATTGGTACTTCATTCTCGGCATCGTGATCGTCTTCACGCCAATCATTTGGTTCGTGACCGACCGCATCATCGAGCCTCGTCTCGGCAAGTGGGGCGGCAGCGAAGATGATGCGATCAAGGCTGAACTCGCCAAGTCGGAGGTGACCAAGGCGGAGAAGAAGGGCCTCGCCTGGGCCGGCTTCGTGGCTCTGCTCATTGTCGGCTTTTTCGCGGCGCTTTCATTCTGGCCGGGTTATACGCCCTTCATCGACGAGACGCGCGAAGGGCCGTCGGCGCTTGAGCCGTTCTACCGTGCACTGATCACCGGCTTCTTCTTGCTCTTCCTGTTGTGCGGCATCGCCTTCGGCGTTGCGGTCGGCACAGTGAAGAACGCCAAGGATGTCATCGATAAGATGATCGACGGCATCCGCACGATGGCGCCGTATATCGTCTTCGCGCTGTTTGCGGCGCACTTCGTGGCGATGTTCAACTGGTCGCGTCTGGGGCCGATCGCTGCGATCAATGGCGCGGAAATTTTGCAAGCCTTTGCGCTGCCGGCGCCGTTACTACTGGTCAGCGTTTTGCTGTTCTCGTCATTCCTTGATCTCTTCATCGGCTCGGCTTCTGCGAAATGGAGCGCGCTCTCGCCGGTCGTGGTGCCGATGTTTATGCTCTTGGGCATCTCGCCGGAGATGACGCAGGCCGCGTACCGGATGGGCGACAGCTACACGAACATCATGACGCCACTGATGAGCTACTTTCCGCTCATCCTGGCGTTTGCGCGGCGTTGGGATCCGACGTTTGGCGTTGGTTCCTTGCTGTCGCTGATGCTGCCGTACGCGCTCTGCTTCATGGCAGCGGGCATTCTCATGACGATTGGCTGGGTCTATTTCGATGTCCCACTCGGGCCGCACGCGACGGTCCACTACACGCCCCCCGGCGCGCTCACACAATAAGAACGATGGGAGAAAAACGTGGCTGATCTAGAAGGACGCGTTGCGCTGGTGACGGGCGGCGCACGCGGTCTCGGCGCCGCTGCAGCGAGAGCGATGGCGGCGCAGGGTGCGAAGGTAGTGGTGAGCGACGTCAGCGATGGCGGCGCGACCGCAGCCGAGATCGGCGGCGCGTATGTGAAGCATGATGTGACGATCGAGGACGAGTGGATCGGGGCGGTGGCGTTCGCCAAAGACAAGTTCGGCGGCCTCGATATTCTCGTCAACAATGCCGGTATCTTCTGGATGAAACCGATCGCGTTGGAGACGCTGGAGAGCTTCCGGCGCATGCAGCAGGTGAATGTCGAGGGCGTGTTCCTCGGCCTGAAGCACGCCATTCCTGCCATCGCAGAGCGCGGCGCGAAGTGGGACGGCGGCGGCTCGATCATCAATCTCTCATCGGTCGCTGGGCTTGTCGGCGCGCCGATGACGCTGGCGTACAACGCCTCGAAGGGTGCGGTGCGTCTGATGACTAAGGCGGCAGCGCTTGAGTGCGCGCGCGCGGGGCAAAAGGTGCGCGTGAACTCGGTGCATCCCGGCATCATCAACACGTCGATGATGACTGAAGCCGCCGAAGCCATCGCCGGCGCAAGCGGTGTGAACGACGCGATGGAGCGCTTCGCCTCGTTCCACCCGATGGGCCATATGGGCCGCGATATCGACATAGCCAACGCTGTGACGTTCCTTGCATCGAGCAGGGCGGCGTTCATGACCGGATCAGAACTCGTCGTCGATGGCGGCATGACGGCGATGTGAGCCGTTAGCCGCGCATCTCGCTTGGGCTTTTGCCGGTCCAACGCTTGAAGGCGCGTGAGAATGAGGCGGGGTCGGAGAAGCCGACGAGGTAGGCAGTTTCGTTCACGGTTGTTTTCTTGCCGCGCAGATACTCGAGCGCGAGGCGGTGACGTAAGGCGTCGAGCACTTGCTCGAAGGTGACCCCTTCATCCTTCAGCGCGCGGTAGAGCGTTTGGCGGCCGAGATTGAGCGCCTCCGCAACGGCGTCCATGCTGACCTCGCCTTTGTGCAGAATGGGCAGGATCACCGCCTCGACGCGCCCGCGCATTGTGACCGCGCTTTCCAGTTCGCGCAGCAGCGTCTCGGCGTGCTCGCTGAGGACGCCGAAGGCGTAACGCGGCAGGCGATTTACGCGATGACTGACAATGCTCTCTTCCATGCGCATGGCGTTGCGGTCGCTGCCGAACAGAACCGGCGCGCGAAACACGCGCTCATAGTCGGTGGCATGCGATGGTGATGCATGCGTGACGCGGACTTCTTTCACCCAGTCTGGCACGCCAAACCGACGGGGACCGGCGATGATGTGCGAGAAGGCGCTCTCCGTGAGTTCCGGAAACGCGTTCGGGTCGGCGCGGAGATCAGTGAACCATAGGCCTTGGGCATCGCGGAGCAGCGCAAACCGATCCTCGCCCTGCAGTTCTACATCAACAATCAACCGCACATAGCGGTTCAGTTGCTCAAACGCTTCGAGCATCGTGTCGGATGCCTGGCCAATGAGGCCGACGATCGAGATGTTTTCGACGGGCACTGCTTGCCCGAAATTGAGCGCAAGCGCTGGATCATTGGCCGCGGTCTTGGCCGCGTGCATAAGCGCAATGTAGCGAGCGTAGGGCAGGCGCGTGTCGGGATCGTTCAGCGCGGCGGGATCAATCTGCGCCGCCGAAAGTAACGCATCGCGATCGGCGCCGCGCGCAACGGCGTAGCCGAGCAAGCCCAGTGCGAAACCGGAGGAGACGCTCTCGTCACGCATTGGGAATGTCACTTGCGATCATGCTTTTGATGCGTGGCGTCATGGCTTCATATCGAATGCCGACGATAGCGTATCGCCATTCGATAGTCGCTTCATTCGCGCGACACATGAAGGAAAATCGCATGAGTGAAGCTGTCGCGCCGCGACCGATGGGTCGCGTGAGCCTGCCTGATACGCTTCTGAACGCCGCGTCCTTGCTTTGGTTCGTGGTGATGGTCGTGGGACAGTGGGTGTTCCTTTACTTCATCGCGTCGTTCTACGGACCATCGACCCTGTCCGGCGATTTCGCGGCGTGGGACGCCAACCCGTTTCTCTCGCACGGCTATGTCGCCGGCGACGACATGGGCAATTTCGCCTTTGCCGGGCACGTCCTGATGGCGGCGATCGTCGTGCTCGGCGGCACGCTGCAATTGATCCCGCAAATTCGGGCGCGGGCGCGGTGGTTTCATCGATGGAATGGACGCGTGTTCCTGGTGACGGCGATGCTGGTCGCGCTCACTGGACTATGGATCGATGTCACACGCGAGATCGTTGTCGAAGGTATCGCGGCGAACTTCGCGATTAGCTTCAATGGCGTGCTCGTGCTCATTCTTGCGGCATTGGCCTGGCGCGCTGCGGCTCGGCGCGATTTTGTGGCTCACCGGCGCTGGGCGTTGCGCGCGTTCATGGTAATCAACGGCGTTTTCTTTCTTCGCATGTTGGTCTTCGGCTACATCGTGGTTGCACAAGCGCCGCCGAGCGACTTGCTGTTCGATGTTTTCAGCTACCTTTCCTATCTGTTGCCGCTCACCCTCGTGGAACTTTACATCCGCGCGCGCGAAGGGCCGGGTATTGCACGCGTGGCGATGAGCGGCGTGGTGCTCGCATCTTCGCTCTATATGGCCGCCGGAATCGTTGGCTACGCGATGATCTTCGTCGGCGGGGTGTTGGGAGCATGAGCCGCGCGCAGTCTTTGGCGGACACGATCCTGCGCGGAGCGGGTGTGTTGTGGTTCGTGCCCGTGCTGATCGGGCAGTGGATTTTCGCGTACTACATTTCGGTCCAGTACGGCGCGACGGCGTTCCGCGGCGATCTGCCGGCTTGGAACGAGATCATGCACAACGGCCTGATCGCGGGCGATCTCGTCGGCAATATCGCGCTGATGGTGCATATCGCGATCGCGTTCGTCATCACAATTGGCGGAACGCTGCAGCTCATACCATTTGTCCGCAATCGCTTCCGCGCGTTTCACCGCTGGAACGGGCGCATCTATGTGTTCATCGCCTTGCTCACCAGCGTTGCCGCGCTCTGGATGGTGTGGACCCGCGACGGGCTTGGCACTGTCGTCAACGACGTTGCTATTTCCATCGACGCGCTGCTGATCATGGCGTTCGCTTGGATGCTCTGGCGCACGGCGCGGGCGCGGCGGTTTGACGAGCACCAAGTCTGGGCGCTGCGCACCTTTATGGTCGTGAGCGGCGTCTGGTTCATGCGCGTCATGTACGGGTTTGCGATCATGCTGGCGCAGGGGCGGCCGCCCGGTGTCGGCAACAACATGGATGGGGCGTACGATATCTTCGTCGCGTTCGGCAGCTATCTCGTGCCGCTCGCGTTTCTTGAAATTTATCTCTGGGGCAAGCGCAGCAAGCAGAGCGGCGCGAAGTTCGTCGCTGCGGCGGTGACGCTTGTCGGCGCCGGTGCTACAGCGTTCGGCGTGTTTGGTGCGATCATGGTGTTCTGGTTGCCGCGGCTGACCGGCTAACGAAAACGGGGCTCGCATTGCTGCGAGCCCCGTTCATTTCGTTCGCGCTTGGGCGTTTAGGCTCGCGTCGGCTTCTTCGGTGCGCGCTTGCGCTTTGGCATCGCCACGACGGACGACGCTTCGCCGTACATGCTGGGCCACGGCGAGTCCTTCGACTCGATCGTTACCGTTTCGCCGAAGCCGTTGAAGCGCGTGCCCATCGCAGTGCCGTATGCGCCGAGCGAGCCGATCTCGATGAGATCGCCTTCACGGATGTCGGCGGGCAGCATGAACGGGCCAGCTGCGGCGTCCATGCTGTCGCAAGTCGGGCCGTAGAGACGGAACGGTGCGAGCTTGGCGCGTGACGGTTCGGTGCGCAGCAGCTTGGCCGGGAAAGCCCAGTTCAGGTGCGTGGCGTCGAACAGCGTGCCGAAAGCGCCGTCGTTCAGGTAAAGCGCGTCGCCCTTGCGGAGCTCGACGCGCGTGACGGTCGAGCCGGCTTCCGCGACAAGCGCGCGGCCGGGCTCGGCCCAGAGCTTGGCGTTCTGGGCGACAAACATTTCTTCGAAGCTCGACTTGATCGCATTGACGTAGTCGATCATCGGCGGCGGCGTCATGCCCGGATAGATGGCCGGGAAGCCACCACCGATATCGACGATGTCGACCAGCACGCCGGCGCTGACGATGGCGCGGTTGACCATTTCCATCGCATTGCGGAACGCATCGGTGCGCATGCACTGGCTGCCGACGTGGAAGGAGACGCCAAGCATCTCTTCGCTCGATTGGCGGACCTTACGCAGCAGCGCGGGCGCTTCTTCAGCGGTGACGCCGAACTTGCGCGCAAGCGGGTAGGCTGCGCCATCGCCGGAAACGGCGAAGCGCACGACAAGCGTCAGATCCTTCGCGCCGTTGGTTTCGGCGAGAATCTTTTCGAGCTCGTCTTCGCTATCGAGCGCGAAGGTCTTCACACCGTAATCGTGAAACGCGCGCGCGATGGCGCGGCGGCTCTTCACCGGGTGCATGAAGGCGATTTGCGGGTCCGGAAACTTGCGCGCGATCAAAGCCGCTTCGACGTCAGACGCGACATCGAAGCCGCGAATGCCTGCGCCCCAGAGCGCGTCGAGCACCCATTCGGACGGATTCGCTTTGACGGCGTAAAATACGTCGCCCGGAAAGTTCTCACGGAACCAGGTCGCGGCCGCGTGAACGCGGTGCGGGCGGGCGATAGCCACGGGACCTTCAGGCGCTTCGCGCGCAGTCAGATCAAGAGGCGAGAGGACAGAGTCCATCCGGCAGCTCCCTAAACACAACCGCTTTCAGCGGTTTCAGTTCATTCCCAGGCCGGCGTTAGTCGGACATGCTTTAATGTCAGGTCCGCCCTTGGGAGCTTGCGCCGGGCGATCGCCAAGAAGCGTCCTGCTTCCTGTTTTGCGCGATCGTCCAGGTGGCCTGGGCCGAGGGGGCGTTAGTGGACGCTGTTTCCAGGTCCGCCGGTGAATCGCGAAATATGGGTAACGTTCCCCAATGTAAAGAGGGAATGTTGGTTAATTCCCTTGCGTGTTCAAAACGATGCTCAGTGCGCTGCATGAGAGCCATGCGCTGCACGCTGGCAACGTCACAAAACTGAAGTCGAACTGTCGCGCTGGCTTCAAGCACCAGAGCTAACCCCCGCTTCGCCCGAGGGACGTTGGTGAGTCGATTCACCTGCGTCGGTGCTCGGATCGCCAGGGGGTCTCAATGAAGAACGTTCTTTCCAAAGCCGCGCTCGCTGCGCTGGTTACAACCGCTGCCGGCGTCGCTGCGCCGCAAGCTGCCTACGCGCAGGCCACGATCAACTCGCCGGTCAGCGGCGCCCCGGAAATCCGGGAAGGCCAGCAGCGCTTCCGCATGCGCGGCCGTTTGCAGTTCGACGTCTATTCCAACTCTTGGGAATTGGACGATCCGACCGATTCTGCGTCGATCAACGGCGAAGATGGCTCGCGCTCGTACATCCGCCGCGCCTTCCTCGGCGTGCAAGGCCGCTTCACCGACAATTGGCGCTATAAGGTCGACTTCGTCCTGAACCCGGGCGCCAGCGTTGATGACGCCACCACGGGCGACAATGCCGTCGCCGTTGACGACGCCTACCTCGAATACGCTGGCGACTTCTTCTCGGTGGTGATCGGTGAAAACAACATCACCTCGCCGCTGGAAGACCGCACGTCTTCGCTCGACATCCCGATGATCGAGCGCTCCAGCATCATCAACGCCTACGGCTATGGCCGCGCGGCGGGTATTGCGGGCCTGATGACGGGCGCCAACTGGATGGCCGCTGTCGGCGTCTATGGCGACTCGCTCAACAACTCGGACTCCAACTTCGCCACCAGCGAGCAAACCTCGATCAGCGGCCGCTTCACTTGGGCGCCGATCTTCGAAACCTCGCCGGACAGCTACACGCTTCTCCACCTCGGCTTCTCGGCTCGTCAGCGTTACAATGGCGACGACGCGCTGTTCCGCTATCGTCCGCGTCCGCTGAACGGCCGTGGCTCGCGTTGGGTTGAAACGTCTTCGGGTAGCGCGCTGCAAAACGACACCGGCTACGGCTTCGAAGCGGCGGGTCAGTGGAATGCATTCGGATTCACGGCTGAATACATCACGATCAGCGGCGAAACCCCGGCCGGCGTCGAGCTTGAGTCGGATGGCTATTATGTCGATCTCACCTGGTCGCTCACCGGTGAGCCGCGCGCCTACCGCGGCAACCAAGGCTCGTTCGGCCCGGTGGTTCCGCGGTCTTCGGTCGCCGACGGTGGCTGGGGCCACTGGGGCCTGATCGCGCGCTACGACTTTATCGACGTCAGCGATGACAATGGCGGCACATCACGCGGCGAACAAAGCGCGTGGGCTGTCGGCCTGAACTGGGTTCCGGTCGATCACGTCCGCTTCATGCTGAACTACGCCACCACCGACGCCGATCGCATCGATCCGATCTCAGTCACGGCGGGCGACGCCGAAGCTGAAGTCATCACTCTGCGCACCCAGTTCGATTTCTAACACTCGCGAGCTTCGGAGGCCCGGGTGACCGCCTGGGTTTCCGAGAGATTTCGAGGGACCACTTTCTAGGGGATCATATCCAGATGACCGTTCAATTCTTTAAAACGCTTGGCAAGGTAGCGGCCTCCGTCGTCGTTATCGCGCTCGCGTCCGCTCCGGCGACGGCCCAACAGGCCGGCGCGCCGTTCACGATCCAGATCGACGGCTCGTCGACCGTGTTTCCGATTTCGGAAGCTGTTGCTGAAGCCTTCCAGCAAACGACCCAGGGCCGTATCCGCGTTGCGGTCGGTGAATCAGGTTCGTCGGCCGGTCTGCGCAAGTTCTGCCGCGGCGAGATCCACATCGCTGACTCGTCACGTCCGATCCGTTCGAGCGAAATGGCCGCCTGCGCTGCCGCTGGCATTCAGTACGTTGAAATCCCGGTTGCGTTCGACGGCGTCACCGTCGTTGTGCACCCGTCCAACCCGCTTCGATCGCTGACCGTTGCTCAGCTTCGCCAAATCTGGGAGCCGGGCGCGCGAGTCAGCAATTTCAGCGCTGTTGGTGGTCCGAACCTGGCAATGCAGCTTTATGGTCCGGGCTCGGCGTCGGGCACGTTCGAGTACTTCACGGAAGCCGTGAACGGCACGGCGCGCGCTTCGCGCACCGACTACACGCCGTCTGAAGACGACAACGTCCTCGTCCAAGGCGTCGCCAACAACGCTGGCGGCATGGCCTATTTCGGCATCGCCTATTACGAAGAGAACGCAAGCCGCCTTCGCGCTATCGCGATCGATAACGGCAATGGCCCGGTCATGCCGAGCCAAGCAACGGTCCGTGACGGCAGCTACGCGCCGCTTTCGCGTCCGATCTTCATCTACGTGAACGCCGCCGCTCTGCGCCGTCCGCAAGTGCAGCAGTTCGTGCAGTACTACGTCAACAACGCCGCCGCGATTTCGGAGCGCGTTGGTTATGTGGCACTGCCGGCCGCCGCCTATCAAACCTACCTGCAACGCGCTCAGCGTCGTCAGATCGGCACCGCCTTCGGTGGCCGCGCTGCGATCGGCGCGAGTATTGAGGATGTTGTTGCCCGCCGTCTGGTGCAGACGCCAGTCAACGACTAAAAGGCGACTCATAGAGCGGGGGCGGGGACGGGGGTGCGAACCTCCGTCCCGGCTTCGTGTTTTAGGCTAAGAACGTTTTAGGCCAAGAATTGGGCCTTGGGGGCGAGCGTGGAACGGGATTTCACAAAACGGCGGGTGCGTCCGGTCGAAGGCATTATGGAAGGGCTGCTATTTGGCGCCGCCATCATCGCCATCGCGATCGTTATCGGCATCGTCTATGTCGTCGTTTCTGAATCGGCCAAGTTTTTCGCCCAGGTCTCGCCGATCGAGTTTCTGACCTCGACCACCTGGACGCCGCTCTTCGACAATCCGCAGTACGGCATCGCGCCGCTGCTGACCGGCACTTTCATGTCGACCTTGGTCGCGCTCGCGGTCGCTGTGCCGCTTGGACTTCTGGTCGCGATCTACCTCTCCGAATTCGCAGGCGCGCGCACGCGTGAAACCATCAAGCCGACACTTGAGCTGCTCGCCGCTGTGCCGACCGTCGTTTACGGCTACTTCGCGCTCCTGTTCGTGACGCCTGTGCTGCAGGGCTGGCTGCGTCCGTTCGGTGTTGAGTTGCCGTCGTTCAATTTGCTGTCCGCCGGTCTCGTCATGGGCCTGATGATCATTCCTTACATCGCGTCGCTTTCTGAAGATGCGATGCGCGCCGTGCCGCGCTCGATGCGCGAAGGGTCGTACGCTATGGGCGCGACGCGGCTTGAGACGGCGTTCCGCGTTGTTGTCCCCGCCGCCATCTCGGGTGTCGTCGGCGCAGTCATCCTCGGCATGTCGCGCGCCATCGGTGAAACCATGATCGTCGTCGTCGCCGGCGGCCAGCTGCCGCAAATGGTGACCAACCCCGCAATGCAGGGCGCGACGGTTACCGCCTTCATCGCGCAAGTCGCGCTCGGCGATTTGCCCTTCGGCACGCTTGAGTACAACTCGATCTTCGCGGCGGGCCTCGCACTTCTGGTGCTGACGCTGCTCTTCAACTTCGTCGCGTTCTGGCTGCAACGCCGGTACCGGGAGGCATACTAATGACCGCGACAGACGCAGCGCGCGCGCGCGACATCACTGCGCATCCGCCCGGCCTGGGCATGCGCAAGTTCAAGGACAGCGCCTTCATTATCTGGGGCATCGTCGCCACCGTTATCGGCCTAGGCACGCTCGTGACCTTGGTCGCCGATCTTTTCAACGACGGCGGCCAGCGCCTGACGATGGCGTTCTTCACCAGCTTTCCGTCTTCGGATCCTGCTGTGGCGGGCATCCTTTCGGCTTGGGTCGGCTCGCTCTTGGTGATCGCCACCACGGCTTTGTTCGCGATCCCAATCGGAATTCTGGCTGGTGTCTATCTCGAGGAATACGCCCCGAAGAACGCCATTACGAGCGCGATCGAAATCGCGGTCAACAATCTGGCCGGCGTGCCGTCGATTCTATTCGGCCTGATGGCGGTCGGCATTTTCGTACAATTTCTCGGCAACCCGAACCGCTGGTTCGCCTTTCTGCCGGAGAGCTTCCGTAACGCCGCTGCCGATCTCTTCGGTCAATCCATCCTGACCGCCGGCATCACGCTCTCTTTGCTGATCTTGCCGGTGATCATCGTCGCCACGCGCGAAGCGGTGCGCAGCGTGCCGCAGGAAATGCGCCAAGGCGCGCTCGCTGTCGGCGCCACCAAATGGCAGACGACGCAACATCACGTTCTGCCGTATGCGCTGCCGGGCGTCGTCACTGGCGTCATCATCGGCATCTCGCGCGCGCTGGGTGAAACCGCGCCGCTGATCATGATCGGTGGTCTGACGTTCGTGGCGTTCTTGCCAATCACCCGCCCTGGCGACGCGACCTTCGAAACCGTTGGCGTGCTCGATGAGTACGGCGCGGCTGTCGATCCGATGGCGACGGAGCGCGTGACCATCAGCCATGACGGCGTTGTCGTTCTGCCGGACTTCACCGAGCAGCAAGTTACGGCTGGCGAAGTGCTCGATTTGCCACACGGCTCGACCATGCAATCGGTTGCGACTTTGGGCGATGCTGCCGCCAGCTGGTCGCCGACGCATTGGCTCGGCTCCGAGTTCACGGTCATGCCGATTCAGATGTTCAACTGGACATCGCGCCCGCAAGCCGAGTTCCTGGAGATCGCAGCGGCTGCCGGCCTCGTGCTGCTGGCCATCACGCTCTTGATGAACGGCACCGCGATCTGGCTGCGCTACAGACTGCGCAAATCGATCAAGTGGTAAGTCGCTAAGTCTTGGACCGCGCACGTTCGCGGGCGCGGCGTTCCTTCGCCAAACGACGGCGCTCTTTGGCGCGCTTCCGTAGATCGGCGAGCTTGTGCCAGAAGCGCCGGCCGCGCTCTTTCGGCAGTGGTTCAAGGTTGCGGCGGAAGTCTTCGGCGCAGGAGCGCCATGAGTACTTCTCCGCCAAAGCGCGCGCGTCTTCGCGGCTGAGCTTCAGCGCCTCCAAGCACGCCTTTTGCAGATCGTCATCGACAATGCCAGCGCCGGTGCCGGGCAGAATGTCCTTCGGTCCCGGTGCCACATAACCGGCGACAGGTGTGCCGGTTGCTGCTGCTTCCAGGATGACCAAGCCAAACGTGTCGGTGAAGCTCGGGAAGACGAAGACGTCGGCGTCAGCATAGCAGCGCGTGAGCTCTTCGCCGAACTTCGAACCGAGGAAATGCGCCTCGGGATATTTTGCGTGCAGGTCCTCGCGCGCCGGGCCGTCGCCGACCACGACTTTTGAACCCGGCAGATCGAGCTTCAGAAACGCTTCGATATTCTTCTCGACCGAAACGCGTCCGACATACGCAAACACCGGCTTCGGCAAATCCTTATAGACGCCGCCTTCGATACCGCGCTTGCTCGGATGGAATTGTTCGACGTCGACGCCGCGGCTCCAGATCGCCGTGTTGCGGAAGCCCTGCAGCTTTAGCAAGTCCTGCATCGTCGGCGTCGCCACCATGACGCGTCCGGATTTATCGTGGAACGAGTGCATGTACCAATAGCCGGCCGAGAGTGGGATCCATTTAAACCGCGCGTGGACGTATTCCGGAAACTGCGTGTGGTAGCTCGTTGTGAACGGAAACTTGTGCTGGAGGCAGATCGCGCGCGCGTCCCAGCCGAGCGGGCCCTCGGTGGCGATGTGTACGGCCTCCGGCGCAAACGCCAGGAAGCGGTCTTCGACGTCGCCTCGGTTTCCCGGCGCCAAGCGAATTTCCGGATAGGTGACGAGCGGGAAGGTGTGTTTGTAGTCCGCCGGCGAGATGACCTCGATCTCGCAGCCCATCGCTTTCAGCTCGCGCATGGTGCTTGAGAGCGTGCGGACGACGCCGTTCACCTGCGGCTCCCAGGCGTCGGTCACAAGCAGAATTTTGGTGGCGAGCGGGGGCGCGTCTGACGCGCTCTCCGGGGTCGCCGCCTCGGACGGAGGCGCGGGGGCTTCGGTGCTCACGGGCCGTTTCTGACCACGAGGCAGGCTGCGACGCAAGGGCCGCCCGCCGAACGCTTGCCCTTAAGTCCGCAGACGCGCAAAAGCCCGCCATGCAATCAGCCCCTACGCCGCACCCGTCCGCCGCCACCGATTGGGACCAGCTCGACGCCCTCAAATATATCGATGAGGACGCTGCGGTCGCGGCTCTGCTAGCAAGCGCGCCGCTCGATCCCGCCGCGCGCGCCTCAGTGGGGGCCGAGGCTCGGACGCTGGTGGTCAAGGCTCGCAGCCTGAAGCGCCGCAAGGGCGTGATGGAGAGCTTCCTCGAAGAGTTCGGCCTCTCCAACGCCGAGGGCCTGGCGCTCATGTGCCTTGCCGAAGCTTTGCTGCGCGTGCCGGACGAAGAAACCGCCGACAAGCTGATCGCCGAGAAGATCTCGAGTGGCCGTTGGGCCGAGCATCTTGGCAATTCCGATCACTGGCTGGTCAATGCCGGCACCTGGGGGCTGATGCTGACCGGGCGCGTCGTGAACTTGCCCGAGGAGATGAAGGGCGAAGCCAGCGAAGTGTTCGCCAAGGTCGTGAAGCGGCTGGGCGAGCCCGTCGTGCGCGCCGGCGCCATGCAGGCGATGCGTATCCTCGGCGAACAATTCGTGCTCGGCCGCAACATTGATGCCGCCTTGAAGCGCGGCGCCGGCATGATCCGCTCCGGCCTCGCCACGCGCTACTCCTTCGACATGCTGGGTGAGGGCGCCCGTACCAACGAAGACGCCGCGCGCTATCTCGCCGCTTACGCTTCGGCGATCGACTCTGTCGGTGAAGCCGCTGGCGGCGCTGGCCCGCAAGCGTCGAACGGCATTTCGGTGAAGCTGTCAGCGCTGCATCCGCGATACGAAGCGCGCCAGGAAGAGCGGGTGATGCGCGAGCTTTATCCGCGCGTGCTGCAACTCGCGGAGAGCGCCAAGAAGTGGAACATCGGGCTGACGCTCGACGCTGAAGAGGCGGATCGCCTCGTTATGTCGATGCGCTTGTTTGAAAAGCTGGCGCTCGAACCGCCGCTGAAGGGCTGGGAAGGTTTGGGCCTTGCAATTCAGGCTTATCAGAAGCGCACGCGCGAACTGATCGAGATGCTTGCTTCGCTCGCGCGTCGCCGTGGCACTGCGATCCAGACGCGTCTGGTCAAAGGCGCGTATTGGGATGGCGAAGTGAAGCGCGCTCAAATCATGGGCCGTGCTGACTTTCCGGTCTGGACGACCAAAGCCGCGACGGACGTTCACTATCTCGCTTGCGCGCGTGACCTTTTGCAAGCCGGCGCGATCTTTCCGCAATTTGCGACGCACAACGCGCACACGGTCGCCGCCGTGCGCCGCATGGCGGCGAGTGCTGGACGCACGGATTTCGAGTTTCAGCGTCTGCACGGCATGGGCGAGGCGCTTTACGCGGCTGCTGAACCGCAGCTGCCCGTGCGCGTCTATGCGCCGGTCGGCGGCCACGAAGATCTGCTTCCGTATCTCGTGCGGCGTTTGCTTGAGAACGGCGCCAACACGTCGTTCGTTCACTCGTTCCTCGATGACGACGTTTCACCCGACCTCGTCGCCGCCGATCCGATCACGACTTTGGAAGCGCGTCCGCGCCGCCACGCGCGCTTGCCGCCGCCGTCGCAGCTTTATGGCGCGAGCCGCCGCAACTCGACCGGCCGCGATCTCTCGATCAAAGCTGATCGCGATGCGCTTTTCCCGCCGCCGCATAAAGGCGCGATGCCGGAGCACAATCTCGATCCTGCCGAAGCGATCGCGACTGCGCACAAAGCGTTCGACAGCTGGAACGCACTCGGCGGCGCTGAGCGTGGCCGCATTTTGCGCGCTATGGGCGACGCTCTTCAGGCGCATCACGATCCGCTGGTGCAGCTCATCGCGCGCGAAGCGGGGCGCAACTTGCAGGACTCGATCGACGAAGTTCGCGAAGCCGTCGATTTCTGCCGGTACTACGCTGCAGAAGCTGAGCGTCTCTTTGCGGGTCCGGTGCAATTGCCGTCACCTGCGGGCGAGACTGATCATCTTGAGATGCACGGCCGCGGCGTGTTTGTTTGCATAAGCCCCTGGAATTTCCCGCTCGCGATTTTCGCTGGTCAGCTGGCGGCGGCGTTGGCGGCAGGCAACACGGTTGTCGCCAAGCCCGCCGAACAAACGCCGCGCATCGCGCAAGCGGCGGTCTATCTTTTCCGCCAAGCCGGCTTGCCGGACGATGCGCTGCAATTGGTGATCGGTGATGGCGCTGTCGGCGGCGAGCTCGTCGCCGACCCGCGCATCAGCGGTGTTGCGTTCACCGGCTCGACCGAAGTCGCGCGCATCATCAACCGCACGCTCGCCGCTAAAGACGGCCCGATCGTGCCGCTCATCGCCGAGACTGGTGGCCTGAACGGCATGTTCGTCGATACGACAGCGCTGAAGGAGCAAGTCGTCGATGACATGATCGCGTCGGCCTTCAACAGCGCCGGCCAACGCTGTTCATCCGCGCGGCTTCTGTTTTTGCCGCACGATACTGCCGACGACACGATCGAGACGCTCTCTGGCGCGATGGACTGCCTTGTCATGGGCGATCCCGCCGATCCGTTCACCGATATCGGCCCGATCATCGACGCCGAAGCCAAAGCCAATCTCGAAAAGCACATGGAGCGCATGCGCCGCGAAGCAAAGGTGTGGAAGCAGATTGATGTCTCGAAGCTTGGCGGCAATTTCTTCGGGCCGGCGCTCGTCGAGCTCAATTCGCTCGCGCAGATCGACAAAGAAGTGTTCGGTCCAATCTTGCACGTCGTGCGCTACGATCCGTCCGACATAGCCACGGTCGGCGCCGAACTCGCCGCGAAGGGCTATGGCCTGACGCTCGGCGTGCACTCGCGTCTCGATAGCTTCGCTGAAGCCGTGAAAGCGGCAGTGCCCGCGGGCAATCTCTATGTGAACCGCACAATCGTTGGCGCCGTCGTCGGCGTGCAGCCGTTCGGTGGCTCTGGTTTGTCGGGCACAGGTCCGAAAGCAGGGGGGCCGAACTATTTGCCGCGCTTCGCCGAGGAACGCGCCGTCTCGGTGAACATCGCGGCACAAGGCGGCGATCCGCATTTGCTGAACCTGTGAGCTGGCGCTTAGCCGCGCACGCGCTCGTCTTTGCGTGGTTCTTGCTCGGCGGCATCGGCCACTTCGTGTTGGCTGATGCGTTCACGTCAGTCGTTCCGCTGTACATCCCGTATCCGCGCGTCGTTGTGCTGGCGACTGGCGTGTTCGAGATTGGCGCCGCGTTGGCGCTTATGCGTGGTGCGTGGCGCGAGCGCGTTGGCTGGGCGCTTATGGCGTTCACAATCTGTGTGACGCCCGTTCATGTCGACATGCTGATCAACGCTGATCGTCACGCTATCGGCGCGCCGGTCCTTTGGGCGCGGCTGCTTTTCCAGCCCGTGTTCGTTTGGATCATTTGGTTCGCGACGCGGCCACGCCGAGCGGCCTGAAGCACTGCGGCCACACATCGGCGTGCTCGTCATCTCAGCCACAGATCAGCCATAGAGGCGGCGCATCTGCGGCGGCGGTCAACTCGGAGTCCGCCCATGCGCAGCGCTCTCATCATCGCCGCCATCCTTGCTTCCACCGCCGCGCCCGCGTTTGCGCAGCAAACCGAAATGGACGCAGCCGAATCCGCGCTGCGCAGTGAGATGGCGCCGGCCGGCGTTGCGGTCGATCGCGTCTCGCCGAACGAAATCCGCGTTACGATGCCGTCTGACATCACTTTCGATTTCAACCGCGCCGACGTGCGCAGCGAGTTTGCGCCGCGTGTCGCCAGCCTTGCGCGGACGCTGAACCAGCATCGCGGTATGCGCATCGAAATCATCGGCCATGCCGACGCCATCGGCTCGGACCAATACAACCAAGAGCTCTCCGAGCGCCGCGCCCGCGCCGTCGGCGCCAGCTTGTTGGACTATGGCGTCGCGTTTGACAGGATCAGCGCCAGCGGACGCGGCGAGTGGTCGCCAGTGGCGTCGAATGACAACGAATGGGGCCGCTCGCGGAACCGTCGCGTCGAGATCCGTATTACCAATGGCGGCGGCAAGTAAGGTTGCGTCCGCCTAGAAAGCGAATTCAAGCACCGCGTGGGCGACAAGTGCGCCGCTGCCGGCGAAGGTGATCCGCGCATCGACATAGGCGGTTGTTTTGCCCGCGCGCAGAACTTCGGCGCTGACAATCAAATCGTCCCCGCGCGCAGGGCGCAGAAATTGCGTGTGCTGATAGGCGGTGCCCTTGATCTCCTTATCGCCCGTGGCCACCGCCATAACTGCTACCGTATCGATCGCCGCCATCAAGGCTTGGCCACAAATACCGCCAGCCAAAAACTTGAGATGGTCGCTCTCGGGCAGCCGCGCGGCAGCGCGGCCTTCGGAAATGACGAAATCCGTGAGCCCGAGCTCCTTCAGCCAAGGCGCGAAGATCAGATTGTAGACAGCCGCGGCCGTCTCTTGCGTAACCGGAAAAAGATCGCGGGCCGATGACATCGAGGGACTACGCCACACTTCCCTTATACCGTCCAGCGCAGGGCGCCATGCGCCTTGCGGGATGCGCCTGCTCCGCACTAAACCACGCCCATGCCCGCCGACAATGTCACGCCCTTCCGCCGTCCGCCGCCGCCAAAGCCGGTGCGCCCGCAACAGCAAGGCTGGGGGCTGAAGACGCATCGCGGCAAAGCGGTGCTGGTGCACGTCTTGACGATCGCGTGCTTCGTCGTGCCGTTCGTGCTGCCGCTTGGCGGCATCGAGCGCTTTGTCGGCATGGGGCTCGGCATCGCCGCTGGCGTGATTGCTTACACGAGCCGCGAAGACGCCACGCCGTGGGCGGCGACGCACCATGAGCAAGCGCTACGCACAATCATCATCGCGTTCGTGGTGACGACGTTTCTGACGTTGCCGGCGCTCGTCATTCCGCGCAGCGCGATCGACATCCTCACTTGGTATTCGCTGATCGTGTTCTGGGTCGGCATTGTCGCTGCGCTTTGGGCGGGCATTCGAGCCTTGGTCGGGCTCGTGCTCGCGGGCATGCGCAAGCCGGTGTTCAACGCCAGGGGTTGGCTAGTCTAGTCAGCGAACGCGCAGCCGTACTCTTCGCTATAGGTTGCTTCCGCGCTCATCGCGCCGAACAACACGCTGGCGCGCACGGTGTCGCCGTCTTGCTCGATCGCAATCATCGAACGCGCGTCTTCGGGAAAATCCGCCATGCACGAGTCGAGCGTGCGTCCGGTGATGTGCAAACATGAGCAGGTCTGCTTGGCGGCAAAGCCTGTAGCCAATCGCGCGTAGGCCAAATCATCGCGCAAAGACCAAGCGACGCTCGACAGCACCACCGCTGCTAGCGCTAAGCCCCCAATCACAAACCAGCGTTTGCGCGACACCGCCGCCTCCCCGTATGCTCGCCGGCATCATAGCGAAGACGAGGGGATGCGTCATGCTGCGGAACGTCGTGGCGGCGTTGGTTTTGGTTTGCGTAACGGCAGGCGCGAGTGCGGCGCAGCAGCTTCATCCGCTGCCACCGCAGCCGACGGGCGTTGCATGGCCGACTGCGGATTGGCAAACCGCGCCGCTGCCCACGGACGTTGATCGTCCAGCGTTCGATCTTGCGGTCACAGAGGCGTTTGCTGGCCCACATCCAGTGCTTGGCGAGACGCGTGCGGTGATTGTTGTCCAGGGCGGCCGCGTCGTGTTCGAGCGCTACGCAGATGGCTACACGCGCGACTCTCGGCTGGTCTCCTGGTCGATGGCGAAATCGTACACGCACGCGCTCGTTGGCGCGGCTGTGATGCAAGGGCGGCTCTCGATCGATGCGCCGATGGGGCATCCGAACTGGCGCGCTGGCGATCGCCGCGCTTCGATCACCTGGCGCCAGTGGATGCAAATGGTCGACGGGCTCGACTATCAAGAGAGCAACGAGGATCTGACCCGCGCCGGCAATGCGCAGATGCTGTTCGGCGAAGGCCGTCGTGACACGACGCGTTGGGCGAGCCAGTTGCCGCTGATCCGCGATCCCGGCACGCACTGGAATTACTCATCCGCCGATACGTTGCTTGTGTCCGATGCGCTGACGCGTGTGGTGGCGCCCGATGCACGTGACCCAGCCGCGCGTCGCGCTGCGATGCGGCAATGGATCAACACGTCATTGTTTGATCGCATCGGCGCGCCGGGTTTGTTCGAATACGATCCTCAAGGCGTGTTCTATGGCAGCTCGTTGCTGTGGGCGACGGCGCGTGACTACGCGAAGTTCGGCTATCTCTATTTGCGCGATGGCGTTTGGGATGGTCAGCGCATTTTGCCGGAAGGCTGGGTCGACTTCGGCCGCACGCCAGGGCCGGCGGCTAACGCCGATGTTTACGGCGCAGGCTGGTGGCTGACGCCGTCGCAAGGTCCGGGCAGACCAGATCGCTCTTTGATCACCGATAACGGCATGGCCGATGCGTTTTCGGCGCAAGGCTATGAAGGCCAGATCATTGTCGTCGTGCCGTCGAAGGATCTCGTCATGGTGCGGCTCGGGCGCTTTGACGGCGGCGGCGAAGCATGGGATGCGCTGGGCGATTGGTCGACGCGCTTGATCGGCGCGTTCGGTGACCGCCCGGTGACGCAATCCAGGAGGTAGTCATGTCTGCAGACGATGGACGCGAAGCAAAGCAGCAAGCGGCGAAAATCTTGCGTGACGCTGGCTTCAAATACCTCGCCGCCAACCTCGAACACGGTTCGCTCGCAGCGGTAGCGCCGGATGAGCCGTTCTTCCTGTTGTGTGGCCGCGATCGCTTAGCGCCGACCGCGATCAAGGCGTGGATCGAAGCAGCGCGCATTTCCAACGTGCCGGATCACAAGCTCGAGTCAGCCCACGAGACGATCGAGGCCATCGAAGGTTGGCCAGGCGATCGCCACTATCCCGATTAATGCTCAGCGGGACTAATGTAGCGCCGCGTGCGCGCGGTCCAAGCCGTCATAAAGGGCAGGGCGCACGTCGTTATTGATGCCGCGCGCCGCCGTCATAGCGAGTGACGAAAGCTCGTCCGAGGTTTCCATCTCGTGGTTCATCTGCGCCAGCAGCGCGGTCGCTTGTGCACGATCAGCGAAGTGGCCAGCGCCGGGGCCGCGCGCATCGAGCACGCGCAAGCGCAACTGTCGCATGGCAATCGGCAGCGATGGCGGCAGACCGGCAAAGTCGTAACGACGCCGCTCGCGCATGCGCAAACCACCAGACTTGCGTCGGCGGTCGGGCCCGAAATAGCTGTCGTGATCAACCCAAAGCATAATCGTGTGTCACGCCGCAATCGGCGCACTTCTCCATTCGTGACGCGAGTGTCACCGATTATGCTTGAGATTCCGTTCAGGAAACGCGGCGAAATCAAGTTTATTGCAGTGCACTTTTGCTGCGTAAAAGTGGTGAATTCACATTAGTCAAGCATCACGCGCTCAATAATGCGCGCACATCGTCTGGCGTTTTGCCGGCTTCGCGCAGCGCGCGCAGCGTTGCTGCTTGATCGCGCTTGGCCAGGCGCTTGCCGTCTTCGCTGAGCACGAGCCGATGGTGGCGATAGACGGGCTGCGGTAGCTCAAGCAGCTTCTGCAACAGCACATGCAGATGCGCCGCCTCGCGCAGATCTTCGCCGCGGATGACGTGCGTCACGCCTTGCAGCGCGTCGTCCCAAACCGAGGCGAGGTGATAGCTCGTGGAAAAATCCTTGCGCGCCAGAATGACATCGCCGTGCTTGTCGGGCTCAGCGCGAACGAGGCCGGTTTCATCCTCGAACACCAAAGTGAAGTAGGCCGGCCCCAATGCGGCACGCGCCTTCTTTAGTGAGAGCCGCCACGCGAACGCTTCGCCCGCTTCAAGCTTTGCTGCTTCCTCATCCGCTGGCAGCGCTTCGCCGCGAAACATATCGTCCGATGCGCCGTGTGGCGCCGACGCGATAGCTTCGGCGATCTCGGCGCGCGTGCGGAAGCAGCGATAGACGAGATTGCGTTCGATGAGCGTGTTCAGCACGCCAGTATAGTCGGTCATGTGCGCCGATTGGCGCCGCACAGGCTCTGCCCAGGCAAGGCCGAGCCAAGCGAGGTCTTCAAAGATCGCCGCTTCAAACTCCGGCCGCGCGCGGCCTTGGTCGATATCCTCGATCCGCAGAATGAAACGCCCGCCTGCGTCGCGCGCGGCATCGAACGCGGTCAGCGCGGAGAGTGCGTGTCCGAGGTGCAGATACCCGGTGGGCGAGGGGGCGAAGCGGGTGACGAAGCTCATGGGCACAACAAACCATGCTTCCCGGCCGCAGCGAAGCGGAGAGCCGGGATCCATGCGCTGTGGGCCACTCGTTCGAAGTTCATTTTGCCGCAACCATGGATCCCGGCTCTGCGCCTGCTTTTGCACGCTTGCCCGGGATGCGTTGAACGATGCTCGTGGGCCCGCTACTCACCCACCATGACAGTCTTCATCGATGGCCCGCGTATGCCGCCGGCGCGGGGCGGCAAGCCGGATTCACTGGTGATCCTGCTGCACGGCTACGGCTCCAACGGCAACGATCTGATCAGCCTCGCGCCGTACTGGTCCGAGGCGCTGCCGGGGACGGCGTTCGTCTCGCCGAACGCAATCGAGCCCGTCCCGCAGGCGCCGGGCGGCTATCAGTGGTTTCCGCTCTCCGGCCTCGATCCGCGCGAACTGGAGCACGGCGTACGCGCCGCGGCCCAGTCCGTGGATCGTTTTATCGACCGTGAGATGGAGAAGTACGGCCTGGCGCCGGAGCGCGTTGCGCTGGCGGGTTTCAGCCAAGGCACAATGATGGCGCTGCATGTCGGGCTCCGCCGTGAGCGCGAGTTGGCCGGCATTGTCGGGCTTTCGGGCGCGCTGGTTGGCGGGGCGAAGCTGAAGGACGAAATGCGCTCGAAACCGCCCGTGCTGCTGATCCATGGCGACCGCGATCCGATGATCCCGATCCCGGCCATGTTCGACGCCGCCGAGAACCTCGCTGCCGCGGGCCACGGCGCGCTCTGGCACGTTTCCTACGGCGTACCGCACTCAGTTGGGCCTGATGGCCTCGAATTGGCAGGCGAATTCCTCGCCACGCAGTTGAAAACACAGGGGTTAGTCACTGGCGGCTGAGATTTTCTGCTGCCGTGGCCCTGGTGTCATAAACATGTCGCCCCAAATCAGGTAAGGCTGGTTCCAGTCGATAAGGAGTCGGGCCTTCAAGAGTAACCTTCACCTCACTCGAATGCTCGAGCAGCCCCCTCGGATGGGCTGCCCATGAACGTTTCCAGCGCTCCTCTCGCGGGCTTCCCGGCGCTGGTGCTTAACGCCGATTTCCGCCCGCTATCCTATTATCCGCTGTCGCTCTGGCCCTGGCAGGAAGCGGTGAAGGCCGTTTTCCTCGAGCGCGTCGACGTCGTGGCGCACTACGACCACGTGGTGCACTCGCCGTCGTTCGAGATGAAGCTGCCGAGCGTTATCTCGCTGCGCGACTACGTCCACCAGGATCGCCCGCCGGCCTTCACGCGCTTCAACGTCTTCCTGCGCGACGGCTTCGCTTGCCAGTATTGCGGCGCGCCGGACGATCTCACGTTCGACCACGTCGTGCCGCGCTCGCGGGGCGGTCGCACGACCTGGGAAAACATCGTCGCCGCGTGCGCGCCCTGCAATCTGCGCAAGGGCGGCAAGTACACGCACCACGCCAACATGCGTCCGCGCCGCAAGCCGCGCCGCCCGACCATGCATGAGCTCCAGCACAGCGGCCGCCGCTTCCCGCCGCACCATCTGCACAAAAGCTGGATGGACTATCTCTACTGGGACGCGGAGCTGGACGCTTAAAGCAAGCGGCGGATCGCGTGAATTTGGCTGTCGGGCATCTGCGCGAGTTTAGTCTCGTCGGCGTGCTGACCAAGGCGCGCCTCCAGGTTCGCCGCGACGCTTCGCAACTCCGCCTCGCCACGCGCCAGATAGACTGGCGCGTCGATGAGCGGTTGCAGAATTGGTTTGCCGGACACGACCAGAGCGGCGGCGGTGATCGCGAGCGCCTGTAGGCAGTTCATGTGCTTCTCCCACGCGGACCGCATCAGCGGCGCGAGGGAGGGCATAGGCGCGCTTCGTTGCGGGCGTTGGTCAGCCGCCGCAACAGAGCTGAAATATTACGGGATGGCGGCCGCGACGCTATCAGCCGTGCCGATGAAGCTCTCATTGAGCGCATCGCCCAGGATGCTGACGCCGGCAATGATGGCGACCGAAAGCATGGCGGCGAGGAGGCCGTACTCGATGGCGGTTGCGCCGCTCTCATCGCGGAGAAAACGCATGATCATGCTGCACTCCGTTCCATAAGGCGCTTCACCAGCACAACATCGGCCGGCGGCATGTCGATTGAGGGAAGCTCAGCTGGCTTCACCCAACGCGCCGCAGACGCGGAGTTGGGCTCAAGCTTGATCACGCCGCCAAATTTGGTGGCGACGTAGAGCGGCATCAGCAGATGAAAATCCGGGTAGGCGTGCGAAGCGAACGCGAACGGATCGAGTGAATCAGGCTCGACGGTCAAATCCAGCTCCTCTTTCAGCTCCCGGCTCAAAGCCTCTTCTGGCGCTTCGCCAGCTTCGACCTTGCCCCCAGGAAACTCCCACAGCCCGCCAAGCTGTTTGTGTTGAGGACGCTGTGTAATCAGCACGCGTCCCGATGAATCGAACAAGGCGGCGGCCGCAACTAAGAGGAGCCGTCTTGAACCGGGAGCATCGCCGATTTGCATGAATTTGCCGTGTGGAAGGATGGTTGAGCGCCGTTAAGCGCTCAACGTTTCCGCGCCGTTTACGACGTTGGCAAGCCTTCTTCCGTCAGCGCAAGCTGGACGCCCGGCCGTGCTTGCACGCGCTGGAACCATACTTCGAGCTTTGGATAGGCCGAGAGATCGACGTTGAAGCCTTTGGCCCAGCGCAGGACGGTGAACGCATAAGCGTCGGCGATTGAGAACTCACCCAGCACGTAATCCTTGTCGCCGAGCTTTTGCGCGAACAGGCCCCAGCGGTTTTGCAGCAGCTTGTGTGTTGCGTCGCGGGCTTCGTCGTTCGGCTTTTTGAAGAGGGGGCTCGTGCCCTTGTGCAATTCGGTGGCGATGAAGTTGAGCGTCTCTAGCCCGCGCCATTTGGCGAAACCTTCGGTCGGGAAGAGCGCCTTCGATGGCGCGAGTGACGCCAGATATTGCATCAGCACTTGCGCCTCGGTGAGGATTTCACCGTTCTCAGCTTCAAGCGCCGGCACAGCGCCTTGCGGATTGATTGTGTAATAGTCGACACCGCCCTCGGTGACGCGCTGCGGCGCCCAGGCGATCCTGTCGAGCGCAACGTCAAGCCCGGCTTCGCGGAGGATGATATGCGGCGCGAGTGAGCAGGCGCCGGGTGCGTAATAGAGTTTCATGAAAGTCTCCGCTGGCTTAGCGGAGGGACTTAGCGCGGCGCGCTAAGCGCTCAAGTGTCAGCCTTGTTACTGGCTGCCTTGGCTGCGGCGCGCGCGTCGGCTTTTTCCTGCGCTTTGGCGCGCTTGTTTTCGTCTTGGGCGGCGACCTTCGCCGTGCGGCGCTCTTCCATCGCTGCGCCAACGAGCGGGAGCAAGCTTTCCGCTTGCTCCCGCTGTTTGACAGATCCGGATTGCGACAAGCGAACAGCGTTCGCGTGCAAGCGCTCCAGTTCCTTATCGGAGAGATCAGGTATGCGCTGATCGATCTCCATGTCGTTAGACGGCCTTCAGGTTGATCGCGGAATCGCGGCCTTGACGGTCCTTTTCGAGATCGAACGAGACCTTTTGGCCGTCGTTCAGGCCCGAAAGGCCCGAGCGCTCAACAGCCGAAATGTGCACGAACACATCTTTGCCGCCACCGCCATCCGGCGCGATGAAACCAAAACCTTTTTGCGAATTGAAGAACTTAACAGTACCGACAGCCATTGCCATCTCCTTTACAGTAATCGCGCGCGTGGACCTTCCACGGCGGGCGCCGATTTTTCGAGGGAAACAGCAGACATCCGGCGCGCAGGCGAAGGATAAAGGCGTGACGCGACGAGGATCGACCCCGCCCATATAAGGGTTTTCGCAGCGAAAGCGAGCGTTGATGTATTAATTCGCCGGTACCCAGGGCCGGCGAGGCCGCGCCACGACGATTTGAGCACCAAATCAAGGGTTGGCAGGCGGTGCTACAGCCGCGCTAACTAGGCAAAGGCGAACGTGAGCTGAACCGGCTCCGTTTGACGCTTACGCCGCGCCTTCTTTCGTTTGATCGGTTCCTCGGGCTCGTTGCGCGGCACGCCGGCGAGCGATACCCAGCCTTCAACATCGAAACCGAGATCAGCCAAGAGCTTGTTCGTCACGCGGGCGGCGTGCTCGTGATCGTTCTCTGACCATGCTTTGCGGCCGGCTTTGCGCACACGCCGATTGGCGGCGTCTTCGCCGGCAGAACGCGCCAGCCTGACTGCTTCGGTGTAGGACTTTACCCGCACGATTCCTCGCCCGCTCGCGCTTTTGTACGTCTTGCGTTCCCATGGTCAAGCGGCGATGGTTTACAGACGGTGGACGCGCGGGGAAGCATACCCAATCATTTGTATTACGGCGACAATTTGCAGGTGCTGCGCGAGCACATTCGCGATGAAACCGTGGACCTGATCTACCTCGATCCGCCGTTCAATTCGAACGCCACCTACAACGTGCTGTTTCGCGGGCCGTCAGGTGATCAGAGCCAGGCGCAGATCGAGGCGTTCGAAGATACCTGGCACTGGAACAACGCCGCCGAGGCCGCCTTCGACGAAGTCATGCAGGGTCGGAACAGCGACGTAGCGGAGATGCTGCGGGCGATGCGGTCGTTTCTCAAAGACAACGACATGATGGCTTACCTGACGCACATGGCTGTGCGGTTGGTTGAGCTGCATCGCGTGTTGAAGCCGACAGGCTCGATCTATCTGCACTGCGATCCGACGGCGAGCCATTATCTCAAGCTGCTGATGGATGCGGTGTTTGGATTCGAGAACTATCAGAACGAAGTCATCTGGAAGAGAACCAGCGCTCACTCAAGCGCTAAGAGATTTGGCCCCGTTCATGACACCCTTCTGTTCTTTTCCAAGACTGAAGAGTTTCGCTGGAACAAACTGTTTCAACCATACGATCAAACCTACATCGATGCCTTCTACACGCATGTCGAAACCGTCGATGGAAAGGAGAGACGTTGGCGTCGATCCGACCTGACCGGGGCTGGCGTTCGTCACGGCGAAACAGGCAAGCCGTGGCGCGGATTAGACGTCACCGCGAAAGGCAGACATTGGGCCTATCCGCCTGCCGAACTGGAAGTGATGGACGCTGCGGGAAAAATTCATTGGCCACAAAAAGCCGGTGGAATGCCTATGCTCAAACGATTTCTCGATGAGCAGCTCGGAGTGCCAGCGCAGGATGTAATCGCTGACATTGGCGCAATGCATAATCTCGCTGACGAACGCCTCGGCTATCCCACACAAAAACCAGTCGCGCTCCTCGAACGCATTCTCTCCGCCTCATCCAATCCTGGCGATGTCGTGCTCGATCCATTCTGTGGCTGCGGCACGACGGTTCACGCCGCGCAAAAACTCGACCGCCAATGGATCGGCATCGACATTACGCATCTCGCGATCTCGCTGATCGAAAAACGCCTTAAGGATGCGTTTCCGGACATCAAGTTCGAGGTTCACGGTGCGCCGAAGGACCTTGATGGTGCGCGCGATCTTTCCGAGCGAGACAAGTACCAATTCCAATGGTGGGCAGTGTCGCTGGTCGACGCTGTGCCGTGGGGCGGCAAGAAGAAGGGCGCCGATGGCGGCATTGACGGTCATATCTTCTTCAAGTCCGGCGCCAAGACGACAGAGAAGGCGATCGTGTCCGTCAAGGGCGGCGGAGTTGGCGTCAAAGACATCCGCGAACTGATCGCAGTCGTCGATCGCGAGCGCGCCAAGATCGGCGTCTATATTTCGCTCGAACCGCACACCGAGCCGATGAAAAAAGAAGCTGCCGGCGCTGGCCTCTACGATGGCCCGACCGGCAAGGTGCCGAAAATCCAACTCTTCACAATCGAGGAATTGTTCGCGGGCAAGAAGCCGAAGGTTCCGCTGATCGAGCGCGGCTTTAAGGCCGCAGCGCGCGAAGAGAGCGACGACCAATCCGAGTTAGATCTCTAGCTCCGATAATCCCCGTTGATCTCGATGTAGCGTTTCGTGAGATCGCACGTCCACATCACGGCGCGGCCGGCGCCAGGGCCGACATTTACGCCGATCTCTAGCTCGTCGCGCTTCATGTACGTGCTCATGGCGGCTTCATCGTATTCCGCTGACACCATGCCGTCTCGCGCAGCATAGAGATCGCCGAAGCGGACGCTGATCATCTCGCGTTTCACCGGCTGATCGGCGCGGCCGACGGCCATGACGATGCGGCCCCAGTTTGCGTCTTCGCCGGCGATGGCGGTTTTCACCAGCGGGCTCTCAGAGATCGTGCGCGCGATGATCTTGGCGCTCGCATCATTGACGGCGCCGTCAACGATGACTTTCACCAGCTTGGTCGCGCCTTCGCCGTCGCGCACGATCTGGATGGCGAGATCGCGCAGCACGCTGCTCAGCGCTTCGCGGAACGCGGCCAAGCGCGGATCGTGCGCATCGGCGATCGGCGGCACTTTGGCTTGGCCGGTTGCGAACAACAGCACGCAATCATTGGTGCTGCGGTCGCCATCGACGGTGATGGCGTTGAAGCTGGTTTCCGTCTCAAGCTTTAGCAGCGTTTTCAGGATCGGCGCGGAGAGGGCGGCGTCGGTGAAGACGAAGGAGAGCATTGTCGCCATGTTCGGCGCGATCATGCCGGAGCCCTTGGCGATGCCCGCAATGCTCACGGTGACGCCGTCGATCTCGCAGGTCGCGCCTGAGCCTTTGGGGAAGGTGTCGGTGGTCATGATCGCCGACGCGGCGTCGAACCAGTTCACGGCGTGCAGCGAAAGCTCCGGCATCGCCTTGGCGATCTTGGAGTCATCGAGAACAACGCCAATCACGCCGGTGGACGCCGCGAGGATCTCACGCGCCGCGACACCGACATGCGCGCCTGCGCTTTCCAGCGAGCGTTTGCAGGCAGCATCGCCCGCCGGGCCGGTGAAAGAATTGGCGCAGCCCGCGTTGACCAAGAGAGCGCGTGCGCCGCCGCGCGTGGCGGAGAGCGCTTGCTTGCACCAATCGGTCGGCGCCGAGCCCACGGCATTGGTGGTGAAGACGCCTGCGGCGCGTGTGCCTTCGGGCATGCGCATCAGCAAGAGATCAGGGCGCTCGTGCTTGTAGAAGCCGGCGCGGCCGATCGCGGCTTCCAAACCGGCGATTGCCGGGAGATCGGGAAAGCGTGCGGGCGCGAGCGGGCTGATGTCATGCGTCATGCGCGCCGTTCAATCTGACGCGGGCGTAGAGCACAAGCCCCTATGGAGCGCGGGCGCTTCGGCGGCGGGCGGCGGGGCTGGCCGTGGCGCTGGGTCTTCGCCGACAACGCCACCCGGTCCCATCGGGAACGGGAACGGCGGGGCAGCTTGGCCGGGTGCGGCGGCGTCCGGCGCTGGGCGCGACGGTTCGGACGGCGTCGCGTCGGCCGGGGCGGGGGTATCCTCGCCTGGATCAAGTGCGACTTCCGGCTCGCGCAGACGTTCGATACGCGCGTCGCGTTCGAGGCGTTCGTGCAAGCGCTGAATCTCTTGGAACTGAAGCCACGTGATAATGCGCGGTCGTAGCTCCTCGAGGCTCGGCCCGCCTTGCTGGCGCCGGTCCTCAAGCCTCACGATGTACCATTCGCCGCCAAATTCGATCGGTCCAACGACACTCCCGGGATTGAGTTCGCTTATGGCACCACGGATCGGAGCGGCGAGGTCGTTTAACGCACGCCATCCCATATCGCCGCCGTCCGGTGCGCTGTCTCGGTGGCTCGAAAGCTCAAAAGCCAACGCTTCAAACCTCTCACCGCTATCGAGCCTTCTTTTGGCCGCGCCAGCTAGTTCTGGTGTGGCGAATTGCATTAGGCGAATATGAACCTCGTAACCCTCAGCCGTCCGGTTCACGTTCTCGTCGAAGAGGCGGCGGATAGCGTCCGGGTCCCGGGCGCTCTGGTCAATCTCTTCGTAGATGGCGTTAGCGAGAACCTGCTCGCGCGCCAGTTCGAGTTGGCGGCGAATGACGGGATCGCGGTCGAGGCCGCGGGCCTCAGCTTCCATGGCAAAAAGCCGTGCTTGGATCAGCGCATCCAGCGCGCCGTAAAACGCGTCGGAATTGGCGTCGATGTCTTCGCCTTCTTGCATCTGACCGGTGGCCACCGCGTAAGCGCGGACGTCCTCGATATAGATCGGGCGGCCGTTAACGGTTGCGGCGACGACGGGATCGTCAATGCCTTCGCCATCGCTGCTGGAATCGCGGCCGAGACCGCACGCGGCGAGGGTGGCGCAAATGGCCAAACCCACCGCGATCCGAGCCAATGCGGAGATGAAATTCTTTCTGGGCGCCATGCGTTCTGCTCTCTGGACTTGGAGGCAGCGTGCAAGGCTTGCGCCCCGCGAGACCCGTATGGGTTCACTCGTCGGGTCGCATTGACACCGCCCAGGGGCGCTCTTAAGTCTCGCGAACGCACCCGTCCAGAGTGTTTACGCACTTCGGCGCGCGTCGGTGGGACAAGAAAAAGCCAACAAGCTCAAATCCTTAGACCCATCCTCCCGCGCCTTCTCCCGATCGGCGCATCAACATTAAGAATGCGCCTATGCTGAACCTCGCCAAGCAGATTTTCGGCTCCGTCAACGATCGCAAAGTGCGTCATCTGCGCCCCATGGTGGCGCGCATTAACGCCCTGGAGCCGACCTTCGAAGCGCTCTCCGATGAAGCGCTCCGGAACAAGACAAGCGAATATCGCCACAAGCTCGCCCGCGGCGCGAAGATCGACGAGATCCTGCCGGAAGCTTTCGCCACCGTCCGCGAAGCCGCCAAGCGCACGCTCGGCATGCGCCATTTCGACGTCCAGATGATGGGCGGCATTTTCCTGCACAACGGCAAGATCGCCGAAATGCGCACCGGCGAAGGCAAGACGCTGGTCGCCACGCTGCCGACCTATCTCAACGCGCTCGAGAGCCGCGGCGTTCACGTCATCACGGTGAACGACTATCTGGCCAAGCGCGACTCCGAGTGGATGGGCCAAGTCTATCGTTTCCTCGGCCTCTCGGTCGGCGTCATCGTGCACGGCCTTTACGATAACGAGCGCCGCCAAGCCTATGCCGCAGACATCACCTACGGCACCAACAACGAATTCGGTTTCGATTATCTGCGCGACAACATGAAGTACTCGCTGGGCGAGATGGTCCAACGCGGCCACCGCTACGCGATCGTCGATGAAGTCGACTCCATCCTGATCGACGAAGCGCGCACGCCACTGATTATCTCCGGCCCGACCGAAGATCGCAGCGAGTTCTACAAAACGCTCGACACGCTGATGCCGCTCTTGCGTGACGAGCACTACGAGCATGACGAAAAGCAACGCTCGGTGACCTATACCGAACTCGGCTCCGAGACGATCGAAGAGATGCTCGCCGAACGCGGTTTGCTACAGGGCTCGCTTTACGAGCCGTCAAACATCTCGCTCGTTCACCATGCAAATCAGGCGCTGCGCGCTCACAAGCTCTTCCACAAAGACAAAGACTACATCGTCAAAGACGGCGAAGTGGTTCTGGTCGACGAGTTCACTGGCCGCATGATGCATGGCCGCCGCTTGTCGGAAGGTCTGCACCAGGCGATCGAAGCCAAAGAGCAAGTGAACATCCAGCCCGAAAACCAGACGCTGGCCTCGATCACGTTCCAGAACTATTTCCGCTTGTACGACAAGCTCTCCGGCATGACCGGCACGGCGTCGACGGAAGCTGCGGAATTCGGCGATATCTACAAGCTCGACGTCGTCGAAATCCCGACCAATCGCGATGTGAAGCGCATCGACATCGACGACGAGGTCTACCGCACGTCGAAAGAGAAATACAAAGCCATCATCTCCGACATCGAAGATACGCACCGCCGCAGCCAGCCCGTGCTGGTCGGCACGGTGTCGATCGAAAAGTCTGAGACGCTCTCTGCACTGCTGAAGCAGCGGGGCGTGCCGCACCAAGTGCTGAACGCGCGCTACCACGAACAGGAAGCCAGTATCGTCGCGCAAGCCGGCGTGCCCGGCGCGGTGACCATCGCCACCAACATGGCCGGCCGCGGCACCGACATTCAACTCGGCGGCAACGTCGACATGCGCGTCAAAGCGGCCTTGAAGGGCGATGAAACGCCCGATCAGATCGCTGTCGTGAAGCGTCAAATTCAAGCGGACGTCGAAGCCAAGAAGCAAATCGCGCTGGCCGCCGGCGGTCTCTACGTGCTCGGCACCGAGCGCCACGAAAGCCGCCGCATCGACAACCAGCTGCGCGGCCGTACCGGCCGTCAAGGCGATCCGGGCAAGTCGAAGTTTTACATCTGTCTTGAAGACGATTTGCTGCGCATCTTCGCCGCCGATCGCTTAGACGCGATCATGCGCGGCCTGGGCATCCAGGAAGGCGAGGCCATCGTCCACCCTTGGATGAACAAGGCGCTCGAAACCTCGCAGCGCCGTGTCGAACAGCGTAACTTCGAAATTCGTAAGAACCTGCTGAAGTACGACGACGTCATCAACGATCAGCGTAAGGCGATCTTCGAGCAGCGCATCGAGTTCATGCGCACCGCCGACGTCGCGCCGATCATCCGCGATATGCGCCACGACGTGGTCGAGAAGCTGGTCTGGCGCTCGATGCCGGAGAAGGCCTATCCCGAGCAGTGGAACACTGAAGAGCTGATGGTCGAAGCCGAAGAAATCTTCGAGCTGAAATTGCCTGTCGATGAATGGGCCGCCGAAGAAGGCATCGCGCAGCAGGAAATCATCGAGCGCATGACGCGTGCGGTTGACCAAGCCTACGCGCAAAAGGCGGCCATGCTTGGCCCGGAGCGTCTGCGCGCGGTCGAGAAGCAGGTGTTGCTCTCGGTCGTCGACATGCGCTGGCGCGAACACTTGTCGCTGCTCGATCACCTGCGCTCGGTCATCCACTTGCGCGGCTACGCTCAGCGCGATCCGCTGAACGAGTTCAAGACCGAAGCGTTCACATTGTTCGAGCGCATGCTGCTCGATCTGCGCACGACGGTGACGCGCATGTTGCTGCGCTTGCAGATCGGCCAAGCCGACGAAGTCGCGCAACGTCCGCTGCAGCCGCCGCGCACGTTCGAGATCCACCAGAATCCGGACACTGGCGAAAACGAAATGGTCCAAAGCGATGCGCCCGCGCTCGCGCCGGACGGCTTCGATCGTCACAACCCGACGACCTGGGGCAAAGTCTCGCGCAACGCGCCGTGCCCCTGCGGCTCAGGCAAGAAGTTCAAATATTGCCACGGCCAAGCCGAAGCGCAGAGCGCTTGAGCTTTTCCATCACGCGGGGCTAGTTTCTACTTATTGTGGAGCTGGGGTTCGGCGTGGCGGACGTGTTCATCTCATACAAGAGCGAAGAGCGAGCGCTCGCGTCACTCGTCGCGGCTTGGCTCGTCGAGGCGGGTTACAGCCATTGGTTCGATGATCGCATAACGCCGGCCGAGCAGTGGGATCGCACGATCGAGCGTGAAATTGCCGTTGCCAAAGCCGTTTTGGTGCTGTGGACTTGCCAGTCCGTTGAGAGCGATTGGGTGCGAAAGGAAGCGCACTACGCTGCCAAGAACAACAAGCTCGTTCAAATCAAGTGCGAGCTCTGTGAGCTTCCGCTCGACCATACGCTCACCCAGTTTGCAGATTTGACGCACTGGAACGATTCCACACAGGGGGATGTTGAGAAAGCTCTATCCTGGATTGGCGCGTTGGTCGGTCGGCCCCCACTGGCTGGGGAGCCTAGTGCGTCAGACAAACCAACAGACGATCTCAATGTTATGAGCCACTCAGGCTTACCGTTGCGACGAGAGACGCCGGTTACTCAGAAGCTCTCTCCTACAAGGACCTATCGAGAGGCTCCACGCAGGCGCGTCTCGCGAGCGATGTCGCCAATGGCGAAGGAACCCGCAGCGATCGAACCTGAAACGCCTCTAAGCGACGCGCGGACTGCTCAAACTCCGCCGCCACTGAGTCCACCTGCGCATCAAGTCATGGTGCTCGGAAAAACAGAGCCTTTCGCACCTTCAACAAATGCACCCGTACCAATGTTCAATTTCGACTATGGAGACGACATAAGGAGCGCTTCCGAACTGTTGAAGACGAGTCCGCTAAAGAACGTTGAAGTGCCGAAGAAAGACTAGGCGCTCACGGCCCCGGCGACGGCCCAGCGAGTTCAGTGATCAACGCACGCCAATGCGTGAGGCCCGCATAGATCGCGTCAGTCGGCACGCGTTCGTTGAGGCCGTGCGCGTAGACATCGCTGCCGCGCATGAACACGCCGCTGACGCCATACGTTGGGATCCCCGCGGCGCGGAAGAAGAGCCCGTCCGTGGCGCCGGCGGACATGTATGGCGTGACGACGATGCCCGGATAGCGCGCATGCACGGTGCGCGTCACCGCCTGCATCACATCAGGGCGCAACGGTGATGCGTCGCTGAAGTTCGACGGCCCAAGCGGCTCGACTTCAACGCCATTGCCAGCAATCCCGCGCAGTTCGCTCAAAATGTCAGCGGTCGGCACGCCCGGAAAGATGCGGCAGTTCACTGTCGCGGTTGCTGTTTGCGGCAAGGCGTTTTCGGCGTGACCGCCGCTCAGCATCGTCGCGACGCACGTCGTGCGCATCATGTTGCCCATCGACGTACGCGAGAGCGCACGCTGTAAAGCGCGATCACTTGGGCGATCCGCGAAGCGCCGCATGGCTTGGCCTTCGGGGCCGGGGAAGGCGGCGGCCGCGTTGCGGAAGCTCGCTAGAGTGGTGTCGTTCCACTGGATCGGAAACTCGAACGCTTGCAGGCGATCCAACGCTGCTGCGAGTTCATAGATGGCGTTGTCGCTGCGCGGCGCGGAGGAATGGCCGCCTGGATTGCGCACAGTGAACGTGAAGCTGGCGTATGTCTTTTCCGCCGTTTGCAGAACGTAAGTGAGCGCTTGGCTGTTCGGCGCGAGCTGGCCGCCGCCTGCATCAGAATTGAGCGCAAACTCGGCATCGCCAAGCAGGGCGCGATGATTGGCAATCAGCTCTTGGGTGGTGAGGCCGGTGGTCTCTTCGTCACCGCTGAACCAGAGGATCACATCGCGCGTCGGGCGGAAGCCTTCGGCGCGCAAGCTCAGGATTGTCGCGGCGATGTGGACAAGGCCCGCTTTGTTATCGAGCACGCCGCGTCCGAACAGCATGCCGTTCTCTTCGATCAACGTGAACGGATCGCGCTCCCATTCCTCGCGTCGCGCCGGCACGACATCCATGTGCGCGAGCAAGAGGATCGGCCGCCCGCCGCTGCCGTCGCCGCGATAGCGCACGAGGAGCCCCGCAGAACCGCCAGCCGGAATGATCTGGATATCTTCGGCAGTAAAACCGGCGGTGCGGAAGCGATCGGCGAGATAATTCGCCATCGCGATGTTCTGTTCGCCAGTGGAGGTCTCAAACGCGACCACGCGCTCGATCAGCTCACGGGCCTGGGCGCGTTCACCATCGCCCTGCGCTGAGGAGGGTGCGGCGACGCACAAGAAACACGTCAGCGCCAGCGCCAGCGACCGTCGAAACATCAATCCCCTCCCGATTTGTCCCGATGCTGAGGGGCGGTTAGCGCTTTGGCAAGGGATTGGCGGCAGAGGTTAATGCGTCATGACCGCGACCCATGCCCCTCTGGAGGCCGCAGTACCCTTGCGCGCCGATGCTGCGCGCTGGGAGGTCATCGCAGCAGCGCTTTGCCTGGTGCAGTTCTCGGAACCGTTCTTTGCTGCGCTCGCACAAAGCCAGGGCGCGACCGAGCCGCCCGGCTACGCGCGGATATTCTTTCTGCCGGTCTATGCGTTTCTCGGCTGGGCGATCTGGCGCGAGGCGCGCACGGCTTTGCGCACTGCGGCCGCTGTTCCGCTGTTGATGGGATTGCTCGCGCTCGCGGGACTATCGACTTTGTGGTCGATCGATTCCGGCGGCACGTTCCGGCGCACGATCTGGCTTGGCCTGACGATGTCATTCGGGCTCTATCTCGCGTGGCGCTATGAGTGGTCAAAGCTGGTGACCGTGATCGCCGGCGCGTTCGTCGTGCTGATTGCTGGATCGCTTCTCGTCGGTGCGGTGGCGCCGAGCATTGGCCGCATGACGTTTGAACACCCCGGCGCGTGGTCCGGTTTGTGGACGCACAAGAACACGCTTGGCGGCATCATGGCGCTTGGCGTTGCTATCTGCACCGCCGCTGCATGTGTCGAGCCGCAACGCCGCTGGTTCTGGATGTGTGCAGCGCTTGGCGCGTTTGCGCTGGTTTTGCTGTCCACATCGAAGACCGCGTTGCTGGCGAGTCTGCTTGGCTTGGCCGTGATGGGCGCGTGCGCGCTAGTCAGACGCGGACCTCTGCAAACGGTTCTGGTCAGCGCGACGATCTTGGCGGCAATCGTGATCATCACAAGTGTTGTGACGCTTGCGCCGGAATTGCTCGTGGCGGTTATTGGCCGCGATCTGACGCTCACCGGACGCACTGATATTTGGGAGGCGGCGGCGCCTGCGGTCGCGGCGCAGCCTTGGCTTGGTTACGGCTATTACGCGTTCTGGCTGCCGGATAACGGCCCTGCGTTTTGGGTGCGTGAAGCGGTGGCGTGGGAAGTGGCGTCGGCGCACTCAAGCTGGCTTGAGATGGCGCTCGGCATGGGGCGCTTCGGCGTTGTGCTGTTTGCGTTGCAATTGGCGGCGACGTTGTGGCGTGGGTCCGGTGCGATTATGCGCAGCGATGCCGGGCTTTGGGCGCCGGCGTTTTTGGCGGCGTTTGCGATGTACACGCTTTCGGAAAGCCACGCGCTCCAGGCCAACAATGTGTTTTGGACAGTTTATGTAGCGGTCGCGGCGCGGCTTGCTTTGGATGCACGCGCATGAGCGCCACCTTGATCCTCGGCGTCGATCCTGGCCTCAACAAGTGCGGCTGGGGTTTGATTGCTAGCGAAGGCTCGCGCCTTAGCTATATCGCGCACGGCGTGATCAAACCGGCGCAACAGCAACAATTGGCGTCGCGTTTGCTGCATCTACTTGAAGAGCTCGATGCGGTGATCGCCCAACACCAGCCGCATGAATGTGCGGTGGAAGAGACGTTTGTAAACTCCAACGCACGCGCTGCACTGGCGCTTGGCCAAGCGCGCGGGGTCGCGCTCGCGGCTGCGGCGCGGCGCGGCGTTCTAGTTGCGGAATACGCGCCGACGACAATCAAGAAAGCCGTTGTTGGCTCCGGCGCTGCCGACAAGACGCAAGTGGCGTTCATGGTGCGCCGCCTGCTGCCGACAGCAGGGGATCTGACAGCGGATTCGGCCGATGCGCTGGGTGTCGCGCTCTGTCACGCGGCTCATGGCGGCTTAAAACGCCGCGCCGGCGTCTGATAGAGCGCCCACGAAAAAAAGCTGCAGCTTTCGAGGGAACCAAACGCCAGCTTTGGAATTGTATGCCGATGGCCGCGATGAGACGGCTAGTCGGGTGCTTTGGGGCTTGGGGATGGCCGAAGAGACGCCGCATTCAGACGACGCCGCGCTGCTTCTAGCGATCAGCGAAGCGCGCCTGCGCGGCGTGCTCAACAGCATCTCCGACGGCTTTTACGCCATCGACCGCAATTGGCGGCTCACCGAATTTAACGCGGCTGCGGAGGCCTATTTTGGTCTCGCGCGCGAGAAGGTGGTCGGGCGCGACTTTTGGGAGTTCGCGGCCAACACTAACGAGGATTTCAAAGCTGTACTGCGCGCCGCCATGGATGGCGCGCCGATGACGATGATCGAGTCGCAATCGCTGTTTCGACCGGATCGCTATGTCGAGCTGCGCGTCGCGCCGACCGAGGAGGGCGTTTGCGTCGCGCTGACGGATGTCACCGAGCGCTGGCTGGCGCGCAACAAGTTGGAAGAAGCGGTCGCCGTGCGTACGGCGGAATTGGCCGAGCGCGATGCGCAGTTGCGGCAGGCGCAGAAGTTGGAAGCGGTGGGCCAACTCACCGGCGGCATCGCGCACGACTTCAACAATCTGCTGATGGTGATTTCCGGCGGGCTCAACATGCTTGAACGTTCCGATGCGCCGGAGCGCCGGGCCATGGTGGTGGGGCGCATGCGCGAAGCGGTGCAGCGCGGCGCCAATCTCACCAAACAATTGCTGGCTTTCTCTCGCCGCCAGGAGCTGTCGCCGAAATCGATCGCGCTCGATGAGTATTTTGCGGGCCTCTCCGATCTCTTGAATCGTAGCTTGGGCGTGAACGTTCGCGTGGCGATCGAGATTGCGCCTAACGTCGAGCCAGTTCTTGCCGATCCCGACGCTCTGCAGCTCGCCATCCTCAATCTCGCGGTCAATGCGCGCGATGCGATGGGCGATGAAGGCGTGGTTCGGATCTCGGCGCGCGACGGTGCGCCGGGAGAAGCAGACGCGCCGTTCGTCAGCATTGCAGTCAGCGATACCGGCGCCGGCATCGGGCCGGATGTGCTGGAGCGGATCTTCGAGCCGTTCTTTACCACCAAGGACATCGGTGCAGGATCGGGGCTCGGCTTGGCGCAGGTGCACGGCTTTGCGCAACAATCGGGCGGACGCATCGAAGTGGTGTCGCGATCCGGCAAAGGCTCGACATTCACATTGGTGCTGCCGCGTGGCGATCGTGCGGCTCTCCCAACGTGCACTGAGCCCGAAGAAGCGGAAGCTGCGTCGGCCTTTAGCGGCAATGTGCTTTTGGTCGAGGATGACGAGGCGGTGGCGGAATTGACCGGCGCTATGCTGGAGCATCTAGGCTGGCGGGTGCGGCGGGTGGCGAGCGCCGAAGAAGCGCTGACGACTTTGAACGAGGGCCTTGTCGTTGATCTCATATTTTCAGACGTGATGATGCCGGGTGGCAAAAACGGCATCCAGCTTGCGCGCGAAGTCCGCGCGCAACATGCGGGGCTGCCCGTAGTGCTGGCGAGTGGCTACGCGGAGTCCGTGCGCCGTGATGCAGAGGCGCAAGGGCTGACCTTGCTGGCAAAGCCGTTCGACATCGCGACGCTGGCTGAAGCGGTCAAGAGGGCGATCTAGACGCGGTGCACTAAGCCATATGCCAGCAGCGATGCGACGATCGCGTCGGGCTTGGCGCTCTTAATATCCGACATCATGAAGATGTTGCCGCTGAGCGCGATCTGCACGTCGGCCAACGCTTCAGCCGCGAACGTAAGTTCGCCGCCGGGGCAGATGACTACGACATCACCAGCGTCTTCGGCGATCCGGAACGGAGCGCTTGGCTTGGCTTGGAAGCGATCGTCTTTGCCAGGGCCGCGCGGGCCTTCACGGACAGCGCCCGTATTGTCGGCGCCGCGCGAGCGGATGAAGGTGTCGACCATCAGGTCGAGTGCCGGATCAAGTTGCGCTTCGCGCGCCACCAATTGGGCGAGCTCAGCAAAGTGCTTGCGCGCGGCGTCGCGCTTGAAGCCCGATTGAGCAAAGCCTACCGGCAAGCTGCGGCGCAGTTCGGGCGAGCGGAGAGCTGCTTCCGACACCGCTTCCAGCATTAGATCGGCCCAGGTGCGGGTGATCAGGCCAACCGTGACGTGCAGCGAGGTGTGATCACCCGATGTCATCGCGTCATGCATCAAACCGCGCGGGACGTAAGCGCAATCGCCAGCCTTCAGCACGAACTCTTGCTTCACTTCGCCGGCTTCGTATTTGCCGGGCTCGAAGCCTTCGCCGCGATAGGGCGTGTCGATCGGCTTGTCGTAAAGCCGCCAGGCTTTCTCGCCCGCGACTTGGATTACCAGCACGTCGTGATTGTCGTAATGCGTGCGAAAGCCCTGCGCGTTGGGCGGGGTGAGATAGGTGTTCGTTTGCACATGCGACGAGAAAGTGTGCTCAAGCCCACGGCAGAGGCGCGCCAGCGACGGCGTGAATTGGTGTGCTTGATTTAGAATGATGGTGGCGCCGCGCCGATAGAGGTCGGCCACCGCGCCGCGATCAACATAGCCGGCGTCATCGACGAAATCGCTCGAGCCAAGCTCGCGCGTTGCGTCGGCCATGCTCAACTGGCCTTGCTTCAGGTCAAAGTTGGTGCAGATGCGATCGACGTCCTCGATCGACAACAAGCCGGCAAAGCGCTCCGGCTCGTTATGCAAGGCGACGAGCGCTTCGCGTTCGTAGATGTGCTCGAAAAAATGCGCGACCCGCCCGGCGCCGATGACGTGGCCGAGCGGGTCGTCGAGCCAAGGCTCGTTGTTTGGCACTGGGAATTACCAGTTGCGACGTGGGCCGCGCCCGTAATTGCCACGGTCCGCGTATGAACCGCTGTCGCTGTCGGTGAGGCCGGTTGCGCTGTTGCGCGTGGCGCCGCGGCCGTTGCCGGCGCGGTCGGCGTTGCTGCCGCCGTCGCTGTCGGTTAGGCCGGTACGGTTACCACCGCCGCCGCCACCGCGACCGTTCCCGGCCGGATCCGACGGATCATTGTCCGTGATGCCCGACTGGCGATTGCCGCCGCGACCGTTGCCCGCCGCGTCTGACGGATCGCTATCGGTAATGCCGGTGGCGCCGCCGCCGCCACGGCCGTAGCCGGCGCGGTCGGAGCCGTTGCCGCTATCGCTATCAGTCAGGCCGGTGCGGCCGTAACCGGCGCGATCGGAGTTAGAGCCCGAGTCGCTATCGGTGCGACCAGTGTAGTTTTGGGCTGCAGCTTCGCCGGTGATAATGGCGCCAGCGCCGCCAATGATCGCGGCCGATCCAGCAACGCGCGCCATGAATGAGCGGCGATTTAAACGCTTTTTGTCAGACATGCGTCTCCCCGACAGCTTCGCCTGACTCCCGTTGAGAGTCAGTCGCAAAAACCTCTATCCCTCAAGGGGAATCTAACATCGGGTCTGGCGGTTTGGCACGCGCGAACGTCTCGCAACTAGCGACGATCATGCTTACCAGATCGTGACGCGGTCCTCCGGCGGGAGATAGAGCGCATCGCCTGGTTGCACATCGAAGGCTTCGTACCAAGCATCCATGTTGCGCGCCGGGCCGTTGATCCGATAGCGCGCCGGCGAATGCGGGCCGGTCATCACCTGATTGCGCAGCGCTTGTTCACGCTGAATCATTTTGCGGTGCTGCGCGCGTCCCATGAAGAAGCGTTGCAAGCCAGTCGTGCCTTCGAGCACCGGCGCCTCCGCGCCGTTCAGCGAAATGCGATAGGCGTGAAGCGCCACCTGAAGCCCACCGCAATCGCCGATGTTTTCGCCGAGCGAGAGGCGGCCGTTTACGAAAAGCCCCGGCAGCGGTTCGAACTGCGAATACTGATCGGCCAAGCGGTCCGTCACTTCGCGGAAGCGCGTGACGTCGCCCTCGTTCCACCAATCGCGCAACACGCCGTGCGCATCGGACTTGGCGCCTTGGTCGTCGAAGCCGTGACCCATTTCGTGGCCGATAACGCCGCCGATAGCGCCGTAGTTTACGGCAGGGTCCGCGTTGATGTCGAACAGCGGCGGCTGCAAATAGCCTGCCGGGAAGACGATCTCGTTGAACGGCGGGTTGTAATAGGCGTTCACCGCGTGCGGGACCATGAACCACTCATCGCGGTCGCTGGGGCGGCCGAGGCGCGCGAGATCGTTGGCCAAGTCCCACGTCGCGTAACGGTGCGCGTTGCCGAATGCGTCGCCGGCGCGAACTTCGTAGCCTGAATAGTCCTTCCAGCGATCCGGGTAGCCGATCTTTGGCCGGAAGGTCGCGAGCTTTTCGCGCGCCAGCACTTTGGTCTCCGCTGACATCCACGGCGATTGATCGATGCGCTGGCCGTAAGCGGTGCGCATATTCTCAACCAGTTCGAGCGCGTGCGCCTTGGTTTCCGGCGGGAAGTGGCGCGCGACATAGAGTTCGCCGACAGCTTCGCCGAGGGCGCCGTTTGTGGCTTGAATAGCGCGCTGCCAACGCTCGCGTTGGCGCTGCGCGCCGCTCAATTGGCGGCCGTAGAAATCGAAATTGGCGTCGTCGATCGTGCGCGGCAACACGGCGGCGCGTGCGCGCACATAGTGCCACGCGACGTACGATTGCCAGGTCGTGACTGGCGTGTTGACGACAAGGTTCGCCAACGGCCCGATCGCGCTCAATTCAGCGACGACGATCTCATTGGCGTTGCCCAGGCCGCGCGCATCAAAATAGGCGTTCCAAGGAAAGTTTGGCGCCAACGCACGCACTTGCGTCTTGCTCATCAGATTGTACGTGCGCTCACGTTCACGACGATCCGCGACAGGCCAATGCAGTTCGGCGATTTGCGTTTCAAGCGCCATGATCGCGCGTGCTTTCGTAGCGCCATCAGTCTGGCCAATGAGGCCAAGCATGTTCGCGCACGCCGCTTCGTAGCCGCGGCGCAACTCAGGCATCTGGCGATCTTCGCGGCGATAATATTCGCGCTCCGGCAGACCCAAGCCGCCATGGCCCATCTGCGCCAGATAGCGATCCGGATTGCGCTCATCCAAGCCAATGCCAATGCCAATCGGAAACGACGTGCCGTTGCCCGGCGTGCCGACGAAACGCACGACGTCTTCATGCGTGCGAAACGCCGCGATCTGCGTCAGCGCCGGCTGGATCGGCGCCAAGCCCCGCGCGTCGATCGCGTCTTGATCGAGATAGGCGTTGTAGAAATCGGCGATCTTCTGGCGGTTAGAGCCTTCCTCACCACCAGCGGCCGCTGCTTGCTCGATGATCGTGCGAACATCGTGCTCGGCTTTCACCGTGAGCATGTCGTTCGTGCCCCACGAGGTGCGGTCGTCAGGGATGGTGTTGTTACGCATCCACGTGCCGTTGACGTACTCGAAGAAATCGTCGCCCGGTTTCACGTTGGGATCGATCGAGGTCATGTCGATGCCGAACGAGCCGATCGCAGCCTGTCCGCGCGGCGCCGAGGATGATCCGCCGCCGCCACTGGCGCATCCGGCCAGGAGCGCGAACGAAGAAGCGGTGACGGCGCGGCGTGTCAGCTGTGGCATGCGTTTTCCCCAATCCTGTGAGCCGGATTTAGCGCGACGGCGCGCGGAGGGCCAATTCGGATGTGACGAGCAGCTGAAAAACCGCGCCGGAAAACTGCAGCAGTCGTTTGCCTCGCGCCCGAATCCGCCCACTGGGGACGGGAAGAGGGTTCCGCATGATTGGCTCGTTGAACGGTGTTGTCGGGGCGATTGGCGAAGAAACGGCGCTGATCGAGGTCGGCGGTGTCGGTTACCTCGTACAAGCGGGTTCGCGCACGCTCTCGCGCTTAAACGTGGGGGCGCCGGTGAAACTCTTTATCGAAACGCACGTGCGCGAAGACGCGATCCGTCTCTTCGGTTTCACCGGCGAAGAAGACCGCGCATGGTTCGCGCATCTGCAAACCATTCCCGGCGTCGGCGCTAAAGTAGCGCTCGGCATTCTCGACACCATGCCGCCGGACGCGCTCGTCGACGCAATCGCGCTGCAGGATAAAGCTGCGTTCGCGCGCGCCAATGGCGTCGGCCCAAAGCTCGCCGCGCGCTTGGCGCAAGAGCTGGCGGCAAAGCAGGGGCCGAAAGGTTTCATCGCTGGCGCAGCGCCTGGCGCCGGCAAAGGCACAGCGAACGCAATCATCACCGGCGCACGCGCTGAAGCGGTGTCTGCGCTTGTCAATCTCGGCATCGATCCGTCGAGTGCAGCGCGCGCAGTGGCGAGCGCTGCGAAGCAGTTTGATGCGGATGCTCCTGCGCCTGAGCTCATCCGCGCGGCGCTCAAGGAAGTCAGCCGCTAAGCGGCTTAACGCCCAACGTGCAGCGTGCTAAACCGGTCGTTGAACCGGAGGCCGCATGGCAAACGCGACGCTCGATGCTTTTATCAAAGAGGCGCTCAATCGCGGCGAAAGCAGTGAGCGCATAGGCGTAGCACTCGTCTCTGCCGGCTGGACCAAGAAGGAAGTGGACGCCGCACTCGCCGAGTGGGTGGTCACTGAATCCGGCTTGGCCGTGCCGAAACCCAAAGCGTACGTCTCGGCGCGCGAGGCGTTCCTTTATCTCGTGATGTTCTTGCTGCTTGGCATTGTCGCCTTCCATTTGGGCTCTTTGCTGTTTGCGCTGATCGACACCACGATTCCGGATGAAGTTGAGACTTACGGCGTCGATCATCTCGACAGCCAAATCCGCCGTGGCATTGCTGGCCTTGTCGTGGCTGGGCCGCTTTTCGTTTGGCTCGCTATGCACATCCGCAAGCAACGCCGCATCAATCCGATGATGCAGCGCTCGCGCGTGCGCAAATGGCTGACCTACATCACGCTCGTCATCGCCGCGTGCACATTGATCGGCGATGCGATCGGGCTGGTCTACGGCTTCCTCAACGGCGATCTCACGACACGTGTGACGCTGAAATTCCTCGTGGTCGCAGCCATTGCCGGCGCAATCTTTCTCTACTTCATCCGCGATGCTGAGCGGGGTGACGAGAATGACCAGCAAGCCTGATCTTGGCGTCATAGTCGCGATCGTTAGTGGCGTCGCTGTCATTGCGGCGATCGTCGCGGGCCTAGCGACAGTTGGAAGTCCCGGCGACGCGCGCGATCAGCGTCTCGACGATGCGCACTACCAAGCCATCGGCGAGATCGCGACAGCGGCGGAATGCGTTTATTCCGAAACTGATGTGTTGCCGGAGAGCATCGCGGATGCGCGCACGCAGGTCGCCAGTCTCTACTTCGGCGCTCGCTCGCTTGAGTGCGGGTCAGTGCGGCCCGGCTTAGAGGCCGCGATCTCCTACGACATTGCAGCACTCGATCAGGTCAATCTCTGCGCCGATTTCCGCCGTCCGTCGCCAACGGGCGATCGACAACAATTCCGGGTTTACTTCGAGCGCTTTCCCGAACTAGCCGAACCCCGGACTGAAATTGGTCGCCGCTGCTACCTCATTCAGGTTCGTCCCTTGTAAGGATCGCCCCGCCACTGCCGTCTAACGCAGTGGATCGGAGCTGATTAGTGGGCGATGAGCGGTTTCAGGCTTGGGTGAGTGCGCATGTCGGTGTCCTGCACCGCATCGCGCGCGCATTTGCGACCGGTGCCGATCAGCACGATCTACTGCAGGAATTGCTGCTCGCCGTCTGGCGTGCGGCGGCGTCGTTTCGCGGCGAGAGTGCGGAGACGACGTTCATTTACCGGGTCGCCCACAATCGCGCGCTGACCTGGCGCAAGAGCGAAGCGCGCCGCCGTCACCGGCAAAGCGAATATGAACGGCTGCGCGTTGAAGAGAGCGCTGCCGAAGATCCGCAGATCGAGCGGCTCTACACCGCGATCCGCAAGCTAGAGGTCGTCGATCGTTCGCTGATGCTGCTCTCGCTCGAAGGCCAGTCCTACACCGAGATCGCCGCCATTCATGGCTTAAGCGAAACCAATGTCGGCGCGCGGCTCACGCGGGCGCGCAAGAAACTCACCCAAGTCATGGAGAACGACGATGGATTATGAATCCTTGCGCAACGCCTGGGCCTCGAACGCCAACAATCCGAACGCCGCCGCGAGCGCCTACATCGTCGCCGAAGCGCAAGCGAAGCTCGCCAGCCGCCGCACGCAGTTGCGCCGCATGCTAGTGTTCGCCTGCGTGATGCTGACCATTCCGCTGGCGCTCATGGGCGTCGATATGCTCACCGGGCAAGTCGATGCGATCGATCTGACACGCGAGTGGGGGCTCATCCCGTTTGCGCTGATCCCCTTTATCGCGCTCATCATTATCGCCCAACGCGCCGCACCGCAGGGTGGACCAACCGGCACGCTGCTTGAAACCTTCCGTGCGCTGAAGGCTGATAACAACGCCGCGCGGCTGCGCATCTTCATCATCGGCGGCGCTCAACTCGCTTTCGCGCCGCTTCTGTTTGTGTTGCTCAACCAGCTCGTCGCGACCGGCAAAATGGCGCCGCATGAGATGCAATCTGCGGCGGTCGTGCTCGGCGGCGCGCTGGCATGTGGGGCGGTTTGGATGATCGTGAAATACGTCGCCCAACTCACGCCCGAACGCCGCCACCTCGACGCACTGATCGCGCAATACGAAGCGAGCTAACGCGCCTCGAAGCCAAACATGGGGCGCATCTCGCAAAGACCGTCCCATTCCGGCCAGAGGTCACGGTGCAGTTCCATGAAACTCTGCAGCGACGCTAGCGCCTCCTCGCGTGTAGCAAACTCGAAGATCGCGAAGCCGCCGAGCACTTCCTTGGTCTCCGCGAACGGACCGTCGGTCAGTTTGAGAGTGCCGCGCCGCGACTCCAGGCGCGCGCTGCCCATCGCGGTCGGCAACAGACCGCCACGCGCGATCATTCGGCCAGCCGCCATTTCTTGCTCGGTCAACTCTTCGATCGCATCGATCATGGCTTGCGGCGGCACGGCGCCCGTCTCGGCGCCCGAGGTCAGAAACATGTAGCGCATGGCGTGTCCTTTCAGTCTTGGCCGAGAGCGGCGATAGTCCGAGGACGAGGGCCGGCGCCGGAAACCGACATTTCGATTTTTGGTTTATCCACAGGCGCAGACCAGAACAATTCGGAAACCCGAATCGAGCTAAGAAGCGCCATGGCCGAAGCAGAACGCATCACGACGCCTGAACGCATGCCCGGAGAGGGCGCGGACCGTGCGCTCCGCCCGCAGGGGTTCGACGAGTTCGTCGGCCAGCCTCACGCCAAGGCCAACCTCAAAGTGTTCGTCGAAGCCGCGCGCGGCCGCAGCGAAGCGATGGACCACACATTGCTGTTCGGCCCGCCGGGTCTCGGCAAGACGACTTTGGCGCAGATCATCTCGCGTGAGCTCGGCGTCGGCTTCCGCGCTACCTCGGGCCCCGTGATTGCGCGCGCCGGCGATCTCGCGGCGCTGCTCACCAATCTTGAGCCGCGCGACGTGCTCTTCATCGACGAGATCCATCGTCTCGCGCCTGCGGTCGAAGAAATCCTCTATCCGGCGATGGAGGACTATCACCTCGACATCATCATCGGCGAAGGCCCGTCGGCGCGCAGCGTGCGCATTGATCTGGCGCCCTTCACGCTCGTCGGCGCCACCACGCGCGCCGGCATGCTGAGCACGCCGCTGCGCGATCGCTTCGGCATCCCGGTGCGTCTCGATTTTTATAGCGCCGAGGATTTGCTCGGCATCGTCTCGCGCGCCTCGCACAAACTCGGTGCGCCGATCACCGCTGACGGCGCGCTCGAAATCGCCAAACGCGCACGCGGCACGCCGCGTGTCGCGGTGCGCTTGCTCCGCCGCGTCCGCGATTTCGCCGGTGACAATTCCATCGACGCAAAAGCCGCCGACGCCGCCTTGAAGCGCCTCGATGTCGACGGCGACGGCCTCGACATGCTCGACCGCCGCTATCTGCACGCCTTGGTCGAAACCTATAGCGGCGGCCCGGTTGGCGTAGACACGCTCGCGGCTGCTTTGTCCGAAGCGCGCGACGCGATCGAAGACATGATCGAGCCGTATCTGATGCAGCAAGGCCTAGTCATGCGCACGCCGCGCGGACGCGTCGCTGCGCCGAAGGCGTATGAGCGTCTGGGCAAGAAGCCGCCAAGCGCGCCATCGGTGAGTGGGAGCTTGTTTGAGGGGAAGTAGAGATGGCAATTATCGTTCGCGTTGAGCCACCCATTCCCAACACGTTCTTCTTCAAGAGCCCCGCGCAGCTTTTTCGAAAGCTGCATTGGGAGTTGGCTCATCTGCGCCAGCACCTAGAGCCCAACTCCAAGCCTTTTGGTCCCCAGGACGTTGGGTTTGCAGCTTTCAACTTCGCGGTCACGGCCTGGCATCTGACCGATTGGTCGTATCGATCGATGAACGACGAAGATTGGAGAAATGAGGTTTACGCTGATCTAAGTCTCGACGACGTTGCGCGGTTCAAAGCACTCAATGATGCTGAGCGGCAGCGCGCATTCGTTCGTGCATTGGCTTCTAAGTATTCTGAACTGCGAATCTGTCATGATCTTGCCAACGGCGACAAGCATCGAGGACTTTCCCAGCCGAAGTGTGCGCAATTATCTGCGTCGGTGCGAGGCCAATGGCGTGATGACTTCGGCGGACACATCCGATCATATCAACTGATCATCTTGGATGGCGAGAAGGAGTTGGACGGACTCCAGTTCTTCAAAGGTGTGACACGCCTCTGGGAGGAGCTTTTAGCGTCCTGGGGGTTCATCGAAGGTCGATACTTCGACTCCAGGGGCAACGAAGACGAGTTCTGACCGGAGATTCTGTCAGCATCACGCTTCGTGGCCCGCCGTTGCCTCTGCGCCTCCTTCACGCCGCCAGCTCAACCGTATGCGCAACCACATCCTGCGCCGCTCAAGGGACAGGCCGTGATCCACCAGCGTTCATGAGTCGGCTCTGGAGAGGGTGAGCAGAACGACGCTTCCTCGTTCAGCTCAAACCACCTGCCGCCCCAGCATTTTCGGCGCGATCGCAACGTAACTCTGCTTTAGCCAGCCGCGCAGCGTCTTGATCTCGGCCAGCACGTCATCGTCCGCGCCGAAATGCGCTGTGACCCAATTGTGCTGCTTGTACCAACCCTTTGCGGGGCGAACGAAGGGAAGCTCCTCGGCCATCTCGGCGGAGATCGGCAGCTTGACGAGAAAGGTCAGCGCGTCGAGCGGCTCACCTGTCGCCCCGAACACGGCGAACATCTTCTTGCGCACGTAGAGCGCGCGCGTGGTTGTCCAGCCGGGACCGGCGCTCGTCTCGGGAAAGGTGAGGCCGTATTTGGTGAGCTCCGCTTCGGCGCGCTGTTGCGGCGTTAGCGGCATCGTTCATTCCGCCGCTTGGTTCACGGCGTTCAGCGCTGATGCGGATGCAAGCGGGATCGTTACGGAAAACACCGAGCCGCTCCCGACTTCGGACGTGACGCTGAGTTCGCAATGCAGCGCTTCGGCGATCGTGCGGCAGATGGCGAGGCCAAGGCCGTAGCCGCGGCTGGCGTCGCCGCTGGCATTGTCGAGTTGCACATAAGGATCGAACACACGCGCGATGGCGGCGTCATCGAGGCCGGCGCCGGTATCGGCCACGAAGATACGCGCCTCGCCGTCTGCGGTCGTGCAGCCGACCATGATTTCGCCGCGCGTTGTGTACTTCACCGCGTTCGAGATGAAATTGTCGACGATGCGCGCGAGCAGGAGGCCGTCAGATGCGCCGATCGCGTCGCAGTCCTCAACCACCAAACGCAAGCCTTTTGCTTCCGCCATCGGATAGTGCGTGCGCGCCGCGCGCTGCAACAGCGCGCCAATCTCAATCGGCGCGATGCGCGGTTGCAGCACGCCTTCTTCGAGCCGCGACACGTCAAGCAAGCCGGTCAGCTTCTCCGAGGCTTCGTGGACTGCGGCATCGATCTTGCCGCAAAGCTCTGTGAGATTTGGCGCGACGCGGCGTTCAATCGCTTCGATCAGCAAAGCTGCCGCCTGCAGAGGCTGGCGCAGATCGTGGCTGATGCCGGCGATGAAGCGGGTTTTTCCGGCGCTGGCGCGGAGCGCTTCGTCGCGCGAGCGTTCAAGCTGGGCGGTGCGTTCGGCGACTTGAGTCTCAAGCAGATCGTGATGCTCGCGCAGTGCGATTTCGGCGAGCTTGCGCTGGGTGATGACTTCGCTGAACACCGTGATGCCGCCGATAGTGTTCTCGACGTCGCACCACGGCACCAATTCCAGGCGCACAAACTCGACTTTGCCATCGGGGCGAACGTAGGAATCTTCTTCGCTGAAGAAGGTCTCGCCCTCCAGGCAGCGCGCGTGCGCCTGCTTCCAGCGCTCCGGTTGGTTCGGCATGACGTCGTAATGACGTTTGCCGACAATATCGGCTTGGAGGTTGAAGTCTTCGATCCAGCGGCGGCTCGCCAGCATGTAGCGCATGTCGCGATCGAGCACCGCGATCGCGGCAGGCGCGTGCGCGATCAGGATTTGCAATTCTTGAAGCGCATTGCTGAGCCGCGTCTCTAAACGCTCCAGCGCTAGCTTGGTATTGTGCTCAACCGGCGGGCGCTCCGGCGCCTCGTGCAGTGTGCACACGGCGTATAGCTCGCCATCGCTCTCGAAGCCGCTAATGCCGAATTCGATGCGTCGCTCTTGGCCGTTCTTATGAAGAAAGAAGAGGGGCTCGGCGTAACCCACATGCCGCGCTGTAGGGTTCGTGAAGAACTCAGCCAGAAAACGATTGAACACGCCGTGCAGTCGCGGCGGCAGCAACGTCCGCAAGGGTTGGCCGCGCAGTTCGTCAGCGGTGTAGCCGCTGGCAGCTTCCATCCGGTCAGACGCGATCTGTATCACACCCGTGCGCGACATCACGACGAGTGGGTCGTATGCGGCGCGCAGCGCCGCTTCGGTGAGCGCGGTGGCGGATACCATCGCGCGTCAATCTGCAGTGCGGTGCGTTAAAAGAAAAGCCGAAGCTGACGTTAGTGCTCGTCGGCGACGTGGATGTTGTTTCGGCGACGCATCGCGCGGGCGACCTTCATCGAGCCCGAGGTGGCGTCGGTCAGAAACGTGGCAACGACAGCGGCGACCGTCACGAACAGAGCAAGTTCAAGCATGTGAATGATCCCTCGTCGCAGTGTTGGTTTTCACGAACCTAACGACCAAGCCCGGGATGGGTTCCATGAGCGGCCGGCTTCCCTTCGCGTCAGCGTTGTGCGGGGGAACGGGTGGCCACATAAAGGGCCATGGGCTCGTTCGGCGACGTTCTTAAAAACCTTGCGCGCGAGGGTGACGCCTTCGTCATCGACGCGCCGGAAGATTGGTCGCAAGGGCGCACGCTCTATGGCGGCATGACCGCGGCGCTGGCCTACGAGTCTGTGCGGCGCGGCCTTGGTGACCTTGGGCCGTTGCGCTCAGCCCAATTCACCTTCGTCGGCCCCGCCAGCGGGCGCTTGCGGTTCGAGGCGTCGCTGTTGCGTCGCGGGCGATCGTCGGCGCTGGTCGCCTGCGAAGGTGCGAACGCCGATGGCGCCGTGGCGCGCGCCACGTTTGTATTTGGCGTCGCGCGTGAAAGCGGCGTGGCGCACGATTTCTTGCCGATGCCTGACGTCCCGGCGCCGGAAGCGCTCACCTCCTTTCGGAAGGAGGGCGCCAACGCACCACGTGGCTTCTGGAATAATTTTGAGACGCGGATCGCCGCCGGTGGACGCCTTTACGACACGAGCGCGCCGCGTCCGGAGTTCAGCGTCTGGACGCGCTTTTTGGATGCTGGCGGCGCCGAGCCGATGACGGCCTTGTTGGCGATCGCAGATTGCTTGCCGCCTGCTGCAATGGTCCATTTCGCGAAACCCTCGCCAATCAGCACAATGACATGGACAGTGGACGTCCTGGCGCAGCCGCAAAATATCGAGAGCTGGATGTTGCTCCACGCGTCGAGTGAGCACGCGGGCGATGGCTATTCGATGCAGAGCATGGTGATGTGGAGCGCCGATGGCGCGCCGCTCGCGGTTGGGCGTCAGACGGTTGCGATTTTCGCGTGAGTCCAATTCTTCCCCAGAGGACGAGTCATGTTTGAAGGCAAGGTGTGGTGGATCACCGGCGCGTCCTCCGGCATTGGCGCAGCGCTCGCGGACGCGCTCAGCGCCAAAGGCGCGAAGCTCATCTTGTCGGGTCGCAACACCGAGGCGCTGGCCGGCCTCAGGGCGAAACTAAAAACGAATGTGCTGGTCTTGCCGTTTGAAGCGACCGATCTCGCGGCCTTGCCCGCGATTGTTGACGATGCTTGGGCTTGGACTGGGCGCGTTGACGCGCTGGTCAACAATGCCGGCATCTCGCAGCGTTCGCTCGCGGTCGACACGGCATGGGAAGTTTACCGCCGCATCATCGACGTTGATCTCATGGCGCCGATTGCGCTGACCCAAGCCGTGCTGCCGCGTATGGTCAGTGCAGGCGGCGGGCATCTCGTGGCGATCTCCAGCGTCGCCGGCATTGTCGGCGCGCCACTGCGCGCGGCTTATAGCGCGGCGAAAGCTGGCATCCTTGCCTATCATGACAGCGTCCGCGCAGAGACGACGCATCAAGGCATGAAGGTGCTCGTCGTAGCGCCTGGCTCGGTGCAGACCAACGTCTCGAAGAACGCGCTGGATGGCGCAGCCAATGCGCGCGGATTTTCCGACACCGCAATCGATAACGGCATCCCCGCCGACGTCGCCGCTACGCGCATCGTCGATGCGCTCGAGGGCGGCCAACGCGAACTCATTCTCGCCGAAGGTATGGAGCTACAAGGCGCATTGCTCCGCCGTGCTAATCCGGATCAATTGTTCGACGTGATGGCGGGTCTGGTCGCCAGCGGCTACGCGAAGAAGCTGGGTGCGGAGTAGCTTAAGTATAGCGCTTCGTCGTCCGCTGTTCGCCGATGTCAGGCGCCTGCGTTTCCGCGCCTGCGTAACCGGTGAGCCGATCCGCCACGAACGGATTGGTTTGGCGTTCGCGGCCGAACGTGGAGAGCGGGCCGTGGCCGGGGACGAAGGTGATGTCGTCGCCGAGCGGCCAGAGCTTTGATGTGATCGAGTCGATCAGTTGTTGATGATTGCCGCGCGGAAAGTCGGTGCGCCCGATTGAGCCGGCAAAGAGAACATCGCCAACGAACGCGACTTTCATGTCCGCGTTGTGAATGACGACATGCCCTGGCGTATGGCCCGGCGTGTGCGACACGACAAACGATGCGCCTTCGAACTCTAGCGTCTCGCCGTCTTCGAAATAGCGATCTGGCGTGAGGTTGCGCAGGCCTTCCAGCCTGTAGCGCTTGGCGCTTTCTTCGATCTGATCAAGCCAGAATTGATCGTCGCGGTGCGGGCCTTCGACGGCGACGCCCGTGCGCTCGCGCAGTTCTGCGGCTGCGCCGGCGTGATCGAGATGGCCATGCGTCAGCCATATGCGGGTGAGCGTGAGGCCGAGTTGATCGAGCGCTTGCATCAAGCGATCAGCGTCGCCGCCGGGGTCGACGAAGCAGGCGCGCTTGGTCTCGGGGTGCAACAGCAGCGAGCAATTCTGCTGCAGCGTCGTGACCGGGATGATGCGGATCTGCAGCAGCGCGTCGCTCACCAGGGCAATTCCTCGCCGGTGCCGGCGTGTACGAACTTGCCGCTCGTGGCCAAAGCCAGCGCATCGATGCGTGTGATGAGATCGCGTGCGGCGTCGGCGGGTGGAACGCCGTTCTTGCCGGTCATGTCGGTGGCGACCATGCCAGGATGGAAGAGGCCGACAGCGATGCCGCGACCGGCGAGATCGCGCGCCAGCGACATGCCCGCCGCGTTCACCGCCGCTTTCGACATGCGGTAGCCGTAGTAACCGCCAGAGCCGTTGTCGGTGATCGAGCCCATGCGGCTGGTGACGATGGCGACCTTCGCGCCCTTGGTCAGCAGCGGCAGCAAAGTTGTAGTCACGCGCAAGGGCGCCATGGCGTTGACCGCGAATTGCTCGGCGATGCCATCGAAGTTCGGCGCCTCGACATTGTCGGCGCGTGCGATGCCGGCATTGTTGATCAGGAGATCGATGCTGACGCCGGCGAGGCGTGTGGCCAATGTGGCGACCGTGCTTGCATCGCTCACATCGATGCTGCTCTCGATGCGCACGCCGATATCGTTGAGCTCCGGCGAGGGCGTGCGGCATATCGCGATGATTTCGCCGCCACGCGCTTTCAGCTGGCGCGTGAGTTCCAGGCCGATGCCGCGATTGGCGCCGGTGATGACGGTCGCGCCCATATGCGCCTCCAGAAAAGCAGAACGCGCGCGACGTTAGCGTCGCGCGCGTTCCAATCAATGACAATGATTGGTGTTAGCCGCGGCCGAGACGCGGATCGCGGCGGCGGCGGCGCTCTTCGTGACGGTCCACTGGCGGCGGCGCATCTTCGCGCACTTCCGTGATCGGATAGAGTTCGGTCAGCGCTTCGAACACCAACGTTGTGGTGTAGGATTGCACTTGCGCTGCGGCGCCGGCCGGCGCGGTGGCGCGGTGGCGCGCGGCGAGGATGTAGGTGCCGGGGCCTGGCAGCGTGATGGTGGCGTTGCCGTTGGCGTCGGTTGCAAAGTACGTGTCGAGATCGGTTTCAGGGTCGCCTTCATTGTAGAGAACGAGGGCGGCGTTGGCGAAGGGCTGGCCATCGAACAGCGCCTGCACTTGGAAGGGCGCGCTGGCGAGCACTTCGTTCGGGTGCGTAACCGGACGGATCGCCAGGCGGCCAAGCACGCTGTCGACATTCTGGCGCGACGGCGAGCCGCGCGTCACATAGACGTCGCTCAAGGTCACAGTTTGCAGTGTCGTGGTTTCAGCGCCTTCGGGCGCTGCTTCACCCGCTGGGAGCGGCCGCCACGTGCCGTTCTCTGCGATCAGCGTGACCACTTGGCCGAGGATTTCACCAGTGCTGATCCGGTAAGTGCCGGCGGACGTGAGCGATGCGCCAAGATTGGCGGTTTCGGCGCCGACCTCGATTTGGTTGAACACGCCCTCAGTGCCGTCCGGCTCGAAGAACACGAAGTTCCCGGAGAGGGCGATGCCCGGCGTAAAGAAGCTTGTGGCGAAGGAGCCTTGCACCGTGACGCGTGCGTCGTCGGGGTAGAACTCGCTCGGTTTGAGATAAGCGGTGTATGCCTGCGCCGAACCGGCGATGGCGAACACGAGGGCTGCGGCCAGCAGGAGTTTTTTCATGCGCAGAAAAAACTACACTACCGTCGCATTTTCAAGCGGGCGCGATCAGCGCCCGAAGCGGCTTGGGAATTTCGCCGCCTGCGTGAGCTGGGCGCCTTATGCGTAGGCTCCCGTCGTTCAGGTTAAGCTATGCGCCATTGCATAGCGTTCTCGGGGTATCCTGGGGCACACTGAGCCGGGGACAGCACGCTTGAACATCGTCGTTAACAGCAGGGCGCGATGAAGCGCGAACGGATCGCGATCATCGGCGCTGGCTTCAGTGGCGTGAGCCTCGCGGCGCAGCTCATGCGGCGCGGCAAGCGCGCGCCTGACGTCGTGCTCATCGGCCGCGACCGTAGATTTGGCCCGGGACTGGCGTATGGCACCGAAGATTCCGCGCATCTCTTGAACGTGCGCGCCTCGAACATGAGCGCCTTCGCCGACCAGTCCGACCACTTCGTGCGCTGGCTTGGCAAGCATGGCCGTCGCGAGGCTGCGACATCGTTCCAGTCGCGCAAATTCTACGGTGGCTACCTTGAGCACGTGCTCACCACGGCGCATGGCGGTTTCGGCGGACCGTCTCTGAAACGCGTGCGCGGCGATGCGGTGGCCACCCGCCGCGACGGCGATGCGTGGTCGATCACATTATCGTCAGGGCAAAAAATTGCCGCTGATCGGGTGGTGTTGGCGCTCGGAAACGCGCGGGCGAGAGCGCCGGCTGTGTTCGAATCAAGCAGCGTGCTGTTGACCGATCCTTGGGATCGCGCAGGGCTTGCGAGTATCCCTGCAGGCGACGTGCTGCTGCTCGGCGCCGGCCTCACCATGATCGACGTGGCGCTCTCGCTGGCGAATCGGCGCAAGCGCGGCGTCATTTACGCGCTGTCGCGGCGCGGGCAGGTCCCGCGCGGCCATCTCGTCGATCCCAAGCCAGCGCCGCCAGCAGCTCTCGATCTGCCGCTGGAGATAAGCGAAGCGCTATTTGTTCTGCGCAAGCAAGCCGAGGCGTCCGCTGCGCGCGGTGAGCCGTGGCAATACGTGATCGATCGCCTGCGGGCGCGAACGCCGGAATTTTGGCTGCGTCTCTCGGCAGAGCAGCAACGGCGTTTCCTGCGCCACGCCCGCGTCTGGTGGGACGTTCACCGGCACCGCGCCGCGCCCGAGATTGCGGCACAAGTCAAAGCCCTGCGCGACGAAGGCCGGCTGAAAGTTCTGGCTGGCGAGATCGTGGCCGCAGAGCCCGGTCCGCGCGGTGTGCGCGTACAACATCGCGGACGCGGTTCGCTCGCACGCCACAACATGGATGTCACCGCCGTTGTGAATTGCACCGGCGCCGCTGCTGACCTCAGAAACTCCAGCGACCCGCTTGTTCGACAGTTGCTCGACGAGGGTGTCGTACGCGCGCCCGATAACGGCCTGGGCCTCGCCATCGACGCGGAGGGCCGCATCGTCAGTGCGGGCGGCAGCATCCAAAGCGCGCTCTTCGCCCTCGGCCCGATCACGCAAGGCGCGTTCTGGGAATCGACGGCCGTGCCGGAAATCCGCGTGCGCGCCGCAGCGATAGCGGCCATGCTCGCCCCGGACTCATGAAGCCGGAGCAATGAGCATGAGTGACGACGCACCGAACGCTGGACGCTTCGAGGGGCGCTTTCATATCCTGCCGGTGCGGATCTATTACGAGGACACCGACTTCACCGGCCTCGTCTATCACGCCAATTACGCCCGCTATTGCGAGCGCGGTCGCAGTGATTTCCTGCGTCTGGCCGGCGTGCATCATTCAGTTTTGCTCGATGCGGCCGAGCCGCTCGGCTTTGCCGTCAACAAATTGACGCTCGATTTCATCAAGCCGGCCCGCATCGATGATGCTCTGATCGTGCGCTCCAGCTTCGAAACGATCCGCGGGCCGCGCATGTTTATCGCCCAGCAAATCGAGCGAAACGGCGAGATCTTGGTAAAGGCCGAGGTCCAAGTCTGTTGCATCAGCCTCACGGGTCGCCCCCGAAGGCCGCCCGCCGTGCTTTTAGACGGCCTTAAACCATTTCTAGAGCCCTCCGCGTCCAGCTTTTGACAAACTCCCCAGGCTCTACACCTGCGGGGCGCGGCTGAGTTGGGATTGGCCGCGGGAACGGGAGCGAGCATGGAAGCCGGAGCAGCAGAGCAGATCACGGTTTGGACCCTGTTTCTTCAGGCGGATCCGGTCGTCAAAGGCGTGATGCTGATCTTGGCCGTGGCCTCGATCTGGTCGTGGGCCGTGGCCGTCGATAAGTGGCTGCAGTTCAGCGAACTCGATCAGAACGCCCGCAAGTTCGAGCGCGACTTCTGGTCCGGCCGCACCATGGACGAAATGGACGATCGCGGTGGCGACAAGCCGCGCGATGCGCTCTCACGGGTTTATGCGGCAGCCGCGCGCGAATGGCGCGAAGCGCGCCGTGGCGGTGTCGCTGGCGACGCTGGCCAACAATTGCTCGATCGCGTTGATCGTTTGATGCAGGCGCAGGTCTCGCGCGAGATGTCGCGTGCGTCGCGCAATCTTGATGTGCTCGCCACCGTGGCGGCGTCGACGCCGTTTATCGGTCTCTTCGGCACGGTGTGGGGCATCATGAACGCCTTCACCAACATCGCCCAACAACAGCAGACCAATCTCGCGGTCGTGGCGCCCGGTATCGCTGAAGCTCTGTTTGCAACCGCGCTCGGCCTCGTTGCGGCTATTCCGGCGGTCATTTTCTACAACAAATTCGCTGGTGATCTGGATCGTTTTGGCGATCGCCTTGAGACCTTCGCTGACGAAGTCGCCGCGCGTCTGTCGCGCCGCTTGAACGAGCGCACCTGATGGCAGGGCTTGGCGCCTCTCGCAGAGGCGGCCGCGGCCGACGCCGCGGACGGCTCGCGGAAATCAACGTCACGCCTTTCGTGGACGTGATGCTGGTGCTGCTCATCGTATTCATGGTGACAGCGCCGCTGCTCACCGTCTCGATCCCGATCGAGTTGCCGCAAACCGAAGCCAAGCAGGCCTCGTCCGAGAACGAGCCGCTGGCGATCACCGTCCAATCCGACGGCACGGTCTATTTGCAAGAAACCGTCGTCACCGTTGAAGAATTGGTGCCGCGTCTGCGCGCCATCTCCAATGAAGGCTATGACCGCGTGATCTGGATTCGCGGCGACCGCAACGTCGATTATGGCGTGATGGCTGACGTGTTGGCGCGCGTCAGCGCCGGCGGCTTCACCAAGCTCCAGCTGGAAACCGACGCATTGCGCGACGATGCTGGAGGCGGTGGGTGACATGCGCCCAGCAGGGGTCATCGTCTCGATCATCGGCCATGTCGGCGCTGTGTTGATGACGCTGCTGGCGTGGGACGCCTCCAGCGTGGCGCCGCCTTCGGGCGGTACGGTCATGGTGCCGATCGAGATCGTCGACATCTCCGATGAAGTGAACGTCCGCTCGCTGGCGCGTTTGGTCGAGGAAGAAGCCGAAGCGCCGGAAATCGCTGACACGACAACGCCGCAAGAACTCGTTCGCCCAGGCCAGACGCCGCGTCCGCGCCAGACCGAAACCGATTTCGAGCGTGAGATGCGCGAAATGCGCGCCGAGTTGAACGACACATCGAAGGAACGTGGACGCCAGCAGCAAGAAGGCCAGCGCGACGAACGCGATCAGACTGGCGCAGGGCGCGGAACCGCCGATACCGCGACTTTGGAAGCGCGCGCCGCCGCCTTGGTGCAGGCGCATTTGCGGCGATGCTGGCGCATGCCGGCGGATTTGCCGGAACCTGAGCGTCTGATCGTGGTCGTCGAGTTTGATCTCAACCGCAACGGCACGCTCAATGGACAGCCGCGCGTAACGAGCCCACGAAACTACTCGTTCGATGCGCCGATGCGCGTGGCGGTCGAGGCGGCGCAACGTGCGGTGCGCGCGTGCGATCCTTATCCGTTCCCAGACGATCCGATTGTCGGGGAGCATTATGAAATCTGGCGGAATAACAGCTACCGCTTCGCGGTAAGAAATTGAGGGCAGAGGCGATGCAAATGATCAGACGGTTCCTGCTGGCGGTCTTCGCCTTCGCGGCGATCGCCGGCTTTTCCACCGCACACGCGCAGCTGCGCGTCGATATCAATGAGGGCAATCTCAATCCGATGCCTGTGGCGGTGACGGATTTCAACGGCTCCAACGCGCCCGCGCAGCAAGTCGGCCGTGACATTGCCGGCGTCATCCGCGCCAACCTTGATCGCTCGGGCCTTTTCCGCCCGGTTAGTCCTGACGCGTTCATCGAGCGCATCACGTCGCTTGAAGTGCCGCCGCGTTTCGCAGACTGGCGCGTGATCGATGCGCAAGCGCTCGCAGTCGGTGAAGTGACCCCGATGCCTGACGGCAATATCCAAGTCGAATTCCGCCTCTGGGATGTGTTCGCTGAATCAGAAGTGGCCGGTCCCGATGGCCGCCCGATCGCGTTTGTGTATCGCACCACACCCGATAACTGGCGCCGCGTCGCCCACCAGATTTCTGACCGCATTTATGCAGCATTGACCGGCGAGAGCGGCTATTTCGATACCCGCATCGTCTTCGTGTCCGAAGCCGGCCCGCGCACGCGCCGTGTGAAGCGCTTGATGATCATGGATCAGGACGGCGCAAACCCGTTCTTCCTGACCAGCGCCGATGGTCTCGTGCTGACGCCGCGCTTTTCGCCATCGACGCAAATGATCACTTACATGAGCTTCGAGACCGGCGCGCCGCGCGTTTTCTTGTACAATCTCGAAACCAACCGCCGCGAAGTGTTGGGCGATTTCCCTGGCATGACCTTCTCGCCGCGCTTTTCGCCGAACGGGCAGGGCATCGTCTTCACGCTCGACATGAACGGCAACAGTGAAATCTTCTCGATGGATCTGGGCTCACGCCAGCGCCGCCGCCTCACCAATCACGCCGCCATCGACACATCGCCGTCATACTCGCCGGACGGCGGACAGATCGTGTTCAACTCGGATCGCGGCGGCTCTCCGCAGCTTTACGTGATGAACGCCGATGGCTCGGGTCAGCGCCGCATCAGCTTCGGTGAAGGACGTTATTCGACGCCGGTGTGGAGCCCGCGCGGCGATCTGATCGCGTTCACGCGTCAATCCGGCGGGCGCTTTGCGATCGGCGTCATGCGCCCGGATGGCTCTGGTGAACGCATCTTAACCCAGAGCTATCTCGACGAAGCGCCCACCTGGTCGCCGAATGGACGCGTTATCATGTTCTTCCGCGAAGGCCGTGGAGAGGGCGCTCGGTTATGGTCTGTTGACCTTACTGGACGGAATTTGCGTCAAATTCCTACACAAACCGACGCATCCGATCCCGCCTGGTCGCCCTTGCTGCCGTGAAGAGAACACGATTGTACGGTAGGAACTGCAGCACTATTCTTCGCATTCAGCAGGGTGGGGGAACGCCCAGCCGAGTGCGTTACATCCGATCAGGGGAGTTTTAAGTATATGCGTAAAGTCATCATCGCCCTTGCTGCTGTCGGCGCGCTCGCCGCGTGCGCCAGCCGTCCGGAGCCGACTCCGACTCCGAGCCAACCGTCGCAGCCGTCGCAACCGTCTCAACCTGCCGGCCCGACGCCCGGTTCGGCTGAAGACTTCCGCGTGTCCGTCGGCGACCGCGTGTTCTTCGGTTACGATCGCTTTGATCTCTCGCCGGAAGCGCGCTCGGTGCTTGAGCGTCAAGCCGCTTGGCTCCGCCAATATCCGAACGTCCGTATCATTGTCGCCGGCAATTGCGACGAGCGCGGCACGCGTGAATACAATTTGGCTCTCGGCGCCCGCCGCGCCGCCGCCGCGCGCGACTATCTCGTGTCGCTCGGCGTCGCCACCACCCGCGTTGAAACCGTGTCGTACGGCAAAGAGCGTCCGCTCGATCCGCGCGCCAACGAAGAAGCCTGGAGTGTGAACCGCAACTCGCACACCCAGATCGTTTCTGGCGCGGTGTCGTAATCAGATTTGCGCCGCCTTCAGGACTGACAGTTTTACTGAAGGCGGCAGCAAACGCCCAAATTTAGCCCGAGGGACCGGACTAGGCATCGCACCCATGATCTCTTTGGCTTCTATCTCGAAAACCGCCCGGTTCGCGACGCTCGCTGTCGCCGCCGGGTTTCTCTTTGCCGCTCCGGCGATGGCGCAGACGGCTCTGCCGCCGCCATCCTATGGAAGTGCCGACGCACGGCAGGATCGCATCGAAGAGCTGGAAGCCCAGCTCCGCGAGGCTACCGCCGGGACTGAGCGTCTGCAGTTTGAAATCATCCAGCGCGATCGTGAGATACGCCGCCTCAATGCGATGGTGGGCGAACTTGCTGGCGTGAACCAAGATCTCTCGGCCGGGACACCGCCGCCGCAAGATGGTGCAGCCCCGCCAGCTGGTGGCGTTCAGCGCCCGACGAGCGGTGAGCAATCGTCGCTCACTGACGCGCAGCGCCGCGCCACTGGCACGCTGGGCTCAGTGCCGGCCGGCACACAGCCGGCAACGTCGCCGCGTGCGGTCGAACCGGTACAAACCGCCGAACAATCGTACAGCCGCGCGCGCGAATTGCTGGTCAACGGCAATTACGCTGAAGCGGAAGTCGCATTCGGTGATTTCCTCGAAGCGCACCCAAACGCATCGACAGCGGCGGACGCGCGTTTCTGGTTCGCGTTCACGCAGCTTGCGCGTAACAATTACCAAGATGCAGCGAGCAATTTCCTGCTTTACCTTGAGCGCAATGGCCAAGGTCCGCGCGCACCCGAAGCGCAAGTGCGCCTTGGTATGGCGCTCGTCGGCTTGGGCCAAACGCAACGGGCGTGCTCGGCTTTCGCCAGCCTCGCGCGCCGCTATCCCAATGCTGCGCGCAACGTCCGCGATCTCGCCGCCCGCGAAGCGCGCGCGGCCCAGTGCGGGGCGTGAAGGTTGGGAGCGCGGACGTCCTCGTCCGCCCGCGCGCCCACGGCGCGCTTTCCCAATCGATGCAATAGAGCGCGCGCCGCGCGCTAGCGGGAGAGGGCGTCCGCGCCCCTCGCCTTCCGGCAGGCAGCCATGCTCGACGCGCTAACCACCGAACGCATCTCGGCGCTTGGCGCGGGCCGGCCGATTGTCGTCGCGCTCTCCGGCGGCGGCGACTCCACCGCGCTCTTGCATCTCCTGGCTGAACGCTTCGGGCCAGAGCGCCTTGTCGCTTGCGTTATCGATCACGGTCTGCGTCGCGGCTCCGTCGATGACGCCGCGCGTACGGCGCAGATGGCGGAAAACATGGGCGTCCGCGCGCAAATCACATCGCTGACTTGGGAAGAGGGCGCCAACCGCAGCCAGCACCACGCGCGCCAGCGCCGCTACGCGGCGCTCTCCGTGCTCGCAAACGCGGTCGGCGCGCGGGTGATCGCCACTGGGCACAATCGCGACGACCAAGCCGAAACCGTCATCATGCGCGCCGCGCGCGAGGGTGCTTGGCGCAATCTCATTTGCATGCGGCCGATGACCTATGTGCCGCTCTGGCCTGAGGGGCGCGGCCTTTGGCTGGCGCGTCCGTTGCTGAAGGTACGCCGCCAACCGCTACGCGGCTATCTCCGCCAGCAGCGGCTCGCCTGGATCGAAGATCCGTCCAACGCGAGCGTAAACTACGAGCGCGTCGTGGTCCGTCAGCGTTTGGCGGCGGAAGAGGCCGCTGGCTTCGACCCGATGCGTCTTGCCGCAATCGCCGAGCGCATCGCGCCCTTCGCCGCCGAAATTGATGCGGCTGCCAACGATCTCATCACCCGCCACGTCAGTATTGAGTACGCAACCGCGTCATTTGAGATCGCAGATTGGAAGCCGCTCAGTGTGACGCACGAGCGCGCCATGGTGGCGTTGATCGCGGCCGCGAGCGGCGCTGGCTATGTTCCACATCCGCGCCGCGTGCGCATCCTCAACGCGCTGATGTTTAGCAAAAAGCGGCCGTTCACGGCGATGACGCTTGGCGGCGCGGTGGTGCGCCGCCATCGCGATGAGATCCGTATCTCCCGCGACTGCGGGGCCGTCTTTGGCCGCGCCGACGGCGCCCGCGCGATCCCGCGTTTGCCGCTTGAAGCGGGCGTGGAAACGGTGTGGGACGGCCGCGTCGCGCTCAAGGTGACTGAGCCCGGCTGGTTCGTGGTGGCCGGCAAGAACGCGACGCCGGAGCTGGAACGCGGTGAAGAACGCGCATCGCTCGCCGCCGCCGCGCCGCATTGGTTGCTTAAGGAGCGCGCGAAGCACGTGCTTGGACAAGATTAACAGCTGGAAACTCTGGCTAATTTTCCGCTTTTCCGTTCATCGGACCTTGACCTGCCCTGTGGCAGAGTAAGGGGTGTTCAGGGCGGGGCGCTGTCCCTATCTTGCTGAATGAAGTCTTTCCGCGCCAACGAGGCACGCTGGCGCGCGCGCAGAAGGTCGTTTCATGCCCGTCCGCACAATGCTCATCTGGGCCGCAATTGCTGTGGTCATCATCGTTCTCGTTACCGCGCTTAATGGCGGCAATCCCGCGACGCGCGACACAGAACCACTGGGCTATTCGCAATTGATGCAACGCGTCGATGCGGGTCAGATCACCAGCGTCACCACGTTGCCCGATCAGATCGTCTCAACAGCGTCCGATCAGAAGCGCTACATCACCTATTTGCCGGCCGGCACGATGGCCAACGTCGTTACCCGCCTCGATGCGGCTGGCGTGCAAGTGAACACCGATCGCCCGCAAGGCCGCCCGACCATTGGCGAGATCATGCTGAGCATTCTGCCGATGCTGTTGCTGATTGGCGTCTGGTTGTTCTTCATGCGTCAGATGCAGGGCGGCGGACGCGGCGGCGCCATGGGCTTTGGCCGCTCGAAAGCCAAGCTGCTGACCGAAGCCAAGGG
>CAYZIJ010000013.1:0-65099 GCA_964478365.1 uncultured Terricaulis sp.
CGACGACGAGGTCGGCGCCTTCGTAGGAGCCGCTGAGCTGATAGCCCTCGGAGCGTAGGCGCGTGATGATGCGCTCGCTGTCGACGAGGGCTTTGGGGCAGCCGAGGCTAACGACGCCGATGGTTGGGGCTTTTGCGGACATTGAGGCGGGGCTCTTAGCGCAAGGCGACGCGAAGCCCAAGCGACGACGCCAGGAAAAGGCGGTAGTGTGCAGTCCAGGGGAGAGACTCATGGTGCAAAAGACGGCTTTGGCGTGCGCGCTTAGCGCTTTGGCTTGGGCTTGGGCGGGGCAGGCTTTGGCGGAGACGATCCAGCTTCAATGCCGCCAGGAGGCCTCAGACGTTTATTCAATGACCCGCAGCGTCATGATGAGGCTGACCTACCCCGACCCCGTCGATGTCGTGATCGCGCTCGACACGGAGACGGATCGCGCCACGCTGGATCAGACCGCCGGCTTGTTCAGCGTTGGCGATGAGCGGGTGCTCATCATGGTGGTGTCCGACGCGATCAAGGAAGTCTGGGATATCGACCGTGCGACCGGACGTGCGCTCGTGATGGCGTATCTTGTCGATGAGCCGCGTACTGTTTTCATTCGCCGCGAGGCGCAGTGCGCTTTGCCGGACGGCATGGGACTCTGAGCGTGCGATGATCCTCCGCCGCATCATCGCGCATTTCCGCAAGCAGGAATGGACCGCCATCGCGATCGATTTTGTAATCGTCGTTATCGGTGTTTTCGTCGGTCTGCAGGTCAACAATTGGAATGAGATGCGAAAGGCGCATGCCGCGGAAGTGCAGTTGCTTGAGCGCCTGCATCAGGATGTCGTTCTTGCTGAAGTGTCGATCGGGACCCACCGTGAAAGACAGCAGCAGAGGGTCATCGATCTGACAGCGGCATACGAGCGGATCACGGGCGATGGCGATGCGCCGCTCACGCCCCAGGAATGCATCGCGATTGCGTCATCGTTCATATCGTCAACGCGCATTCCCTTGCTGCCGACGCTCGGCGTACTGCAGGCAGGCCCCGGGTACGGCTCAATTACCGACCCTGATTTGCGCGCATCTATCGCGGCCCTGTCGCAGGGCGTTGAGCAGATCAATGACCATGTGAGCAAGGAGCTGGGCACGATTGTCGATCCCAGCCAGGCATTCCCCGACCTGATCGCCCTCAGCAATTATGTTGATGAGGACGGCGAGGTCCGCATGAGCGCTGTGTGCGACCTGCAAAACATGCGGACGAACCAGCGATTCCTGAACGCCATCGTAAACAACCGTGATTTTCAGGATAGCCTTAGCAATTTGGTTGCGCCCGTGCACGCCGCTTTTTCAGAACTCCATGTCGACCTCGACCGCGTCCTTGAAATACAGCACGACGAGACGTCTCAATGATCCTCCGCCGTCTTTCCGAACACGTCAAAGCGCAGAACTGGTTCGCGGTCGCGCTGGACTTCATCATCGTCGTCGTCGGCATCTTGATCGCATTTCAGATCACGGCTTGGAATGAGCAGCGCGCCGACCGCGCAAAGGAGGCGCTCTACCTGTCCGAGCTGATCGAAGACCTGAACGCTGATCTAGCCGAGATTGATTCCATCAAGCGCACCGCCGAAATTCGCATGGGCGCGTTGGAGAGAATTCTTGCACTGGCTGACGCCGAACCCCGCCGAACGCTGACATTTGACGCGGTTACTTTCACTTTCGATCCGGCGCCGCCCTTTCAGAGCGATGATCCCTATGAAGCCAACATCCAGCTGACCAATACGCCGGATCTCGATGGATCGCGCGAGACCTTTCAGGCGCTCATTTCCACGGGTGATCTCGGATTGATACGCAACCGCGATCTCGCCCGCCAAACGCAGACTTATTATGCGGCGATGACAGAAGCCAACAATCTCGAAGGCGCAGCGTTGAGTCACGCGGCGATGGTCAACGAGTCCCGCCTCCGCCTTGGCGTATCACTGACAGGCCGTGTGACAGTAGACGAGCTTGGCGCACTTGCGTCCAGCGATCCGCGCTTCCGCGCGGAGCTGGAAACGTACTGGACCGGCAGCGCCTACCAGGTATTGGCGATGCAGCGGATGCGCAGAAGTGCCGAGGCGCTGATCGCCGCGATTGAAGCAGAGCAACGCCGATGATCCTCCGTCGCATAACTGAACACGTAAAGGCGCAGAACTGGTTCGCCGTGGGACTCGATTTTCTGATCGTTGTCATCGGCGTGTTCTTCGGTCTGCAGGCAAGCAATTGGAACGATGCCGCGCGCATGCGGGCCCTTGAGCAATCCTACATTTCTCGGACGGCTGAGGACCTGAGGTCTAGCATCTCCACATTTGAAGCGGAACTTGAAGCAGCAACGGCATCGCGACGTGCGCTTGAGAGGTTCATATCTGCTATCGAAGCGCCATCCACACCGGATGCGGAGCTGTTGAGCGCCACACAGGGCTACCTGACCGAAGGCGTGTTTTTAGCGGCATTCAGCCCGACGCGGGCAACGTTCGAGGAGCTACGGTCGACAGGCAATCTGGATATCATTCGGGACAGACAATTGCGCGAAGCGCTGATCGACTTGGACACGTTCTATGAGAGCAGTAATGGTTCTTTCTCGGTGAACCTCGCTTTCGTCTCGCCGGCCGATGCCGACTACATCATGCGCGTGGATGCGTTTCTGTTTGACGCCCGACTCGCTGATGTGATCGCCGAACGGTCACCTGAAACTTGGGCTAGCTACATTCGGGCCAATCGGGCGCTCATGACCCGTCACGCCGCGATGCACTATTGGCTGAAAGATCGCGCGATCGAGATCCTCACTGGCGCAATCGACGAAACACAGGCCGTCTTGAACAGGATCGAAGCGGACCAATGATCCTCCGCCGCATCATCGCGCATTTCCGCAAGCAGGAATGGACGGCTATCGGCCTCGATTTGCTGATCGTCGTGCTCGGCGTGTTTCTCGGTTTGCAGGTGAACAACTGGAACGAGGAGCGGGCGGCGAGCCGGCAGGAGGCGGTGCTTATCGCCCAACTCGCCGGCGACCTGCGCAGCATGCGCGACTCATTTGTCTTCGCAGACACCATAGCCCAAAGAACGCATGACGGCTGGGTCGCCATATTCCGCGCGCTTGAGTCTTGCCGGCCGATCGAGGCGGACCCGGCGCTCGTTCAATATGCGCTCGCCCGCTATCAGCGCACCAGTCAGGTGAATGTTCAAAGGACCGCCTATGACGAGCTGACATCGCTCGGCATGTTTTCGCGCTTGTCGAACAGGGAGCTGAAGGAGGATGTCTCCCGTCTCTACGCGCTCATCGAAGCGGACAATCAAGGCGCATTGGGAGGGCGTGCGGACCAGTTGGCGGCGGGCAGGATCATGTGGAGGTCCATCGCCTTTTCTTTTGCGAGCGATTCCGTTGAGAGCATCGACCGGGACGCTGGAGAATTCGATTCATGGGTTCGCGCTGAGTTTGATCCTCTCGAGCATTGCGAGAACCTGGAGCTTCGCGGCGCGGTCTGGGAGATGGTCGACCTGAACAGGGATTGGCTGATCCGCAGCGCGACGACTGTTGAGCAGATCGACAGCCTCTTGCAGCGCCTGCCGCCGCCGGAGCGCGCCTCATGATCCTGCGCCGCTTTGCCGAAGCTTTTCGCAGGCAAGACTGGTTCACCGTCACGGTCGAGACGCTGATTGTGGTGCTCGGGGTTTTTCTTGGTCTGCAGGTGAGCAATTGGAATGAAGCCCAAAATGCCCGCGCTGACGAGCGGGTATTCCTGCAGCGTCTTCATAACGATGTTATTGAAGCGGAAGCCAGAAGCGCACGCTTGCGCGAACGACGCTTCGCACAGCGCGATGGGATCGTCGAAGGTATGGCGGTGCTTTTCGGCCAAAGGGATCGACGGAATCTGACGGATCAGGAATGTGTCTATATCGCGTTCAGTCACGATTATGTCCTGACAGCGCCGGAAATCCCGTCGTTCAACGAACTCCTGAGTTCGGGAAGGTTGGACATAATCCGTGACCGGCAATTGGTCAGCGACCTTGCCAATTTCCGCCAAGCGCTCGAAGTCCTGTCATACTGGCGCAGTTGGGGGACGCGCGACCAGCACTCCCTTCCGGACAAGTATCCGGCGCTTATTCAGCTGGAGTCCTATTACGATGACACGCAGGGAGAGGTCTGGTCGCGCGCGACGTGCGATGCGGACGCCATGCGGAGAGATCAGCGCTTCCTGAACAACCTCAGCGAAAACGCGGATACATTCGATGGGTTTGTGCGGGATGCGCTGGAGCCGTGGAATACTCGGCTCACGGCGGTTCACGATCGCCTTGATGAGATTCTTGGCATCGAACACGCGGAATGAACGACCGCATCGAGAGATGCGTTTGCGATCGAGCGAGTGAGGCAGTCGTCGAGCTCTGTGCAACGACTTAAGTTGGCCCGGGTCGGGCGTTCACCTGGCACTCGCCCACTTTGGCATATCGCCGCGAAGTCCTTCATGCTTTAGTTCCAGCAAACTGGGGGAAGTCCAGATGATCCTGCGCCGTGTCATCGCGCATTTCCGCAAGCAGGAATGGACGGCCATCGCGATCGATTTTGTGATCGTTGTCTTCGGCGTCTTTGTCGGCTTGCAGGTCAACAACTGGAACGAGGCACGGGCCGAACGCACAAGAGAGGCGTTTGCGATCGCTGCATTGCGCAGCGATTTTCAGGCGCTCGATTTTTCCGTCAGCCACGGCGTGTGTTGGCATCGCCGCGCGCTGGACGGGTTACAGGTCATCGCCGAGGCGCTGGAGGCCGGGCGCCTCGACCCTGAAGATAGGGCGCGCTTCGAGAACGGCTTGCGATTCGGCTATATGAACGCCTCGACGAATAAGGCCTCAGGCACGTTGAGCGAGCTGTTGTCCAGCGGGAGTATGGAGCTGCTCCGCGATGATCAGCTCCGCGCGGCGCTGATCGAATATGAAGGATCTCGTGAGACGGCGTCCGGGTCCGGTGACGATCTCCAATTGATCGCCACCAACTATATACGGCCGTTCACCAACCGGTTCGATTATGATTTGCAGCGCGATCATTTCCGGTCTGATCAGGACAGCCGCCTCTCGTTCCACTTTTCCGCCATCGGCGATTATGATTTCGACGCCATGCTGGCCGACCGGGAGTTTCGGGAAGCGGTTTTTGAATTGCGCGAAGTGCAGCGCATATTTCTTGAGTGGGAAGACGCTTCGTTGCGGCAGGTGCGCGAGATACAGCGGATGCTGGGCGATGAGCCGCTTAATGAAGTGAGGTGCCGATGATCCTCCGCCGCACCGCCGAGGCCTTTCGCCGGCAGGACTGGTTCACCGTCACCATCGAAACGCTGATGGTGGTGCTCGGCGTGTTTCTCGGTTTGCAGGTGAACAACTGGAATGAGGCCCGCGCCGAAGCAGAGCGTTCGCGGGAATATCTGTCACGCATACGCGCCGAGTTGGTCGCAGACATGACCGAGCTGGAACGGCACAGGGGCCTTTGGCAGACGGGCGCCAGAGAAGGGTACGTGGCGATCAGCTACGCCGAGACAGGCGCGCCCGCTGGCGCAACGGACTGGGAAATCCTGCGGGCTTTCCTTCATGCCAGCCAGTCCTTCCAACTCTCCTTCGTTGACACGACGTATTTCGAACTGCGCAGCGCTGGCGAGCTTAGACTTATTCCCGATGCCGACCTCCGCAGCGCGCTGGCGGACTATTATGTCCTCGTTGCGGCGCGCCGGGGCGGCGAGGGCCCTTACCACGTGTTGCCTGAGTATCGCGAAATGGTGCGCGGCCGCATGCGCTCGGACATCATGCGCTATTACTGGCAAGCCTGCTATCAACAGTCAGCTGGCGTGACGACTTTCATCGACTGCCCGGCCCCCGAAGGCGTCACTGGTGTTGCCGAAATTATCCGTCAGCTCGCGGCGGATCAGGAGATCATGGACGCGCTGCGGTACTGGGCCGATACGCAGAGGATGGCCGTAGAGCTTGCGGGCTTTGACCTAGGCCGCGCGCAATCTCTCATCGACCGCGTGGATGACCAGCTATGATCCTCCGCCGCATCATCGCGCATTTCCGCAAGCAGGAATGGACGGCGATTGGTATCGACTTCTTGATCGTGGTGGTCGGCGTGCTCGTGGCGACTGAGGTGTCGAACTGGAATGCGACGCGACTAATGCGTCAGCAAGGCGCGGAGTTCAGCGAACGCCTAGTCACCGATCTCCGCGAAGAAGCCTGGGGCTACCAATTCTACATCGAGTACTACGACGAGGTCTTGGCCAATGCCGAGCGGGCTCTGGCTGTTCTTGAGCGGCGAACAAGTATGTCGGACGAGGCGCTCCTGATAGCCGCCTATCGCGCCACGCAATACAAACGAAACGTGAGGCGCCGCGCAACGTATGATGAGCTGACATCGACCGGCGCCATCGGCTTGATTGAAGATGCAGAACTGCGCGGCGGCGCCATGCGCATCTTCAACGCGCAACTCCTGAACGACCTCGCACTTGGCGAGATATCGCAATACAGAGAACGCTTTCGGATGATCGTTCCAATGGAGGTGCAGGACGCGCTCGCCGACGCCTGCGGCGATCGCATCCCTGTCGTTGGGGACTATCGCAGCATCGTAGATTCGCTCGATTACGAATGCGCGCTTGACCTGCCGCCGTCCGCGCTGCGCGAGGCCGCCGCGGCCTTGCGCGCCGATCAAACGCTGCTCATGCTGCTGCGGCTACGCGTTGCCGACTTGAAGACGACCGTTGGCAATCTGGCGACGCTAAGCGACGAGTTCCAGCCTTTCCTCGACAATGCGGAAGCGAGCGCCGCGCCAAACTGAGCGCCGACAAAATGAACGCGTCCGGAAGCGGCGAGACTCCTGCGTCCGTTTCTGGCGAGATGCGGCCAAGAGGAGATGCTCATGGCGACGGTCAGGAAAGAGTTTCGGAGTGCGCGTTCGGCGGATGAGGTTTGGGCGGTGCTTCGCAAGTTCGAGGCGGTGCACGAAATGGCGCCGGGCTTCGTGGCGGCGACGAAGATGGAGCCGAGCGGGGCGCGCGTGGTGACGTTCGCCAACGGCACGGAAGTTCGTGAGTGGCTGGTCAGTTCGAACGATGCCGAGCGGCGCTTGGTGTACGCCATCACCGATCACCCTAAGATCCAGCATTATAGCGCCGCGGCCCAGGTGGTTGAGGACGGCGAGGGGAGCCGGTTCGTTTGGACCGTGGATTTCCTCCCGGACGGCATGGCCGAGATGCAGGCCGCGACCATGGAAACCGGCCTGGCGGCGATGGCTAAAGCCATTGGCTGAGGGTGCGGCGCTGGAACATTCCCCCTACTGCTGCGAATGACTTGCAGGAACGTTCTCGACTGGCTAAGTTTTCTTTGCGCCTGACTCTCAGTCGCCGAAAATGTCTTTGCTTACAGAGAAATGCGGGATGTACGTCTGCAACTGTAACGGTGTGACTCGGGCGGAAGTGGACGAAGCCATTTCCGCAGGAGCGACAGGTCCGGAAGCCGTGCTGGCCCATCATGGGTGCGAGCCAGCTTGCGGGCGCTGCCTCCCTGAGATCGCCGATGGCATTTCTAGCGGCGGTATGGCCTGCGGTAAGCGGAGCCTCGTCGCGGCGGAGTAAGGCGCGATGAAGGGCGATGCGGACGTCATTAAGCAGCTCAACAAGATCCTGACGAACGAGCTGACGTCGATCAATCAGTACTTCCTGCATGCTCGGATGTACGAGAGCGATGGCTACGCCAAGCTCGGCAAGAAGACGTACGAAGAATCCATCGAAGAGATGAAGCACGCGGACCGCATCATTAAGCGCGTCCTGCTCATCGAAGGTTTTCCGAACCTACAGAATTTGAACAAGCTGCAGATCGGCGAAAGCGTGCCGGAGCGTTTGGCTGCGGATTTGAACGCCGAGAAGACCGGCCATGCCGACATTAAAGCCGGCATCACGCTCTGTGAGCAAAAGCAGGACTACGTCTCGCGCGACATGCTGACGGAGTTGCTCGACGACACCGAAGAGCACATCGACTTCCTTGAGACGCAACTTCAGAACCTCGATCAGATGGGTCTGCAGAACTATTTGCAAAGCCAGTATGAGCTGGATGCGCCACCGGCGGACTAATCAGCGGCCGCGTGCTGGGCCAATGTCGAAGCGCGCAATTTCGGCGAAGTCTTTGCCAGCCTTTAGAGTTGCGGCGCCTTCGGCGTTGAGCAGCAGCCATTCGCTTGCGGCTTCGAAGCTGTCGAACTGACGGACATCAGCCCAGGGGCTTTTGTCGGCGTTTCGCTTGTTTAGCCAATGGCCAAGAAACTGCTGGCCGATGGGGCTCATGCACACCCAACCGGAGCGGCGCATGAAGAGCAGGCCGAGTGGCTCGAAGAGTTCGCGGTGGGCGACGAAAACGGAGTCTAGATCGGCTTTCGACATGCTGGTCGGATTGACGTCGTCATGAATGACGCTGATGCAGTCGAAGCCGAGCCAGACCGGATTGGCGGCATTGTAGGCGGCGTGATCGTGCAGGTCCTGCGCGCGGATGACGCCGAAATACTCGACGCGGCTGAGTTCAAGTTGGGAATTGTGGCGAATGACGATCGGCATCGCGGTCTCTCAACGGCTGTGCGCTGCAACGGGCGCATCGGCGCGGTGGATTTCAATGAAGCCCTCGCCGGCTTTGACCTTGTCGATTTCGCCGGCGCGTAGGAGCAGCCAATCTGCGGCGGTCTCGTAGCTTTCGAACAAGCGTACGTCGCTTGACATCGCTGTGCGCTTGTCCTGCGGGTCACTGGTCCAGTGGCGCACGTGACGGAGGGCGGCTTCGCTGCGGCAGAGCCAGGCGGCGCGGCGCAGGATCAGGAAATTCAGCGGCTGAAAGATGGTGCGGTATTTCGTGAGCAGGGCGTCCAGTTCGCGGAAGTCCACGCTCAGAAAATCAGAGCCGGGTTCGACCACGCTTAGGCAGTCGTAAGTGACCCAGCTTGGGTTGGCGGCGTTGAAATGCGCGAAGTCGACAAGTTCAGCCGAGGTCACCGAGCCGATATAGTCGACACGGTTCAATTCCATGCTTTCATTGTGCCGCAGGACCACAGTCACGCGCGCCAGCTCCCTTGAACACTCTAGCTCTGAGACGGCGCGCTTTAGGAAGCGTTAAGGCAACTGTCTCGGGTGCAGGTGCGGTCGTCGCGTGGTGAGTTGACGCTGGCGTTTGGCAGGCGCTCGATTGGACGCATGAGAGCTCTTGTGCTTGCCCTTTCACTTGCTGCATGCACGAGCGCCACCGCGCCTTCGGCGCCCGTCAACGCCGATGTCGTCGTGGCTGCCGAGCGCGCGTTTGCGGCGCGTGCAAGCGAGGCTGGTTGGGTTCCGGCGTTCCGCGCGTTCGCCGCCCCGGACGGCGAGATCGCTCAACAAAGCGGCTACGCTAACGCGCCGCAGACGCTTGCCGAGACGCCGGATGACGGCAACCGCAACCTGTTCTGGTGGCCGGCCTTTGCGGGAATAGCGCAGTCGGGCGATCTCGGCTTCACGACAGGCGTGGTCAGCTCCGATGAAGCGCGGACGCCGCGCGGGCACTATTTCACGGTTTGGCGCCGCCAGCCGGATGGCGGCTGGCGTTGGATTTATGATGGCGGCGTCGGGCCGATCGAGCGTCCCAACCAGATTGCGCCGGATGCGGCAGTCGTGCCGTCGCTCGAAGCGGGCGTCGCGGTTCCGGGCGGAGCTCCGGCCGCTGTGGCGGAAGTGCGGGCGTTGGAGGCGCGCGATGATCCGGCTTTTGCGGCGGATGCGCGGGTCTATCGGACGCGTGCGCCGCCAGCTTCAGGTGTTGCCGCCGACCCTGAGGGCATCGTCCGCGCTCTTTATCGGATCGAAGCCTCGGAAGCCGGGGATCTGGTGATGGTATTGGGAAGCGCGCGTTGGCCGGCGGAAAGCGGCGATGCCGAGGGGCTCTATGCGCGGGTCTGGCAGCATCGCGGCGATGGCTGGGTGATTGTCTATGACCAACTCATTCTGCCCCGGCCCGCGCCTCCGCCCAGCAATTGACTTCGGGACGGGCTTCCGCCAAAAGCCCCGCTTTCCCGAGCCTCGGTTCATTCTGAGGCCGGAAATACTGGTTGACGGGCTCACCGCCAGGGCAGTCGCGATCTCGTTTGTGAGGTCGCCGGTCCCCGTCACGGAAGAAGGCGCGATCAGCGCATGACGAAGCGTATTCAAGCGAAATACAAATCAGACCGTCGCTTCGGACAAAACCTTTGGGGTCGTCCGAAGTCGCCGGTGAACAAGCGCCAGTACGGCCCGGGCCAGCACGGCCAGCGCCGCAAGGGCAAGACCTCTGACTTCGGCCTCCAGCTGGTCGCCAAGCAGAAGCTGCGCCTCTATTACGGCAACATCACCGAAAAGCAGTTCCGCAAGACCTACGAAGAAGCCGCGCGCCGCAAGGGCAACACGGCTGAAAACCTGATCGGTCTGCTCGAGAGCCGTCTCGACGCGGTGGTCTATCGCGCGAAGTTCACGCCGACCGTCTTCTCGGCGCGTCAGTTCGTGAACCACGGCCACGTCAAGGTGAACGGCCGTCGCGTGACGATCCCGTCTTACCTGGTGAAGGTCGGCGACGTGCTCGAGATCCGCGACAAAGCTCGCTCGATGGCGCTGGTTCTTGAAGCGATCGCCAGCGGCGAGCGTGACACGCCGGACTACATCGAAGTGGATACCAAGAGCATGACGGCGCGCTACAGCCGCGTCCCGGTGCTCTCGGACGTGCCGTATCCGGTCCAAATGGAACCGAACCTCGTCGTCGAATACTACGCTTCATAAGGCGGCAGGCAGTCGGCAATAGGCATTAGGGGCGGCGGTGCGTGAAGCGTCGCCGCCCTTTTTCATGTCGGCTATTGCCTACTGCCCATTGCCCAATGCCTATTGCGCCGATGAGCGATTTCAAAACCATCGACGCCGCCATTCTCGTTGACCCAGGCGAGAAATCTAAGCTCTCGAAGCGCGACACCGTCGGCGAGGAGCTCTTTCCCGATCGCGAGGCGGCCGAGAAGGCGACGAAGGACAACGCCAAGGCGATCGATACGCTGCAGGATCGCTTGTTCGCTGAAGGCTCGCGTGCGCTGCTGGTGATCCTGCAGGGCATCGATACGTCGGGCAAAGACGGCACGGTCCGCGGCGTGTTCAATCGCAGCGGACCGCTGGGCGTGCATGTCACAGCGTTTGGACGGCCAACGGATATCGAGCTTTCCCACGATTATCTCTGGCGCATTCACGCAGCCGCGCCGCGGCGCGGGCATATCGGCGTGTTCAATCGTTCTCAGTATGAAGACGTGCTGGTCGGGCGCGTGCGGAAGTTGGCGGCCGCCGAGGCGATCGAGCAGCGTTACGATCAGATCAATGCGTTCGAGAAGCACCTGGTCGAGAACGGCACGACGATTCTGAAGTTCATGCTGAACATTTCGAAAGACGAGCAACGTGAGCGGCTGCAAGCACGGCTCGATGAACCCGAGAAGCGCTGGAAGTTCAATGCCGGTGATTTAGAGGATCGCAAGCTGTGGGACGAATATCAGCGCGCCTATGAAATCATGCTTGATCGGTGCTCGACGTCGGACGCGCCGTGGCGCGTTGTGCCGGCGGATAAGAAGTGGCGGCGCAATGCGATCATCGCCAGCGTCGTGCGTCAGACGCTAGAGCAGATGAACCCGCGCTATCCGGAAGCGGACTTCGATCCCAAAGCCATCAAGATCGAGTAGCGCTCACTTGCCGTTGACGCTGGGCTCTTTGCGGATGATGCCGAGCGAGATGACGCGCTTCAATGCTTCGTCCGGTGGGATCGCGAGCGGCTTCAGTGAGGCGCGCGGCAGGTAGAGCAGAAAGCCCGATGTCGGGATCGGCGCCTGCGGGACATAGACGGCGACGAGATCAGCGCCGATATCGTCTGCGACTTCGCTTGTGTCTTCGTTGGTGATGAAGCCGATGGCGTAGGAGCCGGGAAGCGGGAATTCGACCAGCACGGCTTGCTTGAATGAGGTGCGCTCAGGGGCGGCGACTTGTTTGAACACTTGTTTGGCGCCGCCATAGATGGTGCGCACAAGCGGCAGGTTGGCGATGCCCGCGTCAGCCGTGTTGACGATCCAGCGGCCGACGAGATTGCCAGCCAGCGCGCCGATCAAGGTCAGCGCCGCAATCGCCAGCAGCAAGCCGCCGCCAGGGAAGCGTGTCAGGAAATTGAGTTCGGGCGGCACGAGCGGCTCGACGCGCGTGTCGATCAGCGTGACCACGAGCCAGATCAGCCACGCCGTCACCACGAACGGCAACACTAGCGCGATACCGGTCAGGAACGAATTGCGCAGCCAAGTGAAGAAGTTGAACGAGCGCGCGGGTGCTTGGGGAAGAGGTGGCATCGTCCGGATGTAGGCTATGCCGCCCAAGCGCGGAAGCGGGGCTAGCGCGATGGTGCTGCGGTTCCTACGTTTCGCTCCATGTTCGGTCACAAGAGCACGCTCGTTTCGCCGGCGCGTCGCCGCGGTCCGCGAGACGGATTTTCAGAAACTGTCATCAAGGTGGTCGAGGAGATCGGCCCCGCTGTTATTGGCGTTCGACGCACCAGAAGCGGGCGCGATCTCTACGATGGCGCGGGCTCCGGCGTAATCATTTCGCCGGACGGCTATGCGCTCACTAACAATCACGTCGTGCACGGCGCGGGGCGCATAGAGGCGGTGCTGCATGATGGCGGCATTGCTCAGGCTGATGTTGTCGGTACGGACCCTGATACGGATTTGGCGCTGTTGCGCTTGGCTGGGCACGGCCATCGTGCGGCGGAGCTTGGCGATTCCGATGCTTTGAAGGTTGGCGAACTCGCGGTCGCGATCGGCAATCCGCTGGGTCTGCAGGCGACGGTGACCGTTGGCGTGATCTCGGCGCTGCGGCGCACATTGCGTGGCGAGAGCGGGCGTTTGATCGAGGACGTGATCCAGACCGATGCCGCGCTCAATCCCGGCAATTCGGGCGGCGCGTTGGTTGATGCGTATGGCGCGGTGGTTGGCATCAACACGGCGATTATCGGCGGCGCGCAAGGGATTTGCTTCGCAGTGCCGAGCAATACGGCGCGGTTCGTGGTGCCTGAGCTGATGCGCGAGGGACGCGTGACGCGCGGCTGGTTTGGCATTGCCGGCCAAACACAAGAACTCTCGCGTGCTTTGTCGCGGCGGCTCAATCTAGACGCGGGCAGCGGTGTGCTTGTTGTTGCGGCGTCGCGCGGCGGGCCGGCGGAAGCGGCGGACCTGCGCCCCGGCGATGTCGTGCTGACGCTTGATGGGGTCGCAACGCCCTCAGTTGACGTGATTCACAAGCTGCTGACGCGCGATCGCATCGGCAGGCGCGTTGAGCTGCAAGCGTTGCGTGACGGCGCGATTGTGAAGCTCAGCTTGAGTGTGACCGCGCGCCCGGAAGAGCGGCGTACCGCTTAGGCGGTTACGCCGACGCCTTTGTCGGCGAACAATGTCTTCAATTCGCCAGTCTGAAACATCTCGCGGACGATGTCGCAGCCGCCGATGAACTCACCCTTCACGTAGAGCTGCGGGATCGTCGGCCAGTCCGAGAACTCTTTCACGCCTTGGCGGACGTCTTCGTCGGCGAGCACGTTCACATCGACATACTCAACCCCAACGTGATCGAGGATGCGCACGACCTGGTTGGAGAAGCCGCACTGCGGTTGATCGGCCGTGCCCTTCATGAAGAGGACGACGTCGTTTTCAGCGACTGTGCGGCGGATGGTGTCGATGGCGTCTGACATGGAGGCTCCTAGAGGTCGCACTTAAGAGTGCCCGCGCAGCGCATCAAGCGCTCTTCGGCGCGGTCTCAAGCGCCAAAGCGTGCAATTCGCCGCCCATGGCGCCCTTGAGAGCGGCGTAGACCATCTGGTGTTGAACGACGCGGGTTTTGCCTTGAAAGGCGTCCGAGCGGATAACAGCGCGATAATGGTCGCCGTCGCCAGCCAGATCGTCGATGCGTATTTCAGCGTCCGGAAACGCGTCGCGAAGCAAATTCTCTAGCGCCTGGACGGACATAGCCATGAAACGAAGCCTCTCTTGCCGCTGGGGATACCGAAACTGTCGCCTTTTTAGGGCTGCGGGAACACATGACGATCACGAAAGTTTTGGTTGCGCGTGAGGATGCCTACGGGGCATCACGGCAAGGTGGGGGAAGGGCGACCCGTAAGGATCGCTCACTGCGTGGGAGACGTTGACAAGGGCGCCATTTCCGAAAATTTAGGCGCCGGGCAGCAGATGCCGTCTGGGACAAAAAGACCGTGCGGGTAACGGCAGTCCAGGAAGTCGATAGGTGGAGGAAGCGTTCGCGACCCTTGGGCGGGTCAAGAATGCCCCAATCGCCATTTCCCGCATCAGACGAATAAGGCGGCGTGACCGCGTGGGTGCTGTAAGCGCTCTCACGGTTCGCCAGATAGATTTTTTAAGGCAGAGGCAAAAGGGCAGACAATGAGCTTGATTTCTTCGCTGCTGATGGTCGCTCAGCAAGGCGCGGCGCCGGCCGCACAACCGGGCGCAGCGCCCGCAACACCTCCGCCAGCTCCGGTCGCGGCCGCACCGTCGGCAGCGGAACTCGCAGCCGCTAAAGAGCGCGGCGCGGAAGCCACCGCTGAGGCCTCGGGCCACTCCGAAGTGAGCCTTATGGAACTCGTTCAGGACCTGAACGCGGTCGAACTCGGCGTCATGGCGATCCTCGCCCTTTGCGCCATCTACGCCGTAGCACTTCTCTTCGAGAAGATTTACGTGATGCGTAAGGCCTCCAGCCAAACCAAAGAATTCCTCACCGCGTTCCGCAAGGCGAACTCGGTCGAAGAAGCTGAAGCTATCGTCCGCAAGCTGCCGAACTCCGGCATCAAGTCGATGTTCGACGCCGGCATGGGCGAAGTTCGCCGCACGCAGGACCTCGGCCTCTACACCATGCGCGACGCACGCGATCACACCATGCAGCGTGTGGGCTCGTCGATGCAGACCCGCCAGAACGAGCATCTCGAAGATCTCGGATCGTCGATGACCTTCTTGGCGTCGATCGGCGCGAACGCACCGTTTATCGGCCTGTTCGGTACGGTCTGGGGCATCATGGTCGCATTCGTCGGTATCGCTAAGACGCAAACCACGTCGCTCGCGGTCGTCGCGCCCGGTATCGCCGGCGCTCTGCTGGCCACCGCCGCCGGTCTCGCCGCCGCTATTCCGGCGGTGCTCATCTACAACTTCGCCGCCAAGCAAATTTCGAAGCAAGGCCAGAAGCTGGATGACTTCGCCGCTGAATTCATTGCGCTCGTGTCGCGTGACATGGACCGTCGCGCCGGCTGATCCACTGAATTAACGGAGGATCCGCAATGGCGGGAAAACTATCTACTGGGGGCGGCAAGAAAAACCGCGCCGAGGTGACGGCCGATCCGAACGTTATTCCGTTCATCGACGTCATGCTGGTGCTGCTGATCATCTTCATGATCGCAGCGCCGATCTCGAGCGTGGATATCGAAGTCGATATGCCGACCTCGCGGATCGAACCATCCAAGCGGCCGCCTCGGCCGACCTGGATATCGGTCACCGAGCGTAATGGCTCTCTCGAAGTCTTTGTCATGAACGATGCAGTGTCGTTCGAGACGCTCGGCGAGCAGACGTACCAAGCGGTTCGTACGAATTCGCCGCAGATCGCCGAAGATGATTACGAGGTCAAAGATCAGCGCATCTACATCCGCGCTGACGGGGAACTCGAGTATCGCAACGTCGTTCGCGTCATGAACCGGCTGCAAGACCGCGGCTTCACCAAGATCGGCCTCGTTGCCGAAGACCGGAGGATGTAGCCCATGGCTGGGAAAACCTCCGGGGGCGGTAAAGGCGGCCCGATGACGGATCCGAACGTGATCCCGTTCATCGACATCCTGCTTGTTCTGCTCATCATCTTCATGGTCACCGCGCCTATCCCGACAGTCGACATTCGCGTCGACTTGCCGCCGCCGAATCCGGTTCCGATCCGGCTCGAAGGTCTCAACCCGACGATCGTGGGCATCCGCGAAACGCCGGGGGGCATGATCATCTTCGTCGATGAGGAAACGGTGCAAATGTCCGAGATCGCCCGAGTCACCCTCGATCACGCGATCCGCAACAATCCTGCGCTGAATGTCGAAGACGTTTACGCGGAAGCGCGGATTTTCGTGCGTGCTGATCAGACGACGGCGTACGCGAACGTTGTGAACGTCATGAGCCGCCTCCAGGAAGAAGGATTCGCCAAAGTGGGCATCTTCTCCGAACTAGCGATTGAGGGGTAAGGCGCATGGTCCAACTTCGCCTCATCTCGCTCGGCTTGGCGGCCCTGATCTGCGCGGGCCTAATCTATATGGCGCTCACGCAGCAATTCAGCGCGATCAGCGATCTGTTCGAAGATTCCGACGCCGTTAAGGTCGAAATCGAACAGAAGGAAAAGCCGCCGCCGCCACCGCCGCCGCCGCCGAACCGGCCGCCGCCGCCACCGCCGCCGGAAATGCGCGTTCCGCCGCCGGACTCGAGTGCTCCGCCGACGCCTACGCCGTTGCCGGTCGCGGTCGATCCGCCGCCGTCTCCGCCTCAGGCGCAAGTGCTCACCGGTATGGTGTGGCTTGAGCGTCCGAGTTCGCAGGACTTCAACCGCTTCTATCCGACGCGTGCTTCTGAGCGCGAGCAGGAAGGTCGCGTGGTGCTGGACTGCCTCGTCTCGGGTGACGGCCGCATCTCCTGCACGGTCGCGTCGGAAGATCCGTCCGGCTGGGGCTTCGGCGAAGCGGCGCTGCGCATCTCGCGCAACTTCCGCGCCGCCGCGCAAACCTCGGATGGCCGCGCCACGACTGGCGGTCGTACGCGGGTGCCGATTACGTTCCGGTTGGGTTGACGCTTCAGCGCCAATGGTAAAATGCGGAAGCGGCGGTGTTCATCACACCGCCGCTTCTCGTTTATGTGATCGCACCTCGCGTGCGTGTGAATATCGCAAATCGCAAACCGCGCGCACGCTTTCCGCATCAGACCGCAACAACGCGGCGAAACGGGAGGCTTGATCATGGCGCAAACGGCAAGTATGCGCGCAACATCCTTGGCTGCTTCGGCTGGATTGCTCGGCGCCTTCGTTATAGTGGCTCTTACGTTCACGTACGAATTGCGATTGCAGGAGTTTCCACCAGATCTGACGCAGGTGATCGATGTCGTTGAACCGCCGCCGCCACCGACCGTGCGGCCGGAGCGCCAGCAAAGCGTCCGCCAACCTCTCGCCGATCCAGTGGAAACCATCGAGCCTATCTCGGCGGCGAATGATCTAAGCGATGTCGAGTTGGCGCCGGCGCAGCCTTCATATGGTCCGCCTGGTCCGCCAACCGTGACCTCGCCGCATTGGCTGCGTCGGCCGACAAGTTTGCAGCGTTATTATCCGCGTCGCGCATTGGAGACCGGCCTGGAAGGAGACGTTGTGCTGGATTGCCTGGTGACGACGGGTGGATACTTGCGCTGCGGTGTTATCTCGGAAACGCCAGTTGGGCGCGGCTTCGCTGATGCAGCATTGCGCATCGCGGCGGACCACCAGATGCAGCCGGCCATGCGCAACGGCGCCGCTGTTGAGGGGCGTTACAGAATGCGGGTTCCCTTCCGCGTTGATTGACGTTTTCGTGTGCTCCTGCGGATCACATTTTGGCCCTCTTTGGCTCGCACATGCGGCCTGAGAGGGCTAAACTCCGTCCTGAGGGACGCAGGAGATTTTCGACGATGAGAATTCTGTTGGCTGGCGCGCTCGCAGCGCTCTGCTTGGGTGGCGTGGCGTTCGCGCAGGACACGACGAACGCTGGGACGGTTACTGGCGCTTCGGCGTGCGGCGAGGCGCCTGCGCGCCCGACGCTTCCGGATGGGGCAGCCGCCAACCGTGCCGCGATGGATGCGGCGAACACCGCCTACACTGCTTGGTCGCAAGCCTATCACGCTAACCTGACATGCCGGCGCACCGAAGCCGACAACGCGCGCGCCACCTGGCAAGCGCGGGTCGCTGAATACAACGCCGCCGCGACAGCGCTCAATGAGAGCAACACGTCATGGGAAGCGGAAGTTGCTGAGTACAACGGCCGGAGCGGCTCGACGGAAACGCAAGTGGACGTCCCACCGGCCGGCAGCCGCCGTCCGCGTCAATCGAACTAATGAACTGATCCGTTGTGGCGCCAAAGCGGCGTGAAGACGGCCAACGCGATTGCGGCGAGCGCTAGTCCCCCGGCGGGGATCAGCGCCGCCGTTCGCGGCCCCAGTTCGGATGCAGCGAAGCCAACGATCGCAGAGCCGATCGGGGCGCCGCCCATAAAGCCCATCGAATACACAGCGAGCACGCGGCCAAGATATTTCTGACCGGCCGCGCCTTGCACGATCGTGCGGCTCATCGAAATTGCAACGCCCGCGGCCAAGCCCCACATCACTGTTATGGCGATGAACCATTCGAACGGCTTGTGCGCCGCGAATGTGAAGAGCGCCGCTGCGCCGACGAGATGCGACAGGATCATAGCACGCCCCGGTTTTTGCAGCGGTTTGGCGCGGCTCAAAATCACGGCTGAAACGAACGATGCGCACCAGAAGGCTGCGAATAGCGTGCTGAGGCGCTCAGCTTGCGTGTCGGCGTCACCGCCATAAGCGTCGCGGACGATCAGCGGAAACAAAACTTGGAACGAGCCGATGACGAAAACGCCCGTGTAGGCCGCCGAAAGTAGCATGGGCGACATCACCGGATTGCGGAACGCGTAGGCGAGGCCGTCGCCCATGTCACGCAGAGCCCCGGACATGCTGCGTTCATGGCCTGTCGGCTTTGGCGCCTGCAGGAAGAGCGCGATAGCCGCGCCCATCGTCAGCGCCACCGCTTGCATCGCGAGATACGGCGCCGGGTCGCTGCCGCTGTTGCGCGCAACGACGATACCGGCGATTTGCGCGCCGATCTGTACTGCCGTGGTCGTCGCGGCGGCGGTGGCGAGTGAGGTCGGGCGTCCGCGCGCCGCTTCGCGCATGACGACGCCGTTCAGTGCGGCGTCACGCACTGGCATCATAAAGGCCGCGCACGCGCCGACGATCACTGCGTAGCCGACGAGGATCGCGTAGGTGAGCGCCCCCATCGTCACGATCGCGCAAAGCCCCACGGATGCGAGGGCGAAGATGATGTTGAGCTGCGCTAGCGTCGGCCCGGCTTTGGCGCGCTCGGCCAGGAGCCCGCCGAAAAGCAGAAAGCAGAACATGGGCGCCGAAAGCGCCGATTGGGCTAAGCCCACGCCTGCCGGCGTCGCGCCGAGGAAGAACGCGACCAGCGACGGAAACAGCACGAACTGCATGCCGAACGAGAAGAAGTAGCAGGCGACTAGGCTATAATAGAGGATCAGCTCGGGGATGTTTCCCGGCCGGGGCTCCTCCTGGTGTTCCTGCGGCGCGTCCATGGGACGCCATAAAACGTGTGTGTGGGGCGGCGTCCAGACCCCTCGCGCCAGCGTTGACCAACGGTTAACGCGGCGCGTGCTCCCGTCACGCGGATTATGTCGCGCGCGAATCACGATCGGATCGAGCCGTTGGAGCTCATCGCTGCGAACCAGCCGCGTGCGCGCGAAGCGCTGGTGCAGCGCTTGTGCGAGCTGGTGTCCTGGCCCGAAAGCCGAATTCCCAGCCATGAGCGCCAACTGGCGGCGGACATCCTCGTCGGCTTGTTGCGCACTAGCAATGTCACGCTGCGGCAGCGCTGCGCGCAGGGGATGGTGCGCGTCAACGACGCGCCCAAGACCTTGCTGCGTTACCTCGCCCGCGATGAGATCACAGTGGCGCAGCCTCTGTTGGAAAATGGCGTCGGCTTTGACGATTCCGACTTGATCGCCACGGTGCGATCAAGCGTCTCTCCGCACTGGTGCGCGATCTCGCGGCGGCGCTCGTTGAGCGAGCCGGTGGCGGATGCGCTGTTGCAGACGGGCGATGTGGAAGTGATCGAGACGGTGCTGCGCAACAATGGCGCGCGGCTTTCTACGCAAGCGATCGACTTGGCGGTGTCGCGTGCGCGTCAGGCGCCGCATCTTCCGGCTTCGCTTGTTACGCGTGCGGAATTGCGGCCTACACAGGCGCTTATGTTGTTCTGGTGGGCGGAGTTTCCCGCGCGTGTGCAGATCCTGCGCCGTTTCGCGATCGACAGGAACGTTCTGCTGCACGAGCTAGGCGATGTCTTCGCGATGGCGGCAGCGGAAGGCTGGGCGGACGCGGATACGCGAAAGACCCTGCAAGTGATTGAGCGCCGGCAACGTAACCGGGCGGCCGCCGCAAAGAGCCCTTATGGCTCCCTCGAAGGCGCGCTTGCCGCTGCTGACCAGGGGCTTGATCGAGCGTTGCTGAACGAAATCGCACACTTGGCTGGCGTGAAGCCGACGACGGCGTCGCAGATTTTCGCAGACGCCGGTGGCGAGGCGATCGGTGTTCTGTGCAAGGCGACGGGCCTGAAGCGGCCTTCGCTCATCTCCCTGTGGAAATCGTTGCGGCGCCCATCCGGCGATCCCGACAGCACCAACAATCCGCTCGGCCGCACCATCTATGTGTTTGACACATTGGCGACGGCGAAGGCGCAAACTGTGTTGCGCTACTGGAATTGGTCATTCACCGCGGATGCAGTCGGCATCGAGCTCCAATCGCTTGACGATCCGGACATGGAATTACGGCTTGCGCGCCGAAACGCCGCATTATTGTTCCACCACAACAACTGAGCCTCAGCATCCGAAAACTGGCGAATCCGGGCGACCGGGTCTAAGCCTTAAACCGCGCGCCGGCGGCGCGGGGAGGCTCATTCATGCTTCACGCCGCAGCGATGCTGATCGGCATATTTGTCTTGGCGTTGCTGGTTTTCTCGCAACGCACGCTTGGCGAAGCAGCGATGCTCGCGGGCGCAATCTCGCTCGCGTGCGTTCTGTTCGCGGCGCGCTTTGGCGGCATAGGCGCAAGCGTGTGGAGCGCGCCGCAAGCACTGTTGCTTGGATTTGCACGAACCGGCGCCGTCGTCAGCGGCGCGGTGCGCACGATACGCAGCGCCATCGCCGCCGACGTGACGCTCAATCCGGCTTTGGTGCGCATTCGTTCGCGGGCTGAACGCGGACTGGCGCGTGCTGTCATGGCCGATTTAGTCAGCGCAGCGCCAGGCGCGATCGTGGTTGAGACCGAGTCCGACGGCGAACTCGTTCACGTCACCGACGAAGAGGCGATCGACGCCAACGATCTGGGCATACTCGAAGCGCGCGTTATCGCGGCGCTTGAAGGCAGGGCGCGGGCATGATCGCGCTCGTCATCGCCGGCGTGCTCGCCATCACCATCGCGCTGATCAGCGTGCGCCTGTTTGCGAGTGCCACACTCTACGACCGCGCACTGGCTGTGAACGCCATCGTATTGCAGGCGGCGTTGATCTGTGCGGCGGGCGCGGCGGCACTGGGACGCGTTGAGGGCGCGGACGCTGCGATCGTGCTGGTGTTTGCTTTGTTTGTGCTCAACGCGGCGGCGGTGAAGTTCTTCCGCGCTCGCACCTTCCAGGCGCCGCTCGCGCGCCGCGAGGAGCGCCTCTGATGGATGCTGCGCTTGAACTTTTGCGCGCGGGGCTCGGCGGCATCATTGCTGTGGCCGGCGTCGTGTTCATCGCGGGCGGCGTTTTGGGCATGCTGCGTTTTCCAGACTTCTACACGCGACTGCATGCAGCGCGGGTCAGCGATAGCGTTGGCGCAGTTTTGGTTTGCCTTGGCTTGGCGCTGATGGCGAACGATGGCGCGGTGGCGCTGAGGCTCGTGCTTCTTGCTCTACTTATCGGCGCGATCGGTCCGGTGATTGCGCAACTGATCGCTAATGCTGCTCACGTTGGAGGCCTGGCGCCGCTGTCGGGTCGTTACACCGCGCCGCGACCGGGCGCTAAGCGCGCCGAGGATGAGGCATGAGCGCCGCTATTGGCGACATGGCGGCATGGCTCGCCGTTGCATTGGCGCTTGGCGTCGCCGTGCTCGCGCTCGCCATGTTGCGCGCACGCTCGTTGTTCATCACGGCGGCGGCGGTGGCTGCGATGTCGGCGCTGGCCGCGGGCGCTGTATTGTTGCTGGGTGGTGGCGACGGCGCGGTTGCGCTGGCGGCGTTTGGAGTCGGCGTCGCGCCACTCGTGTTGATGGGCGCAGTGCTCTTGAGCGCGCGCACTGCAAAAGGTGGACGCGGCGGTTTGATCACGCACGGGATCGGCGTTGCGGCAGCAATCGCCGCTGCCGTGCTGATTGCGCCTGAATGGACGGCGCGCGCGCCAAGCGATGCGGCGCAAGCGCCAACGCCGCTTTGGCTGGGTGTGCTGGTTTTCGTCGCGGCTGTGGCGTGTGTCGCCATTTTGGGTTTCGGTGAGCGTGGCGCGCTCGACCGCAATGAGCGGGGGCCGGACGTCTGATGCGCGCCTCGCTCATTTCTTTGCTCGCTGGCGTGCGGCTCTATGGGCCGCTGATCGTGTTGCTGGCGCTGACGGTGCTTGTGACGCGCAGTCCCGGTGCGGGCGTGGGGTTCGTCGCGGGGATTGTCGTCGCGTTGGCTTTGGCGGCGCATGTTTTGGTGTTTGGCGCAGCTGAATCACGGCGCGCATTTCCGCCGCTTGCAGCGCGCATAGTGTTGGCGCTTGGCATGATCGCGACGGTCGCGGGTGCTGCTATGAACGGCACGCCTTACGCTGCGCAGATCGGTGAAGCCGGCTTATTCGCGCTGACGGTGGCGGGCGTGCATCTTGTTTTCATCGTGCTCATCGGCCGCGCGCCGACTTTGCGTGACGGAGACGCGTCATGAGCGCGACCCTGATCGCAAACGGACTACTGCTCGCAGCAGCTTTGGCGCTGGTGTTCAGCGGCGCGGCGACGGCGTTGACCGGCGCCAATCTCGTCAAGCGGATCGGCGGCGTTCTCGCAGCGCTGACTGGCGCGATCATTGGCTTGGCCGCGCTCGGCGCAGGCGCCGGTGTGTTGATCGCGGCGGTGGCGATTGCATTTGCATATTGCGCCGTGGCCGCGACCGTTCTGGTGCGCCTACAGGAGAGCCACGGCGCGATTGAGACGGCGGCGATTGACGCGGGCGACCAAGCGGATGAGCCGCTGGAGCCACGCGCATGACCGCAGCGCTGGATATCGTCCGTGCGCATGCGCCGATGGCGACGCTGGCGCTCTTGGTTGGCGGCGCAGCACTCGCGCTTTTGACGCCGCACGGGCGCGCGAGTTGGGGGCTCAGCGTGTTGGCTGCGCTGGCGGCATTGTGCCTCGCGGCCGACATGGGGTGGCGCTTCATCGTCGGTGGCGATGCGATGGCGTCCAATAGCTTGCTGGCGCTCGACGGCGTCGCAGCGTTTGGTGCGCCGCTTATTGCTGGCCTCGCGTTGTTGGCGATCCTTTCGGACGCGTCGCGTTTGAGTGAGAAGCCCTCGCGCGCTCAGCCATACGCAATAGCGCTTCAGCTTATGTCCGCAGCCGCGTGGGTGGGCGCGTTGCTCGCGCGTGACCTCATCGCGCTGGTCGTGTGCGTGAGTGCGGCGTGGCTTTCAGCCGTCGCATTAACGGCGCTGTCGCCCAGCCGGGGGGCGTTGAACGGCGCGCTGCGTATGGTGATGAGTGGCGGTGCGGGCGCTGCGTTGATGTTGTTGGGCGTGGGGTTAGTTACGCATGCAGTCGGCGGCGGCACGGTCGCGGGTGCGTCGAGCGCGGTGATCGGTGCGGAGATCATGGCGACGATGGGCTTTGTTCTGCTGCTTGGGCCGTTGATGCTGATGGCGGGCGCTGCGCCACTGCATGCGTGGACAGGCCCCGCTTACGGCAAGTCTGAAGCCGGATTGACGCTGGTGCTGACCAGCATTGGCGGGCTCGCTGTGATCGCGCGGCTCGCTGCAGTCGCCGCCACGACGACGAAAGTGGCGGAGAGCACGCAGGCGGTGCTTGCGTGCGTTGGTGTCGCCAGCGTGTTGATCGGTTCGGTGCAAGCCGTGGGCGCGGAGAATGTGCGCCGTTTGATTGCGTACGCGAGCGCTGCGCAAGTGGGCTGCATCCTTGTCGCGATCGGGCTGGAGTCGCCGGCGGGCTTCGCCGCGGCGCTCGTGCAATTGGTGGCGTGGGGCGCTGGTGCGTTTGCTTTACTCGCCGGCATGGCCGCATCGCGCGACGCAGGGCTGATCGCGCTCGATGGTCTCGGACGTCGCGCGCCGCTCTCTGGCGTTGCGATCACGATCGGTGCGCTGAGCTTTATGGGTGCGCCGCTGACGCTTGGCTTTCTTGGCCGTTGGCGGCTGATTGAGGCCGGCGTCGGCGCCGGTTGGTGGTGGGCGACGGGCGCAGCCATCATCACGTCGCTCGCGGCAGTGTTTTATGGGGGTCGCTTGATCGAGCGTCTCTATTTCCGCCGCGCCACCGAAGCGACCGCGTATGACAACGACGTTTGGCGCTTAGCGCGCGCGCCGGCGTTGGTTGCAGTGATCGTTGCGATTGCGTGCGGCTTGGCGCCGGGCTTGTTGCTCGATCTCGCCGCGCGCGCGTCGGCCTTGGCGTTGGGGCTTGGGGCATGAGCGCGGAACTCGCACTCGCAGCGCTCCTTGGCGTGCCGGTCGCGCAGGCGCTGCTCGTGCTCATCTTGGCGCGTCCGCCTGGCTTGCGTGATTTGGTGCACGTGCTGGGATCGGCGACGATCGCAGTGCTCGCGGCCTATCTGGTGCACGCCGTCGGGCAGGGCGAGACTGCGCGCATCGTGCTCGCTAATCCTTTGCCGAATGTCGAACTCGCGTTTGCGATTGAGCCTCTGGGCACGTTGGCGGCGGCGATTGTTGGCGGCTTAGGCTTTCTGCACGCGATCCACACGTCCGGCATGGTGCGCGCCATTCAACAAAAGGCGCCGGCGCGTCTGATGGCGTTCTCCGCATTGACCACAGCCGGCGCTATGGCGGTGATGTTCTCTGCCAATCTGTTCAGTTTCTTCGTCGCGTACCAAGCGCTGGCGCTAGCGGCGTTTCCGCTGGTTGCGCATGTCGGCGACGATGAATCGCGCTCTTCGGCGCGACTTTTCCTGGCGGTTCTGCTGGGCGCATCGATCGCGCTTCTGCTGCCGGCGATGATCTGGACGTACACGCTCTCTGGCGCGTTGGAGTTTCAGGTTGGCGGCGTGTTGGCCGGACGCGTCGATCCGCTGAGTGCGAACATTTTGCTGGCGCTGTTCGTGCTCGGCATTGCGGCGGCCGCTGCGCCGCCAATGCACCGTTGGCTGACGACGTCTTTCACCGCGCCCTATCCGGCGCTGGTGAAGGTGCAGGCGCTCGCGGTGCTGCCTGCTGGCGGCATCGGTTTGCTCAAAGTGTTCGCCTACGTGTTTGGCCCGGCGTTGCTGACCGCAGACTCCGCGCGACAAATTCCGGCGGCGCAAATTCTGTTGGCGCTGTGCGGCGTCATCATGTGTGCGGCGGCAGTGATCGCGCTTTCAAAAACCGACATGCGCGAGCGCTTGGCGTACTCGCTTTGGGCGCAGGCGCTGGCCGCGATCATCGGCGGCTTGCTCGCGGCGCCCGCAGGTTTGTTCGCAGCTGTGTTGCAGATCGTGGCTACGAGTTGTGCGGCGACGACATTGCTGATGGCGGTGGGCACGATTGCAGCCGTGACCGGCCGCAACAATGTCGCCGACTATTCGGGCCTTGGCCGTGTGATGCCTTGGACGTTTGCGGGCGTGGCAATCGCGTGCGCGAGTATTATCGGCATGCCGCCATTCTCAGGCGCGTGGGCAAAGCTCTGGTTGATCACGGCGTCGGCCAGCACTGGCGTCGTGTGGGCAGCGGGACTTGTGGGCGTGGCTGCAGTGTTGACGTTCGCGCATCTGGGCCCGCTCGCAGCGAATGCATTTGCGGGACGCGCGCCCACTGATGCGTTCAAGCGCCCTGACGGCGCATCGATCCTGCTGGTGGCGCCTGTGATCCTCGGCGCTGCAGCGACGCTTGGTTTGTTGGTGCTTGCCGATCCGCTTGCGCAATTTCTTTCACCGGTCTGGACGCCGCCGTCATGATCAAACCTGCGCCACCGCCCAAACGTGGCATCGCTGGGATGCTGCTGCTGTTCTGTGTCGTCGCGTTGGTCGCGGGGCTCGGTTTCGAGTTTCTGCTCGAGACGCCGCCGCGTTTTAGCGTGATCGCCCAGCCAGGCGGGCGCGCCGTGTTGGGCATCGGTGTTGTCGCGGTGCTGGTGTTGTTGGCGCACGCGATGCGCGCGGTTTTAGCCGTTAGTGAACCGGGAGGTGGCGATGCAAGCGATCGCGATCACACTTAACCCCGGCTTCGTTTGCATAATCGCGGCGCTGCTTGTGCTGGCCGCGCCGCGTGTTGCGCGTGCGCCGATTACGGCGGCGGCGGCGGTTGCCGCACTTTGGCTGATGCTTGACCGCGATTTCGGTGCGGCGGCGGCGGCGGCACAGATGGGCGTCCCTGTCGTGCTGCTCGATCTCGACGCGCTCAACCGCATTTTTGGCATCGCTATGCTGATCGCGCTCATCATTATCGCCATGGCGTCGAGCGCGCGCCGCAATCGCTCGGAAGACGCGGCGATCTTGCTGATGGCGGGCGGCGCTGTGTCGGCGCTGTTCGTCGGTGATCTCATTAGCTTTGTTGGGGCGGCCGCTTTGGCGGGACTGGCCTCGGCCTGGCTGGTATTTGCTTCGCCCATGCCGAACTCGGCGCAAAGCGGCGTGCGCTTGCTGATCTGGCAGGGGCTTGAGGGCCTGTTGTTTCTCGTCGGCGTCGCGTTCCATCTTTCTGCGGGCGCTGCGAGTTCGATCTTTACGCAGCTCGATGTCGCGACCATTGGCGGCGGCTTTATCTTCGCTGCGCTGCTGATCCGCGCCGGCGCGCCGCTCGCGCACGTTTGGCTCAAGGATGCGATCGCGCACGCATCACCTGTGGGCGCTGCCGCGCTGAGCGTGTTCTCGACAATGCTCGGCGTTTACGCGTTGGCGCGTTTGTTTCCGGCTGTACCGCTGCTGATTTTCATCGGCATGGGCATGATTGTCATTGGCCTCGCTTACGCGATGGCCGAAGACGATGCGCGTCGCGCCGCGGCGAGCGGATTGACGGCGCAGACAGGCGTGTGTGTGGCGCTGATCGGGCTGGGCTCACCGCTCGCGATGGCGGCGGCGGAGGGTCACGCCTTCACCACCATCTTTGCATTCGCCGCGCTGCAGATCGCGCTCGGCGCTATCCTCGGAAGGCGCGGCAGTGTGCGTATCTCAATGTTTGAGGGGGTGTCGCGTGCTATGCCGCTGACGGCGACGCTGCTGTTGGTTGCAGGCCTCGCGGCTGCCGCCGCGCCGTTGTTTGCGTCCTACAACACGATTGCGATTGCGCTTGAGGCGATGGCGCAATGGGAACTGCAATGGGCGTGGACGTTGATCGCCTGCGTGCCGGCCGGCTTGTTTGCGGCGCTTTGTTTGCGCCTATCGTTGGCGACGTTCGACGGCGTACCGGTGCGCACGCCGATCGAGGAGGCGCCATTCCCGATGATCCTCGGCGCTGCCCTGGCGGTGTTCTTCTGCCTCTCCGTGGGTGTCGCGCCGAACTGGCTCTACGGCTTGCTGCCGACAACGCTCGAGTTCGCGCCATTCGCGCTGGATCGCCTCGCGCCGCATTTGGCGCTGATGGGAGGCGCGGGTGTGACGCTGATCGCCGTGCGCGCCTTCAAACTCGCGCCGGCCGACCGCGCAGTGCGTCTGCGCGACGTCGATGCCCTCTACCGTGGCCCTTTGGCGGGCGCGGGGCGTTGGCTTGGTGTTGTGATGCTGCGCGTGTACGGCGCGGCTCAGGCGGTAGCGGAGCGCCAAGCGGCTGCTGCTGGACGGCTGGTAATGCGATTGGTCCGTGCGTGTGACCAGCCCTATCGTGGCGGCGGGGGCGGGCTGGTGCAGTTCGGAGCTCTGGTCACAGTGACCGCGCTAGCCCTGATTTGGCGTTTTCTATAGCGCCGAGAGAGGCCGAACGCCTTCATTTTGAAGGCCAGTGTAAAACTTGCGCAAATAATTGAGTTCCTAATACAGCTGAGCTATTCTGAGTTCGCTTCACGACCGCAAACTATTATTCAACAATCTTGGCGTGCCCTCATGGACACTCGGAATGACTTGGTAGAGATGGCCGCGGACATCGTGTCTGCTTACGTCTCGGCTAACCAAGTCCCGCCGTCGGAGATCCCGGCGCTGATCCGCACGGTGTACGCTTCGCTGCAGCAGATCGCTGGATCGAGCCCGGCCGCGGTTGCGAGCGCGCAGGAGCCGGCGGTGCCGGTCAAGAAATCGATCACGCCCGATTACATCGTCTGTCTAGAAGACGGTAAGAAATTCAAGAGCTTGAAGCGCCACCTGCGCACCAAGTACAGCATGACCCCCGACGAATATCGGACCAAGTGGGCGCTGCCACACGACTACCCGATGGTCGCGCCGAACTATGCCAAGGAACGCTCGAATCTGGCCAAGCGCATGGGCCTCGGACACGCCCGCCGCGCCGAGTAGCGGAAAAAATTGCCTATTATATACTTCGCGCCACAAGGCCCTAAGTTACTGAAAGTAGGCTGAAAAGCCGAATACCTGCCGCGCATAGCAGCGGTGAAAAATTCTCCGTTGTGGCGCGAAAGTAGGTTCACAATCCTAGGGAATGGGCGGAATCCTAGCGCGTATGTGCGCGTGCGATGTCCGTGCTGAAGCTAATCCTCTTCAGGGGTGCCCCGACCGGGTTTCCCGCGCTGTTTCCGTTCTTCTAGAATCTGGGCTGCTGACGCCTGAAGCCGAGCAACGAGAAGGGGCTCTGAGAGGGGTCGTGTCAGACCTATTCCGAGTTCTGGATGGCGGCGAACCGCTTGACCCGTAAACCAATCCAGCGTGAGCGCGAGTTCGATGAACTCATCCTTTCGAGCGCTTACCGCTTCAATGTTCAGCGCTTTGAGAGGCGCGGCATCCTTTCCGACTGACTCCCAGAGCTTCTCGTATGTGAGGAATGGATTGATGACGAACTCGCCAGGTGGTCTAGCGCCAAGAGCGAAGTGCGCGAGTTCGTGACGCTTCTTGTAGAACTTGCTCAGTCGTCGCGACATGCGAATCCACGTTTCCGCCTCCAATTCATCCAAGCCTTGGAAGGCCATCATGCGATCTAAGATCGACAACCGCACTTCAAAGCTGATTATGCCGTCGAACGCCGCCATAGCGCGGCGACGCTCCATTTCAGACGTGACAATGAAAAGGTCCGTCATGGCGCGCTCGACTTGGCTCCACGCTGAAAGCGATAAACCAACCAGCGCGAGAATCTGAACCTGAGGCGTATCCATCGGCGAGCTAGTCATGTCAAAAGACCCAAAAGACGATCAATACAGCGAAGAAGAAACGAAGCGGCGCGCTGAGGAAGCGCTACGCGGTGCGTTCAAGACGCCACCTCAACCGCTAGAGAAAGCTCCGCGAGAAAAGCGCGATGGCCGCAGCGATTAGGTGTCGGCTGCGTCAAGCGCTCGCAGCAAGCGAGCGCCTAATGCTCGACGCTTATCGAGATAGAGTTGCTCCAACCGCTGCGCCGAGGAAGACGGCGGAAGGGAAGCAACATTGCCGGGAAGAGGCTTCGCCTCGGGGTTGCGAATGGTCTCAGCTATCTCGCGACCGTCTGGATGAAGAGTGACGATTAGCGCGACGGTCGATTCCAGCGCCTCCCATCGGGGAAGCCATCAGACCGCCAGTAGCCATCGCCGCACGAATGCGGTGCGCGAGAAACCAAGCTGACTTGTAGGTGACGCCAAGCGAGCGGTGCAGTTGGTGGGCGCTCACGCCTTTCTTACTCGACGCCATCAGATAGAATGCCATCAGCCAAACGGTCAGTTTGATGGGGCTCGACTCCATCACGGTCCCGGTGGTGACGGTGAAGTCTTTGCGGCATTCCTTCTGGCCGCAGCGATAGCGGCCTTCGCGCTTGGTAGGGTAGTCGCCGCCAATCGTGCCGCACTTGCCGCAAACGCGGACGCCATTCGGCCAACGGAGAGCTTCGATGTACTTGCGGGCTTCCGTCTCGCTCTTGAACTGGGGGGCGTCGAATTTCATGAGCCCAATCTAGCCATCCGATCTTGTGGCGTCAAGTATATAATAGGGAAAAAATTCCTATTAATAGGAAAAAATCTATCCAACACTTCTGAGCCTCCCGTATCCTCCGATTTCGTCGGCGGCATGCGGCGGGTCATGGAGTTTGGTAATGAGGACTAGTGAAGGGCGTCTGCTGGACGAGGCTGCGGCCCGTTTGGCGGCCGGGGTGACTGCGTTCGCGCTGGACGTTTCGACCGACGATGTGCTGGGGCTGCAGCGTGGCAGCGCTGCCGTCGCGTTTGCGCGGCATGTCGCGGTTTATCTCTGCCATACGGCGTTTGAGATGAGTTTGTCGCGTGTGGCGAACGCATTTGGGCGCGATCGCTCGACTGTCGCGCACGCATGTCACGTCATCGAGGACCGGCGCGACGAAGCGCATTTCGATGTGTGGATCGGATCACTTGAGACGATGCTGCGTGAAGCGCCGGCGCCTGCGAAGCAGGTGATGTCGGCATGAGCGAGCGGCGTGTTGAGCGTGCGTTGGCGCGCATGAGCGCAACTGGGGCGCTCCTGACGGCGGAACTTGGCGGCGCGCGCTTTGCGCTCTTTCCAAACAACGACAAGCGCCGCCGCCCGTTGGCGCGTTTGAGCGCTGAAGAGGCGCGTGCGCTTGAGGCAAGCGGCGTGCTGGCGCGCGAAGGTGATGGCTATGCGTTGACCAGCGCTGGCCGCACGCACGTCACGCGTGAGGCTGCTGCGCCGGACGAGGCGTTCGTGGCGCAGCATCGCGCCGTGGTGGATCGTGCAGTGATTGAAGTGGACGGGCGCGCGCGTCGTGTGCGCGGGCACGATGCAGACGCGGTGTTGCGCCGTCTCGCGGCGCTGCGCGATGGCGATGGCGCGGCGTGGCTGAACGGCGCTGAGATCGCCGCAGTTGCGCGGTTGCGTAGCGATTGGGAGATGGGCGAGCGCGGATTGGTGCGTGGTTCGGATTGGAGTGCTGCGCCGCTAGGGTCGGCAGCGCGCGGTCCATTAAATCAGGCAGAGCGCGCCGCGGGCGCATTTTGCGATGCGCGCCGTCGTGTGGCGGAGACGTTGGAGCGATTGGCGCCGCCGCTGCGGCGTGTCGTTGAGCGCGTGTGTTTGCGTGGAGAGGGCTTGGAGGCGATGGAGCGTGGCGAGGGGTGGCCGGCGCGCTCTGGTAAGCTCGCGCTGAAGCTGGCGCTTGCACAATTGGCGGCGGCCTAAGCTGCAGCGCGCGCTTCGTCCTGGATGCGCTTGATCATGGCGAAGAGGCCGTTGGAGCGTTGCGCGGTGAGCGCTTCCTTGAGACCCAGGCGCTCGAACAGAACTTGCGGATCGACGTTGAGGATCTCGGCTGGCGTGCGACCGGAGAATACGCGCATCAACATGGCGATTTCGCCGCGCACCAGATGCGCGTCGGATTCACCGCGGAAATAGAGCTTTTCAGGCGCTTCGGCGCGCCGCTCGGAAACCAGCCAGACTTGGCTGGCGCAGCCGCGCACGCGGTTAGCCTCGACGCGCTCGCTCTCATCGAGCGGCTCAAGCGAACGGGCGAGCTCAATCACATGTGAAATGCGCTCCTCCCAGTCAGGGAGGAGCGCAAATTCATCAACTAGCTCTTGGATTGCCTCGTCGACGCTCGCCATGTGCATCAAATGCGCTTGGCGGGGCCCGGAGGCAAGCGCGGCTTAGCCGTCTTCGCGTTCGCGATTGCCCGTGATCGGGGCGAGCGAGGCGCTGGCGTCGGGCTGAGCGACCGCACCAATGCAGATGCCGATATCGCGCAGGCCGTGCTGACCCATGCAGAATGCGTTCTCATAGCGGAAGCGCGCGGCCGACATGCATTGATACAGCTGCAATTGGGCCATCTCGAAGCAATCGCGCGAGCGCGGATCGGCGATCAGGCGACCAACGGCGCTTTGATGGCTTTCGGTTGCGTCGAGCGCCTGGAGCGCTGCGACGGCCATCATGCGATCGAGTGCTTCACCGCGCGTGACGTTGACACGGAACTGGTGCGTGACGGTCGGCGTGGCCGAGACTTCAGTGACTTCCGTTCCACCGCGCACGGCGTCCCAGAAACGGCGGCCGCCGTAAGCGGTCGGGTCAGAGACGGTGACGGAGAGCGGCGCGACTGACAGGCGCGGCGAGACTTCAGACGGAAGCGACGGCGTGTAGCCGCCAACCGTGCCCAGCGTGCGAACGCGTTGCACGCGGGCGGCTTGCGCCGGCGCCACGGCATTTGCCCAACGCTGACGCTGCAGCGAGTAGGCGAGTTCTTGGTAACGATCGGCGACGCTGATGATGCGTGCGCTGTCGGCGTTGGCGGAGTCGAGCAGCGCGCGCGTAACCGCCGGGCCGCCACGCAGACCGCGCGCGTAGGACGGGTCAACCGAAACTGCCCAGATGACCGCGTCACGGCCGTAATAGGCGGCGGCGTCGCGGACGCCTTGCACGTATTCTGGCGATTGAGCTGCGGTTTGAGCGCCGTAGGCGATCCAGCCGCGCGTCAGCGCATCACGGTTATGACGGGCGACGCGATCAATTGCTTGCTCAAGCTGATCGGCGTTGGCGACGGTGCCAGCGCGGAGGTCCGACACATCGCCTTGGTACGCGGCGTATGCGGTGATTGCGCCTTGCAAATCGACCGTTGCCGGTGCGCCTTCCGCCGTCGGCGCGGTTTGCGCGTTCGCGACGCCCATGAGGGCGACGGCGGCGGTTGTGGTCCAGACCGCTAGACTGCGCATCGGCTCTACTCCCTGATCCTGAAATGGTGAGTCCGCTTCCGAGTCCGACTCACAACGCGCAGAATGTCCCCCTGCTCGTTAAGAAGTCTTTTACTCGCGGCCCGCCTTTACGTGTCAACACAACACGCAGCAAACCAGCCTGCAATAGCAGCGCCAAATGCAGCGCCATTGGGGCTGGCATGCTGGTTTTGGCTTGCCGGTGTGGTGCTGGCTGGAGTTCTTGCGGGCGCAAACGGCGCGCCGCGCGCCGATGCGGCGGCTGCGACGGCATTGGGCGCTGTCCCATCCTTAATGGGATTCATCGTGTTGCCGCGCCTTGGCGCGAAATGGGTCGCCCTCGGTTGGCTTATCGTTTGGCTTACAGTTCTGACAGGTTTGATTGCGGGAACCGGCGGCGCGGGCTCACCGCTCGCTGCGGGTCTTCTGATCGCGCCGGCAATGACGGTGGTGCTCGGACGCAACTGGGCACCCGAAGCCGGCGCAGCTGCGGTGCTGGCGTTTGCACTGGCGGCCTATCTGGCGCGCTTTGCCGAATCGCCGATGGGGCCGTTCGCCGAAGTGCTGACGGTGGTCTCGATCGCGTTCGCAGCAGGGCTTATGGCGATTGGACGCAAGCGCAGCGGCGCGCGCGAAGAGGCGATCAGTCAGCGTATCGCGGAAGTCTCGCACGAACTGCGCACGCCGCTGAACCACATCCTCGGTTTCTCGGAGATGATTGAACGCCAAATCTTTGGTGAGCTTGGCGCGCGCTATGTCGAGTATGCGGGGCTCATCCGAAAGAGCGGCACGCATCTGCTTGGCCTCGTGAACGATCTGCTCGATCTCTCGAAGATCGAAGCGGGCAAGTACGAGCTTGAGCTTGAGACGTTCGATGTGCGCAGTGTCGTTGAGGACGTGGTGCGGCTCTCCAACGATGGCGCCGAGAAGAAGCAGATTGCGCTTGGCATGATCACGCCGGAAGCGCCGCTCATGGTTCGCGCTGATGGGCGGGCGCTGAAGCGGATGCTGATCAACACAGTTGGCAACGCGATCAAGTTTACGCCGGAAGGCGGGCGCGTGTTCGTTACGGCGTTTCAGAGTGACGGCGTGTTGCTGCTGGAGACGATCGATAACGGGCCGGGCATCCCTGAACCGGAGCGCGAGAAGCTCGGCGTTGCCTATGAGCGCGGCTCGGGCGGTGCGCGAGCAGAGGGGACGGGGCTGGGCTTGTCGTTGGTGCGCGCGCTGGCGGGGCTGCACGGCGGGACGTTGAGCTTCCACGAAGCGCATGAGGGCGGCGCTCTGGTGCGGATTTCTCTGCCCGTGCTGGCGGATTAGTCGATCGTCAGGAAGGTGCGTGCGGCGCCGACATCGCCGACTTCAGCATAAACACGCTGCGTCGAGCGGCCATCCACGAGATCGAACGCGACGCTTTCGCGGGGATCAAGCGCGAGCAGATCACGGAATGCGTTGTTCGGGAACGTGAACACCGCTTGGCTGCGGCCGCCGCTCAAACGCTCGATCGTGCGCGTCGAGGGCAGGCGCGCTGCAGCGTTGGGTGCGGGGGCTCCGGCGGCGAGCCCGTAAGACATACGCTGCGGCAGAGCGACTTCGGTGACGCGCGCGCGGGCGGCGTCGCGCATGATCAGGTTGACGGAGGCGGGCGCAGCCGCGCCGCGTGCGACGGGGATGACGAGCACCAAGTGCTGAGCGCCGTTCTGTTCGCGCACGCCGAAGGTGGCGACAAGCGGCGCCTCGATGGCTTGGCTCAGACGCCACGCCGGCTCGTCGATCACAGCGCGGCGCGCGACCCAGGTGCGCTCCCAGCCGGGAAACTGCATGGTGCCGGCATTGACCCAGCGCAGGAAGGCGTGGCGGGCATTGTCGGCGGCTTGCGCTGTGCGCGCATCGCCGCATTGGCGCGAGCGCGCAGCGCTAATGGCGGCTTGTTCGAGGTCGCGCATTTGTGCGTTGGTCCAGCCGGAACGCAGCAATGCGCCGCGCGCCTGGGCGGCCGTCACTTGCAACGCGACGCGGATGTCGGGCGTGAAGAGGCGGCATTGCGCGTCGGCTTCCAACAGGCCGCGGCGCTCGGCATAGGCGGCGCGCGCATTCGGCGGCTCGTCCGCCGAGGCGGCGACAGTGGTCAGCGCTAGGGCTGCGGCGAGGAAGAAGGGGCGCATTGGAGCGATAAAGGTTAAGGGTACGACGTTGCGTTCTGGTGAACGCCGGATGGGTCATGTCAGAGCTGAAGACGGATTTTTGGGCGTCGGCGTTGATCCGGCGGGCCTCGATCGCGGGGGCGTTCGCCGGGGTGACCCGCAAAGGCGATACGGACGCGGGCGCAGTGCTGGTGAAGGTCGCCACGATGAACGGGAAGGCCCGGCTTTACGCCCCGGCGCGCGATGGCGCGGGGGAGCGGATATGGCTCGACCTCTCGGCCGGGCCGCTGGGGGATGTCGAGGGCGACGTCGACGCTTATGTCCGCAAGCGCTCCGGGACCGATCCCGACCTCTGGGTGATCGAGATCGAAGATAAGAACGGGCGCCATTTCCTTGAGGAGCGGGTGGATTCCGGGGCCGCCTAGAGCCCTCCGGGTTGCCCCCGCTGAACCCAAAGCGTAAACGCGCCGCTTCACGAAAGACCCGATATGTCCGCCGACCCCGCCACCGAGGCCGAACCTTTGACCGCGATTGGCGCGCAAGCGCGCAGGCGCCGCACGTTCGCGATCATCTCGCACCCGGACGCGGGCAAAACGACGCTGACCGAAAGCCTGCTGCTCGCCGGTGGCGCCATCCACTTGGCCGGCGCGGTCGCTGCGCGTGGTCAGCAGCGGCGCACGAAGTCGGACTGGATGAAGATCGAGCGCGAGCGCGGGATCTCGGTCTCGTCATCGGTGATGATGTTCGAGCACGGCGGTTTGGTCTTCAACCTGCTCGATACGCCAGGCCACGAAGACTTCTCGGAAGATACCTATCGCACGCTGACCGCGGCGGACTCCGCCGTCATGGTTCTCGACGCCGCGAAGGGCATCGAGCCGCAGACGCTGAAGCTCTTCGAAGTCTGCCGTATGCGCGACATCCCAATCACGACCTTCATCAACAAGATGGACCGCGAAGCGCTCGATCCGTTCGAGTTGCTCGACGAAATTCACTCTAAGCTCGCGATGGACACCGCGCCAATGTATTGGCCGGCGGCGTCGGGGCAGCGCTTTGCCGGCATGCTTGATCTGAGCAAGGACGAGTTTGTGCCGTTCCGCCGCCTGGAAGCGGGCGAGCAAGGCTTTGCGATCGAGGAGCGCCAAAAGCGCGGCGGCGCTAACTTCTTGAAGGGTGTCACCGACGATGTCCGCGCCGAGATGGAAGAAACCTCAGAGCTCGCGCGTGAAGGGCTGCCCAAGTTTGATCTGCAATCCTTCCGCGAAGGGCATTTGACGCCGGTCTATTTCGGATCGGCTTTGCGCCGTTATGGCGTGCTGGAACTGCTCGAAGGATTGGCTGCGAATGCGCCACAGCCACGGCCTCAGCCTGCGACGGTCAAGGGCGCCGCCGATGAGATCGAGCCCGGCCGTGATGATGTCACTGGGTTCGTGTTCAAGATCCAAGCGAACATGGATCCCAAGCACCGCGACCGCGTCGGCTTTTTGCGCATCTGCTCGGGCAAGTTCCAGCGCGGCATGACGTTGCGCAGCTCGTCGGGCAAGAGCTTCAACGTCCACAATCCGATGATGTTTATGGCGCAAGAGCGCGAGATCGCGAACGAAGCGTTTCCCGGCGATGTGATCGGTATTCCGAACAATGGTGGTTTGCGCGTCGGGGACTCGCTCTCTCTGTCGGGAAACATCGTGTTCAAGGGCATTCCGAACTTCGCGCCGGAAATCCTGAAGCGCGTTCGCGTGCGTGATCCGCTGAAGCAGAAGCACCTGCGCAAGGCGCTTGAATCGCTGGGCGAAGAGGGCGTGACACAGGTGTTCAAGCCGGTGCACGGCGGCGATCTGGTGATCGGCGCAGTCGGGGCGCTTCAGTTCGACGTGTTGAACGAGCGCATGAAGGCGGAATACGATCTCGAAGTGATCTTCGAGCAGGCGCCGTATCAGGCTGCGCGTTGGGTGAGTGCTGACGAGCGCGCTGATCTCGAAGCGTTCGTCACGAAGACGGCGTCACAGATGGCAGAGGATGTCGACGGCGCGCCCGTCTATCTCGGCAAGAGCGCGTGGGAAATCGGCTACGTTCAGGAAAAGAACCCGAAGATCCGTTTCAGCGATACAAAAGAGCGCGTGGCTTAGGCCGCGGCCTTGCGCACTTTCATGAAGCGCATGGCGCGTTGCGCGGCTTCGATTGGCACGTCGTTGTAGAGCTTGCCGAAGTCTTCGGCGCGCTCCATCGCGTCTTCGCCGCCGCAAGCGAGCACTGCGAGCGTGACGAAGAGCGGGCGCTCAATGTTTGAAGCTCGGCAGATCATGGCCAGGCCGTCGACGTCCTTGCGCTCAAGGATGCCTTGCACAGTCTCGTGCTCCAGGTGCGTGATCTCGGCGAGGCCGTAGAGGAAATGCGTGCGCTTAGCTTCGCGATAGAGCGAGACGAGCAGGCGCGCATTGAGTTCGCCGCTATTCTTCTTTGACTGGATGAACGCCATCGCGCTCTTCGCTTCTGCATCCATGGCACCGACCGTCTTGGCCATGCGGGCGCGCGCTTTGGAGAGGGCGGCGTCGAGCGTTGTCGGATCGACCGAGGCATTGCGGTCCAGGATGCGGTCGCGCAAGCGTGCTTCGACGACGAAATACATTTCGTTCAGCAGATCGAGCGGGATGTCGCGGCGGCCAACGACTGAATCATGCAGCATCGCGTTGCGGCGCGCGCGGTCGACAGCGGCTTCCATACTGGTGCGTGAGACGGTTGCGGTCTCGTTGCGCATCAGCGCGTCGAGAGCATGGTCATCGCCGAACTTCACGACGGCGTCAGACAGCGTCTCGCTGACGTTCTCACGTTGTGCGACGGCCTTGATGTGGTTTTGGCTTTGGTAGTTGACGATCTGCAGCAGCGTTTGCTCGTCAAGCGCTTTGCTGTTGCGAAGAACGGGGCCCGCGATCTCGAACGAATGGTTGGCGAGGTCGCGCATCAGGCCGACCGGCGCGTCGTCAGCGTTGGCGAACACTTCGGAGAGTTCGGCCAGGACGCCATCCTGCATCTCGGCGGCGACGAGTTGCAGCACTTCGTCGAAGAGCTGGCTTTCGCGGTCGTTGCGTGAGCCGGAGGTCTCGAAGAAGAGATCGGTGACTTCGCGCAGCAGATCACGGCGGACTTCACTGTCCGGCGTTCGCGCCAAATCGATCAGCTTCGCAAAGCGCGAGTGAGACATTCCTAGCGGCTCCAGATTTGTAGCGGACCGTACAGTCGGCCCGTTAACAAAGCTTTCTGTGGCATCAGCGGCGGTTTCCGAGTCGCGGCCGCAGGTCGCCTTCGGCGGGGCCGCCGAGCAGGGCGTAGTCCGTGTCGCCGTGCGTCGCGGAGTCCGTGTCGCCGTGCGTCGCGGAGTCTTCGGACTGCGTCGCGGTTTCTGGCGGCGCTGGCGTTAAGATTTGCGGACGTTGCGGCATCGCCGCGAAGGATGGCGCGCGCGTAGAAAGTCCAACTTCCGTAGCGGCTTGTGGCCATTCGGTCGGCGCGATTGCGGAGAGCGCGCAGCTATCGGCTGTTAATGTCCAGGCGATGCAGAGGCCGTCATCGGCGCACTCGCGCGCGCACGATGCGGCGGTCTGCGAAGCGATGGTGCGAAAGGCGCCGCCGGTTGCGAGTGCGGACGTCGCTGACGCGCAAATCAAACCGAACGCGAGAGAGGACAAAAGACCGCGCATGTGGCGGAAGGTGCCGCAAGAGGGTTAACAGAGGATTCACTCCTCTGCAGCGATCGCCTCGCGCTTCAACTCGATCTCAAGCCACTCGCTTTCCGCCGCTTCATGCTCCGCGCGGGCGCATTCGAGGCGCGCGGCGGTCTTGCTGAAACGATCGGGATGTTTCGCGAAGAGATCGGGCTCATGCAGTTCGGCGTCGAGCTTCTCAATCTCCGCGGCGAGCCTTGGCATCAGGGCGTTGAGCTCGGATGCGCGGCGTTCGTCTTTGTAGGTGAGCTTGGTTTGCTTGCGCGGCGCTTGTGGCGCAGTTGCGGGCTTTTCGGCCTTGGCTTGCGCGCGGCGTTGTGCTGCGCGGGCTGTGCCGTGCTCGCGCTCGAAGTCCGACCAGCCGCCAGGCGTCTCCACCCATTTACCGGCGCCGACCGGGCCGACGATTTGCGTGGCGACGCCGTCGAGGAAGGCGCGATCGTGGCTGACGATAAACACGGTGCCGTCATAGCTCGCGAGCATGTCCTCGAGCGCGTCGAGCGTATCCATGTCGAGATCGTTGGTCGGTTCGTCGAGCACCAGCAGGTTCGTTGGCTTTGCGAGCGCCACCGCTAGCGCCAGGCGATTGCGTTCACCGCCGGAGAGCGCGTGGATCGGCTGGCGCAACTGAGCTTGAGTGAACAGAAACTCGCCCGCGTATGCGGCGACGTGCTTCGGATGGCCGCGGACCATGACTTGGTCGCCGCCTTGCGGTGTGAGCGCATCCCAGATGGTTTCGTTCGGATCGAGAATAGCGCGCGTCTGATCGACATAGGCGATCTCAAGATTGCCTCCGAGGCGCACATCGCCCGCGTCCGGCTCGCGCTTCTTCAGAAGCAGTTCGAGCAGAGTGGTTTTGCCGGCGCCATTCGGGCCAACAAGGCCAATGCGGTCACCGCGCATGACGCGTAACGAGAAGTTCGCAACGATCGGGCGCTCGCTATAGGTGATCGACAGGCCCTTGGCGTCGATGACGAGCTTTGATGATTCTGCGCCTTTCGCAGCTTGCAGCGCCGCTTGTGGCGTGGCGCTCAGTGCTGTGCGTTCACGGCGTTCGGCGCGCATTGCCTGTAGGCGCCTGCGGCGGCCTTCGTTGCGCGCGCGCCGCGCGGTGACGCCGCGGCGGAGCCAGTGCTCTTCGGCTTTGAGGTGCGTCGCCAATCTTTGCGCGACGCGCTCGTCTTCCGCTTCGACGCGTTCTGCCCATTCTTCGAAGCGTGCGTAGCCTTGGTCGAGCGTCAGCACTTTGCGTTGGCGCAGCCACAGCATGGCCGTGGTGGCGCGCTCGAGAAAGCGGCGGTCGTGACTGATGACGAGGCATGCGCCGTTGAATGCTGCAATGCGCTGTTCGAGCAGTTCGATGGCGGTGATGTCGAGGTGGTTGGTCGGTTCGTCGAGCAGCAGCACATCCGGATCGTGCGCGAAAGCGCGCGCGAGCGAAGCACGGCGGCCTTCGCCGCCAGAGAGGCCGACGGGCGCGCGGTCGGGGTCGAGACCGAGTTGCAGAAGTTCCGCTTCAGCGGCGTGTGCAGGCGCCGCGCGATTGCTGCCAGTGCGGCTGGCTGACGGCGCCATGGCGTAGTCGCGCAAAGTGGCGAAGCCTTCGAGGTCCGGTTCTTGGCGCGCGAAGGCGACGCTCGCGCCCGATGTGTAAGCGATCTCGCCGCTGTCACTTTCGACATCGCCGGCGAGCATGCGCATCAGAGTCGACTTGCCGGCGCCGTTGGCGCCCACGAGTGCTGCACAATCGCCCTTATGCAGGGTGAACGACACGCCGTCGAACAGCGGCGCGCCGCCGAGCGATAGGCGCAAATCCTTCAGGTGTACGAGCGCAGGCCCCCTAGCCATGTCAGTGGGCCATTCGCGCTAGTTGAAGATGTCTTGGATGACGTCGCCGAGGTCGCGGCCTTCGTCGTCGCCAAAGGCGCTGGCGAGTCCATCGAAGAAGGTCGCGGTTTCGAGTTCGCGTGCTGAACGCGCTGGCTGTTCGATGCCCGGCAGCGGGTGATCCTCGACGTCACGGTGCGCAACACGCATCGTGTCGTTCCAGATCTGCGCCGGGAGCGTGCCGCCCGTGGTGCGGCCCATCGACGTGAAGTCGTCATGACCAACCCAAACGCCGGCGGTGTAATCGGCGGTGTAGCCGATGAACCAAGCGTCGCGCCAATCGGAGCTCGTTCCAGTTTTGCCGGCGACATCGCGTCCGCCCAGGCTTGCACCCGTGCCGGTCCCGCGCAGGACGACAGCGCCCATCATCGAGGTCATGCGGCGAACGACCTGTTCGTCGAGCACACGCGGCGGCTCGTAGGCGGGGCGACGATAAAGCTCTTGGCCGGCACTGTTAGAGACGGCGGTGATGATGTGCGGATCGATGCGACGACCGTCATTCATGTAGACTGCGAACGCCGAAGTCATGTCCCACAACGTCGTCTCAACGGAGCCAAGAGCGATCGAGGGCGGCACGAAGGCGCTGCGATCTGGCATGCCACGCACGCCAAGGCGCGTCGCGAGGTCAGCGATGCGGCGTGGGCCGACTTCGCGGCCGACATCAGCGGCGACTGTATTGATCGAGAGCGCGAACGCGGTGCGCAATGTCACTGCGCCGCGATAGCCGTCGTCGTAGTTGCGCGGCCTCCAGCCATCGATCACGACGGGCTCGTCGTAGCGCACGTCCTCTGTGTCGAGGCCGGATTCGATCGCTGCGGTGTAGACGAAGGTTTTGAACGTCGAGCCGGGCTGGCGCTCGGCTTGCGTGACGCGGTTGAATTTCGAGGTGACGTAGTCGGTGCCGCCGACGAGGGCGACGATTCCGCCGTCACGGCCAACCGCCATCATCGCCGCTTGCAACGGACGCCGGCCGAATGCGCGGTTGCCGAGGCGGCGGCGAATGGAGTCGCTCGCTGCGGTTTGGACGTCGCGGTCGATCGTCATGCGAATGACGAGGTCCGGCACTTCGCGGCCGACAGCGGCGCGCGCTTGTTCGACAGCGAGGTCAAACGCGTAGCCCATAGTGCGTTCGCTGCTGGGGCGGTTTTCCACCACGTTGATACGCTCGGCCCGCGCTTCGTCGCGCTGTTCTGTGGTGATGAAGCCGGCGGCGACCATTGCGTCGAGCACGACGTGTTGACGCGCGGTGGCCGCTTCGAAATTTTCCGTCGGCGCCGAGCGCGAAGGCGCCTTCGGTAGGCCCGCGAGCATGGCGGCCTCGGCGAGAGTCAATTCGGCGGCGGTCTTGTTGAAGAAGCGGCGCGCTGCGGCGTCGACGCCGTAAGCTTGGTCGCCGAGATAGACGCGGTTGAGATAGAGCTCGAGAATCTCGTCCTTGGTCAGGCGTCGCTCGATGCGCGACGCCAACACCATTTCGCGGAGCTTGCGGTTGATGGTTTGATCGCGCGTGAGGAAGAGGTTGCGTGACAGCTGTTGCGTGATAGTCGATGCGCCTTGCACAGTTTCGCCGGCGCGCAAGTTGACGAGCAGGGCGCGGAAGATCGCCATGCGATCGACGCCTTCGTGCTGATAGAAGCGGCGGTCTTCGATGGCGAGGAAGGCTTGCGGCACGTAGTCCGGCAATTCTTCGAGCGACGTGCGCCGACCATAATAAGGGCCACGCACGCCGATGATCTCGCCTTCTGTGTCGACGAACATGATCGAGTTCTGGCGGTTGAGCGCCCAAAGCGCATCAGCGTCGGGAACGCGCGGCAGGCCCCAATAAATCCAAACCCAAAGGCCAAGCACGACCGCCAGCACTACGCCTGCCGTCACGCTGGCGGCGGTGCGCCAGGTGAAGCGTGAGCGGCCGGCAAGCATCTGCTCCATGTGCGCGCGTGCGCTGGCTGCGCGCATGCGCGCCCAGTCGATGCTGCGGCGAAAATCAGGCCGTTGGTCGGGCAAGGACGTCTCCGGGAGGGTGTGTCCAATAGAGGTATGGCCGAATTCTGGCCAGGGGAAACGCGGATAGGCGCCATGGGTATCCCTGCATTCGCCGATCTAAGCCACAGATTCGGTGCGACTTCCTCAAAATCAATCCGACCGGGACGGTGTTGCGGTAGTGTTCAGGCACTGTCGAGACTTAGGTTTGAGAAGGAGAGAGGCGGTGGCGAGCCCCGCAGCGGCGCTTCGAAGCATCATTGACGCGGCGCTGGCGCAGCTTGTCGCCGGTGAAACGGCGGAAGCGGAACGATCGGCGAAAGCGGTGTTGGCGCTGGTGCGCGTCGAGCGCGAACTGGCGGAATTCGAGGCTGTAGGCGCTGCAAGTAATAGTGAAGGAGACAATGAGGCCAACAGCGCCGAGCTTCGCCGAAGGCTCGCTCTCTACGTTGAGTCCGATCGAGCTGGAGCAGTTCCTGAGGATTTGGAGCGGATCGCCACTAAGTCGGCTCCTGAATGATTGGCGCGCTTGGGCGCGGGAACCGCAACTGGCGCCGGTTAGTGACTGGCGGACTTGGGTGTTCATGGGCGGCCGCGGCGCGGGAAAGACGCGTGCGGGCGCGGAATGGGTTTCTGAACTGGCACGGTGGGGCAAGGCCGGGCGCATCGCGCTGATCGGGCCGACCTTCCACGATGTGCGCGAGGTCATGATCGAAGGTGCGTCGGGCATTCGCGGTCTGCCGCACACGCGGCCGCAGTACGAAGCGAGCCGCAAGCGTTTGGTCTGGCCGAACGGCGCGCAAGCTTATTGCTTCTCGGCAGAGGATCCTGAAGCGCTGCGCGGCCCGCAGTTCGATGCCGCTTGGGCGGACGAATTATGTTTTTGGGCGTCACCGGATGAGACGCTGGCGACATTGGCGAACGGATTGAGGCTCGGCTCGTCGCCGCGCCTCCTGGTGACAACGACGCCACGTCCGATGGCGGCGCTGAAGCGTTTGCTCGGCGCGCGCGACACGGTGGTGACGACATCATCGACGTTCGACAACGGCCGCAACCTTGCGCCGGATTTCATCGCGGCGCTGAAGGAGCGTTGGGATGGCACGGCGCGGCAACGTCAGGAATTGCTGGGCGAGCTGATCGAAGATTTGGAAGGCGCGTTGTGGACGCGGGCGCAGTTGGAGGCGCTGCGGACAAGTGAAGCGCATGCGTTCGATCGCGTTGTGGTCGCCGTCGATCCGCCAGCGAGCATTGGGCCGGACACGGATGCGTGCGGGATCATTGCTGCGGGCGTTTATGGTGAGGGCGCGGAGCGGCGAGCGGTGATTTTGGCGGATGCCACGGTGCGTGGTGTTGCGCCGCATGAGTGGGCGGCGCGGGCTGCGTCGCTTGCGCGCTCAATCGGCGCTGATGCGATCGTGGCTGAAGCGAACAATGGCGGCGAGATGGTGCGCAGTGTGCTGAGCGCCGCTGCGCCAGAGGTTTTGGTGCGCTTGGTGCGTGCGGCGGAAGGCAAGCGTGCGCGGGCAGAACCGGTGGCGACGTTTTATGCGCGCGGGCTGGTCACGCACGCGGCTGCGTTCGCTGAACTCGAAGATGAGATGTGCGCGTTCGGCGCTGGCGAAAATAAGCGCAGCCCCGACCGCGTCGATGCGCTGGTCTGGGCGCTGACGGATTTGCTCATGGGCGGACGAGGTCCGCGCGTGCGCGGGCTCTAACGAAAGAGAACACATGTTGAATTGGTTGCGGAAGCTTCGCGCTGGAAACGGCGTGGAGCAAAAGTTGTTGGCTTGGCACACGCCGGGGCGACCAGTGTGGATGTCACGCGACCCGGCAGCGTTCGCGCGCGAAGGCTATGTGCGGAACGCGGTTGCGTATCGTTGCGTGCGCATGATCGCGGAAGCGGCTGCGAGTGCGCCGTTGAGAGTGGGCCCCGCTGATCACCCACTGGCGCGGTTGCTGTCGCGGCCAAATCCTGAGCACACCGGCGTCGAACTTCTGGAGGCCTTTTACGGACATTTGCAGGTGTCGGGGAACGCGTATCTTGAGGCCGCAAGCATCGATGGCGATGCGCCGAGCGAGCTTTACGTTCTGCGGCCCGATCGCATGAGCGTCGTACCGGGCGCGGATGGTTGGCCGGTTGGTTGGGAGCATCGCAGCGGCGCGCATGTGCGGCGCTTCGAGCGCGATCCGGTCACGAACGATGCGCCGATCCTGCATCTGAAACTCTTTCATCCGGCCGACGATTGGTATGGCCTCTCACCGATGGAGGCCGCAGCGTTTTCGATCGACATTCACAATGCCGGCGGCGCTTGGAACAAAGCGCTGATCGACAATGCGGCGCGGCCTTCGGGTGCGCTTGTGTTCACCGGAGCCGGCGGCGCGGATCGGTTGAGCGAGGAGCAGTTTCGGCGTCTCAAGCAAGAGTTGGAAGACATGCATGTCGGCGCCGCGAATGCGGGGCGGCCGATGTTGTTGGAAGGCGGGCTTGAGTGGCGACCGATGTCGCTCTCGCCGTCGGATATGGATTTCATCGAAGCGCGCCATGCCGCCTCGCGCGATATAGCGTTGGCGTTCGGCGTGCCGCCCATGTTGCTCGGTATTCCCGGCGACAACACCTACTCGAACTATCGCGAGGCGAACCTCGCGTTTTGGCGTCAAACCGCCCTACCGCTTGCTCAGAAGGCGGCGCGTGCGATCGAGAACTGGATCGGCGATAGATGGCCTGAGGCCGAGCCCGCTGCGGTTAGTGTCGATGTCGAAGCGGTTCCGGCGTTGACGCTTGAGCGCGAGGCGCTTTGGGCGCGGCTTGCGAGCGCGGACTTCCTTAGCGAAGCGGAGAAGCGAACGATGGCGGGTATCGAGACGCCAGCGCGCGCGTCATGAGGATCGACGGACGCATCACGCTCGCGCTGATCGCGGCGCTGTTTCTGGAGACCGCCGGCGGTTTGATATGGACGGGGCGTGCTGCGGCGCGGCTCGAAGAAGTGGAGCGCGCTGTCGCGACGCAGTTGGAAGTCGCCGAACGCTTGGCGCGCTTGGAAGAACAAGTCGCCGAGGCGCGACGTGCGTTGACGCGCATTGAGCGGCGCCTGGACGACGAATGAGAATTGAAGGCTACGCGACGCTGTTCGGTGTCGCGGACCAGATGGGCGATATCGTGCGCGCTGGTGCGTTCGCGGCGAGCCTGGCGCGGCGCGAGGATAAGCTGCCGATGCTGGTCGAGCACGAACGCCGCTTACTCGCCGGTTACTGGACGGATGCGCACGAAGATGCGCGTGGGCTTTGGCTGGGTGGCGAGATCACCGACGACCAGCCCGGCGCGGCGCGTGCGAAACGCATGCTGGCGCGTGGCGTGGATGGGCTGTCAATTGGCTTCATCCCGCTTGTATCGCAACGCGCTAGTCATGGCCGGGTGCTGACTGAAATCGAACTTCTGGAGGTGTCGATCGTGACACATCCGATGCAGCCGCAAGCGCGGCTGACTCTTGCGCGAGAGTTCGCCCGCGCTGCCTGAGGAGAAAAACGTGAGGAAAGAAATCAAAGCTGCGCCCCCGAACGGGTCGCAGGACGCGCTCCTGCGCGCGTTCGACGAGTTCAAAGCCGCCAACGATGCGCGTCTCAACGCCATCGAGCGCAAGCATGGCGACGTCCTGTTGGAAGACAAAGTCGATCGCATCGATCGCGCTCTCTCTGAGCAGAAGACGATGATCGAACGCGCAGCACTCGCTGGCCGCCGGCCAGGCTTGAGTGCTGATCCGGTGCTTTACGAGCACAAATCGGCATGGAGTGCATATCTGCGTCGCGGCGATCTCTCGGCGCTCACGCAGTTTGAAGCGAAGGCGCTGTCTGTCGGCTCCGATCCGGACGGTGGTTACACGGCGCCGCCCGAGCTCGATCGCATGATCGAGCAGCGCTTGCGTCAAGTTTCGCCGATGCGTGAGATCGCGACGGTGCGCACAACCGGCGCCAACGTATTCAAGAAGCCGATTAGCTTGACGGCAGCAGGCACCGGTTGGGTCGCGGAGACTGGCGCGCGTGCGCAGACCTCGACGCCGACGCTCGCTTTGCTCGAATTTCCGACCTCGGAGCTCTACGCCAACCTCGCGGCGACGCAGACTCTGCTCGATGACAGCTTCATCAATCTCGAAGAGTGGATCGCCAGCGAAGTCGAAGAGGCGTTCGCCGGCCAGGAACGCGCCGCGTTCGTCAATGGCGATGGCAATGACAAGCCGCGCGGCTTTCTGGACTATGACCTCGTCGCTGAGGGCTCTTATGTCTGGGGCAAGATCGGCTATGTGGCTACCGGCGCCGACGGTGGTTTCGGCACGACGCCCGTCGATAAGCTGATTGATCTCGTCTACTCGCCGAAAACGCAATACCGGCAGAACGCGCGCTTCGTGATGAACCGCAAGACAGTCTCGGCGGTACGTAAGCTCAAGGATGGCGACGATCGCTACATCTGGGAGCCGAACGATGCCGGTGGCTCTACGCTGCTCGGCTATCCGATCACCGAGATCGAGGATATGCCGGATATCGCCACTGATGCTGCGGCGATCGCGTTCGGTGATTTCTCGCGCGGCTATCTGATCGTCGATCGCGCCGGCGTGCGCGTTTTGCGCGATCCTTACTCCGCCAAGCCCTACGTTCTCTTCTACGTGACGAAGCGCGTCGGCGGCGGCGTCCAGAACTTTGACGCGATCAAAGCGCTGAAGTTCGGCGACACCTGATGTCCATAACCATCGTAACGCCGCCGGCGAGTGAGCCTGTCTCACTCGCCGAGGCGAAGTTTTTCCTGCGCATCGATCACAACGCCGAAGACGACCTCATTGCTACGCTGATTGGCGCCGCGCGTGAGGCGGTCGAGGCGGCATGCGGCCGTGCGCTGGTCTCGCGCCGCGTGCGTGAAAGTCTCGATATCTGGCGGCGTGAGGCGGCGCAGGGCGCCGTACTCGGGCTTGGTCCTGTCACCGACGTGGTCGCGGTCCGGGTGCTTGCGGATAACGGCTCGCAGAGCGTCATTGACCCGGATCGCTATCGGATCGAGGGCGACCGCGATCGCCCGCGCTTGGTGTTCGCTTCCGGACTGCCGGCGACGTTGCGCCAAGTTGGCGGCATCGAGGTCGAGTATGATGCGGGCTACACTGAAGACGCAATCGATCTGCCGGTCGCGCTTCGACTCGCGACGTTGCAGATCGTCGCGTCGCTCTATGAGCTGAGGCAGGGCGAGGGCGGCATCCCGGAGACGGCGCGCTCGCTGATGCGTGCATTCGCGCCGGTGCGGCTATGAGCGACGCGCTTGGCGCGATGCGTTGCCGGGTCACGCTGCAGAAGCCGACGCGTGTCGCTGATGAGATCGGCGGCGCGGCGACATCCTGGAGCAGCCAAGGCGCCGCGTGGGCGTCGATTGAAGCGCTGAGTGGCGCCGAGGCGGCGGCATTTGACGCGCAGCGCTCGGTTTCGAGTTTTCGCCTGACGATCCATCGCCGGGAAGATGTGCGTGTCGGCTGGCGCGTCATCTGGGGTGAGCGGCGATTGCGCGTAGTCGGCTTGGCCGATGACGGCGCACCGCGGCTTTCAATGATTTGCGAGGAGGAAACGCTGTGAGCCCGGAGACGGCGTTGCTCGCCGTGATGCGTGCTGCGTTGCTGGCCGATGCGAGCGTGCAGATGGCGTTGGGTGATCCAGCCCGAGTTTATGATGAGCCGCCAGCGGATGTCGTGTTTCCGTACGTCACACTCGGGCGAATGGAGAGCCGGGCTGTGGATACGAGCGCCACCGACGCGCTTGAGCATGCGGTCACGCTGCATGTCTGGTCACGCTACGGTGGCCGCGCTGAGGCGCTTGAGGTGATCGGCGCCATGCGCACGGTCTTGCACAACGCCGCGCTCACGATTGAAGGCCGCAAGCTCGTCTTGTTGTTCGCGGTGTTCGCGGACGTGTTTCGCTCCGGCGATGGACGCACGACACATGGCGTCCTGCGGCTCCGGGCCGTCACAGAACCCGAATAGGAGATATGATGTCAGGCCAGAAGGGACGCGACGTCCTCATCAAGATTGGCGATGGCGCCGGCCCCGAAGTGTTCACCACCATTGCTGGCATTCGCGCAAAAACCATCTCGTTGAACGCGCGCACGGTGGACGGCACGTCGGGCGAAAGCGCGGAAGCCTGGCGTGAGCTGATCGCAGGCGCCGGCGTAAAGTCCGCCAGCGTAAGCGGAGCGGGTGTGTTCAAGGACGCGGCGTCCGATGCGATGTTGCGCGAGACGTTCTTCGCGCAAGCGGCGCGCTCGTTTCAACTGGTGATCCCGAGTTTCGGCACGCTCGCGGGGCCGTTCCTGGTCGAGTCGCTCGACTATGCGGGCGACCATGACGGCGAAGCGGCGTTCGCCATCACATTGGCTTCGGCCGGTGTGCTTAGCTTCACGGCGCTCTGATGTTGCACAATCGAGCGCGTGGCGAAGTGGTGTTGGAGATCGACGGGCGAGCGCGCAAGCTGTGCGTCACGCTGGGTGCGCTGGCGGAACTCGAGGCGGCGTTTGATGTCGCCTCGCTTGGCGAGCTTGGCGAGCGCTTGTCGCAGCTGACTGCGGCTGATTTGCTCACTGTGCTGTCAGCCTTGATCGCCGGTGGCGGTGAGGTGTTGAGCCCGGTTGAACTTGCCGCGTCGCAGATTGAGCCGCGTGCGGCGGCGGAAGCGGTGGCGGAAGCGTTTAAGCGTGCGTTTGGCGATGAAGACTGAGCGTACGCCCTGGCCCTCATTATTGGCGCTTGGCGCGCGCGTCGGGGTGGCGCCGTCTGCGTTCTGGCGGCTTAGCTTGCGCGAGTGGCGCGCACTGACTGCGACGGCCCAAGACACAATTCTGAAGCGCGGCGCGCTCGATGCGTTGGCCGCGCAATTTCCGGATGAGAGGCGATGATGGACGGCAAAAGCGCCGGCATAGACGAAGAGATTGGCGAGGCCACTGCGGCGCTGCAGGCGTTCGCTGACGGACCCGCGCGACGGGCGGCAGACGAGGTCGCGGCCTCGTTCGAACGCGCAGGGCAACGCATCGCTCGCGCCTTGGGCCGCGCGGCATTTGATGGCGAACTGTCGTTCAAGCGCTTGGCCAAGACTATTCTCGAGGAACTTGCGAAAGTCGCGTTGGATCAAGTGTTCGGCGGCAAGTCGCCGTTCTTCGGCTCGCGCGCCAACGGCGGGGCGGTCAATGCGGGCGGCACCTATCTCGTGGGTGAGCGAGGGCCGGAATGGTTTGTGCCGAATCAAGGCGGCGCAGTCGCGCCGCAAGGCGGCGGCGGGGTCTCGGTTCATTTTCATCTGAGCGGCGGCGCTGACGCCAATGCTATCGCGCGCCACCAAGGACAGATCGCCGCCTCGATTGCGCGCGCGGTCGCATATGGGAGACGCAATCTGTGAACTCGTTTCATGAGGTGTCGCTGCCGCTGCCGTTTGCGCTCGGCGCGAGCGGCGGACCAGAGCGGCGTGTCGATGTCGTAGCGCTTGGCTCTGGCGCCGAAGCGCGCAACACGCCTTGGGCGCACGGGCGCCGGCGATATGACATTGGCGGCGCTGTGCGAACGCTCGATGAGTTGCACACGCTGATCGCGTTTTTCGAAGCGCGGCGCGGCAAGCTGCACGGGTTCCGCTTTCGCGACCCGTTCGACTGCAAGTCTTGCGCACCCTCTGGTGCGGTCACGCCATTCGATCAGCCGATCGGCGTGGGCGATGGCGCGGAGATTTCGTTCCAGTTGATAAAGACCTACGGTGAAGGCGACGGTGCTTATGTGCGGCCGATCGCCAAACCGGTTGGCGCTAGCGTGCGCGTTTCAATTGATGGCGACGAGATCGGGAGCGATGCGTTCGTTGTGGGCGCCACCACTGGCGTCATCACGCTCGACTCTGCCCCCGGCGTCAGCGCGATTGTCGCGGCGGGGTTCATCTTCGAGACGCCGGTGCGCTTTGATCTGGATCGGCTCGATCTTTCGCTCGATGGCTTCGGCGCCGGCCGTGCGCTGGCTGTGCCTCTCGTAGAAATCCGCACTTAGATGCGCTCGATACCTGAGGCTTTGGCCGAACGTCTCGCGTCCGGCGTGACGACGCTTGCTCATGTCTGGCGCGTGGTGCGGCGTGACGAAGCCGTGTTCGGCTTTACCGATCACGACGAACCCTTGATGTTCGAGGGTCTGACTTGCGCCCTAATGACGGGCGTGAGCCCAGGTGCGATCGAAAAGAGCGCTGCTCTCAACACGGACAGCGCTAGCATTGCGGGCGCGCTGAACGGTGACGCCATCTCAGAAGAGGATTTGGCGCGCGGCTTGTGGGACGGCGCACGCGTTGATCTCTACCGCGTGGATTGGACTGCGCCCGCGCTGCGTGTGCATCTCTTCGCCGGGCGCATCGGCGAAATCCGGCGCGGCGTGCTGGCGTTCGAAGCGGAGCTGCGCGGGCTGCAAGCGCAGCTGAACGTGCCGGTGGGGCGGGTCTATTCGCGCTTCTGCGACGCCGACCTCGGCGATGCGCGGTGCGGCAAGGACATCGAAAACTCGGCGTTTCGCGGCGAAGGCGTGGTCAGCGAAGCTTTTGCGAATGGCGCGTTTCGTGTGGAAGGCCTGGAGGCCTTCGAAGATGCTTGGTTCACGCGCGGTCGCCTCATTTGGAGTGCGGGCGGCGAGAGTGAGGTCGCTGCGTATCGCGTCAGCGGTGGCGCCGCCGCGCTCGAACTCGTTGATCCGCCAAGCGTCGCTCTGGAGATCGGCGCCGCGTTTGTCGTGTATGCGGGCTGCGACAAGCGCTTCGCCACGTGTCGCGCCAAGTTCGACAACAGTGTCAACTTTCGTGGCTTCCCGCACATGCCGGGCAATGACGCGATTCAGGCGGGCCCTGCCGCCACTGAGCCGCTGGACGGCAGTTCACGCTTCTTATGATCTCACGTTCAGCCATCCTCGCGGAAACGCGCACATGGATCGGCACGCCCTACCAGCACCAAGCGAGCGCCCGCGGCGCGGGCTGCGATTGCCTTGGGCTCGTGCGCGGTGTCTGGCGTGCGTTTTTCGGCGACGAGCCGGAGGCCGCACCAGCTTACACGCCCGATTGGGCCGAGCGCGAGGGGCGCGAGACTTTGCTCTTCGCCGCGCGGCTTTATCTCCGTGAAATCCCAACCGAAGCGGCGCGTCCTGGTGACGTGCTGCTCTTCCGCATGGATGCGCGATCACCCGTCAAACACGCGGCGATCCTCGATGAGGGTGACCGCATCATTCACGCGTATTGGGGCCGTGCAGTCGTCCGCTCGCGCTTTGCGCCGTGGTGGCGCGCGCGTTGCGCCGCTGCGTTTTCGTTTCCAGAGGTCGAGGCATGGCCGAGCTAGTTTTCTCCACGATTGGGCAGGCCGTTGGCTCGCGCTTGCCGGGCGTTCTCGGCACGATTGGCGGCGCGCTTGGACAAGCGGGCGGCGCCATGCTTGGGCGCTCGATCGACCAGCAACTGTTTGGCGAGACGCGCCGCTATGAGGGCGCGCGGCTCACCGACTTCCACCTGCAGGGTTCGACCGAGGGCGCGTCGATACCGGCTGTGTATGGGCGCGTGCGGATAGCCGGCCAAGTCATCTGGGCCGCGCGTTTCAAAGAACGCGCTATGACGGAAGATATCGAAACCGGCGGCAAGGGTGGCGGGCCGAGCGCGACGAGCACAACTTATGCTTACTCGCTCTCGTTCGCGGTCGGACTCTGTGAAGGCGAGATCGCGCGCATTGGCAGGGTGTGGGCGAACGGTGAGGCGTTTGATCTTTCGCAATGCGCTTGGCGACTGCATCGTGGGTCGGACCTTCAAGAACCGGATACGTTGATTGAAACGATAGAGGGCGCCGACGCACCTGCTTGTCGAGGGCTTGCCTACATTGTATTTGAGGATTTGCCGCTTGAGCAGTTCGGCAACCGCATCCCCCAATTCGCGTTCGAGATCATCCGCGCGGCGCCCGAGGCGGGTTTGCGCTTTGAGGAGCGGGTGAAGGGCGTGTGTCTCATCCCGGGCGCCGGCGAATTTGTTTACGCGACGCAAGCGGTGATGCGGCGTATGGGGCCGGGTCAGGAGATCGCTGAGAATGTTCACGCCGAGCAGGCGCGCGCTAACCTGCTTATGTCGCTCGATCAGTTGGAAGCGGACTTCCCGAATTGTGAAACCGTGCTGCTTGTTGTGGCTTGGTTCGGCGATGATCTGCGCTGCGGCGAATGTAGCATCAGACCCGGTGTCGAGATATCGGACAAGGTGACAACGCCGCTATCGTGGCGTGTGAGCGGCGTCGATCGTGACGACGCTTATGTCGTGAGCCAGCATGACGGCGCGCCGGCTTTCGGCGGTACGCCGAGCGATCGCAGCGTCCGCCAAGCGATCGCTGAGTTGAAAGCGCGGGGCTACAAAGTTGGGCTTTATCCCTTCGTGCTGATGGATGTGCCGCACGGCAATGTTTTGCCCGATCCTTATGGCGGCCCTGCGCAAGCAGCGTATCCTTGGCGCGGGCGCATCACATTGCATCCTGCGGCCGGCGAAAGTGGCTCGCCCGACAGAACCGGCGCAGCGAGCGCGCAAGTGGCGGCGTTCTTTGGCGCGGCGGAGCCATCGAACTTCGGTGAGGCCGCGCTGAACGTGCCTAGCTATTCGGGGCCGAGCGAGTGGTCCTATCGCCGTTTCATTCTGCACTACGCCAAGCTGGCGGCGCTGGCCGATGGTGTTGACGCGTTTATCATTGGCTCCGAGTTGCGCGGCTTGACGACGGCGCGCGACGGCGCGGCCAGCTATCCTGCTGTGGATGCACTGCGCGAGATCGCCGCTGACGTGCGTACGATGCTGCCGGAGACAAGGCTGACTTATGCGGCGGACTGGAGCGAGTATTCCGGCCATCAGCCACAGGACGGATCCGGCGATGTGTTCTTCCATCTGGATCCGTTATGGGCGGATGCCAACATCGACGCCGTAGGGATTGATTGGTACCCGCCGCTGACAGATTGGCGTGATGGCTTGAGCCATCTGGACGCCGCGCTGTCGCGGCGTATTCACGATAACGCCTATCTCGAAAGCCGCATTGAGGCGGGCGAGGACTACGATTGGTTCTATGCGTCCGACACCGATCGCGGGGATCAAGAGCGTACACCGATCACTGATGGCGCTTATGATGAGCCTTGGATATTCCGCGCCAAGGACGTGCGCAATTTCTGGGGCCGTGCGCACCATGATCGCCCCGGCGGCGTGCGCGCGGGAGCGCCGACAGATTGGATCGCCGAAAGCAAGCCGATCTGCTTCGTCGAACTCGGTTGCCCTGCGATCGATAAAGGGCCGAATGCGCCAAACCTCTTTCCCGATGCGAAGAGCGATGAAAGTGCGGCGCCGCCCTTCTCATCCGGCGCACGCGACGATCTGATTCAGCGGCGTACGCTTGAGGCGTATCTGCGCTATTGGAGCGATCCTGAGAACAATCCGGTGTCAGGCGTCACCGGCGAGCGCATGCTTGCGGAGACATTTCTGTGGGCATGGGATGCGAGGCCTTATCCGGCGTTTCCTGCGCGTAGCGAAGTGTGGGCAGATGGCGCGTCCTGGCGCTTGGGGCACTGGTTGAACGGGCGCGCAGGGCTCTCTTCGCTGGCGGAGATCGTTACGCACATCTGCGCGCGCGCCGGTGTTGCAGACGTGGACGCGTCTAGTCTGTTAGGCGCGGTTGGAGGCTATGTTGTCGACGCGCCGCTGGATGCGCGTTCGGCGCTGGAGCCGCTGATGGCGGCTTATGATTTTGCTGCGGTGGAGCGCGAGGGCGCCTTGGTGTTCTTTCATAGACACGACGCCGAGCCGGAAACGATTGCTTTGGAGACGTTCTCTGCAGACAGCATTGGCGATGCGTTCGCGACGCGCGCTGACGGCGCCGATGCGCCGGTCGAAACGCGTGTGCGGTTTATCGACGGCGAGCGCGACTATCTGATCGGTACGGCGAACGCGCGGCGGTTGGATCGTGCTGAAGGTGGTGTTGCGAGCATTGACGCGCCGCTGGTGCTCGACACCGGTAGCGCGGAAGCCTTGGCGCAGCGCCTGCTTAGCGATCGTCGCGCGGTCAATGAAATGCTGCAGATTGGACTGGGTCCAGGGCACTTAGCGCTGGAGCCGGGTGACGCGATCGTCTTGGGCGATGGCGCAGACACGTTCGAAATTCTGCGCATCGACGATGCAGAACATCGGCGGCTTGAGTTGCGCCGTGCGCGCGCTTCGCTCTCCGCGCGCGTAAGCGGTGGCGAGCCGGGAGCGCCAACGCCGCCCGCATTGGCGCCGACGCCGGCATTCGCGGTACTTGATCTTCCGCCGCTGCCTGCCTTTGAGGCTGACGAACGCCCGCTGGCCGCGATCTTCGCGTCGCCGTGGCGTGGTGCGCATCAGCTTTACGCTGGCGCATCTCTGACGCGTCGCGCAAGCGTTACGCAGCCTGCCATTATAGGTGAGCTATTGTGGGCGCTTTGGCCGGGACCGGTGGATCGTTGGGATGATGGCAACGTCGTTCGCGTGACGCTCTATGGTGGTGCCCTTGCGAGCGCGGAGGCGGGCGCGGTGCTCAATGGCGTGAACATCTTTGCGATCGACGCTGGTGATGATGAGTGGGAGATCGTGCAGGCGCGCAGCTGCGTGCTCGTCGCGCCGAACACCTATGAGCTGAGTGGCTTCCTGCGCGGGCAATTAGGTTCAGCGCATGCGATTCGCGCGCCGCATCCGGTAGGAGCGCGCATTGTGAAGGTCGATGCACGGCTCGCGCGCTGCGACGTCGGCGCTCACGAATGGGAAGAGGCGCTGGATTTTGTAGCGCCGCCGTTTGGGCTCGTCGCGAGTGACGACCGCGCGGCCACGGACACGCTCACTCTGCCGCGCGCTGCGGCGCGGCCTTGGGCGCCGGCGCATGTACGAGCGCGACGGGTCTCGGGCGGTGATGTCAAAATTTCGTGGGTGCGGTGTGCCAGAGCGGGCGGGGATGCCTGGGGTGCGGGTGAGCCGCCGCTCGGGGCTCTGACTGAGTCTTACCGGCTTCACATCCTCGACGGGGCGATTGTGAAGCGCAGTGTCACCGTCGGTACGCCAGACTACACGTATAATAGTGTCGATCAGACGGCTGATTTCGGTGCGCCGCCTGGATTGTTGCGGCTCCGAGTGTCGCAAGTGGCGGAGAACGGCGGAGAAGGGTTGAACAAGGAGTTAACCATAACATTATAGGGCGGCAGCCAGAAGGCTGGCTTAGCGATTCCCTGGCTTTGGGTCCGCTTGGCTGACAATGTCGCCCGAAGGACACCTTGAGCACCTGGGACCCCTACGCCACGCTCGGCCTCGGCCGAACCGCTACCGCGGACGAAATCCGTCGTGCGTACCGGACGCTGGCCAAAGAGCTGCACCCCGACGTGCGTCCCAACGATAAGCAGGCCGAAGAGCGCTTTAAGCGTGCTACTGCCGCGTTCAATCTCCTGTCCGATGCCGCGACGAAGTCGCGCTTCGATCGCGGCGAGATTGATGCGGATGGCAATGAGCGCATGGCGTTCAATTCGCGTCCGCGTCCAAGCCAGCGTGCGCATGCAGGCGCGGGCGCGAGCGCCGGCGGGCCAGGTGCTGGCGGCGCGCAAGACCCGTTCGATCTTGGTGACATCTTCTCAGACCTCTTTGGTCCGGGCCTCGGCGGCGGGCGCAGCTATACGCGCATGCGCGGCCGCGACATTCGCTTCACGCTGGAAGTCGAGTTTCTCGACGCGATCAACGGCGCAAAGCGGCGCGTTTCGCTGGCTGAAGGTCGCACATTAGAGGTGGGTATCCCAGCGGGTGTAGAGACCGGCCAAGTGCTGCGGCTCAAGAATCAAGGCGGCGCGGGGCTTCAAGGCGGCCCTGCCGGCGATGCGCTGGTTGAGCTTACGGTGCGGCCCCACGCCTTCTTTCGCCGCGAAGGCCAAGACATCCACATGGATCTCAACATCTCGCTGACCGAGGCGGTCGAAGGCGGGAAGATCCCGGCGCCAACGCCGACGGGAACCGTGACGTTAACGATCCCAGCCGGGTCTAATACCGGCAAGACGCTGCGTTTGAAGGGCAAGGGTGTGGGCGGCCAGGGCGATCAATTCGTTCGCCTGCAAGTGGTGCTGCCCGAACTCGCAGACGACGAACTCAAGAAATTCGTCAAGAAATGGCCCAAAAGGGACTATGTCCCGCCTAGACCACAAGGCTGATACGAAGCACCGGTTACGTTCAGGGCCCGTTCAGTGCGGGATCGGTAAACCCGTAAGCGTCATGTGGGCAAAGTCGCTTCTCCTGTTTGCGATCGCACTCGGCGCGAGCATCGCGCCCGTGTCGGCGAGCCCGCGCGCCCAGATGGTGCAACCCACCTGGGTTATGCCGGTTCAGGATCGCGGACAGCGCGATATTCGTCCGCTGCGCGAAGTCGTTGATTATGTTCGCGCCCGTTACGGCGGCGAACTGATTAGCGCCCGGCTTGAGGACGGCGGTCGGCCTGTCTATGTCCTGCGTTGGCGAATGCCTGACGGCGAAGTGCGCGACATCCGCGTAGACGCCGCGCGCTAAGGAAGAACCGCATGCGGGTGCTTGTAGTCGAGGACGATAAGAACCTGCGCGAGCAGCTGAGCGGCGCGCTCACTGATGCGGGCTACACCGTTGATACCGCCGACAATGGCGAGGACGGCCAGTTCCTCGGCGAAACCGAACCCTATGACTTAGCCATCCTCGACCTCGGCTTGCCGAAGGTTGACGGGCTCTCCGTGCTGAAGGCTTGGCGCAAAGAAGGCCGCACGGTTCCGGTGCTCATCCTCTCGGCGCGTGATCGCTGGAGCGAGAAGGTCGAAGGCCTCGATCTCGGCGCCAATGATTATGTCACCAAGCCGTTCCACATGGCCGAATTGCTGGCGCGCGTTCGCGCCAATGTGCGCCGCCAGACGGATCACCAATCGTCAGTGCTCGAAGTCGGCGATCTTCGTCTCAATGCAGCGACGGGCCAAGTCACCGTAAATGGCGCGCCAATCAAGCTGACGGCCTATCAGTACAAAGTGCTCGACTATTTGATGCACCACGCTGGCCGCATTGTCTCGCGCACTGAGCTGACCGAGAAAATCTACAGCCAGGATCACGAACGCGACTCGAACACGATCGAGGTGTTCGTTGGCATTCTGCGCCGCAAGATCGGCACCAATCGCATCATTACCGAAAAGGGCCTGGGCTATCGCCTGGTCGATCCCGCGGAACAACAGTGAGCGAAGCGCCCGCGGGCATTCTTGCGCGCTTCCGCGTCCTGATCCGGCGCTCTCTCGCAGCGCGCCTCGCGACTATCGCTATCGTCAGCGTGCTGGGACTCGTGGTGATGGGCTACATCGCCCACGCGCAGTTCAATCGCCAATTGCTGCGTCTCCTGATCGATCCAGAGATTGAGGCGGTCTCTAACAATCTCATCGGCAATTCGGGTCCGGGGCTCGCCGGCGAATTGGCGTTGCAGGATCTGCCGTATGACCCGCGCTATTTGCAGCCGCTGAGCGGCCGCTATTTCGAGATCGCGCGCATCGGTGACGACGGCGAACTCGATGTGCAGGTGATCTCGCCGTCGCTGTTCGACGTTTCAATTCCCCTTGATATAAAAACGCGCGAACGGCTGTTCGCGCCGGGTGCGGCGCGCGGCCCGTTCTTCCTAGATATGCCGGGCCCCGATGACGAACCCTTGCGCGTCATCGCGCGGGTTGAGGAAATTCCGCAGTTGGAGGGGCGTTACCTCTATCTCGTCGGCGTTGCGCCGCGCGCCATTCTGGCGCCTGCCGCCAATCTCGTAGGCATGGCATTCGCCGTATTTGTCGCGTTCTGTGCGCTGATGGTTGCGGCGGTGGCGCTGCTCCAGGTGCGCATCGGGCTTGAGCCGCTGCACCAATTACAGCGCGATATCGCCAGCGTCCGACGCGGCGACAGCGAACGTCTCGACGCTGAGTATCCCGCCGAACTTCAGCCGGTAGCGCACGAACTCAACGCTCTGGTTGACCACAACCGAGAAGTCGTCGAACGCGCCCGCCGCCACGTCGGCAATCTAGCGCACGCGTTGAAGACGCCGATAGCGGTGCTGAAGAACGCTGCCGCCGATGGCAGAAGCGACGAAGTGCTGAAGCAATCCGTCGATGAGATGGAAGCGTTCGTGGAACGCCAACTGCGTCGCGCGCGTGTTGCGGCACGCGCCGAAACTCGCGCAGGTGCGCAGGCATCGACGATTGCTTACCGGACGCCGGTTCTGCAAAACCTCCAAGATCTCGTCTTCATGATGGAGCAAAAATACGATCACCAGAAAGCTGTCGACATCTCCGTTGAGGCCGAAGGTGACGTGACGTTCCGTGGAGAGCGGGAAGACTTGCTCGAAATGGTCGCCAATCTGATCGACAACGCCTGCAAGTACGGGCGCAGCCAAGTCATCGTCCGGTTGTTGCCGCCATTTGAGTCGAAGGGCCTGATGGAGATCGTCGTCGAGGACGACGGCCCAGGGCTGTCGAGCGAAGAGCAGGACAAGGCCATGGCGCGCGGCGCCCGTCTGGACGAAGCCGCCCCGGGCCAAGGCCTTGGGCTCTCGATCCTGAAAGAGACGGTCGATCTCTATGCCGGCGAACTGGTGTTTGAACGTGGTGAACTCGGCGGTCTGAAAGCGCGCCTGCGGCTTCCCGCCACCGACTAGGCTCGCCTGCGGCGACGATGTCGTTTCGCCGCGCCGCAAACCAAGCTAGCAAGCGATCTGTGTGGACGTCGCTCGCAGTTCTGCTGGTTGCCGCGGTTTTAACCGCTGGCGCGGGCTTTTGGGTGCTGCGCGCCTATCGCCGCGCTGGCGGTGGCTTTCGCTCGCCGGTTCCCGCGTTGGCGGCGTGCGGCGCGGTGGCGTTGGCGGCGCTGACCGCTTATCTCGCGATTGGCCATCCGGAGCTTCCCGACGCGCCGTATGCGGCGCGCTTAGAGGCGCTGAAAAGCCGCGACCTGGCCACGCTCACCTACGATGAAGCATTGGCGATCCTGCACGATCGCGCGCGCAGCAATCCCAATGACGCATTGGCTCATTTCTATACCGGTGAATTACTGTTCCAGGTTGGTCGCCTACCAGAGGCGGCGCGCGCTTACGATCAAGCCTTGCGCCGCGAGCCGCAGCTTGCGGAAGCGATGATCGGTCTCGGCCGTACATTGGTGGGCATCGAAGAGGGCCGTGTGTCGCCTGAAGCGTTGGCGCTTTTCCAACAGGCGAGCGCGCTGACCGAGGATCCCGTGCCCTGGATATATCAGGCCATGGCGGCGATGGAGCGCGGCGCGGAGCCCGAGTCGCGCCGCTTGTGGGCCGAGGCGCTGACACGAATGGCGCCGGACGATCCGCGCCGCGAAATGGCGGCGCGTATGTCGAGCGGAGCGCAGTGATGACGGTGCGGCGACGCGATCAGCGTTTGATGATGATCAGCGCGGCGGGCGCCGTGCTTGTGTTGGCTGCGACGCTCACCTTTGCGGGTCTGCGCAGCTCTGTCGTTTATTTCGTGCGTCCGTCGGACTTGGCGGAGAAAGCCGAAGAGGGTCAGCGCATCCGGATCGGTGGCCTCGTCGTTGACGGCACGCTGCGTCACGAGGCGGACGGCGTGATCTTGTTCAATGTCACTGACGGCGCGGTCGAAATGCAGGTGCGCTTTGTCGGCTTGCTGCCTGATCTTTTCCGTGAGGGCCAAGGTGTCGTCGTCGAAGGGCGCTGGACACCGGGGCAGCCGTTTGAAGCTGAACGTGTGCTGGCTAAGCACGATGAAAACTACATGCCGCGCGAAGTCGCCGAAGCGCTCAAAGAGAGTGGCGAGTGGAGGGGTGCGGCGCCGCCATGATCGCAGAGATTGGCGCATTCGCGCTCGCCCTCGCTTTGATGATTAGCTTGGCCCAAGGCTTCTTGGGCCTTGCCGCTTCGCAACGTGACTCGCGCGCCGAGGCCACAACTGCTGTGGCGCAAGTTGTTGCCGCATTGTGCGTGCTTGCATTCGGCTGCTTGATTGCGGTTTTCGTGAGCTCTGACTTTTCGGTGGCGCCTGTCGCCGCCAATTCGCACATCGACAAACCGCTCATCTTCAAAATCGCCGGCGCGTGGGGAAACCATGAAGGCTCGATGCTGTTGTGGTGCCTCGTGTCCTCCGTGTTCGGCGCGGTGCTGGCGAGCGCGCGCGGTGCGCAGAGTGTTCGCTTGTGGTCGCGCGCGGTCGGCGTGCAGGGGCTCGTGACCGCGGGCGCGTTGATCTACACGCTCTTCCTGTCGAACCCGTTCGCACGCCTCGATCCAGCGCCAATGCAAGGCTCCGGACTCAATCCGCTGCTGCAAGATCCAGCACTCGCGATACATCCGCCGCTTTTATATCTCGGCTACGTAGGCCTTAGCGTGCCGTTCTCGCTGGCGCTCGCGGCGCTGCTTGAAGGCAAGGCCGATCAAGCGTGGGCGCGGGCGCTGCGGCCGTGGACGCTGCTCGCCTGGACGTGTCTCACGCTCGGCATCGCGCTGGGTTCGTACTGGGCCTACTACGAGCTTGGCTGGGGCGGTTGGTGGTTCTGGGATCCGGTCGAGAACGCGAGCTTCATGCCGTGGCTTGTCGCGTGCGCGCTGGTGCATTCGGCAATCGTCACCGAACGGCGTGGCTCGCTCGCGAGTTGGACCATCCTGCTGGCCATCATCGGCTTCGGCTTAGCGCTGCTCGGGACGTTCCTGGTGCGGTCAGGCGTGTTGACCTCCGTACACGCCTTCGCCGTCGATCCACAGCGTGGCATTGCGGTGTTGGTTTTGCTCGCGATCGCGCTTGGCGCAGGTTTCGGACTTTACGCGTGGCGCGCGCCCAAGCTCTCACAACCATCCGGGTTTTCGGCAGTGAGCCGCGAAAGCATGCTCGTTTGGAATAATTTTGGGCTCGCCGTCGCTGCAGGCGTTGTGCTGATCGGCACGCTCTATCCGTTGTTGGTGGAAGCCTTTGGCGGTGGCCTCATCTCGGTCGGTCCACCGTTTTTTAACATGACCGTTGCGCCGCTTCTCGCGGTGCTTTTCTTGGTCCTGCCGCTTGGTCCCATGCTCACCTGGCGCATAGGCGATTTGCGCGGCGCATTAAAGAAACTCGCGCCCGCTGCCGCGGTAGCACTCATCACGCTCATCATCGCGCTGGTGACAACAAGTTGGCGCGCAGTCCCCGCCATCGGGCTTGCGATCGGCGTGTGGCTGATCGCGGGGGGCTTTGTGTACCTGTGGTCGCGGCTTGAGCGCGGCGAGGGGCGGGCTTTGGCGAAGCTCGCGCTGTTGCCGCTGGCCGTGTGGTCGATGAGCGTTGCGCACATCGGCGCGGGCGTGCTGACGATTGGCGCCGTCGCGGAAACCGGATTTCGCTCCGAACGAGCTGTGGCGCTGACGCCCGGCGAAGGCGTCAGCTTCGCTGGACGTCGCGTCACGTTGATTGAGGTCGGCGAGCGCGAAGGTCCGAACTTCACAGCCACGCGCGCCAATTTCCGCGTCGACAGCGCAAGCGGCGCAAACGTGATCAGCGCCGAACGCCGTTTCTATCCGACCTCGCCAATGGCCACGACGGAAGTCGGCATCCTGAGTGGCCTAGATGGTGACATCTACATCGCGCTTGGTGAAGCTGTGCGCGGCGAAGACGGCGCCTGGTCAGTGCGTCTCTATCACAATCCGTTGGTGCACCTGATTTTCATCGGCGCGCTTATGATGGCGGTCGGCGGCGCCTTGAGCCTCACTGCGCTATCACGCCGGCGGAAGGCGGCGTCATGAGTTTTGCCGCATGGATCGTGGCCATGGTCGCGCCGGCCGTTTTGGTCGATCCCGCAGACGAGGCGCGTGCGCAATCGTTGGAGCGTGAGATCCGCTGCGTGCAGTGTCAGAACGAGCCGATCGCACAATCGACCGCCGACATTGCCCGCGATATGCGCGCCTTGGTCCGTGAACGCGTCGCCGCCGGAGATAGCGACACGGAGATCCGCGCCTTCTTCCGCAGCCGCTACGGCGACTTCGTGCTCTTTCGTCCGCCCTTCGACTCACGCACCTGGCTTCTTTGGGGCGCGCCCATCCTGCTTTTGGGCGGCGGATTGGCGGCGGTGATGGCCGCGCAACGCCGTCGCAGGGATGAGGGCGGCGAATTGTCCCCGGAAGAGGGCGATAGGTAAACGTCGCGCCAACACTGCGTCTCGTCGCGCTAAATGCTGTTAGCCCCAGAAAAGCCTCTGGGTTCTGCCTCAATTGATCCCAACTTAGCCTAAAACGGCCCTTACCGGACCGTTCGCCGTGTTTAATGTGGGGCTTGCATATGGGCCGAGCTAAGCCTCCTATCGAAGGGTCTCCCCGAGGGTTTTCCATGATCGAAAAAGCGTCTTTGAAAGTTATCCTGCGCCGCACGCTGATTGCCAGCAGCGCCACCGCGGCCCTGCTCGCGGGGTTCACGGTGACGCCTGTGCTGCTCGCAGGCGGCGCGATCGCTCAGGAAATCAACCCGAGCGCCGTGGCGCCGCCAACCGGCGCGCCGATGAGCTTCGCTGATTTGATCGAGCGTGTGCGCCCGGCCGTTGTGTCGATCTCGGTGCGTCAGCGCCCGAACGCTGAGCGCCCATCGACTGAAGGCCTGCCGCCTGGTTTCGAAGAATTCTTCCGCGGCAACCCGGGCTCGCCCGGCGGTCTGCCGCCGACTTCGCTCGGCTCCGGCTTCTTCGTCGATGGAAGCGGCGTTATCGTCACCAATCATCACGTGATCGACGGCGCCGAAGAAATCACCATCCGCACGAGCGATGGCCGCGATCATATCGCAGACATCGTCGGCTCCGACGAAGCGACTGACATCGCCGTTCTGCGGGTGCGCGGCGGCGGCAATTTTCGTTTCGTGACGTTCGATGACGCGCGCCACGTGCGCGTCGGCGATTGGGTCGTCGCAGTCGGCAACCCGTTCGGTCTCGACGGCACGGCGACTGCCGGTATCGTCTCGGCCATGGGTCGCCGTGATGCGGGTTCATCCGCTTATGTCGACTACATGCAGATCGACGCGCCGATCAATCGCGGCAACTCGGGCGGTCCGACGTTCGACTTGAACGGCAATGTCATCGGCGTGAACAGCGCCATCTTTTCACCGACCGGCGGCAATGTCGGCATCGGCTTCGCCATCCCAGCTCAAACCGCCAACACGATCGTGCAGCAAATCCTACGCAGCGGCCGCGTAACGCGTGGTTGGATCGGCGTTTCGATCCAAGGCCTCGATGACGATCTCGCCCGCAGCCTTGGCCTTGAAGACACGCGCGGCGCGCTTGTCGGATCTGTCGTACCCGACGGCCCGGCCGCGCGTGGCGGTCTGCAGCAAGGCGATGTGATCTTGAGCCTCAACGGCAACCGCATTGAAGACAACCGCGATCTTACGCAACGCATTGGCGCCACCGGCATTGGGGACACCGCTCGCGTTGAAATCCTGCGCGGTGGTCAGCGCCGTACGCTGAACGTCCGCTTGGGCGAGCGTCCATCAGAGCAACAGCTCGCGGCCGACAACAGCGCACCGTCAGCGCCGACGCCTGATGTCGGGCCACAAGGTGCGGGCGTTGCGCAAAGCTCGCTCGGTCTTTCGGTGCGTCCGTTGACGCAAGCCGATCGCACACGCTTTGAGCTCGCCGCCAATGCGGGTGGCTTGGTGATCACGTCGGTGCTGCCCAGCAGCGACGCGGCGACCAAGTTCATTCAACCGGGTGACGTGATCCTGCAAGCGGGTGGCCGCGCCGTGCGCACGCCACAGGAACTCGCAACCGCTGCCGATGCTGCGCGTCGCGCAAATCGTCCGTTGCTGTTGCAGATCGACGGCCAAGGTGGACGCCGCTTCGTCGCCGTGGACGTGGCCGAATGATGAGGGCCGAATGATGAGAGGGACCAACGCCATGCGCGTGCTGCTCGTCGAAGACGATCCGGATATGGCCGAAAGCCTGAGAGCGTCGCTCTCAGCCGATAGCCATGAAGTCGATCACGCCAATGATGGCGGCATCGGCGAACAGATGGCGACCGATGGCGGATACGATGTCATCGTTCTCGACCGCATGTTGCCGACCAAGCAGGGCATCGCCATTGTGCGCGATCTGCGCGGCAAGGGCGTGTCGACTCCGGTGCTGATCTTGTCGGCGTTGCATGACGAAGATCACCGCATCGAAGGGCTGAATGCCGGCGCCAACGACTATCTTGGCAAGCCGTTCTCAACCCGTGAGTTGCTCGCGCGTGTGCGCGCACTTTGGCACGGGCGCGATTTGGGTCCCCAAACCAAGCTCACAGTCGGCGGGCTCGAGATGGATCTCCTGGCCCGCACGGTTCGCCGCGACGGCAAGAAGCTCGATCTTCAGCCGCGCGAGTTCCGCCTGCTGGAGTATCTCATGCGCAATGCCGGCCAGACGGTAACGCGCAAGATGCTTCTCGAAAACGTCTGGGATTATCATTTCGATCCTCAGACGAACGTCATCGACGTCC
>CAYZIJ010000014.1:0-63908 GCA_964478365.1 uncultured Terricaulis sp.
TAGGCAAGGAATGCCTAAGGCAAAGAAGCCCTGCTTAGATGCCGGAACCCTGGCTCGAGTACGTGGCGACGATGCTGATGGCCCCGACAGCCTGCGCGCCGAGGGCCTCGACCGCCGCTGCATGATAGACCGCAATGGCGCGGGAGTCGTTCAGGGCGTTGTTGTCTGCGGCATCGGCCAGATCGTTCGCGTGGCTGGCGCGAACCAGGGCGTCGCGCAGGAAATGCGCGCGTTCACGTGTGCGCCAGAGGTCCACCCCCGGCGCGATCTCGATGCGGATCGAAACGAAGAGGTAGTTCACCAGCTGCCCGTTGCGGACCACCGGCACGGCCAGATAGGGCGCGTCCATCGAGCGTGACGAGGCTGCCGCCTCCTCGCCCTCTGCGCCCTCAGCGCCCTTTTCCTTGCCCTCGCCGCCACCGCCCGACGCGCTCGCCAGCCCCGCCATCAGCGTGGACGCGATCAGCGCAGCAGCCATGGCGCGCGCAAGGGCGTGCTTCTTGTTCATAGAGCCGAGGCTCGACCGGGTCGGTTAATGAGGTGCTAACGCCCGAGCTTATGGCTGTAGCTCGCCGCCTCGATCGGCACGGCCTTGCCCGTCGCATCGAGAACGGCGACGCCCGCGCCCGCTTCCACTCGCCCTATCAAGGTCAGCCTGAGCGAACCATCAGCGTCCATCGCCGCGATCGAATCGCGATCGGCTTGCGCCCCCGTGAACAGCACCACGTAGTCGTCGCCGCCGGTGATCAGTTTGCGGAAATCGCCGCCGCCGAACGCCCAGCGCTCGGCAGCGATCGAAACCGGAATGGCGTTCGCCTCGATCTTGATCGCCACGCCCGACGCTGCAGCGAGCTTCGCGGCATCACCGACCAGCCCGTCCGACACATCCATCGACGCATGCGCAAATCGCGCGACGATCGCCGCCGCCTCGATCCGCACGAACGGCGCGAGATAAGCCGACATCAGCCACGCCGCCTCGGCGTCAAACTCTTCGCCCGGCAGCGTCAAATAGTCCGGCGTCGCATAACGCAACGCTTCCTCATCGCCCTTCGCCACGAACGGTTCGCGGCCGCGCTTCAAGTCCGCGAGCTTCAGCGCGCCAGTACGGAGCTGCAGGCCCATCCAAGCCGAGCCGATCTCGCCGCCAACGAGCCACACATCATCGCCCACCTTCGCATCCGCACGGGAGGGGACGCGCCCACTGAGCGGGGCGCCAAACGCTGTGATCGAAATCGTCAGCGGCCCCGGCGTCGATGTCGTGTCGCCGCCAAGCAGCGTCATGCCGAAATCCTTGAGATCACGGCCAAGGCCCTCTGCAAATTGTCTGATCTCTGCCGCGTCACGTGTCTTCGGCCAAACCAAAGTCAGCAGCGCCGACACGGGCTTTGCGCCCTTGCCGATCAGATCGGAGACGTTGGCGCGCAACGCTTTCATCGCGACGGTTTCGATCGGATCGCCGGGCAAGAAATGCACGCCTTCCACGATCGCATCTGTGGTCACAACAAGTGCGCCTGTTGTTTCCAAAACAGCCGCGTCATCGACAAGGCCACGCGCACCAACTCCAGCGAGCGGTGCAAATAGCGTGCGGATCACATCGAATTCGTCAGCGGCCATAATGGCCGCGCTTATGCGCCTTCAGCCTCGGAACGCAAGTCACGCGCACACGCTTCGAGTGCGGCATTGATGAAGCCCGGCTCCGGCCCTTCGAAGAACGACTTTGCGATCTCCACATATTCATCCAGCACGACTGCCTTCGGGATATCTTTGCGCTGCTCCAACTCCGCTGCGCCCGCGCGCAAAATGGCGCGCGCCACTGCATCGAGCCGCTCCAATCGCCAGCCTTTGCTAAGATGCCGCGCAATCGCGCGATCGAGCGTCGCTTGGCGCTCAACAGCTTTCTCTACCAGCACTTTGAAGAGTTCGAGATCGCCCTCGCTGGCGCTGTAGGTCGCTTCAGTTTCGCGTGGCAACTTGCCGGCGCTGAAATCGCGGATGACGTCCTCGGTGGTCGCGCCCGAAACTTCCATTTGATAGAGCGCCTGCACGGCGGCCAAGCGCGCCGAGCGCCGTGCGGAGCTTTGCACTTCGTTCATCGCGTGACCTCAGCGAAGCGGCGCTTCAACGCCGCCATCGCCAACGCCGCACGCGCGGTTTCGCCGCCTTTGTCGCCACGCGCCGGATCGGCGCGCTCTTCGGCTTGCGCCAGCGTGTTGACGGTCAAGATTCCATATCCAATTGAAAGCCCTTCGCGGATCGTAAGATCCATCAATCCGCGCGCGCTCTCGCCGCAGACATAGTCATAATGGCTGGTATCACCACGCACGACACAGCCGAGCGCGAGATAACCGTCATAGAGCCCAGTTTTCGCCGCCAGTGCGATTGCGCCAGGCACCTCGAACGCGCCCGGCACGAACACACGGTCCAGAGTCGCCTTCGCTTCTTCGGCCGCGGCTTCCGCGCCACGCTGCAGCATGTCGGCGATGCCAGTGTAATAGGGCGAAATCACCATCAGCAAGCGCGCGCCAGGCAAAGACGCCACCGAAACCTTCTCTTGGTCTTTCTTCACGACTTGAACCCACGCCAGCCATCGATGGAGAGACCATAGCCCTCCAGGCCGACAAGTTTCTGCGGCGTATTGCCAAGCACGATCATGCGACCAACGCCCAGTTCGCGCAGAATTTGCGAGCCCAGACCGATAACGCGCAATTCGTCGTCCGCCTCCAGCTCCGCCGGCTCGCCCTTCAGCCGCCGCGTAATCGCGTTCGGCACCAAATCGCGCAGGATCACCAATACGCCGGAGCCTTCCGCGTCGATCTCAGCGAGCGCCTTGTTCACGAAGCTAGCGCGATCACCGTAGCCGCCCGCGACGTCAGCGGCGAAATCCGTGCGATGCACGCGCACCAAGGTCGGCTGATCGGCCTTGATATCGCCCTTCACAAGCGCAGCATGCTCTACATCATCGAGGCGATTGCGGAAGACGACAATCCGAAAGCCCGAACCAACATTCGTCTCGAACGCGCCTTCGTGCAGCACATCGAGAAAGCGATCATTGGCGCGGCGATAGGCGATCAGGTCATCAATCGCGCCGATCTTCAGATTGTGAAACTGCGCGAATGCGACGAGTTCCGGCAGACGCGCCATGGTGCCGTCATCGTTCATGATCTCGCAGATCACTGCAGAAGGATTGAGACCGGCGACGCGGGAAATATCGACGCTCGCTTCCGTATGGCCAGCACGCACTAGAACGCCACCTTCGCGCGCCATCAGCGGAAACACGTGGCCGGGCGAAACGATCTCGCCCGCGCCCTTGCTGCCATCGATCGCCACCGCAATCGTGCGTGCGCGGTCAGCAGCGGAAATGCCGGTGGAGATGCCTTCCTTGGCTTCGATCGATACAGTGAAGGCTGTGCCGAGACGCGCTTGGTTGCGCGGCGCCATCGGCTCAAGGCCCAACTCACGCGAGCGCTCCGCTGTTAGCGCCAAGCAGATCAATCCACGACCGTGCTTGGCCATGAAGTTCACTTGCGCCGGCGTTGCGAACTGCGCGGGGATGATGAGATCACCCTCGTTCTCGCGGTCCTCCGCGTCGACGAGAATGAACATGCGGCCTTCGCGCGCTTCCTCGATGATCTCCGCGATCGGCGAGACGGCGCGCTTCAGCTCCGAAATCGGTGAGGGCTTCGGGCCCATGCCTATCTCCGCGCCTCGATGAGCCGCGCCGCATAGCGCGCCATCATGTCGGCTTCCAAATTGACCTTATCGCCGGCTTTGAGCTTCGCCAAAGTCGTAACGCTCCAGGTGTGCGGAATGATCAACACGCCGAAGCCTTCATCATCCACTTCATTCACCGTCAGCGACACGCCTGCAATGGCGATAGAGCCCTTTGCTGCGATGAGATGCGCAATCTGCTCGGGCGGTTTGACGCGGATGCGCCAGCCTTCGCCGTCCTGCTTGACCGAAAGCACCTCGCCCAGCCCATCGACATGGCCCTGCACCATGTGGCCGCCGAGTTCGTCGCCAACGCGAAGTGAGCGCTCCAAATTCACCTTGTCGCCGACCTTGAGCGAACCAAGCGTCGTCAACGCCAAACTCTCCGGCGCGACTTCCACAACAAACGCCGAACCGCCCGCTTCGCTGGTCTTCTCGACAACCGTCAGGCAGCAGCCGTCATGCGCGATGCTGGCGCCGATATCGATGCCGTCAGCCGCATACGGCGCGCCGATTGTCAGGCGCAGCAAGCCCTCGCGCCGCTCCGCTGCGCGTATGTCGCCAAGTGCAGAAACAATTCCGGTAAACAAAGGCTCGCCTCTTTAGGCCCGCTCGTAGCTTTCCCAGACATCGGGGCCAAGCTCACGCAACGCAACCCGCTTGAACCGCGGCGCATCGGCCAGCGCGTCATAGGTCAAATCCGCAATCGCCGGGCGTCCGTCGCCGCCCAACACCGACGTCGCGCGGAACCACTCGATCCGATCGACCACGCCGGCCGCGATCAGCGATGCGGCAATCTTGCCGCCGCCCTCGACCAGAACGCTGCCGATCCCAAGCGCTGCGAGCCGCTCCAGCACGGCGCTCATATCGATACCGCCGAGCCCAGTATCGACCGCCTCGATCCGTGCGCCCATCGCTTCAAGGATCGCGTGCCGCGCCGTGCTCACACGCGGCGCGCCGAACACGATCACGGGCGCTACGGCGACATCGCCAAACATCTTCGCGTCTGGCGGAATTTCGAGCCGCGTCGTTACCACCACGCGCGTGGGCTGCTTTGCCGGCGCCGGCTCCGTGCGCGCGAGCAAAGACGGATTGTCCGTCCGCACCGTCTCAGCGCCAACCAGCACCGCGTCATGTGCTGCCCGCAATTTCTGAACTTCAGCGCGCGACGCTTCGCCCGTAATCCACTGGCTTTCGCCGGCAGCCGTCGCGATCCGTCCGTCGAGGGAGGTCGCAAGCTTTAGTGTGACGCGAGGGCGGGGCATGAGCGCAGTCTAACACGCCGCTTCGTCGCAAGCCTCAAGGCTTCTTGCGAGCGCCTGCTTCTTCGATGAACTCGGCAAAATCGCCCACTTCGCGAAAGTCGCGATAGACGGACGCGTACCGCACGTAAGCCACCGGATCGAGATGGCCCAGCGCCTCCATGATCATCTCACCGATTGTCTCGGATGTAATCTCGCTTTCACCCTGGCTCTCTAGCTTGCGCACGATGCCGGAAATCATCTGCTCGACTTGATCCGGTTCGATCGGCCGCTTGCGCAGCGCGATCGCCAGCGAACGCGCCAGCTTGTCACGATCGAACGGCACGCGACGGCCGGAGCGCTTCAGCACGACAAGGTCACGCAGCTGCACGCGCTCGAACGTCGTGAAGCGCGAACCGCATTTATCGCATTGGCGCCGGCGCCGGATCGCCGCCCCGTCTTCGGTGGGGCGGCTGTCCTTCACCTGGGTGTCTTCGTTCTGGCAAAACGGACAGCGCATGTCTGGTGCTCCGCGCGGCCCGAATCAGCGGCGCCGTGCTCTCAATTGTAGATCGGAAAACGTGCGGTGAGTTGCTCGACTTTGGCGGCAACCGCCGCTTCGACGCTGGAATTGTCTCCGTTCGAGCCTTGCAAGCCGTCCAACACCTCGCAGATGAGGTCGGCCACCAGCCTGAACTCGGCCGGACCGAAGCCCCGCGTCGTGCACGCCGGCGAGCCCAAGCGAATGCCGCTGGTCACGAACGGCTTTTCCGGATCGAACGGAATGCCGTTCTTGTTGGTCGTGATCTGCGCCCGCTCCAGCGAATGCTCGGCCACCTTGCCGGTCGCGCGCTTGGGACGGAGATCGACCAGCATGACGTGGCTATCGGTCCCGCCCGAAACGACCGCCAGGCCGTTCTCAATCAGCCGTGCGGCCAGCGCGCGGGCGTTTTCCAGCGTGCGTTGAGCATAAAGCTTAAACTCAGGCTGCAGCGCCTCTCCGAAACTGACCGCCTTCGCCGCGATCACATGCATTAGCGGCCCGCCCTGCAGACCTGGAAAAACCGCTGAATTGATCTTCTTGCCGAGGTCTTCGTCGTTCGAAAGGATCATGCCGCCGCGCGGACCGCGCAAAGTCTTGTGCGTCGTAGTCGTCACCACATGTGCGTGCGGCAGGGGAGACGGATAAACGCCGCCAGCGATCAGCCCCGCATAGTGGGCCATGTCGACCATGAGATACGCGCCGATCTCATCGGCGATCTCACGGAAGCGCTTGAAATCGATGTGACGCGAATAGGCCGACGCGCCCGCCAAGATCAGCTTCGGCTTCTCGCGATGCGCGATCTCGCGCACCTCATCCATGTCGATCAGGTGGTCATCCTTGCGTACGCCGTAAGCGACCGGATTGAACCACTTGCCCGACACGTTGACCGGCGAGCCGTGCGTCAGGTGACCACCGCTCGCGAGGTCCATGCCGAGAAACTTGTCGCCCGGCTGCAGCAACGCGAAGAACACGGCTTGGTTGGCGTTGGCGCCTGAGTGCGGCTGAACGTTCACGAATTTGCAGTCAAAGAGCTTCTTGGCGCGCTCGATCGCGAGGCGCTCGACTTCGTCGACGAATTCGCAACCGCCATAATAGCGGCGGCCCGGATAGCCCTCTGCGTATTTGTTGGTGAGCACCGAGCCCTGCGCTTCAAGCACCGCGCGCGACACGATGTTCTCAGACGCGATCAATTCGATTTGTGTCTGCTGGCGCTTCAGCTCCGCATCGATGGACGCCTTGATGTCGGCGTCGGCCCGCTCAAGCGAGGCCTCGAAGAAACGGTCGCGTTCACCGGCGGTGCGTCCCGCGGCTTGGGTCATATCTGCCTCGCTGCACGTGATGAGGTGTTGGATTCGCCCGTAAGATAAGTTCCTCTCGCCAACTAAGCAAAGCTACTGTTGAGTTCATGCAGAACTGCAATTGTCGGCAAGCTAATCGGCGTATGCCGCTAGTAATACTTGCTTCGATTACGGCAGAGGCGGTATAGCCCCGGCCGATGGCGTTGTATTAGCTAGGAAAATCCCTTGGCAATACGGGATGAAGACGAAGCGGAGACAGTCGGCAACGATGATACGTTGCGGATGACCACCGATATCGTCGCTTCATTTGTCAGCAACAATAAGCTCTCTTCGGCTGAACTCGCTGACCTCATCCGCTCGGTCCACAAGACTGTCGCCTCGCTGGCCACGACGGGCGCAGCGCCTGCTGGCGAGCGTCCGAAACCTGCCGCGCCGATCAATAAGTCGGTCCAGCACGATTTCATCATCTGCCTGGAAGACGGCAAGAAGCTCAAAATGCTGAAGCGCTATTTGCGCTCTACTTACGGCATGACGCCGGAAGACTATCGCAAGCGCTGGGGCCTGCCCGCCGACTATCCGATGGTCGCGCCCGCCTACGCCGCACGCCGCTCAGAGTTCGCCAAGAAGATCGGCCTCGGCAAAGGCGTGCGACGCAAAGGCTAAACGATCTTGCCCGGTCGCGTTGGCGGCGGCTGATCCTCGGGCTCTGCAAGGGCCCGCTCCAACTTTCTCAGCGCCAGCGTTCGCACATCAACCAAAGCCGCAGTGCGCGGCGCCTGGATCACGACTTCAATACCTGTCGCCACATGCACCGCCGCAACGCGCTGCACATCACCGATCTGCGTGATTTCGAAAATGACGTCCCCCAGATCCTCGCCGCTCACGGCGCAGGCGGGATATGCACGGGGCACTTGGCCCATACGGCTTTGAACGCCTCGATCAGCCGATCCATCAACACGTCGTCGTGGAATGGCGAGGGCGTGATGCGCAGACGCTCCGTGCCCTTTGGCACAGTCGGGTAGTTGATCGGCTGCACATAGATGCCGTGCTCAAGCAGCAAAATGTCCGAGATCTTCTTGCACCGCGCCGCATCGCCCACGAGCACCGGCACGATGTGCGTGGTGCTCTCTGACATCACCGGAATGCCAGCCTCAGCCAGCAAGGCCTTCAGGCGCTCCGAGCGCTCTTGCAAGCGATCGCGCAAATGCGGGCACTCTTTGACGATGCGCACGCTTTCCAGCGCCGCAGCCGCGATCGAAGGCGCGAGTGAGGTCGTGAAAATGAAGCCCGAAGCCGTTGAGCGGATCGCGTCCATCGCCGCAGCCGGGCCGGTGACATAGCCGCCCATCGTGCCGAACGCCTTGGCCAAAGTGCCTTCGATGAAATCGACCCGATGCATGACGCCGTCGCGCTCGGCGACGCCACCGCCCGTCGGGCCGTACAGGCCAACGCCGTGGACTTCATCGAGATACGTCATCGCGCCGTAAGCATCGGCCAGATCGCAAATTTGTTCGATCGGCGCGGTATCGCCATCCATCGAATAGACGCTCTCGAACGCGATCAGCTTCGGCGCATCGGCTGGGGCTTCATTGATCAGCGCTTCAAGATGCTGAACGTCATTGTGACGGAAGATCCGCTTTTCGCATTTGGCGCGGCGAATGCCTTCGATCATCGAGGCGTGGTTCTGCGCGTCCGAGAAAATCCAGAGATTCGGGAAAAGCTGCGCCAGCGTCGAGAGCGTCGCATCGTTCGACACGTAGCCCGAAGTGAAGAGGAGTGCGCCCTCTTTGCCGTGCAGGTTCGCCAGCTCTTCTTCGAGATCGACGTGATAGCTCGTCGTGCCGGAAATATTGCGCGTACCGCCCGCGCCCGCGCCGACTTGATCCAAAGCAGCATGCGCTGCGTCGATCACTTCCGGGCTCTGGCCCTGGCCCAGATAATCGTTCGAGCACCAGACAATGATATCGCGCAGCGATCCGTCCTTCAGACGCAGCTTGGCGTGCGGAAACCGCCCGCGCTCGCGCATGATGTCGGCGAACACGCGATAGCGGCCCTCGTCGCGGATGCCCGCGACGGCGTGTTCAAACACCTGAAGGTCTTCGTCTCTCACATCGGCCTCGTGATCTTTGTATAAGACCTTCGCGGGTACGGTGAAACAGATCGCATCCGCGGCCAATTCGAACGAAAGTTGCGAACGACTCGCATGAACTATTCAGGACGCTACCCGAACGCCCGCCCGCGCCGTCTGCGCCAGACTGATTGGGTGCGACGCCTCACGCGCGAAAACGCTGTGAGCACCGATGATCTTATCTGGGCGATGGTCGTCCATGACGGCATCGAGCCGCAAATTCCCGTCACCGCCATGCCCGGCGTGAAGCGCTACTCCGTGCGCGCTGCCGCTGAAGCGGCGCGCCATGCCGCAAAGCTTGGCATCCCCGCGATCGCTGTGTTCCCGCACGTCGATGCCGCAAAGAAAGACGCGACCGGCAAGGAAGCGCTCAACCCGCAAGGCCTCGTCTGCAACGCCGTGCGCGCGATGAAAAATGCAGCGCCAGATGTCGGCATCATGGTCGACGTCGCGCTCGATCCGTTCACCGATCATGGACACGACGGCCTCTTGCAGAACGGCCGCATCCTCAATGACGAAACCGTTGAAGTCCTGGCTGAGCAGGCGCTCATTCAAGTCAAAGCCGGCGCAGATATCGTAGCGCCCTCCGATATGATGGACGGCCGCGTTGGCGCGATTCGCGCAGCGCTCGATGGCGACGGCCATCAAGACACGCTGATCATGTCCTACGCGGCGAAATACGCGTCGGCCTTCTACGGGCCATATCGCGAGGCCATCGGCTCCGGGAAATTGGGTGCCGGTTCAGTCGCTAATCCCGGCGATAAGCGCACCTACCAAATGGATGCCGCCAATAGCGACGAAGCGTTGCGTGAAGTTGCCATGGATGTCGCCGAAGGCGCTGACATGCTGCTGGTGAAGCCGGGGCTCGCCTATCTAGACATCGTCGCGCGCGTGAAATCGAGCTTCGGCCTGCCCACCTACGCGTTCCAGGTCAGCGGCGAGTACGCGATGATCAAAGCCGCCGCTCAGAACGGTTGGATCGACGAAGACCGCGCCGTCATGGAGACGATGACGGCGTTCAAACGCGCCGGCGCCGATGGCGTCGTCACGTACTTCGCTCCGAAGGTGGCCGAGATGCTCGGCTAGCCCAAGTTGAGCACGAAGAAATCCTGAGCCGTCAGCGCTAAGCCTGTGCCCATAACGCCAAACTGGATCGCAGCGCCCGGCCCGTTGCCGTCCGCGTCGTACCAAAGCGTGCCAGTCGCGGGATCGTAAATGATGCGATCGTCGGCATCCGCGGCGGCTGAACCGATACACAACGCGTTGGCGCTGAGTTGCCCGGAATCGAGCGTCGTGAAGATCGCGTTGTTTAGGTAGATCTGATCCTGCGTCACGTCGAAATCGTTGATCGTGTCGACATTAGTCATGCCGAGCGCAGTCGAGAACACGAACGCGTCCGCGCCGTCGCCGCCGCTCAAGAAGTCTGAACCGAGACCGCCATAGAGCTGATCATTGCCGCCACGTCCGTAGAGGAAATCAGAGCCCGCATCGCCCAGCAACGTATCCGAGCCGTTGCCGCCATCGAGCGTGTCGCTATCGGCGCCGCCATAACCGGCATCGTCGCCATCGCCGCCGTAAAGCGTGTCGTTACCGACGTCGCCATAGAGCGTGTCATTGTCCTGCCGGCCATAGATCGTGTCGGCGCCATCCCCGCCATAGCCGGTATCGGCGCCGTTGCCGCCGTCGAGCAAGTCAGCGTCTGCGCCGCCGCTCATATAGTCGTTGCCGTCGCCGCCATAGAGCGTGTCGAGACCGTTCTCGCCAAACAGCGTGTCGTTCTGTGTACGGCCATACAACGTGTCGTCATCGCCGCCGCCGTACAGCGTGTCGTTGTCCGACCCGCCATCGAGGATATCGTTGTCCGCGTCGCCGCGGAGTTCATCGTCGCCGAAGCCGCCATAGAGCGTGTCGGCGCCAAGATTGCCATAAAGCGTGTCGGCGCCGGCGAGACCGGAGAGCACGTTGGCGGCCACGTTGCCGTAGATCAAATTGTTCAAAATGTTACCGACGCCATCGGTGGCCGCGCCGCCATTCTCAAGGCGCAGGTTCTCGATGTAGGCGCCGAGCGAAAAATTCACTGTGCTCAGCACCTCATCGCTACCACCGCCTGCGCTCTCGAACGCCGCGTCGCTCGCGTTGTCGGCATAGTAGGTGTCGTCACCCGCGCCACCGTACATGATGTCCGCGCCCGTACCGCCGTTCAGATTGTCATTGGCGGCGCGACCGTAGAGCGTGTCCACACCGTCGCCGCCCAGGATCACGTCAGCGTCGTTGCCACCGTCTAATGTGTCATTGTCAGCATCACCGAACAGCGTGTCGGCGCCGTCGCCGCCATTGACGGTGTCGTTGCCGGCGCCAGCTTGGACATAGTCGGCGCCCGCGCCGGCATTGATCGTGTCGACGCCCGCATTTGTGTAGATGCCGTTTGCCCCGGCTGTGCCGGTGATCGTGTCATTGCCGCCGCCGGTGACGACGTTCTCGAAATTGATAAAGCTCTCACTGTAATTCGTGGCGCCGGTGAGAAGGTTGATGGTGTAGTTGCCACTCCAGCTGGTGACGTTCAGCGTGTCGTTATCGGCGCCGCCGTCGAGCATCTCCAGCACATCCGTGCTGCCGGCATGGATGGTGTCATCGCCGGCGCCGCCGTAAAAATGACCGTCACCGTCGGAATAGAGTGTGTCGTTGCCCGCTTCGCCGCGCACATCCTCATCGTCGCCCGCGCCGCTATAGATGACGTCATTGCCGTCGCCGCCTCGAATGGTGTCGAAGCCTGAGCCGCCGTGGATCAAGTCGTTGTCAGCGCCGCCATAGATGAAATCCGCGCCGCCTTGCCCAAACAACTGGTCCATGCCGGCGCCGCCATAGATCGTGTCCGCGCCCATCGCGGTTGCCGCGCCAACGGCGTGACCCGTCACCGAGATGTTGACGATGAAATTGGCGTTCGTGGTAAAGTTTCCGCCGGCTTCGGGGCGCACCACAAAATAATACGTGCCTGCAGATGGCGCGACGAAGGTCAAGTATGGGTCGGGCGAAGAGCTACCGAAGAAGCCATTCGACGAACCGAGGCCGCCATTGGTGAAATCGCTCATGCTGCTCGTGGCGAGAACAGTTCCTGCACCATCGACAACGTCAACGACCAGGTCGTCTTGCGTGCCGATCGGAGATCCCCAACCATAATCGATATCGACCGTGATCGCCTCGCCGGCGCCGATGGAGACGCTGAAGTACTCACGCTGCCCGATCGTCGCTTCAACGATCGCCGTCGCGTGCGGGATAGTCGTTGCGTTCTGGATCAGCGGATTTTCATCCACCGTCCAGACGCCGGGAATGCCTTCAAGATTATGCGCTGTCCCGATCGCGTTGTTCGTACTGCTGGCGCTGAGGGTCCACAGATCGGAGCTATCGCCGATCACCAGATCGTCGCCGTCATTGCCCTGCACGGTGTTTGCGTTCGTGCCGGTGGTGGGTTGCAACGCAACGAACACATCATCGCTGGCAAAGCCGATCATCGGTTCGCCTGAAATCACGACATTAACCGGCATGCGCTTCTCCACCTGCTAGGCATCGCGCGCACCATTTCGACGGAGCAACGATCACAGCTCGTCACTCATCGAATCCGGCTCGCGTATCGCGGCTAGGCGTGCGCCCTTCGGTATGAACAGCCGCTTACTGAACGCGCTGCAACGGGGCGGTTTCGCTGATGTCAGGCTTTGTATTGCGGTAAGAACGGCGCCAAGCGCGCACCCATTTCGGCGCCCAGCGCCTGCAAGCCGTTTAACGGCCGCACCATCACTTCGAAATCGACGATCTTACCGTCAGCATCGAACGCAATGAGATCGATGCCCTTCAGACCGCGCTCGCCGACACGCGCACTGAACTCCAATACGACGTTCAGCCCATCCTCGCTCACCAAAGTCCGGTGATACGCAAAGTCCTCGAACACAGTCATCACCGTCGAGATGATGAGAACAACCGCCTGCGCCGATTGATAAGCCTTGAACGCCATCGGCGAGCGGAAGGTCGCGTCGGCATGGACGATGTCGGCGAGGCCGGTCATGTCCCTCGTGGCGACCATGTCGTGCCACTTCGCCAGCGAAGCGGCGGCGTTCGCGTTTAATCCCATCGCATCCTCGCTCACGCCAGCGGCGCTTGAAAACAGAGCGCGTACCCGTCCGGATCGCGCAGATACAATTGGCGCATGCCGTAAGGCGCGTTCGACGGCGGAGGCAGATCGGGGATTTTGTCGCGCAGCTCTTCGTACACGCCGTCAACGTCAGCGCAGCCAAAGTAGAGGCACACATCGCCATGCGCCCGCTGCAGCAAGTCGACACGCGCCGACGGCCGCTCGTCTTCGTCAAAAGCGGTGTTCAGCATGATGTTCACGCCGTCGCGCTCCAGCGCCATCCAGTGTGAGAAACGTCCCTCCGGCGCATCCACTTGCGGCGACGCCGCGACGACTTCAAAGCCCAGCACGTCGCGATAGAACGCCAGCGCCTCCGGCATGTCATAGACCTGCAGCAATGGCGTCATTCCGGCGATACGCATCATGCGCCCCTTTAAGCCGAAAGCGGCACGCCTTCCAGAGTGATGCGATGCATTTCGCGGCGATGACCGTGATAATCATTCTTGGCGTAGTGCCAGGTCGAGCGATTGTCCCAGAACGCGATCGAGCCGGGGCGCCACTCGAATTCATAGACAAACTGCGGCTGCGTGCAGTGGACGAACATCTCTCCAATGAAAGCGCTCGTCTCCGCTTCGCTCCAGCCGATGATCTGCGTCGTATAAGCGATGTTGACAAAGAGCGCCTTCTTGCCGCTCAGCGGATGCGTGATCACGACCGGATGGACGCTGTCCTCTAACTCCTCCGCCACGTCTTCATTGCCGATGCGGTCACCGCGCTCCTTATTGTAGAGCGCGTTCTTGCCGAAGATGCGTTTAGCTGAGTGAATGGCCTCCAGCGGCGCGAGCTTTTCTTTCAATGCTGGCGAGAGCGCGTCGTAAGCCTTGTACATCGAGGCAAACAAAGTGTTGCCCCCTGCTGGCGGCAATTCACGCGCGACAAGGATCGAGCCCATCGCGGGCGCGTGATCGTAGGATTGATCAGTGTGCCAAGCGCCGCCAATATTCTCCGCCTGATCGCGCTCCTTGCGCAGCACCGCGATCTCGGGATGCTGCGGGTGTGCGCCAAGGAAGCGGTTGATGTTGATCGGCGCCCAGCGCTGCGCGAAGGCGATGTGCTGCTCTTCGGTGATGTCTTGATCGCGGAAGAAGATGACGCCGTGATCGGCGTAGGCTTTGCGGATCGCGGCGAAATCCGCATCCGGCACAGGGCGCGCCAGATCGATGCCGGAAATCTCCGCGCCAGCCCCCGGAAGGGGAGTGATGACAACGCCCATGACCGCCTCCGCAAGCGGTCAGCTTAGCGCGCCCTCGTCAGAAAAAGAAATGCGCGTTGGCCGCCAACATCACCATTGCGAACGCCCCTGCGTAAGCCGTCTTCCAGCGGAAGTTCGATTTCTCCAGGAAATGAAACAGCACAAACAGGATCGGCAGGATGGCGACGCTCGCATAGAGGATCGCCTCCACCGGATTGAACGCCATCACCAACGCAAACCTCAGGCCCACGAACGCCGCAAAGCCCGCCACCAAGCGCGTCATCAAAGATAGCCGCACGAACGTGAACAAGCCGAGATACAGAATCAGAAACAGCGCCGGCACGACGCCGCTGAAATAGTTGAGCGGCGACGGATCGAAGAAGCCGTAATAGTCCGGATAGGACGTCCAAGGCGCGTAGGTCAGCTCATCGCGCGGCGCAGCGAAGCTGTAGAAGAAAAAATGCATCACCGAGCCGACGACATCGAGATCGTAGATGCGGTTGTCGGCGTGGTTCTGCGCATCAAGCGGCGAGTATTCGAGGAAGAAGCCAAGATAACGCCTGATGAAATCACGATTGATGATGTTATCGGCCAGGTAGAGCCCCGCACCAGCTACATGCGCCAGAACGAAAAGGCGCGGCATCTTCTCGGTCGCCAGGCGCAAGCCGTACATGAAGGCGGGCACAAGCGTCAGGAACAGGATCGAGACGTCGTTGTAGAGGCATAGGAAGAACACCACGCCCATCGCCGCAATCAGCGGCACACTCAAGCCGAACCGCGTCGCAACGACCAGGCCGAGCATATAGGCCGTGTAGAGCGCCGCGGTCAGCGCATAGCTCTCGGGCACGCTGGCAAAATACCAAACGATCAAAGCAAGGCCGACACACGCGCCATAGATGACGCTGCGCACCGAGAGTTTGGCGTTCGCGATCGAGAACGCCGCCATCGCCATGAGCAATGTCGCCAGCCCCAGCAGCATCTCGGGCAGCTTTGTCCACATCGGCGTTTCGGCAATGCCCAGCACGTCGAGAACCGCGCGGTAGACGCGCAATTGCACCGTCTTCAGCAGATGAATGTCCGGCATGCCCTCATTGTGCGAATAGGCGGGCACATCCGAGCCGAACGGGTAGTGGTCGTAGGCGTCGTCGCCCAGGATCGAGAGGTCCGAGACGAAATAGAGCGCGCCCATAAGCACGCAGATTGCGGCGGCGAACGCCAGCACACGCGAGCGCGCACGCGCCCACGTCACGCTTTCGCGGACCATCGCCGCAACCGTCATCGAGAAAGCCCCTAGCTCCGCCCAGCTCACACGCTAGCGCGTGCCTGCGAGCGCGGCCAGCCGCCACCCACTATGCTAGAGAATTAAGGACGTTGGCTCTCGCGTGCCGCGCGAAATTAATTAGGCAGCGCGCTGCAGCGCCGCTTTGCCAACCGCCATGCGCACGCCTTCGGCGATCTCTTCACGTCGCGCTGCCTGATCGGCGCCCAGCGAGACGAGCTTCGAGACGCCGTCTACGCACACCGCAAGCGATGCCTTGACCGCCTCGGGGCGTAAGCCTCGGGCGGAGGAAAGCTGAAGCGAGAACGCAGCGCAGGCGCGCATCAGTGGGCCATCGCCGGAGTTGACCGCATAGGCCTGCACGTTGCGCAGAGCGATCTCGCACGGCTCGAGCAAGGCCGAATTATCCGCGAACGCAGTCGCGGCCGTACGCAGCATGCCGATCGCGTCTTGCACTGTGCCGACACTCGGCGCAGCAGAGTCATCAGCCTTGCGGCGCTTGGTCGGCGCGCCGGCGGTGACGATGCCGGCGCGGCGGCACGGACCGACATAGCCGGTCTCCGTGTCGATGAACTCGCGCGGCTGAGTCAGCACCTTGTTGATCGTGTTGAGCAGCACCTTGCCGGAGATCGGTTTGCCGATCAGAGCGTTGCAACCGGCGTGGCGGCATTCTTCCGCCATCAGCCGCGAGAACGCGCCGGAGGTGATGAAAATCGCGGCCTTACGGCCAGGCAGTTTCTTGTTGCGGCGATAACCCTTCGTCCAGGTGGCGCCGTCGAGCGGGCCCATCTCGTAAGACGCAATGACCACGTTGGCGTTGTAGACCTCAAGCAAGTCGATCGCGACTTCCTGGGTCTGCACAACTCTGACCTTGTCCACGCCCGCGTTGCGAAGCAGATCAAGCATGATCTGACCCTCGAACTTGTTGGGCTCGACAATAAGTACGGTCCAGCCTTTGACGTTCATTGTTGTTCTTGTCTCCGCCAAGTCGCGGACACTACAACAATGGCCTTAAGCAAGATTGAACCAAGCCCTAACGTAAGCTTGGTTTCAGTTCAGCCCTCATCAGCTTTTGGGACGTTCCAAACGTGCAATTAGGCTCGACGTATCCCAGCGTTTGCCGCCCATCGCCTGCACATCGGCATAATATCCGTCGATCAGTTCAGTCAGCGCGAGCTTGGCGCCGTTTACCTCTGCTTCATGCAGCACGAGCCCCAGATCCTTACGCATCCAATCGACGGCGAAGCCAAAATCGAAGCGGCCCTCATTCATGGTTTTCCAGCGGTTTTCCATCTGCCAGCTTTGCGCCGCACCCTTGGAAATAGCGGCGATGACTTTCTCGACATCGAGATCGGCGCGCTTGGCGAAATGCAGCCCCTCCGCCAGGCCCTGCACCACGCCTGCTATACAGATTTGATTCACCATCTTCGCCAGCTGCCCTGATCCAGCAGGTCCAATCAGCGTCATGTTTGCGGCGTACGCAGCCATGATCGGCTGCGCTTCTGCGAAGTCACTCGCGCTGCCTCCTGCCATAACGGTGAGCTTGCCAGCCTCCGCGCCCGCTTGCCCGCCTGAGACAGGCGCATCTAGAAAGCCAAAGCCCAAGGCATCAGCCTTTTCCGCCAGTTCGCGCGCAATTGAGGCCGACGCGGTGGTGTGATCGACGAAAATCGCGCCCTTGCGCATGGTCGTCGCCGCCGCCTCGAACACTTCTCGCAAGTCACGATCATTGCCGACGCATGAGAATACGATGTCGGCGCCATCAGCCGCGGCCGCGACGGATGAGTAGGTGCGGCCCTTGTGCTTTTGCGCCCAGTCACGCGCCTTCTCTTCGCTGCGATTATAGACCGCAACATCGTGACCGGCGCGCGCGAGATGGCCCGCCATCGGCGCGCCCATCACGCCCAGTCCAATGAACGCACTTTTCGCCATCGCCGTCAGCTCCCGGATGTGTCGCGCGGATCCTCGGCTACGCCGTAAAGGCCGCGGTAGAATGTAAGCGCCGGCCCTGGCTTGACCCGAAGATCAAGCACCTCGCCGATAATGATCAGGTGGTCGCCAACTGTACGTCTATCATGGGTGCGGCAAGCGATGTGCGCCACCCCGGACCGCAGCACCTGCGCGCCCACAAAGTCCTCAGCTTCCCCGGCCCCGATCACTTCCGTTTCAGCACGCGCAAAGCGCTGCGCCAGTCGGACATCGTCAGCGCCCAAAACTGTGACGCCCCAGATGTCGGCCGCCGCGAAGAAATCGTAACGCTCAGACTGATCGCCCAAACACCACAATAGCAATCTGGGATTTAGCGACACAGACGTCAGCGAGTTGACGGTGATCCCCGCCATGCGTCCGCCCGCGCCGGACGCTGACACCACCGTAACCCCGGTAGCGAAAGCGCCCATCACGCGCCGGAAAAGCTGATCGGGCGCACCCTCGTCCATCTGCAGTCCAATTCCATTGTTCAAGCGATCTTAACCCTGTTCGGTAAAGGTCGCGCGCTTCCGCCAGAATGGACGGGTTATGAGTTCTGCGACCAATCAACGCCCCATCATTATAAAGAAGATCAAGAAGGTCGTCGGTGGTGGTCACCACGGCGGCGCGTGGAAGGTCGCCTACGCCGACTTCGTGACCGCGATGATGGCGTTCTTCCTGCTCATGTGGCTGATCAACACAACAAGTCCAGAGCAGCGCCGCGGCATCGCCGAATTTTTCGCACCCGCCAGCGTCAGTCGCGTCTCCTCGGGCGCCGGCGGTCTGTTGGAAGGCACCAGCTTCGCCGAGGAGGGCGTTCGCCACGGCAACTCCGCGCCAGTCGCCCCGGCAAGCGAGCCGCAATACACGTCGAACGCCGACGCTGAAGCCGCCGATCAAACCGCCACCGCGCCAGGCGGTCAGGCCGATCCGAACGCCGAGAGCCTCTCGCGCGCCCGCACGCTGCGCGAGAACGCCGACTTCTCCCGCGCCGAAATCGCCATTCGCCAAGCCATGGCCGACATGCCCGACATCGCCGAGCTTTCGCGCAACGTCATCATGGAGCAAACGCCAGAGGGGCTGCGCATCCAGATCATCGACCAAGAAGGCCGCTCGATGTTCAATTCGGGCGACGCGCAACCGAACGACCGCGCGCGCCGCCTGATCGCCACCATCGCCGGCGTCATCGATCAGCTGCCCAATCGCGTCACCATTTCCGGCCACACAGACGGGACGGCGCCCGGCGGCCGCTACGGTTCAAACTTCGAACTCAGCGCCGCACGCGCCGAAGCCGCGCGCCGCATCCTCTCAAGCCAAGGCATCCCCGCCGACCGCATCTACGAAATCGCCGCACGCGGCGACAGCGAACCGCTCTTCCCAGACGACCCGACAATGCCAGGCAACCGCCGCATCGCCATCACGCTCCTGCGCGAAGCACCGCCGCTGCCGGCTGATCACGGGCTCTGAGCGAGGGCGGAGAAGCTTCCACGCAACCGTCCACTTCTGGCCCTTTGCTGCCATTTAAAGTCAACGCTTGAATGGCGGTGAAATCGGCATGACGATGCTCGCTGCACTCAATACTTCATCCGAAAACGCGCCAAGCTTGCAATGGCAACTCAGCCTTCATTGGCGCATTGCAGAGCTTCGGTCGCATCCAGCTGTGTGCGCTGGGCGGGCGCGAACACCTGGATGCGGTCCTCCGCCAGCCCTTGCGCGCTGCCCCAGCAGTTCTCTCGCGCATCGATCCACGCCGCGGGCGCATTCAGCTTCAGATCGGCCTGGCCATTCCTGGATATGGTGTTGCCGCGCAGGACGACATCGAAATTGCTTGTCTCGGTTCGGCCGGCGGTGGTGATCTGCCTGTTGCCGAACTCAAGACCGGCGGCGCCCGCACCTTCGATGCGACTGTCGGTGATCTCGAGGGCGTAGTGACCGACGGCGGGCGGCGCAGCACTGATCCAAAGCGAGCCGCCCAGCCAGACATTGGCCGCGACGTCTTCAAAGCCGTGAACCGCGCCGGCATTGCGAATGACTGTCCGCTCGATCTCGATCGCGATGCGGCCCGCGTCGGCCGGCGCATCCACCTCTGGCCGCAGATTCAGCAGCGTGCCTTCGACATTCATCTGGCCGGCATCTTCAATCACGGAATCGCTGATGTAGATGCTGATTTCGGAAGGGCTCTGGACGACGGACCCCACGATCCCATCTTGGCCGACAGCGCCAGACAAGACACGTTCGATGCGCGCGTCGGCACGGCCGCCCCGCGCTGCCCTGAGCCAAACATTGCGTCCCGACCGTGTCAGTCGGCCCCTGATCACCGAATCCGAAAGCTCCAGATGCGTCTTCGCGTCAGGATCTTTGACCATCGTCACGACGCCGACATCATAGGACTCAATTCTTGATCCGCCCTCCACGCGCGCGCCCCGGACGCTGAGCCGGACATCGGCCGTGCCGGAAGCAAGCGATGCGATGCCTAGTCCCGCCGCTTGGGTCACGGTTGATGCCGTGACCTCTACGCCTGCGGCGCCCTCGCTGTGCACGAACACGACGCCGCCGTGCGGCACCGGGCGGGAAACGGCGTTTGGCAGCGATGGAAAGGAGAAATCCGTGAAGGCCTGCCCGCGATTGGCATCGCTGACATCGACGTTGTCGATTCGAACGTCCGTGACGTTGCGGCCGTAAATGCCGCTGGCGAAGGTGGCCTCAATCCGCACATTCGACACTTGGCTGCCGCTGGCCAACTGGATGCCAATGCCGCTGGTGTGGGCCAGGCTGGTATTGGTGATGACCGGCTTGCGCCCGTCTCTTGCAACGCCTGTCAGCTGCTGACCTGGCTTAAGCGTGATGCCGCCGTCGAGCGGTGTATCCCCAACCAGAATAAATAGTTGATCGCCTGGAGCGCTCAGGCGCTCAAGCTGCGCCAACGTGCCGGCAGGCCGCTCAGCGCTGGCGCCGTCGCCGCCAGCACCGGCCTGCACATACCAGCGTGTCGGCGTCTGGGGCTCGGCACTCGAGGCCGTCGCAATGATCATCAGTGCGATCAATGCTGCCGTGAACTTCAAGGCCGGCTCCCTAAATTGCCCAACCCGTTCGGGTTCCGGAACCGGACTGCAGGCAGACGAGGAAAGCTAGATCATCGCGCTCTGCTCGCCGGAACGAGTGGGACATTGCCCTCGAAACGCTATGGGAACAGCTCGATAAGGCAAGCGTGTTGTCAGTAGTTCAAAGTTTCTGCAGCACGTGGAGATTGACCCGAATGCCTTGGCTTGGGCAAAATTGCCAATCGGCACCGCGTTCCGGAACGACCGATTCAGGCGAAAAGCCGACCTCCAGCACCAAAAAGCGGGGATAGCGACGCGCCCTATCCCACAGCCCGACCCTTGCGCCACACGTCGCACAAGTTCATCCGCGCCAATCTATCCGACCCACTCCAACCTCAGCCTAAACTCCCTCCATCACTTACGCCGGAGAGCAGTTGGCAGCCCTGTTCAGGCCAATGCGTGAGTGATGCAGTTGAGCGTGAAATGCCGATGCTCCGCCGGGAACGCCACGCGCGCGTGAAGCAAGCGCGCAGGGTGCGGCGGTGACGGAGCGGTCCAAGGTCCGGCTGGCAGACGTCAGTCAGATACAGTCCGCGCCGCGAACGCATCGGGGTTGAAGCCGGCAGTGACAAGCTGTCCGGAGCGCACTGGGATCGTGGATGACAGCCGCGACCTGCACGCCGCGGGCGACCGGACCACGGGAGTGAAAGACCTCCCCGCGCCGAGCCCTCGAACAACGACTGCGGGGACGCGAGTTTTTGCGTCATAGGCGCCGATCCAACGGCGCATTTTTTCTGAGACGCGCGATCCCGCGTCCCCGGCTCTCCGCTCTGGTGGCGGCTACCCCTTGCCAGCCTTGACATCCTTCTCCTGACCCCATACCTTTTTTCTACAAGGTAGCTTGATGTCCACCGCAGACGAACAATTTGCCGGCCTCCGTAAAGGCCTCCTGGAGTTCGCGATCCTGACGATCGTGAGCGGGCGGACCGTCTATGTCGGCGACATCCTGGCGGCACTCGCCCCCACCCCCTTCGCGACCCAGGAAGGAACCCTCTACCCGCTCCTCTCAAAGCTCCGGCGCGAGGAGTACGTCGATTACAATTGGGTCGAGAGCGGCCAAGGCCCTCCACGCAAATACTACCAACTCACCGACAAGGGCTCGTCTCGCCTCGACGAACTCGGCGCCTATTGGCGCCACCTCACCGCAACTCTGGAAGGCTTGGGACGCTGATCATGGAACGTGTCGTCACCATCAATCTCAACGGCAATTCGTATCAGCTGGAAGAGCCGGCTTATGACGCGCTGCGCTCGTACATGACGCGCGCCGAGGCCGCGCTCACCGCCAATCCGGACAAGGCCGAGATCGTGCGCGATCTCGAGCAAGCCATCGCAGACAAATGCGCAAGCCATCTTGGGCCGAACAAAAGCGTTGTCTCCGCAACTGAGATGACGCGCATCTTGGGCGAAATGGGTCCAGTCGAAGGCGACACTGGCGAACCAGGCGCGCAGACCGAAAGCGCGCAAGCGCGCAGCAGCGATTACGCGCGCCCTAACCGACGCCTCTATCGCATCTACGATCGCGGCGCCTGGACTGGCGTCAGCGCCGGCATGGCGGCTTATGCCGGCGTGGGCGTCGATTGGGTGCGTACCGGCTGGATTCTCGCCACGATCTTCACCGGCGGTTTCACTGGCCTAATCTACATCGCGATGGTGTTTGTCGTGCCAGTAGCGTCGACCAGCGAGGAAATGGCTGCAGCCCATGGCGCGCCATTCAACGCGCAAGAAGTCGTCGACCGCGCCAAGCGCGAATATTCGCGCTTCACCGACGAGAATGCCCCGCGCTGGCGCGCGGAGTGGCGAAGGCAACGGCGCGCGTGGGACGACCAAGTGAATTCTTGGCGCGGATCGTCCGAGCGACGCGCTGCGGCGGCCGCTGGTCCTGCGCCTGCAGGCTACATGACGCGCATCTTCGCCGGCCTGCTCGCGTTCGTCTTCAGCATCATCACAGCGGCTCTGCTGATCGCCTTCCTGATCGCGTTCTTCTCGCTGATCACGACGCGCGAAATCCTCGGATGGGACCCGCCGCTCGACGCGCCCTTCTGGATGGTGCTCGTCATCCTCGGCGTCGTCTACGCGGCGATCTCCGCACCGTTCAGCGCACTGCGCAAAGCGTCGTTTGAAACAGTGACGGGCGAGCGCGATGCGAACGGCAGCAATGGCGTCGCCACCGCCGCCATCGTTCTCATCGTTGGATGGTTTGCCTGGATGTACGTGCCCGAGGCGCGCGATTTGATGGAGCAAGCCTACGTCGTCATCCGCGACTTCAGCAATTACGTCCGAGAGACTTGGATCAACTGATCCTCACCAGTCCATAGCCTAGGGCGCGGCGGCAACGTCGCGCCCGATTTTTTTCTTGATGAGCTTAGCCCCAGGGTCCGCGCTTACCGGCGGGCTTCGGCGTAGCTTGCGGCGCAACCGCTGGCGCCGCGACCGGCGCAGCAACGCGCCCGCCTGCGAACTTCGCCAAAGCTTCGATGCGCTTTTCGATCGGCGGGTGCGTTGCGAACATGCTGGCGAAATCGGAGTGCGGGTTCTCGATGAACATCTCGCGCACTTCCGAGGGCGCGCTTTCCACGACAGAGTTGCCGGAAATCTTCTGCAGCGCTGAGATCATCGCGTCCGGGTTCTTAGTCAACTCCACAGCGCCAGCGTCGGCGAGGTACTCGCGCTTCCGCGACAGCGCGAACCGAATGACGATGGCCAGGCCATAAGCGATCGCGACGATCACCAGAGCCACGACAATCGCGATAATCGCGCCACCGCCGCTATCTCGCCCGCCGCTCGATCGCCGCGAGCCGCCGCCGCCTAAGGCGCCAAACCGCAAGCCACGAAACGCGATCTCGCCGACGAACGAGAAGATGCCAACGAAGATGACTGCGATGATGAGTAGTCGCACGTCTGCATTTCGGATGTGCGTCAGCTCGTGCGCGAGCACCGCTTCCAACTCTTCCTCGTTCAGCGTGTTCATCAGCCCACGCGTCACGGTGATCGAGTATTGTCCCTTGTGGAGCCCGGTCGCGAACGCATTGAGCGCATCCGTCTCCATGATCCGCAGCGCAGGCATGGTGATGCCGCGCGAGATGCAGAGATTTTCTAGGAGATTGTAGAGCTTGGGCTCTTCGCGGCGCTCAAGGCGCTTAGCGCCGGTCGCTGCGTCGATCATGCCCTGATAGAAGAAGTAGGCAATCGCGAACCAAACGCCCGCGCCGATCAGCGCAAACGGCCACGATTGCGCCAACGCTTGACCCGCCCAGATGAAATAGCCGGCGACCGGATCAGGCCCGATGCTCATGCCAGCGAAACCGGCGAAGAGCAGGAAGAGCGCGTAGGTCAGCAGCAACAACAAGACTGGAAAACCGGCCATGAGCAGGACGGTCTTCCAGTTGTTGTTCCAGATATGAGTCTGGAGGCCGTAAGAACCGCCCACTGGCGTTGGCCTCTTAGTTGAACTTCACCTGCGGAGGCGCGGCATCCATCTGCGCACGCGTGTCTTCGCCGACGTCGAAGAAGTCACGCGGGCCGAAGCCGAACATGCCGGCGAAGATCACAGCCGGGAACTGTTCACGGGCCGTGTTGTACTCGCCGACGGCGTTGTTGAAGAAGCGGCGCGCGGCGGCGAGCTTGTTCTCGATGTCCGAGAGCTCGGCTTGCAGCTGCTGGAAGTTCGTGTTGGCCTTCAGGTCCGGATAGGCTTCCGAGAGCGCGATCAGGCGGCCGAGCGCTTGGCCCAGTATGCCTTCGGCCGCGCCCATCGCCTTCGGATCACCGGTGCGCTCAGCGCTGACGGCCGAGTTGCGCGCCTGGATCACCGCTTCGAGCGTGCCCGCTTCATGCGCGGCATAGCCCTTCACGGTCTCGACCAGGTTGGGGATGAGGTCGTGGCGCTGCTTCAGCTGCACATCGACGTCGGCGAAAGCTTGGTTGCAGTTCTGCCGAAGCGCGACCAGGCGGTTGTAAATGCCGATCAGCATCACGACCAAAACGGCGATGACGATCAAGACAATGATGGTGATCATTGACGCTCCCTCTTCCCGCGACGCTCGCGAGTCATGGGCTGTTTATAACAGCGCCGCTGAAAACGCACGTCATTCCGGGTGTGACCGCCGTCCCTGGAAAATCCGGAGCGGCTTCCCATTGCATGCGATTGGCGAATGCGGCGTTAGCCAATGATGTCGGAGAAGCGCCCAGAACGTGAAAAGCCCTTCGGCGCGACCTTGCCCGCCCCGCCGCGCTTGCCTTTGAACTCCTTCCACTCGGCCACCACGCGTGTGCGCCCGGCGCCGTCGAGCCAAGTCAGGCCCTCGTCCTTGCCGAACACCTTCACGTCGGCGAGGCCGCGATCGTGGTAGCTTTGCAGCTTCACGCCCTTGCCGCGCGTCATCTCTGGCAGCTCTGAGAGCGGGAAGACGAGCAGCTTCTTGCGCTCGCCGATCACCGCCACCTGATCGCCTTCAACCTTCGCGGCCTGCATGGCGCGACCGTTTAGGATCTGTTTGCCCGAACGCTTCGAGGCCAACATCTCGCTCTCGTTGACAACGAAGCCGTAGCCCTCGTGGCTCGCCACGACGCGCTTGGCGCCTTCTTCATAAACGAACAGCGCCACCGCCTCATCGATATCCCCGAGTTCGATCTGCAAACGGATCGGCTCGCCATGCCCGCGCCCGCCCGGCAGCTTGTGCGCATCGAGCGTGAAGGCGCGGCCGTCGGAAGCGAACAGGAGGAGCTTGTCGGTCGTCTCGCACTGCACGATGTGCTGCGGTCCGTCGCCTTCTTTGTATTTGATCTCGCTCAGATCAGCGACTTGGCCCTTCAGCGCGCGCACCCAACCTTTTTCAGAGAGCACAACGGTCACAGGCTCGCGCGTCACGAATGCTTCGACGTCGATATCGCCCGACACTGCTGCTGCTTCGCCAAGCTCCGTGCGGCGCTTGCCCCAGGCCGTGCCCGGACCGAACGCCTTGCGCGTTTCCTTCAACTCGGCGCTAATCTTGCGCCACTGCTTGCGCGTGTCTTCGAGCAAACCCTGCAGATCGGCTTGCTCTTCGCGCAACGCCGCATCCTCGCGACGAATTTCCATCTCTTCCAACTTACGCAACTGGCGCAGACGCGTGTTGAGAATGGCTTCAGCTTGCGTTTCGTTGAGCTTGAAGCGCGCGATCAGCTTTGCTTTTGGATCGTCCTCATTGCGGATGATCCGAATGACTTCATCCAGATTGAGATAGACGATCAGCAAACCCGCCAACACGTCCAAGCGTTGCGCGATTTTCTCAAGCCGGAACGCCGTGCGCCGTTGCAGCACGTCGCGGCGGTGATCGAGGAACGCGCGTAAGACTTCCTTCAAGCTCATCACACGCGGCGCGCCATCGGCGTCGAGCACGTTCATGTTGAGCGAAATGCGCGTTTCCAGCGGGGAAAGCTTAAACAAGCTCTCCATCATCACTTCAGGCGCAACCGTTCGCGACTTCGGCTCAAGCACCAGGCGCATGTCTTCAGCGCTCTCGTCGCGCACATCACCCAGAAGCGGCGCCTTCTTCAGCTCGATCAAAGTCGCCAGCTGCTCGACCAGCTTCGACTTCTGCACGAGGTGCGGAATCTCAGTGACGACGATGCGCCACATGCCACGGCCGAGATCTTCTGTCTGCCAGCGCGCGCGCACGCGGAAACCACCGCGGCCGGTGTCATACGCCTCGCGAATATTCTCCGGCGGTTCGACAACGATGCCGCCGGTTGGAAAGTCCGGACCACGGATCACAGTCAGCAGATCGTCGGTCGTCGCTTTGCCGTTATCGATCAGCATCAAGCAGCCATCGATCAGTTCGGCGACATTGTGCGGCGGAATGTTGGTCGCCATGCCGACGGCGATGCCGCTCGATCCGTTCGCCAACAGGTTCGGAAACGCGGCGGGCAGAACGACAGGCTCTTGCTTGGAGCCGTCATAGCTGGGGCGGAAATCGACCGCGCCTTCGTCGATGCCTTCGAGCAGCGCTACCGCCGCCGCCGTCATCCGGCTTTCGGTGTAACGCATGGCGGCGGCGTTATCGCCATCGATGTTGCCGAAATTGCCTTGGCCGTCGATCAGCGGATAGCGCGCGGCGAAATCCTGCGCGAGCCGCACAAGCGCGTCATAGATCGATTGGTCGCCGTGCGGGTGAAAGTCACCCATCACATCGCCGACGACTTTTGCAGACTTACGATACGCAGCATCCGGGCCAAGTCGTAGCAAACGCATGGCGTAGAGCACGCGCCGGTGCACCGGCTTCAAACCATCGCGCACATCCGGCAGCGCACGGCTCGTGATCGTCGACAGCGCGTACGCGAGATAGCGCTTCGACAGCGCTTCCCCGATCGCCTCTTCAACAATGCGGCCACCTTCTTCGGGCGACCGTGTGGTGTCATCGGCCATGTTCTATCGCCATCTCACTCTTCGTCATTCCGGACGCGCGGAGCGCGATTCGGAACCCAGGGGCCAGCGGCACTTCGGTTGCCCCTGGGTTCCGGGCTCTCAGCTTCGCTGAGCCCCGGAATGACGATCTCTATTAGAGTCGTCCCGCAAAACCCAACCGTTCAATCAGTCGTCGCCGCGCATCCGGCATGCCTTCGCCCTTTTGGTCGAACAAGCGTCGATCCAGGAAATATCCGGATAATGCGAAGGCGTCGGCCACATCGCCTGACTTTAGTTGCGCCTCTGCATCAATGAGGAATGGCGGCAATCGGAGCAGGACGTCGGCATGCGGCGCGCCCGCCTCCGCCGTAGCCGCCCGGCCCGTGCGCGGGCTGACCCAGGCGAGCCCCTCCGTCTCACCCGTCACAGCGCAACGCGTCAGATCTAGGCCGTAGCCAAGGGCCGACAACAAACCCAGCTCGTAGCGCGCATAGAGCGCCGGCCAAACATCGGTGTGCGGCATCGCTTCGATCAGCACGATCAGCGCGTCATAGAGTTGCGGATAAGCTTGTCGCTCCGGCGTCGCCGCCCGGATCATCGTCACCGCAGATGATAAGCCAGCCAACGCGATCGGATCATCAAGCAGGCGCGTTGCATGCGGCTCAGTCAGTTCAAGCGGGCTATAAAAGCCAAGCTGCTCAGAAAGACGGGCCTTCCAACCAGCGTGGACGACGTTTCCTGCTTGCAGAATAGGCGCCGACTTCCGCCCCGCATGTACCACGCCGCCATAACGTCCGTGATCACGCGCAAACACTTCGGCGACGAGCTTGCCCTCACCGAAAGGCCGCGCGCCGAGCACAATGGCGTCGTCGATCCATTCCATGTCAGGCTTCGTAATCCAGCCCCAAGCGCTGATAGAGCGCGCGTTCTTCGCTCCAGTTTTCGCGGAGCTTCACGTGCAGGAAGAGATGGATGCGTCGGTCGAAGGCCGCTTCCATTTCCTTGCGCGCCAGTTCGCCGATCGTCTTGATCGTCTGGCCACCGGCGCCAATCGCAATCTTCCGCTGACTTTCCCGCGCCACGTAGATCGTCTGATCGATCTTGGCCGAGCCATCCTTGCGCTCTTCCCACGTATCGGTCTCGACCGTCAGCTCGTACGGCAGCTCTTCATGCAGTCGGAGGAACGCCTTCTCGCGGGTGATCTCCGAAGCGAGCACGCGTGCAGGCGCGTCCATCGTTTGATCTTCTGGGAAGAGCCAAGGCCCATCCGGCGCACGCTCAGTGAGCACGCGCGCAACGTCATCAACGCCGTCGCCCTTCTTGGCCGAGATCATGAAGACGTCAGTGTAGAGCCCCTCTTCGACCATCCGGGTCGTGAGTTCGAGCAAAGCCGGGCGCGGCACGACATCGACTTTGTTAAGCACCAGAATCGACGCCAGATCCATCTGCTTCAACTTAGCTGAGATGGTCGCCGCATCTTCCTTCGAGCGCGCATCGGCGCCGGCCTTATCGGTGCCAACCTGCGCAGCGGCATCAACCACGTGAATGATCGCATCCGCACCTTCGAGCGCGCTCCAAGCTGCAGCCACCATCGCGCGCTCAAGCCGCTTCTTCGGCGCGAACACGCCTGGCGTGTCGATCAAGATCAGCTGCGTCTGGTCGCGCATGGCGATGCCGCGCACCAGAGCGCGCGTCGTCTGCACCTTTTGCGTTACCGCCGCGACCTTCGCGCCGACGAGCGTGTTCACCAAAGTGGACTTGCCAGCATTAGGCGCGCCCAGCACCGCTACCACGGCGCAACGTTGCTCAGACATTCTCGCCTCTTGCCTTCAAAAAAGCAGCAGCGGCCGCGCGTTGCGCATCGCGCTTGGAGCCGCCTTCACCACGCGACGGCGGAAAGCCATCGATCGTCGCATCAATCACGAAATGCGGCGCGTGCTCAGGCCCCGATTGCGTCACCAGTTGATAGTGCAGTGTCTTCTTCTTCGCCGCCGCCCATTCTTGCAGCGCCGTCTTGGCGTCGCGCGGCGTGGCGCGCACTGCTTCGAACGCATCACCCCAAAAGCGATGGATGAACCCACGCGCCGTTTCCATGCCGGCGTCCAGGTAAAGCGCGGCAATCACCGACTCGCAGATATCAGCCAGAATGGCTTCTTTGCCGCGCCCGCCGTTGCTTTCTTCGGACGGCGACAAAATAACAGCAGCGCCGAGATCCGCAGCGCGCGCAGCAGCGGCGCAGGCGTGCTTGTTCACGAGGGCATTGTAGCGCGGCGCAAGCTCACCTTCTTCGATCGTCGTGTTCTCAGCGAGCAAGCGCTCCGAGACCACGAGCCCAAGCACGCGATCGCCGAGAAACTCCAAGCGATCGTAGGAGCGCTTATGGCGCGCGCCATCGAGCGCGCTGCCATGAGTCAGCGCTTCCTGCAGCAACGCGCGGTTCTTGAACGTGTGACCGATGCGGGCTTCGAGCGCCTCGAGCGCGGCTTCCTGTTTACGGCTCATTCCACCGCTTTGAGGAAACGCTCGCCACGGAAGCCGCTAAACAGCGTCCAGGGGCGGAAGAGAGAGGTGGTCTGGTCGAACGACGCAACAACGAATTGCGCGGGACCAACGAGGTTGTCGTACGGCACGTACCCCACGACTGCCGGCACGCGGCTGTCAGCGGAATTATCGCGATCGTCGCCCATCATGAAGTAATGGCCTTGCGGCACTTCAAAGACGCGCGTGTTATCCAGTTCACCGCGGGGGTTGCGATCGAAGATCGTGTAGCTCACGCCGTTCGGCAGCGTTTCGCGGTACGCTGGGATCTGCTCGGGGAATCCGGCTTCATTCATGAACTCGACCGTGCCCAGCGATTCACGCTGCACAGGCTCGCCATTGATATGAAGAATGCCGTCGATCATTTGCACGCGGTCGCCCGGCATGCCGATGACGCGCTTAATGAAATCGCGATCCGGCTCAGGCGTCGGCCGGAAGACGACGACATCGCCCTGCGCCGGCTCAGAGCCGAACAAACGTCCTTGCGGCAACAAACCTTCAAGCGGTGCGAACGAGTAACGGCCGTAGCCGTAGGTCCATTTGGTGACGACGATATAGTCGCCAACTTCGAGCGTCGGCTGCATTGAGCCCGACGGGATGCGGAACGGCTGCGCGATCGTGAAGCGCAGCACCATGGCGAGCGCCAGCGCGTAAAGGATCGTCTTCACGTTATCCCAGAAGACATCCATCGCAGGCTGCGATGAGGAAGAAGAAGCGTCCGACATGCTCATGCGTTTCTCGCTGCGGACCTGACACACGCAGTGTCCGCTGAATTTCTGTCCTTGAAGCAATAGCCTAGGAGACGGCCAAAGCTTTCCCCTAAGACGCGGACCCGGCTCATCAGCCAGGTTCCTTCTGGTCCAACTCCGCCGAAATGATGACGAAAGCGACAGCTAAGGGATAGTCGTCCGTAAGGCTTACATGGATGTGGGCCGTATGGCCGGGCGGGGTCAATTGTTCCAGACGCCGCAAGGCGCCCCCGGTCAGCTTCATGGTCGGCTGGCCGCTGGGCAGGTTGGCGACCCCCATGTCCCGCCAAAATACCCCTTGTTTCAGGCCTGTACCCAGCGCCTTCGAGCAGGCCTCCTTGGCCGCGAAGCGCTTGGCGTAGGTGTCGGCCCGCTGGGCTGGACGCCGCTCGGCCCTCGCCCGCTCCAGGTCAGTATAGATCCGGTGAGTGAAGCGGTCGCCGAAGCGCTCAAGCGTCTTTTCCATCCGCTTGATGTCGATGATGTCCGAGCCGATGCCGATAATCATGCGCGGCTCTTAGCCCTGCCCGCGCGCAGCGTCGATCCGCGCCCGCATTTCCGTGACCGCCCCGGCGAGGCCAATAAAGATCGCCTCGCCCACAAGGAAGTGACCGATGTTCAACTCCGCCACCTCGGGGATGGCTGCGATCGGCGCCACGGTTTCGTAGTCGATGCCGTGTCCGGCATGGACTTCTAGGCCGAGCGACGACGCCTGCTTCGCCCCCGCCTGCAGTGCAGCCAGAATGTCGGCCGCCTGATCGGCATGACCATCACGCGCAGCGTCGCAGTACGCGCCGGTGTGAAGTTCAACCACTGCCGCGCCCGTTCGCGCCGCAGCTTCGATCTGCAACGGATCGGCGCCGACGAAGAGTGACACGCGCGAGCCGGCGTCACGCAACTTGGCGACAAACGGCGCAATCCAATTGTGCCCGCCCGCGACATCGAGCCCGCCTTCAGTCGTGCGCTCCTCACGCCTCTCCGGCACTAAGCACACAGCATGCGGACGATGCTTCAGCGCGATCTCCAGCATCTCATTCGTCACTGCCATCTCGAAGTTCAGCGGTTTGGCGCGTTCGCGCAGCATTGCTGAAAGATTGGCGATGTCGGCGTCAGAGATATGGCGGCGATCTTCGCGCAAATGCGCGGTAATGCCATCGGCGCCGGCATCCAACGCCACGTGCGCCGCGCGCGTCGGATCAGGATACGCCACGCCACGCGCGTTACGGATCGTCGCGACATGGTCGATGTTGACGCCGAGACGAACGCGCTCGCTCATGCAGCCAAACCACGCGAGCCCGGCTTGATTGCGGGCAAAGCCGCAAGCTCAGGCGGCAACTGATCGGCCGGGTAAGCCGGCGCGCTGACACTCGCGAGCGAGACAAGCTTGGCGCCAATGTCCGCTTTGCCGCCGGAGCGATCGATCAAACATGCAGCGCCGACGAGTTCGCCCGGATGGCCCCGGATGGAGTCGAGACACTCGCGCGAAGACAAGCCCGTCGTCACAACGTCCTCAACCATCAACACACGCTCGCCCGGCTTGATCTCAAACCCGCGCCGCAAATGAAACGCGCCGCTCTCGCGCTCAACAAACATCGCGCGCGCACCAAGATGCCGCGCCGTTTCGTAGCCCGGAATGATTGCGCCGACTGCGGGCGAGACAACCGCGTCAATCCTGCCAAACGCGGTTTGCGCTTTCTCCGCCAGCGCCTTGCACAAACGCTCCGTGCGCGCGGGATCCATGAAGACAGCGTTCTTCTGGAAAAACACCGGCGAATGCAGCCCGGAGGAGAGGATGAAATGTCCCTCCAGCAGCGCGCCCGCAGCGCGGAATTCGTCGAGAACTTCATCCTGATTCATGGGGGCGATGTAGCACCACGGAGCGACGCCGCAAACTAGCCCTTGATGCGCTCTACGTCCTTGACCGCCTTACTCGTCCGGAGCCCCGCGAGGATGTTGGTCAAGTGTTTCGCGTCGGCGACTTCGATGTCGAAGATCATGTCGAAGAAATCGACGGTGCGCTTCGCCAGCCGTAAATTCAGAATGTCGCCCTCGTTTTCCGAGATAATGCCGCAAAGCTCAGCCAACACGCCGCGCTTGTTCTCGACCGTCACCACGATTCGGCCAACCGCGAGCGTGCGGTGCAAGGCCGTCGGCGTCCAAGCAAGATCGACCCACTCTGCTTCGCCCTCAAGCGCCGCGAGCTGTTCGCAATCGATCGTGTGGATCACCACGCCCTTGCCGGGCGTCGTAACGCCGATGATTCGGTCACCCGGAATCGGCGTGCAACATTCGGCGAAATGGAGAGCGACGCCGGGCGTAAGTTCGCTGCCTTTGACGTAGAACTTGGCCTTCTCCAGCTCCATCGGTCGGCGGCCCGCATCCTTGCGGACGCGCTCTTCGAGCCCAGGAAACGCAGCCACCGCAACAGCGCCTGCTTTGAGCGTACCCTCGCCGACAGCGATAAACAGCTCTTCCTCGTCATGCTTGCCGAGCCGTTCGGCGGCTTGCTTCAACGCCGTTTCGGCAAGTTCGTGGCCGTAGCGGTGCAGTGCGTGCTGCACGAGATCGCGGCCCAGCCGCCCAAACTCCTCGCGCCGCGCCACGCGCTCCAAGCGCCTCTGCGCGGACTTGGCGCGGCCCGTCTTGGCGAACGCCTCGTAGCCGTGCATCGGCGCTACGCTGTCACCCATAATAACTTCGACGACATCGCCATTGCGCAACGCCGTACGCATCGGACGCTCTTCACCATTGATGCGCGCGCCGATGCAGCGATCGCCGACATCAGAGTGGACGGCATAGGCAAAGTCGAGAGGCGTAGCGCCCTGCGGCAACGGGATCAGCGCCCCCTTAGGCGTGAACGCGAACACGTGATCGGAATACATCTCTAGCTTGGCGTGCTCCAGGAATTCTCCCGGATCGCCGCCATGCTCTGCGATTTCCATCAGCGAACGGATCGCTTCGCGCGCATCGAGACCTTCCGATTGCGCGCCCTCTTCGTCGAAGCCGTAAGCCTCGTTCTTGTAACGCCAGTGCGCGGCGACGCCATTTTCGGCGATCTGATCCATCTCCTCAGTGCGGATCTGAATCTCGATGCGCACATTGCCGCGCCCGATCACCGTAGTGTGGATCGAACGGTAGCCGTTCGGCTTCGGATTGGAGATATAATCTTCCACTTGATCAGGCACGCAGCGCCAGCTCTGGTGAATGACGCCGAGCGCGCGATAACAATCGTCCGGGTTCTGCAAAATGACGCGGAACGCATAGACGTCAGCCAGATCGTTGAACTCAACGCTCTTACGCTTCAGCTTTTTCCAAATCGAGTACGGCGCTTTTTCGCGACCAGTAATACGCGCCTCGATGCCGGCGAACTCGATCACCTCGTTGATCGTGCCGCGAATGTGGGCGACGTTCTCGCCCTTATCGACACGCAGTTTTTCTAGCCGCGCGACAATGGCCGCTTCCGCTTCAGGAAACGCTTCGTGAAACGCGAGAAACTCCAGCTCACGCGCCATTTTCTCCATGCCGATACGGCGTGCGAGCGGCGCGTAGATATCGAGCGTTTCAAGCGCGATGCGCTCGCGTTTATCGGCCTTCGGCACATGCTTCAGCGTGCGCATATTGTGCAGCCGGTCAGCCAGCTTCACCAACAGCACGCGCACGTCACGCGACATCGCCAGAATGAACTTCTGCAGGTTCTGCGCCTGCTTATTCTCTTCGGACTGAATCTCAAGCTTCGAGAGCTTTGTAACGCCCTCAACCAGATCGGCCACCTGCACGCCAAACTTCGCTTGAATATCTTCGCGCGTTGCGTCGGTGTCTTCGATCGTATCGTGCAGCAGGCCTGCAACGATGGTCGCGGCGTCGAGCTTGTACTCGGTCAAGATGCCGGCGACTTCTATCGGATGCGCGAAGTAGGGATCGCCCGAATGGCGCTTTTGGCTGCCATGCGCGATCGTCGCGTAAATGTAGGCGCGGTCGATCAGGCTCTCGTCCACAGACGGATCGTACTCGCGCACGCGATCGACCAGTTCGAACTGACGCAGATAATGTTGACGCGCAGGTTTGTCTCCCGCGCCAGCCTGAGTGGGACCAGCCGGGGTTTTGGCGGCGACTCCGTCACCGCCGCCCATCGGCTTAGTACCGCTCGTCGCGCTGCGCTTCTGCTTCTTGTTGAAGCGCGCGCAGGACGTCGTCTTCGCTGGTCTCGACCGGCGCCACGAGCGCCAGGCGATCCTGCTCGTCCTCGGCCGCGGCGGCCGGCTGGACGTCCTGATAGAGCATCACATAGCTGTCGCGCAGCTCGTCGACGGTGATCGCGCCATCGCCAATTTCGCGGAGCGCGACGACCGGGTCCTTATCGCGGTCGCGATCAACCATTGGCTCGGCGCCGGACGAAATGTTGCGGGCGCGATGCGCCGAAAGCAGCACCAGCGAGAACCGGTTTGGGATTTTTTCTACGCAATCTTCGACGGTTACGCGGGCCAAGGCGTGTTTCCTCTATGGTCAAACGGGACGGATTGAACGAACAACCTAGTCGTTGTGTCGGCTTTTCGCAATGCGAAGAGCACCCCGCAAGCGCGAAAAGCGCAGGCCAGCTCAAGCGCTTAGCTCACCAAGCCTACGGTAGCGGTATCCGCCAGGCAGCGCCGCAAGCATCGCCGCCGCCCCCGCCCCGAGCGCCGGATGGCGCCAATCGCGAGCGATTTCCGCCAACGGAGCCAAAACGAACGCCCTCTCCCGCATCCGCGGGTGCGGCAGTTGCACGTCTCCAAACACGCCCACGAACCCATCCATGGCCACGATGTCGAGGTCCAGCGTCCGCGGCGCCCACTTCTCGCGCCGGTCGCGGCCGAAGTTGCGCTCGATCGCGGCAAGGCGCTCGTAAAGTGGTTGCGGCTCGAGCCCTGCCCGGTCTAGCTCCACCACGGCGTTGTAATAGTCCGGCTGGTCGCCCGATGGCCACGCGGCGGTTTCCCAAATACCCGACCGTGCGCGCACCCACAGACCAGCTTCATCCAGCGCGCGGACAGCGAGCGCCAACACCGCGCGCGGTGCAGCGCCTTCAAACGGCATGTTCGAGCCCAGTGCGACGAACGTCGTGTCAGACATGGAAGTGCTTATGACCGCGCCCGACCGCCTGATCCACTCCGTTCCGCCCGAGGCGCCGCACGACTGCCCGCTCTGCCCGCGCCTCGTCGCCTATCGCGCGGAGAACTCGCGCAAGGAGCCGACATGGTTCAACGGCGCGGCGCCCTCGTTCGGTGATCCGAACGCAAGGCTCCTCATCGTCGGCCTCGCCCCCGGCCGAACCGGCGCCAACCGCACAGGCCGGCCTTTTACTGGAGATTACGCCGGCGATCTGCTCTACGGCACGCTCAAGAACCTCGGCCTCGCGACAGGCGAGTACCGCGCCGATCCCAGTGACGGCGTCACACTCAAAGGCGCGATGATCACCAATGCTGTCCGCTGCGCACCACCGAAAAACAAACCGACGCCCGAAGAGACAAAGACCTGCCGTCCGTTTCTCACCGCGCGCTATGAGGCATTACCAAAATTGAAGGTATTCTTCGCGCTAGGCTCAATCGCGCACGAAAGCGTGCTGCGCGCGCATGGTCTAAAACCAACGGCTGCAAAGTTCGGCCACGGCGCCGAAGCGGAGCTCCCCGACGGGCGCTTGCTTGTCTCCAGCTATCATTGCTCGCGCTACAACACGCAAACCAAGCGCCTCACGGCAGAGATGTTCGAGACCGCGATGGCGCGTGCGAAAGAGCTGGCTTGGGGCTGATCGCTCAGCGTTAGATCCCGTACGTTCGGTACATCTCAGTCACGCCCGGTTGCGCGCGTTCGCCGGCGGCGAAGTCCGCCTCCGCTTCGGCGTTCTGGCCAAGCGCGCGGCGCACGAGGCCGCGACCGTAGAGGTAATGCCCACTGTTCGGCTCGATCGCCAAAGCGGCGTTGTAATCACGAAGCGCATCATCCAACGCGCCGCGTTTCAGATGCACCAGCGCGCGGCTGTCCAGCGTGTTGGCGTTGTTCGGCTGAAGCAGCAGCGAGGCGTTGCAATCGGCCAGCGCGACATCGAGTTCGCGGCCGGCCACGGCCCGGACCCAGCAGCGATTGTTCAAGAGCCCCGGATCGCGCGGATTTTCCGCCAGTGCGTCCGTCAGCGCCGCCAATTGCGCAGCGACCGCATCGACGCGGCCTTGCAATGCGATCTCGCGTCCGCGCACGGCAGCCGGATTGTGGGGCGCAAGCGTGAGCGCAGCGTCGAAATCGCGCAACGCATCGTCATACGCGCCGCGATTGGCGTGCACGCTCGCGCGTCCAACCAAGGCGTCGGCGAGACGCGGGTTGAGCCGCAGCGCGCGACCGAAATCAGCGATGGCGCGGCCGTTCTGGCCAAGCTCGGTACGGAGGCGTCCGCGTTCAACAAACGCGATAGCGCGCCGTTCAGCTGTCGCCGCACTATCAGCAATAACGGCGCTGCACGCGCCGCCGCGATCAGTGGAAAAGACCTCGCCATTGCAGGCCTGCCATTGCGCTTGGGTGTGCGGTTGCTCGGCGAGCGGCGTGCACGCAGCAGCCGCGACGATCACAATGAGAGCACCCCAGCTGCGCATCATCCCCGATCCTTCATCAGCCTCGATTGTTGGCGCTTCCATTCGCGGTCCTTGGTCGCCGCGCGTTTGTCTTGCGCCTTCTTCCCGGTCGCCAGCGCGATCTGGATTTTGGCGATACCGCGATCGTTGAAATAAAGTCTGAGCGGCGCAAGCGTCCGTCCCTCGCGCTCCACTGCGCCCTTCAGCTTCTTCAGTTCGCGCGCCCGGACCAAGAGCTTACGCGGCCGCCGCGGTTCGTGATTGAACTGCCCCGCCGGCGGATATTCTGGAATGGTCGCATTGATCAGCCAGAGTTCGCCCTTGTCGGTGCTCGCATAGCTTTCAGCGATATTTGCCCGCCCGCTGCGCAAGGACTTCACCTCGGTGCCAACGAGCTGAATGCCAGCCTCCAACGTGTCCTCGATCATGTAATCGAAGCGCGCGCGCCGGTTCTCGGCGACCAGCTTGCTATTGTCGTCCTTCTTCTTCGCCATGGAGCTTAGATAAGACCTGCTTCGACCATTACAGCCTTGATCTTCGCTTTCGCAGCCTCGCTGCACAGAATAATCGGCAGCCGCACCTCCTCGGTGCAAAGGCCCAAGAGCGAACACGCATACTTCGTCGGCGCAGGCGACGGCTCGATAAAGAGCGTCTTGTGCAGATCGTAGAGCGTCTCATCGATCTTGCGCGCCGCTTCGAACGCGCCCTCCAGCGTCGCGTTCTGCAGTGCTGCAAATTGCTTCGGCGCGACGTTGGCAGTCACTGAGATGCAGCCCGAGCCGCCGGCGGCGTTGAACGCAAGCGCGCTCGGGTCATCGCCGGAGAGCAGAATGAAGCCGTCCTCGCACAGCGCCACGTGGCGCGCGACGCGGCCAATATCGCTGCTCGCATCCTTGATCCCGACGACGTTCGCAAGCTTCGACAAGCGCGCGACCGTCTCCGGTAAGATGTCCACCACCGTGCGGCCCGGCACGTTGTAGGAGATGATCGGAATGTCGACCGCGTCGCTGATCGCCTTGAAGTGCGCGACGATGCCGTCCTGAGATGGCTTATTGTAATACGGCGCCACCACCAGCACCGCGTCGGCCTTCGCCGCCTTGGCGCGGCGCGCGAGTTCGATCGCGTGCGCAGTGTTGTTCGAGCCCGAGCCGGCAATCACCGGCACCCGGCCAGCAGCGGCTTCCACAACCAGTTCCACGACCCGAACATGCTCGTCAGTGCCCAGCGTCGCGCTCTCGCCGGTGGTGCCGCACGGGACAAGCCCGTGTGAACCTTCAGAAATCTGGCGCTCGACCAGCGCCTGCAGCGCCCGTTCATCTACGATTCCGTCCCGGAATGGCGTAATGAGAGCCGGAATCGATCCTTTAAACATCTTGGCGCGCTTTCGACGGTGGCATTGGCGCGATTCCTGCCACACTGTCAGGCGAGGTTAAATAGCGGCTCGCCAGCCATCGCTTGCGAGCCTGCTGCTGTTTTGAAATGAGGCGAGGGGAACATGATCGCTCCCAAACTGATCCGCGTTGCGGCCGTGGCGGCCGTTTCAGGCGCGATCCTGGTGGGTTCGAGCCTGGGCACAGCGCCTGGTCCGGGCGGCGCTGAAGCGCAAACCTACACGCAAGCGCCCCCGCTCCCGAACGCGGCCGAGCAATCGCGCCTGCGCGACGGTCTCGCCGCCGCCGATCGCCAGGACTGGTACGGCCTCGCGCAGCTGCGTGACAGCGCGTCCGACCCGCTCGTGCGCCGCATGCTGCAATGGCGTTTGGCAGCCGCAACTGAAGCGCCGCTGCAATTCTCCGACATCCGCCAAGCGCTCGACGACCTGCAGGGCTGGCCCGGCCGCGTCACCATGCGCAACCGCGCCGAACAAGCCATCTTCGACTCAGGCCTCTCAGCCCGCGAGCGCGTCGAATTCCTCCGCCAGGATAGCGGCCCGGCCAGCGGCGACGGCCGCATCGCGCTAGCCATGGCGCTCCGCGACATGGGCCAACGCTCAGAAGCCAACGACATCGCGCGCGCTGCCTGGCGCGACGACGCATTGACCACCGCAACCGAAGACCGCGCACTCGCCGCGTTCAGCGATGTGCTCACCGCCGACGATCACGCCGCGCGCGCCTTCGGCCTGCTCTGGCGCGATCAACGTACTGCCGCGCAGCGTCTTACGCCGCGCTTGTCATCAGCCGACGCAGCCATCGTGCGCGCCCGCATCGCAATCCAATCACGCGCACGACGCGGCCTGCAAGCGGCCATCGACGCGGTGCCTGCCTCGCGCCAAGACGATCCGGGCCTGCTTTTCGATCGCACCGAATATCGCCGCCGCACCGATCAGCCGATCGACGCGATGCAAATGGTCGCGCGCATCAACGCACGCGAAGCGCCGCCCTATGCGCGCGACGCCATCTTCCGCGAACGCCGCCTCTACATTCCGCGCGCCATGCGCGCCGGCAATTACCAGCAAGCCTATGAGCTGGTCACCAATCACGGCCTAACCTCTGGTGAGTCCTTCGCCGACGCCGAATGGCTCGCCGGTTGGCTGAGCCTGCGCTTCCTCGGCCAGCCACAACGCGCGATGGAGCATTTCTCGCACTTGAGCGAAAACGTCTCCTCGCCTGTCAGCCTCTCACGCGCGCTCTACTGGCGCGCCGAAGCTGCGCAAGCGCTGGGCAACAATGGTGAGTCCGAGCGTCTCTTCAACGAAGCCGCACGCTTCAACTTCACCTATTATGGCCAACTCGCAGCAACCCGCGGCAATCGCTCTGCAATGCTCTCGCTGCCGCCGACGTCGCAAATCACCGACGCCGCACGCAACCGCTTCGAGAATCGCGAACTGGTCCGCGCGCTACGCGTCATGGCGATGGTCGGCGACGTGCAGGACTTCGAGTCCATCGCCTATTATCTCGACGACACGCTCGACGATCCGATGGAAATCGAACTTCTGGCGCAGCTGGCGCGCGAGCAATCCTATGATCGCACCGCCCTCCGCACCGCTAAGGCAGGCCTCTTCCGCAACGTGGTCGCGGTCAACGCCGCCTATCCGCTGATCGATCTACCGTCGATGGTGAGCACGCGAGGTCCGGAGCCAGCTTTGGTGCTCGCCATCATCCGTCAGGAAAGCGAGTTCGATCCGCGCGCCGTCTCGCACGCCAACGCTTACGGCTTGATGCAACTCATTCCGTCAACCGCACAAGCACAAGCGCGCCGCGAAGGCATGCCGTATGCGCGCGCTTCGCTTACGCAAGATCCAAACTACAATATGACGCTGGGCTCGGCGCACTTGTCAGACTTGGTCGATAGCTTCAACGGCTCGTACGTGCTGGCGATCGCCTCGTACAATGCCGGCTCGCATCGCGCGCGCGAATGGATCACGGACTTCGGCGATCCGCGCTCGGGCAACGTCGATGTCGTGGATTGGGTCGAACTCATCCCGTTCTCGGAAACGCGCAACTACGTGCAGCGCGTGACCGAGAACCTGCAAGTCTATCGCTACCGCTTGGCTGGGGAGCCTGTGCGCATCCAACTCGAAGAAGACCTGCGCCGCGGCCGCTAAGCCGCGAGCGCCCGCGCAAAGGTCTCAGCATCGACATTGCCGCCGCTGGCGATGACGGCGATCGTCTGGCCTTTGAGGTCGAGTCCGCCTTCCAGCAACGCCGCAAGCGTCGCCGCTCCTGACGGTTCAAGCACCAGCTTCAAATTCCGGAACGCGAACTTCATAGCACGCAGCACTTGCTCGTCGGACACTACGACGACCCGCTCAAACCGCTCGCGCGCAATAGCGAACGGAATCTCGCCCATTTGATCGGTGAGCAGGCCATCGCAGATCGAACGGATGCCCGGCGCATTGCGCTGGATCACACCGGTCTTTAGCGAACGCGCAATATCATCATGACCTAGCGGCTCCACGGCGATCACACGCGCTTTCGGCAGCGCCAGAGCCACACCTGTCGAAAGCCCACCGCCACTCGCGGGCACGAACACGACATCAGCCGATATCTCTTCGCTGATCTCCAGGCCAGCCGTGCCCTGGCCCGCGATCACGTATGTATCATCGAATGGCTTGATCAGCGACGCACCCTTCTCGGCCGACAAGCGCGCGCCGATCTCTTCACGACTCTCATTGATGCGATCATAGGTCACGACCTCAGCACCATTGCCGCGCGTCGTCTCCAATTTGATCTTTGGCGAGTCCACCGGCATCACGATGGTCGCTGGGATGCCGTAGAGCCTGGCTACAGTGCTGACCGCGATCGCATGATTGCCCGACGAAAACGCGATCACGCCACGTTTGCGCACTTCCGGGGAAAGCGCGCCGATCGCATTCGCCGCGCCGCGCATCTTGAAGGCGCCGCCGCGCTGCAAATTCTCCGCCTTCACCCAGACCTTGGCGCCGGTCTCCGCATCAAGCGCATCATTGCGAATGAGCGGCGTGCGCACGGCAATGCCTTTGATGCGCTCAGCTGCGGCCTTCACATCATCAATCGTCGGGATCATCAGGAGCCTCGTGGTTTGGCGCGACGTGTCGGCGGCGCGCTCATTGGATCTTCTGGCCAGGCGTGCTTCGGGTAACGCCCGCGCATATCGCTGCGCACGGCCGCATATGAGCCGCGCCAGAAGCCTGGCAAGTCCTTCGTCGTCTGCACCGGCCGATTTGCAGGCGACAGCAGGCGCAGTGTCAGCTGCACGCGGCCATTGGCAACGCTCGGATGGACGCTTTCGCCGAACATTTCCTGCAAACGCACATCAAGCGCTGGCCCACCCTCCGCGTCGTAGTCGATCAAAAGCGACGAACCCGCCGGCGTCTCAAACCGAGATGGCGCCTCCGCATCGAGGCGTCGGCGAAGATCGTAAGCGAGCGTGTTCATCAGAGCTTGGCCGACCTGCACAGCGCGCAGATTGCCGCCGAGCACAGGCGCTAGCCAGTCATCCAGCGACTCCAGCAAGCTCGCATCCGTCCAGTCCGGCCAAGCCTCGCCCTCGATCGCCCGCATCAGCGCCACACGCGAACGCGTCTGCCGCGCGGCCTCATCCCAATCGAGCAATGCCAAACCATCGTCGCGCACCGCATCCAGGAGTGCCTGACGCATCTCATCGGCGCTCAGCTTCTCCAGCGGCGCTTCGGACAACACTATGCGACCCAGCCTGCGTGTTCGCCGTCCGCGCACAGCACCCGTCGCTGCATCAACCGTGACAGCGGCGCGTGTTGCGATCTCGACGCCGAACATCGCTTCGATATCGCTGAGCGCAATCGGCGCAGCGAGCAGCACCTGCGCGCGTCCTGCGGCGCCGGCAATATCGGCGATCACAGCATAAGGTTCGCGCGCCAACGCGGATGTCTCGTCAATCGCGGCGGCGCGGCCATTGGCCATGACGAACCCGCCGCCCCGCGCCTTGGCCACGCGGTCAGGGAAAGCGAGCGCGAGCACTGGCCCCGCGCGCTCCTCGTTCACCGGTTCACGAGTCCGCTGCCCGGCGCGCTCCGCGAGACGATCAGCGAGCTTGCGCGCAGCATCGGCGCGTTGACCGCGTTCGCCGTTAAAGCGATGCAAACGCGAACGAAGATCAGCGTCACGCCCGCCGAGGCCTTGCTCGGTCAACACCATCGCGATACGCGCCGCGAGCAACGCTTCGCGGTCCCGCGCCGCTGCAATCACCATATGCGCAAGCCGCGGCGACAACGGCATGCGCGCGACCGCTTCGCCATGCGGCGTCAGACGTCCGCTCTCATCGAGTGCTCCAATGCGTTTCAGCAAAGCAAGCGCTTCACCCCAGGCGGGCTTCGGCGGCGCGTCGAGCCAAGCAAGTGTCGACGGATCGGCGACGCCCCAAGCGCCGAGATCGAGCGCCAGGCCCGAAAGATCGGCGTCGAGAATGTCGGGGCGATCGAACGCAGGCAGCGCGCGCGTCTCGCCCTCGCTCCATAAGCGCCAGCACACGCCAGGCTCCAGACGCCCCGCGCGGCCAGCGCGTTGGGTGATCGCTGCTTGGCTGGCGCGCACGGTCTCCAGACGTGAGAGCCCCAGCGCTGGTTCGTAGCGCGGACGGCGCGCAAGCCCCGCGTCAACAACGATGCGCACGCCGTCTATCGTGAGGCTGGTCTCAGCGATTGAGGTCGCCAGCACCACCTTGCGCCGCCCCGCCGGCGCAGGCGCGATGGCCGCATCCTGATCGGCGGCGCTCATCGCGCCATAGAGTGGGCGCACATCGACATTCGGATCGCGCAGATCGGCGCGAAGCGCTTCCGCCGTGCGCTCGATCTCACGTACGCCGGGAAGAAACACGAGCGCGCTGCCGCTCTCAGCGGCGAGTGCTGCGCGCACGGTGGCGGAAACGTCTTGCTCCAAGCGTCCGCGCACATCACGCGGGCGATAGTTGTGAGCGACCGGGAACATGCGACCTTCGCTAACGATGACCAGCGCGTCATCCAGAAGCGCTGCGATCCGCGCAGCGTCGAGAGTCGCCGACATCACGACAAGCTTCAAATCAGGCCGCAGGACGCTCTGCGCATCGCGCGCGAGCGCCAATCCGAGATCACATTCCAAACTGCGTTCGTGGAATTCGTCGAACAAAACTGCGGCGACGCCCTTCAATTCAGGATCGTTCAAGATCATGCGCGTGAACACGCCGTCAGTGACGACTTCGATCCGCGTCTTCGGACCTATGCGTGAATCCAGACGGACGCGATAACCAATCGTGTCACCGACGCGCTCGCCGCGCTCGCTCGCCATACGCGCCGCCGCAGCGCGTGCGGCGATGCGGCGGGGCGAGAGCAAAATGATCTTACCTGTCCGCGCCCAAGGCTCGCCCAACAAAGCAGTCGGCACGCGCGTCGTCTTGCCCGCGCCGGGAGGCGCGACCAGCACAGCCTCGTTCCGCTGCGCCAACGCGGCGCAGAGATCGGGCAGGACTTCCTCAACCGGGAGCATGAGCGGGACTTAACCTTTCGCGCCGTCCATGTCTTGCCGCATTGGCGTGGTTTGACGCGAGCCGCTATAGCGTGGCGAAAAGTTTCCGGAGCAGTACATGGCGCAGTCTCTAGCACGCATCCTGGCGGCGGGTCTCTTGGCGGTCGCGGTCGCAAGTTGCGGCACGGGACGTACCTCAGACACGCGCCGCGGCGTGAGCGATGCGGCCTACGTACCGTTCCGCGATGTCGGCCTTATCCGGCCGGAAATTCCGCTGCTGCTGCGCAATCTGCAATATCCCTACGCAACCGCGACACTGACCGATTGCGCTGCGGTGGCGCGCGAGATCGCGGCGCTTGACGGCGTGCTTGGGCCCGAGAGCTATCAGCCCGGCCCGAACCGCAATATCTGGGACCGCAGCGGCGACTTCGTTGAAGAGCAAACCATCCAGGCCGCGCGAGACACTGCTGCCGACCTGATCCCGTTCCGCTCATGGGTGCGGCGCATTTCCGGCGCCACGCGCGCCGAACGTGACGCGCTACGCGCTGTCGCCAACGGCCAGCAGCGGCGCACCTTTCTGCGCGGCTACGGCGCGTCGCTCGGCTGCCCGAGCATGATCCCGCCGCCGCCGCCGAACGTCTCTACGCGCTAATCGCTCTCGCGCTGCCGCGCGGCGAACGCAACGCGGAAATCCTCGAAACGTCCCTCGGCGATGGCAGCGCGCACGCGCGCCATCAGCGACTGGTAGTAGGCGATGTTGTGCCAGGAGAGCAGCACTTGGCTGAGCAGTTCGCCAGCTTTGAACAAGTGGTGCAGATACGCCTTTGAGTAATCGCGGCTTGCTGGGCAATCGACGCTCGCGTCGAGCGGCGTTTCGTCTTCGGCAAAGCGCGCGTTCTTGATGTTGAGCGAGCCCTGATCGGTCCACGCCTGGCCGTGGCGACCTGAGCGTGTCGGCAGCACGCAATCGAACATGTCGACGCCGCGCGCGACACTTTCAACGATGTCGATTGGCTTGCCTACGCCCATAAGATAGCGCGGACGATTCTGCGGTAGCACCGGCGCGGTGACATCGAGCGTCGCCAGCATCGCTTCGTGGCCTTCGCCGACAGCAAGTCCGCCGATCGCGTAGCCGTCGAAACCTTCCGCGAGCAAAGCTTCGGCTGAGCGTTTGCGAAGTTCGGCGTCTGTGCCGCCTTGCACGATAGCAAAGAGATTCTGCTCATCGCGCGCACCGAACGCTGCCTTGCAGCGTTCGGCCCAGCGCAGCGAAAGCTCCATTGCTTCCGCGACGCGCTCGCGCGGCGCTGGAAGCGCGGGGCATTCATCGAGCTGCATCACGATGTCCGCGCCGATCTGATCGGCTTGAATGGTCATGCAGATCTCTGGCGTCAGGCGATGCTCGCTACCGTCGACATGGCTGCGAAACGTAACGCCTTGCTCGTCGAGTTTGCGCAGCTGCGATAGCGACATCACTTGGTAGCCGCCACTGTCGGTGAGGATCGGACCATCCCAACGCATGAATTTGTGCAGGCCGCCCAGCCGCTGCAATCGCTCGCCACCAGGACGGAGCATGAGGTGATAGGTGTTGCCGAGGATGATGTCCGCGCGCGTCGACTTCACTTGATCGACAGTGAGCCCCTTCACGGTGCCCGCTGTACCGACAGGCATGAAGGCAGGAGTCTGAATATCGCCGCGGGGCGTCTTTAGCACGCCCGTACGCGCCGCGCCGTCGCGCGCGTGGATCTCAAATGGAAAGGCCGTCATGCCGCGCGCCATAACAAACTGGCGTCGCCGTAGGAATAGAAGCGGTATCTGTTGGCGATGGCGTAGGCGTAGGCGGCTTGCATGCGGTCGAGGCCAGCGAAGGCTGAAACGAGCATGAAGAGCGTCGATTTCGGCAAATGGAAATTGGTCCAGAGCCCATCGACGACGCGAAAGCGATAGCCTGGCGTGATGAAGATATCCGTCGGCCCCGACACGGCGCGGACACGGCCCTGCTCGTCGGCCGACGACTCAAGTGTCCGCAACGCCGTCGTGCCGATCGCAATCACACGCCGCCCTTCGGCCTTTGCAGTGTTGATCTCGGTGGCGACGCCTTCAGGGATAGAGCGCCACTCGCTGTGCATCACGTGGTCGTTCGTATCGTCCGCCTTCATTGGCAAGAACGTGCCGGCGCCGACATGCAGCGTGACGCGCATGCACATGAGACCGCGCTTGATGAATTGCTCGAAGAGTGCTGGCGTGAAGTGCAGGCCTGCTGTCGGCGCCGCCACCGCACCATCTTCGCGTGCGTAGAATGTTTGATAGTCGCGCATGTCCTGGTCATCGGGCGCACGGCGGCTGGCGATGTAGGGCGGCAACGGCATGGCGCCTGCGGTGGCGATTGCCGCGTCGAGGTCAGGACCGGCGAGATCGAACGCCAGCGTGATGGCGCCGTCTTCGCCTTTCGCCTGCACAATTGCTTCGAGCGCGCCCAGCAGGCAGGCGCGATCGTCGAGCGTGCCAAAACGGATGCGATCGCCCTCGCGCAAGCGCTTCCCCGGCTTGGCGAGTGCGATCCAGGTTGATGACGAGGCACGCTCGATCAATGTGGCTTCGACGGCGACACTTGAGTCTTCGCGCGTGCGCACGCCACTGAGGCGCGCCGGTATCACGCGCGTGTCATTAAAAACGAGGAGATCACCCGGGCGGAACAGTGTCGGCGCGTCGCGGACGATGCGATCTTCGAACGCGCCCTCTGCGGACACGCGCAACAACCTCGCACTCTCGCGTGGCCGCGCTGGACGGAGCGCGATCAGCTCTTCCGGGAGTTCGAAATCGAAGAGATCGACGCGCATTTAGCCCTTCACCATGCGTCCCTTGCGCATCTCTTCGAGTTCCCAACGCACGTTGGCACGCGCAGTCTCACCGACCTCGTTCTCGTAAAGGTCTGTGCGAAATGTGCGTGCGGACTCAAGTTTGTTCGCCAGAAACGCGCCGCGCCCGGCAGCGAACGCGAGATCTACGACATGCGGGTATTCCGCGCGAATGCCTGCAGCGTACGCGCAATACGTTTCCCACGGCGCGCCTAAAATAGCGATGTCCATGTCGAGGAATAGCGCAACGTCACCCTCGGCTTCACCCTCTGCGTGGTTCTTGGTCATCGTGATGACGTGCGCGACGCGTGCAGCGAGGTCAGGTTGAGCAACGAGCGACACACGCGCCCACTCGGCGCTCAGTATTTCGTTGTCCGGCCTGCCCGGCTGATAGACGGCGTCGTCAAACCAGATCGCGTAGTCGACGAACGCGCGATCGCCGATCAGTGCCGAGCGCCGATCCGCTTCATCGAGCAACCAAATGAGATGGCGTTGATCGTGGTAGCGACGTTGCGGCTCATACCACGCACGGATCAACGCCTCGCCCAAAGCGTCGTCGCCTTCTCCAGCCAACGTGCGCCAGCGTTGGAGAAGGCTGACACTCACTCCGCGCGCGCGGAGACAATCTTGCCGGGCGCACGCGGCGGCTCACCCTTCGGCAGCGCATCAACAGCCTCCATGCCTTCTTCGACTACGCCCCAGACCGTGTATTGCCTGTCGAGGAAGCGCGCGTCGTCGAAGCAGATGAAGAACTGGCTGTTGGCCGAGTTCGGGTCGTTCGTGCGCGCCATTGAGCAGACGCCGCGCACGTGCGGCTCAGCACTGAACTCTTGGCCTAGGTTCGGCTTCGAAGACCCACCAGTGCCGTTGAAGTTCTTGCCGTCGCCGCCTTGAGCCATGAAGCCCGGAATGACGCGATGGAACGGGACGTTGTTGTAATAGCCCTCATTCGCCAGCTCACCGATGCGCGCGACGTGGTTCGGCGCGAGATCGGGGCGCAGCTTGACCTTCACCGTGCCGGTGTCGAGCTCAAGCGTCAGGGTATGAAAGGAATTATCGACCACCAGCGTCTCTCTCTGTTGTTGTCGCGCGGCACGCGCGCGGGGATTTGCACGTCACAGATTGAGAAATCGGCGCGACGTTCGCGGCGGGTTTCCTCAATCAAGTCGCGGAATTGCGGACCATCGGTCCGAAGCACGTAAATTGGCGCGCGCTCGCTCTCCGGCAAGTCCGCAGCAACGCGCACTGCGAGCATGCGATCCGGCACTGGCGGCGGGCTGCCAACGGCGATTTGCATCACGGCGTTCTGACCCCAAACCACGCGGCCAAAGATCGTATAGCGCGTATCGAGGTCCGAGCGCGGTGCGCGCATGATGAAGAACTGGCTGTTGGCCGAGTTTGGGTTCTCAGAACGCGCCATCGACACGATGCCAGGGCAATGAAGCGCGCTCGCGGCGACGCGGCCGTCGCTGGTGACCGCCATTTGCGCATCGGGTTGCGTTTCGATCGGCAGCGTTTTGTAGAAGCCAAGCCGCGCGCCGCCCTGCGCCGCCGCTTGCACGAACGGCATGTCGGGACCACGCCGGAAACGGAATTCCTCGCGCAAATCCGGCAACGTTGAGGCGCCTTCGCCAGTGCCGAGCGGGTCGCCCGTCTGCGCCATGAAATTGTTGATGACGCGGTGGAAGATCAGATTGTCGTAATAGTTCTGGCGCGTGAGCAACTTGATGCGCTCCACGTGCCGAGGCGCAATCTCAGGATAGAGCTCGATGACGATGCGGCCGTGGACCGTATCGATATAGAGCGTGTCCTCGGGGTCGAGCTGACGCCAGTTGCGCGGATCGGGCGCGTCCTGCGCGACCGCCACATCGAACCCGCCAAACAGCCCTGCCACCAGGAGGGCTGCAGCTAAAAATCCACGCCGTAGCATCAAGACACCCCGAACTTTGCCTTCAGTCGTCCTTCTACTTCTTGAGGCACGAAGTGCGCGACGCTTCCTTGCAGTCGCGCGATCTCTTTCACCAGCCGGGACGCGATCGCTTGGTGCGTCGGGTCGGCCATGAGGAAAACCGTTTCGATGGCCGGGTTGAGCTTTTGGTTCATCCCGACCATGGCGAATTCGTACTCGAAGTCGGCGACTGCTCTAAGTCCCCGGACGATAATTTGCGCCCCTACGCTTTCGGCGAAGTTCATCAGCAATGTGTCAAAAGGTTGGACGACGAACTCGGCAGCACCTTTCAGCTTGGCGATCTGCTCCTCGACCATGCCGACGCGCTCCTCCAGGCTGAAGAGCGGGCCCTTGTCCTGGTTGACCGCGACACCGATCACGAGGCGGTCCACCAGGGTGGCTGCGCGGGCGATGATATCCACATGCCCGTTGGTGACGGGGTCGAAAGTGCCGGGATAAAGACCGACGCGAACCCGTTTCGTCATTCGGCACCCTCCTCAGATCCAGCCTCGGCGTCATCAGCGCCGAACGCTTCGAGGCGCTCGGTCGCCACAACATGCTCGTCTTCGCCGACATTGATCAGGATGACACCCTGCGTGGCGCGTCCGGCAATGCGAATTTGGCCGACGCCGGTGCGGATAAGTTGGCCCTTGTCGGTGACCAGGAGCAACTCTTCTTCGTCCTTCACCGGGAAGGACGCAACGAGGCGCGCATCGCCGGTCAGCTTATGCGCGCGCAGGCCTTTGCCGCCGCGACCGGTGATCCGGTACTCGAATGTCGAAGCGCGCTTGCCAAGGCCGCCGGAGGTGACGGTCAGGATGAATTGCTCCTGCGCCTTCAGCAGTATCAGCCGCTCGAACGGCACGTCAGCCACTTCACCCGTATCGGCAGCGTCAGCCTCTTCGGCGTCAGCTTCGACCTCTACGCCATCAGCGTCGCGCGATTGTGCGTCCCACTTGAAGTAGGCGCGCGCCTCCGCAGGCGTGACTTCAACGTGCTTCAGCACGCCCATGCCAATGACGCTGTCGCCCTCGGCCAGGTTGATACCGCGATTGCCCGTCGAGGTGCGGCCCGAGAAGACGCGCACATCGGTGACCGGGAAGCGAATGCACTGCGCATTCGACGTCGTCAGCAGGATGTCATCATCATCCGAGCAGATCTGCACCTCGACGATGCCATCACCCTCGTCGGGCTTCATGGCGATCTTGCCGTTGCGGTTCACCTGAACGAAATCGCTCAACTTGTTGCGACGAACATTGCCCGACTTAGTCGCGAACATAACGTCGAGCTTATCCCAATCGCGCTCGTCCTCCGGCAACGCCATGACGGATGTGATCGTCTCGCCCGCTTGCAGCGGGAAGAGATTGACCAGAGCGCGGCCCTTAGTGCGGGGGTCGCCCGCCGGCAAGCGCCACGTCTTCATCTTATAGGCCATCCCCGACGACGAGAAGAATAGGATCGGCGCATGCGTGGAGGCCACGAACACGCGCGTGACGAAATCCTCGTCCTTCATCTGCATGCCTGAGCGCCCGCGTCCGCCACGGCGCTGCGTGCGATAGGCCGCAAGCGGCGTGCGCTTAACGTAACCGCCGTGCGTAACGGTGACGACCATCTCTTCGCGCGGGATCAGCGACTCATCATCGATATCGCCATCGGACTCGGAGAATTGCGTACGACGCGGAACGCCGAACGCTTCTTTAACCGCCGCCAGCTCTTCACGAATGATCGATAAGATGCGCTCGCGCGATGCGAGGATCGAGAGCAATTCCTTGATCTCTTCGGCAATCTCGTTGGCCGCCTTCGCGATATCGTCACGACCAAGGCCGGTCAGACGCGAGAGCTGCAAAGCGAGGATTGAGCGCGCCTGTTCGTCCGACAAGCGCACGTTGTCGCCGTCGAGCACGACGGTGCGGGGGTCGGCGATGAGCGCGATCAGCGGCATCATATCGCCCGACGGCCAATCGCGCGCCAACATGCGCTCGCGGGCCGTGCCCGGATCGGGGCTCTCGCGAATGAGCTTAATGACTTCGTCAATATTGGCGACGGCGATGGCGAGACCAACCGTCTCGTGGCCGCGCTTGCGCGCTTTGGCCAAACGAAACTTCGTGCGCCGCGTGACGACTTGTTCCCGGAACGCCAGAAAAATCTCCAGGATCTTCCGCAGGCCCATCTGCTCGGGCTTGCCCTGGTTAAGCGCCAGCATGTTGACGCCGAACGAGATCTGCAGCTGCGAGAACCGGTAGAGCTGGTTCAGCACAACGTCCGCAACGGCATCGCGCTTCAGCTCGATCACAAGGCGCACGCCAAGGCGGTTCGATTCATCGCGCACCTCGGCGATGCCTTCGATGCGCTTTTCGCGCACTTGCTCGCCGATCTTCTCGACCATCTCCGACTTGTTCACCTGATACGGAATCTCAGTGAACACGAGCGCTTCGCGGCCGCGAATGGTTTCGATGTGATGCTTGGCGCGGATTGCGACTGAGCCACGTCCCGTCATTAACGCCATACGCGCGCCGGCGCGGCCGAGAATTTCGCCACCGGTGGGAAAGTCCGGCCCCGGCACGATGTCGAGCAGATCGAGATCGGCGATCGTTGGATTGTCGATCAGCGCCACGGCAGCATCGATCACTTCGTTCAGGTTGTGCGGCGGGATGTTGGTCGCCATGCCGACTGCGATGCCGCCGCCGCCATTGACCAAAAGGTTCGGGAAACGCGCCGGCAGAACTGTCGGCTCTTGAATCGTCCCGTCGTAATTGTCTTGGAAGTCGACCGTGCCTTCGTCGATGTCGTCGAGCAGCGCCCGCGCAGACTTGGCGAGGCGCGCCTCGGTGTAACGCATCGAGGCCGGCATATCGCCGTCGATCGAACCGAAATTGCCTTGGCCGTCGATGAGCGTGAGGCCCATCGAGAAGTCCTGCGCCAAGCGCACGAGCGTCATGTAAATCGCTTGGTCGCCGTGCGGGTGGTAGTTACCCATCACTTCGCCGACCGATTTGGCGCTCTTGCGGTGCGCCTTCTCGTGCGTATTGCCGGTCTCATCCATCGCGTAGAGGATGCGTCTGTGTACGGGCTTCAGGCCGTCGCGCGCGTCAGGCAGCGCTCGCGACACGATCACGCTCATCGCGTAATCGAGGTACGAACGCTTCATCTCATCTTCGATGCTGATGAGCGAAACGCCTTTTGGAAGTGAGGGCCCGCCGTTCTCGGCGGAATCGGACGTGTCTGACACGGGATCCGGTCTAAATCTGTTGTTCAGGAGTTGCTGGATAAGGCGACTTAAAATCGCCCACGAATCCATCGGAAACTAACATCGTGACGGCCCCGTCGCAAACCAAGGAGGCCCCCATGCGCCGCATCGCCGCCCTGCTTTTCGCAGCCCTGCTGACCGCCTGCGCAAGCGGCGGTGGAAGCCGCAACTACACACCTGCCGCCGCGCCCCGCACCGTGTGGATCGTGGGCGGGTCAGGCGCAGCGATCGGTCAGGCGACCTTCACCGATGGGCCGCACGGCGTATTGATTCGCATGGAATTTTTGGCCGGAGCGCTGCCGCCCGGCTGGCACGGTCTCCACATCCACCAGCGCGGCGATTGCAGCGACTTCGCCGCCGGCTTCCAGACGTCGGGCGGTCACGCCGAAATGGAGCGTCACGGCGAACACGGCCTGCTGAACCCAGACGGCCCCGAAGCAGGCGATCTGCCCAACATTTTTGCCACCCCGGCTGGCCCGTTCGCGGCCGAAGTCTTCTCGCCTTACCTGACACTCGGTGGCGAGCGCAGCCCCGGCAACGCCAACCGCCAAGCCCGCGAACCACTCCTCGACAGCGATGGCGCGGCTCTGCTCATCCACGCGGCCGTCGACGATCACACGAGCCAACCGATCGGCGGCGCGGGCCCCCGTATCGGTTGCGCCGCGCTGACGCGTCTACCCTAGGGTTCCGTGACTGCCGGGGCGATCGGCTTGAAACGCCGCTCCGCTAACGCCACGAGTGCAACGCCAGCGAGAGTGACCGCGGCCCCGATAAGGATTTGCACGCTAATCCGATCGCCTAAAATGATCGCGGCGAGTGCGAACGAGATAACGGGTGTCAGCAGCAGGTAAGGCGTGGTGCGCGAAACCTCGTATTTTTGAAGCAGTTTGAACATAAACGCGTTGGCGACGATCGACGACACGATCGCGCCGAAGGCAATGAAAACCCACACGCTCCAATGCGCGCTTTGCGCCGCTTCGATGTGGCCGCGCTCAAAGGTCAGCGAAGCAATTGACAGCGTTGGCGATGCCGCGAGCGCGATCCACGCCTGCGTCGCCCACGGATCAAGACCAGCGCCAAGCTTGCGCACGAGCACGGTGCCAAGGCCATAAACGGCGGAGGCGAGTCCCACCAGGAACAGCGGCCAGCCCTGCGCGAAAACCGCCGGATCGAATGTCATCGAGGCCGCGCCGAGAAACGCCAGGCCAACCCCGGCCCAGCGCAGCGCACTCACGCGCTCGCCCAGCATCAAAGCTGCAAACACCACCGAAGCCGGCGCCCAAAGCTGCATCGCCACGATCATGGGCGGCATGTCTGTCGCCATCTTCAGGCCGATGCATTGGATCGCGAAGTGAACCGGTCCGATGAACGCGAGCATCGCGAAGAAGAGCGGCAATTGCCCCTTCGGGGGCGGCTTGATCCACCAAATGAGCGCTACGAGCACGATGAAGAAGCGCAGCGCCGCCATGCTCATCGCCGGCAACGCGTCGAGCGCGATCTTCGCCAGAATGTTGTTCACGCCCCAGATCAGGGCGATCGACAGCAGCATAGCGAGATCGAGCGGGGCAAAAGCCCGCGAAGAGGTGGTCACCGCGTGGTTCGCCAGCGTGTGAGGCGGCCTAGACCGCCGCTTGCCCCTAATTTTGCGATGAACGGCGGCCGCATAACGATCCTTTCACCAATGTGTAATTGCAAATACAAAAGACTCTAGTTCAAATGGCCTATCTCTAACGACCTATGCCAGGGTCCTTCGCTTGCTGAATCAATCGGACACCGCCCACCGCTTCGAACCAAGCGGGTTCACAGGCAACTGGGCCGACATAGTGCGCGACCCAAACTGGCTTCCGCATTCCTATGACCCTCAACGCAAAGCGCTGAATTTCGCCTACCTCGACAGGCGCGCGCGAGCTACCGCCACGTTCCTCGACGCCCGGCACGTCCAGCACCCGAAAATGTCGGGCTTTGCGACAGTCGATCACTTGCCGGAAGACGCAATCAACGAAGCGCGCGGGCCGCTGCACTTCATTTTTCACACGTCCTTCTGCTGTTCAACTTTACTGGCGCGAGCGTTCGATCAACCGGGCGCATCGATGGGCCTTAAAGAGCCGGCAGTGCTCGGCCAATTCGCACGCGACCTCTCGACCGGACGCAGCGCGCCCGGTGCGATCCGCGCGCTGGAAACGACACTGCACCTCTTGTCGCGTCCGCTGCAACCGAACGAAACGCAGATCGTCAAGCCGAGCAATCTCTTCAACGCGCTCATTCCGCAAATGATGCATTTGCGTCAGGATGCAAAAGCGATCCTGCTCTATTCGTCGCTCGAAAGCTTCTTACGCACCGTCGCACGACGCGGCATCTATGGACGCCTCTTCGCGCGCCAGCTCTTCCAAGCCTTCTCCGTCGCGATGCCGCTGGACGTCCGCTACCCGACCGAAGAGCTAATGCAGCAGACTGACATGCAGATCGCTGTGCAAGCCTGGCTGATGCAGATCGCATGCTTCCGCGCGCTAGAGATCAGCTATCCACACCGCACACGGACGTTGAACAGCGACACGCTCCTTGCCGATCCCGCCGCCGCGTTTGCACAGGCGTGCGCGTTTTTCGATGTCGACCTCAATGATGAAGCGCAGGCAGCAACGGTCAAAGGCCCCGTCTTCCGCCAGCACGCCAAGCAACCAAACGTCGCGTTCGATGGCGCGGCCTATAAACGGCAGCAAAAAGAGGCCGACCCGTCTGCCGCCGAGGTCGCCGTGGCGCTCGATTGGGGCGGCAAACTCGCCCAGCAAAGCGAGACGCCTATTCATCTAGGCGACACACTGCTGACACGCGGGCGCGCCTGAGACTATGCGGCGAGTTCGGCGCGTACTTGTGCCGTTATCTCGTAAGCCCGCACCCGCGCTGCGTGATCGTAGATGTGCGACGCCAATATGAGTTCGTCCGGCTGCGTTCGGGCGATGAAGGCTTGCAAGCTGGCCTTCACGGTCTCCGGAGCGCCGATAGCAGAACATTTCATCACTTCATCCAGTGAAGCGCGTTCAGCTTCGCTCAGCGTTTCCTCGAAGCTCGGATCCGGCGGCTGCAACTTACGCGGAATACCTCGACGAAGGCTTGCAAACACTTGCATCAACGAGGTGGAGAGATAGCGCGCCTCGTCGTCTGTCGGCGCGGCGAAGATGTTGAAGCCGAGCATGACGTAGGGCTTCTGCAACTGCTCTGATGGGCGGAAGGTGGCGCGATAGATCGCGATAGCGTCCATCATTTGCGTCGGCGCGAAGTGCGAGGCGAAGGCGTATGGCAGGCCAAGCGCCGCCGCGAGTTGCGCGCCGAAGGTTGATGAGCCGAGCATCCAGAGCGGGGTGTTCGAGCCTTCGCCCGGCACGGCGCGCACGATCTGCCGCGGTTGCGCTTCCGCGAGCAAAGCTTGCAGTTCCATCACGTCTTGCGGAAAGCGATCCTCGCCGCCGACGAGTGTACGCCGCAGCGCCATCGCAACGCGCTGATCACCGCCGGGTGCGCGGCCGAGGCCGAGATCAATACGGCCAGGGAAGAGCGCTTCGAGCGTGCCGAATTGTTCGGCGATGACGATCGGCGCGTGGTTCGGCAGCATGATCCCGCCAGCGCCTACGCGGATCGTCTTGGTCGCAGCGGCGGCATTCTGAATGCAGAGCGCGGTCGCGGAGCTGGCGATGCCGGGCATGTTGTGATGCTCGGCCAGCCAAAAGCGGTTGTAACCGAAGCGCTCCGACTGGATCGCGAGATCGCGCGAATTTGCCAGCGCTTGGCCGACAGTGCCGCCCTCAACAATGGGCGCGAGATCGAGAACTGAGAACGGGATCATCGAAACGATATGGGCGCTCCCGTAGGAGCGCCCAACCGCATGACGTTAAGTCAGATGTGAAAGTTAGAACGGGATCTCGTCGTCGAGATCTTGGCTGAAGCTTTCGCGCGGGGCGTCGCTGGAGCGCTTGGCGCCGGACTTCGACGCGAAGCCGCCGCCGTCGTCTTCGTACGATTTGCCGCCGCCATCGCCTTTGCCGCCGAGCATGGTGAGTTCGCCACGGAATTTCTGAAGCACGACTTCAGTCGTGTACTTCTCAACGCCGTTTTGCTCGTACTTGCGGGTCTGCAGCTGGCCTTCGATGTAAACCGTCGAGCCCTTCTTCAAGTACTGCTCAGCGACCTTCGCGATGTTCTCGTTGAAGATCACGACGCGGTGCCACTCGGTCTTTTCCTTGCGCTCACCGCTCTGCTTGTCGCGCCAGCTTTCGGACGTCGCGATCGAGAGGTTCACGACCGGATCACCGTTGTTCAAACGGCGGACTTCCGGGTCCTTGCCGAGGTTGCCGACCAAAATCACCTTATTGATACTGCCAGCCATCGCCGACCTCCTGTTTCCTTCGCACTACTCGATGGTGAGGCATCCGCCGGGCAAACCCAAACCGATGTTCTCTCTATGTTCTATAAGCCGACTCGCCCAAGAGGTAAAGAGGCGTTAACCACCCGATCCAATCAGACGAACTGGCTGCCGTTCCCGGCGCGCCGCGCAATGTTCTCTCATTGTTCTTGATGTTCGGCCGACTCTGGCTACTAAATATGGGGTCCGCCGCGTGGCTCGCGGTGGTCCCGAAAGACCGAAATGAACCAAAGAGCGCCCGCCCTGTTCGTTGGCCATGGCTCGCCGATGAACGCGATCGAAGACACGCCCTCAGCGCGCGGCTGGGCGGAGATCGCCGCGCGCTTTCCGAAGCCGCGGGCGATCGTGTGCGTGTCGGCGCATTGGGTCACTGAGGGCTTGCGCGTTACGTCGAACGCGCAGCCGCGCACCATCCATGATTTCGGCCGCAGCTTTCCGCAGGCTTTGTTCGACGTTCAATACCCCGCGCCCGGCGATCCGGCGCTGGCGCAAGAGATCGTTTCGAAGCTCGCATCATTTGGCGCGCAGCTTAATGAATCATGGGGTCTCGATCACGGCACGTGGTCGGTGATGAAGCACATGTATCCGGACGCCGACGTCCCGATTGTGCAAGTCAGCCTCGATGCCCGCCGGCCGCCGCAAGAACACTACGCTATCGGCCAAAAGCTCACGGCTCTGCGCGATGACAACGTGTTGCTGCTTGGCTCAGGCGACATCGTCCACAATCTGCAGAGCTTCTTCCGCAATCAGGACAAGCCCACGCCATGGGATCGCGAGTTCGATGATTACATCACCGCTGCGATCGACCGGCGCGATCACACGTCTGTTCTGAACTACGCAACCCATCCCAACATCCCAGCGGCGAACGCCGATTGGGAGCACTTTTTTCCGCTCTTCTACACGCTGGCGGCGCAGGGCGACGGCGAGACACCGCACGTCTTCAACCGCCACTACTTCCCAGGCATCTCCATGACTTCGATCGCATTCGGTCTCCCGCAATGAGAGACGCCCTCACTCACATCCGCATTCGCGGCGCGCGCGAGCACAATCTCAAGGGCGTCAACGTCGATATTCCGCGCAACGAGCTGGTGGTGATCACCGGCTTGTCGGGCAGCGGAAAATCGTCGCTGGCGTTCGATACGATCTATGCCGAAGGCCAACGGCGTTACGTTGAATCGCTCTCCGCCTACGCGCGTCAGTTCTTGGAGCTGATGCAGAAGCCGGATGTGGATTCCATCGAAGGACTCTCGCCGGCGATTTCGATTGAGCAGAAGACTACGTCGCGCAATCCGCGCTCCACCGTCGGCACCGTTACCGAAATCTACGACTATATGCGCCTGCTCTGGGCGCGCGTCGGTATTCCGTATTCACCGGCGACCGGTCAGCCGATCGCGGCGATGCAAGTCAGCGAAATGGTCGATCGGATCATGGCGCTGCCGGAAGGCACGCGCTTGTACTTGCTCGCGCCGGTCGTGCGCGACCGCAAGGGCGAATATAAAAAGGAAATGGCTGAGTACCTGAAGAAAGGCTACCAGCGCGCCAAGATCGACGGCGAGTTCTATGAGCTCTCTGAGCCGCCGACGCTCGACAAGAAGTTCAAGCACGACATCGACATCGTTGTTGACCGCATCGCTGTGAAAGCGGGTATCGAAACGCGTCTCGCGGATTCGCTTGAGCAAGCATTGAAGCTCGCCGAGGGCATCGCCTTCGCGGAGATCGCAGGCAAGACGGAAGACGCCACCGGCAAGGCAACGCTGAAGAACAAAACTGCTGCGCCCGAGCGTTTGATCTTCAGCCAGAAGTTCGCCTGCCCGGTCTCCGGATTCACGATACCTGAGATCGAGCCGCGCCTCTTCTCGTTCAACAATCCAGCCGGCGCCTGCCCGGCATGCGATGGCTTGGGCGTGCAGCTCAAGTTCGACGCCGAACGCGTCGTGCCCGATCAAGATAAAACGCTGAAGGACGGCGCGGTTTTACCGTGGGCCAAGGGTCCGTCACCGCTCTACGCGCAGACGCTGGAAGCGTTGGCTAAACACTTCAAAGCCAAGACGACCGGCAAGTGGCGCGAGCTGCCGAAGCCGCTGCGCGACGCAATCCTCTTCGGCACGAAGGAGCCAATCAAGTTCGTCTATGACGATGGCGTCCGCCGCTACGAGACGACGAAGAATTTCGAAGGTGTGCTGCCAAACCTTGAGCGTCGCTGGAAGGAAACCGACTCCGCCTGGATGCGCGAAGAGCTGGAGAAGTATCAGTCCGAAGCGCCGTGCCCGACATGCGAAGGCAAACGCCTGAAGCCTGAAGCGTTGGCTGTGAAAGTCGCGATGTCCGACATCGCAACCGCTTCCACGCTCTCCATTCGCAACGCGCGCGATTGGTTCGCGGAGCTAAACGATAAGCTGACGCCGAAGCAGCAAGAGATCGCGGTTCGTATCTTGAAAGAGATCAACGACCGTCTGCGCTTCCTCGTCGATGTCGGCCTCGATTATCTCTCGCTAGGACGTGGCTCAGGTACGCTTTCGGGCGGGGAGAGTCAGCGCATTCGCTTGGCATCGCAGATCGGCTCCGGCCTCACAGGCGTGCTCTATGTGCTCGACGAGCCGAGCATCGGATTGCACCAACGTGACAACACGCGCCTTCTGGAAACGCTGAAGCGCCTGCGCGATCTCGGCAATTCGGTGCTCGTCGTTGAGCACGACGAAGAAGCCATCCTCGACGCCGATCACGTGATCGACATGGGCCCGGCCGCAGGCGTTCATGGCGGCATGATCATCGCCGAGGGCACGCCTGAGCAGATTCAGAAGAACAAGAACTCGATCACCGGCGCCTATCTCACCGGCGCGCGCGAGATATCCATCCCGGAGAAGCGCCGCTGGGTGAATCTGAAGCGCGGCATCACTGTTAAAGGCGCGCGCGGCAACAATCTGCAGAACGTCGACGCCACCATCCCGCTCGGCACCTTCACGTGCGTCACCGGCGTCAGCGGCGGTGGCAAATCCACGCTCGTGATCGAAACATTGTTCAAAGCTGTGTCACGCCAATGGCACGGCTCGGGCGATGTGCCGGCTGAGCACGACGCGATTCTCGGTCTCGAACACATCGACAAGATCATCGACATCGATCAATCGCCGATCGGCCGCACGCCGCGCTCGAACCCAGCGACATACACCGGCGCGTTCACACCGATCCGCGATTGGTACGCGGCGCTGCCGGAGTCGAAAGCGCGCGGCTACGGGCCGGGACGCTTCTCGTTCAACGTCAAAGGCGGCCGCTGCGAAGCATGCCAAGGTGACGGCGTCATCAAGATCGAGATGCACTTTCTACCGGACGTCTACGTCACCTGCGACACCTGCAAGGGCAAGCGCTACAATCGCGAGACGCTCGAAGTGCTCTACAAGGGCAAGTCGATCTCCGATGTGCTCGACATGACCGTCGAAGAAGGCGCCAACCTCTTCACCGCCGTGCCGAGCATTCGCGACAAGCTCGAAACGCTGAAGCGCGTCGGCCTCGGCTACGTGCACATCGGCCAGCAAGCGACGACGCTCTCCGGCGGCGAAGCACAGCGTGTTAAGCTGTCAAAAGAACTGTCGAAGCGCGCCACTGGTCGCACACTTTACATTCTCGATGAACCGACCACCGGCCTGCACTTCGAAGACGTGAAGAAGCTTCTCGAAGTGCTCCACGAGCTTGTCGACAACGGCAACACGGTGCTGGTGATCGAGCACAATCTCGATGTCATCAAAACGGCCGACTACGTCATCGATCTCGGCCCTGAGGGCGGCGACGGCGGCGGCTACATCGTGGCGGCCGGCACGCCGAATGAGGTGGCGAAGGTCAAAGCCAGCCACACCGGCCGCTATCTCGCGCAAGCGCTGAAGCGTCACGGCGAGCGCAGTGCTGCACAAAAGCCAAAGCAGAAGGCTGCTGCCGCCGATGCGCCGGCGCCGAAAACGGCACGCAAAAAGAAAAGCGCCGCAGGCTAAAACCTACGGCGCAGTTCTGTCAGTCAGCAGCCTTATGGACGCGGCAGGCGCGTCACGTTCGGCGCGCCCGGCGTTATGCGGACCACGGTCCGGCCCTCGACGGTGACCGGCGTCTCTCCCGCGCCGCCGGTAGGCGTCACGGTGAGCGTATATTGGGTGGTCGCCTCGCGGGCCATGCCGGTATTGAGATCGACGACGCCGGTCGTCGTTTCTTCGTAACGCATGGAAAGCGCGTCCAGCATCGGCTGGATGATGCTGGTCAGCGCTTCAGCGCTTTGGGCTTCACCCGCAGCATTCGCCACCGGTTGCACCAAGTTGGTCGTCGTAAATTGGGTCATGCTTTGCAGCGTCGCCCGCGCGCTCGCTTCATCGAGCGTAACGCGGCGCACGATAGTTGCGGTGTTGTCGCGCTGATTGACACGATCGAGCTGGAGCGTACCGGTGAAGCGCAGCGGCGGTGCGCCAAACGGCATTTCAAACTCGTCCGACACTGATACGGGTTGGCGGCGTGTCAGCGGGCGCCCTTGCAGGAGCGCCGAGTTCTGAATAACGGCCATCCAACTGGCGGCGTCACGCCCGTCGAAATTGTCCAACATGGCGGCTACACCGCGCAGCACCGGCTCGCGCATGCGCTCCCAGGTGAACTGAGACTGAGGCTCGGCCGCTTGCTGTTTCACGCCAGAGCGCGGCGGCGTCGCGCGTACTTCGGGCGCGCTTGCGGCTTCTTCGCCGTTCGCTACAGTCTGTGGCATCAACCGCGCGAACGCGTCGGCCATGATCACAACATTCTCGACGCGATCACGCCACATCGGCCAATTCGTCAACACAATGCAGCGACCAAACTCATCGACGCGGCACTCAAAACCGATGTCCGTCGACACGCGCGTAAGCGCCGACACTGCTTCGTTGATGATCGGCCAATTGAGGCCGGAAGTTTGCGCCTCAAGCCCGAGGCCGGTTGGAATCGTGTAGTTGATGCTCACCGGCACGTAGCGCCAGATGCCCTGCTCGGCGTCGACGATGTGAAGCGCGTAGTTGTGCGAGAATGTGGCCTCAACCTCTGTGCCGGCAACCGAACTCGTTTGCGTTTGCTCTACGGCGACGGTGTAGACATCACCCGTGCGCACGCGCATCGGCGCATCGATGGTTTGCGCTACGACCGCCGGCGCGCACAAAAGCACACCCGCAAGCGCCAATGCGCATGCAAATCCCCGCATATTTTCCTCCCACTTTCGCGCTGGTTTGTTCTCATCAATCCAAACGTGTGGCAAGCGCCCGCCCGCGCTGCATCGCCGCTTAGTCGTCGCTGGCTTGCACACTGATCTTGCCTTCGCCGAGCGCCGCCAAGGCCGCGCGGGCGTTGATGCCGTAGCTCATGAGGTACCAGACCACCGAAGTCGCAATCATGATCGCGTACCCGACCGCCACCTGAGTAAGAAATGCCGGTGTCGCGATCCGCTCCCACACGCCGAGGAAGCGCTCCTGCGCTTCCTCGGGCGAACCTTGCCAGCTTGAGCCCTCGACAAACGCTTGCCACGAGCCACCAAAACCGACCACAAAAAGGTAGATTATTGGCGCGATCCAAAACACAACCAGGATCAACACCCACACGGCGTGTGAACCGAACAGCGCCCAAAAGCGCTCGCGGGTAACGACCCATGCATCGAAGAAAGAAAACCGCTTGCGCGCAATCGACGTCGCCGCAGCGGGTCCAAGCCGGATGCCGAAATAGAGCAACGGGATGTACTGCAACAGCGACAGTCCCTGCATGCGCAACTGAAGGCTCCACCATGCGTCGGAGGTCGGCTCTGAACTCGCAGCCACCATCTCGCTCATCATCATCAAGCTGAGTGGCATCATCAGAATGCCCATCACCATCGACAGGCTGAACTGCGCAATGAGCCAGCACCAATAGACGCCATAGACCCGCCACATGTCGTGATCGAACGAGAGTCCAAACAAGCCGGGGACTTCGCCACGCACCATCCAGCGCAAACACGCCGCTTCGTATGCGGCGATCACCATGTAGGCGGGAAACAGGAAAAGAAGTCCGCCGAAGAACGTCGCCATGATGCCGAAAACGAAGGTCGCATTATCGCCTTCGGGCATCTCCGCGCCGGACTGAATCAGCGTTTGTATCTGTGAGAAGAAGCCCCAGTTCAGCGCGACAAACGCGGCGAACAACAGTCCGACCGCCACCAGCATCACCAGCGTCGCCGGCAATAAGACCATGCGGTCGCGCCTTTTCAACGCGAAGAACGTTGCTTTGAGCGGCTCAGCCATCGTCCCAGTCCCCCGGTCTCGCCGTACGGCGCCGAAAGCATGGCGCGGAGGGTCCCAGAGTCAACCCAGAGTCAATCGCGGGTTTGCGACGCTTCTATCATCAGGGTCGGCACGCGGCCCGTCTGGTCGCGCACGGTGAAAACGCGGGTGCCCGGTTTCATGCCGGTGCGAACCTCAGAGACGTTGAGGCCGAGCGCTAGAAGCCGCGCCTGTTCACGCACAGCATCGCGCACACGCCAGGAAAGCCCCCACAGCCGATGCACATTCTCGCGATCCTCTACGATCTCGACGACTAAATCGCCGCATCGGAAGAACATCAGCCGCCGATCGCCGATCTGACGATCTAGCCGCATGTCGAGCCCTAGTCGCGCGCCATAAAGTGCGGCTGCCTGCTCAATGTCTTCGGTGCGGATCACAAGATGATCGAGCCCAAGAACACTACTTTGCGCGCCATCCTGCAGCGGCGTCTCGCGTTCGATGAAGAAGAGGCGCACGCCGTGTGCAGCATCCGTGTTCGTGCGGAAGCGCCGCCAGCGCAAGGCGCCCGCCTCGCCGTCACTGATTGCGTCCGGCGCCAAGCCGACGCGCTCAACACGGCTATGCACATATTCAATGCCCGAGACAGCGAACGCCAAGCTCATCAAACCTTCGCCGCTTGCTTCGATCACGGCGCGTAAACGCTGCGCCATGGCGCCGTCACCGCGCGGCGCCATGATCTCGATCGTGATGTTGCTGGTGACGATTAGCGCAGTCTCTACACCATCGCTCTCGTAGCGATGGCTCACGCGCCGATCGAGCAAACGCTCGTAAGCGCCGATCGCAGCGTCGAAATCGTATGCGCCAATGACGGCATGATCGATGCCGATGATCATCGTAGGCTTCAGTCGCAGCCGTCGCGGCGGCCTTGGAAAATGACACGCTGTCCGCCGCTATCGACCACCGAGATGCGCAGACCCTCTCCATACGCGTCGATGAATGCACGCCCGCCGTCGAGCGATCCGCCTTCGCCTTGAGCGACGCGCCAGCAGGTTTCGGCAGCGCCGGTTTGGCAGAGCGCAAAGCCGTCGGCCTGTTGGCGCAATGTGTAGCTCTCGCGACCGCTAGCGCCTGACGTGCCATACCGCAGCAGATCGCCGCGCAATCCGCCCGATCCATCCGGGAGCCAGCGCATCGTCTCAGCGCCGCCGAGATTGCTGCGCTCGATCCAACAGCCAGCAAGCCGCTCCGGCGGCGGCGCTTGCGTCGTCGCGCAAGCGGCCAGCATCAGCAGGGCGGCCAAGGCTCTCATGCAGACGGCAACTCCCCGGTGGTCTCTAATTCGACCGGCCCTGTCATCAGAACCCGGTCATCGCCCGCGCGCCATTCAATCTCA
>CAYZIJ010000015.1:0-61945 GCA_964478365.1 uncultured Terricaulis sp.
AACTCCTCGCGTCCCAGGCCGGGAAAAACGATCGGAAAACGGGGCGCGCGAAGCGCGCAGCGCGGTTCAGAGATGAGCTGCGTACCCAACAGAGACCACTCAGCGCGGATCGCGCGCCCCGGCTCCCATTTGATGGAGCAAATGCAGGTCTTCACCGCAGCGTCTATGGCGTTGGCGGCGGCTCTGCTTGTTTCTGCTCGCCTTCGACAGCGCGTCTGAAAATATCTTCGAGCGGATTGCGCGGGCGCTCTTGCGTCGGCGCTGGCTGTGCCGGCGTTTCGCCTTCGGCCGCTGGTGCATCCGCGCCTTCGGCTGGAGCAGCGGGCGCCGCCGGCGTGCGCCCGAAGAGCGTATCGCCTAAGCGGCCGAGCGGATTGTCCGCGCCTTGGCGCGAGAGGATGTCGCGCAATTGGTTTTGCACGACGTCTTCGAGTGCGGGGCGGAAGCTTACGTTCGACCACGGCCCGACAACGCGGAACGGAATTCCAAGCCCTGCAATCGTCGCGTCGCCGCCTTGACCTTGGATGTTGTTCACCGCGCGCGGCGAAATGCGCATGTCGATCGTCTGCGCGCCGACATTGATCAACCCACGTCCATCAAGCCGCACATAAGGATTGAGCATGCGCAGATTGTCCGTCGCCATCGCGCCGTCGGCGACAGTGAAGGTGGACGAGAGCTCGGCGAAGTCGGTCGCGCCGCCTTGCGAGGTCGCTGCTTGGCCAGAGGCAAAGCTCTGTAGCGTGCGCGCCATTTGCGCGAGGTTTACGCCTTTCCATTGGCCGTCATTGAACGTGAAGGCGGCGCGGCCCGCGAGGCTCCGCATGATCGCCTGTTGCGATTGGCCGACACCCACCAAAGACGCGCTGATCTGCCCGCGTCCTGTGATTTTGTCGAAGCCAATCGCGTCGCGCAGCAATGGCTCGGCCTGAATGTTCTGCACATTCAGCTCGACAGCCACGCGCGGGACGGCGCCAGAGCCGTCCGCGATCAAGCGCGCCGATCCGCTGCCGTCATAAAGCGCAATCCGCGACAGCCGCGCATCCAGCGCGCCATTAGCGACGCGCATTCCCAACGCCACGTCAGTGAAGTTCATGCGCTGAAAGATCAGCCGCCCGAGCGTGAGATTGAGATTGGCGTCGAGCGCGCGGAGGCCCGTAAGATCAAGCCGCTCAGTGCTCCAGCCCGTGTCAACCTCAACACCTTCGCCGCCTTGTGCGGGCTCGGGCAAATAGGCGTTCAGATCGAGGCTGGCAGCGCTCAGCGCGCCGGTGACATTCAGCCGTCCGCTTTCTTGCGTGATTAAATTGAGCGCGCCGCGCGCTTCGATCGCGTCGAGCCGCAGCACGGCTTCGGTGAGCGCGATCGTGTTGCCTTCGCTCGCCATTTGGCCTGCGACGCTGAACGCGCCGAAACCGCGGTCGCCTTCCATCGGCGTGCCGAGCCAAACGAACAGGCGGCGCAAGCTCGAACCGCTCGCGTCGATTGTACCGGCAAGCGCGCCCGTGGCGCTGTTGAACGTGCCGTTATAGCTCGCTTCCAGTGGTGCGCCGTTCACGTTGACGGTGAGCGGTGACGAGCCTTTCTCCAAAATTGCGCGCGGTTGCGCGACTGCGCCGTCAATGTTGAGGCGCTCGCCGCGATAGTTGAGAGCGGCCTCGAGATTGGCCGGCTGGTCGAGCGAGGCGAGTGTCAGGCGCGCATCGACATCTTCAAGCGAGAGCGGCTCGCCTTCGGCGCCGTCGAACGTGATCGTGCTGTCGATCATTTGCACGTTGTCGAGTTGCAAATCTTCGAGCGTAGTTTCTTGTTCTTCTTCGGTCGGGAAGGTCCAGTTGGCCGAACCGTCTTCTTTGGCGCGGAGGCGCAGGTCGGCGCCTTCGAAGATCAAATTCTTGACCTCTATGTCGCCGCTCAACAGCGGCAGCAGCGCCACTGCGAAGACGATGCGATCAGCCGCAATGAACGGCGTCTCTGCTTCTTCAGCGCCGCCGCGGCGCGCGGGATCGTCGAAGCCTTCGGGATTGGAGAGTGAAGCGTTCTCGACCGAAAAGCCAAGCGCCGGGTAGAAGGTCAACTCAATGTCGCCGCCAAGGACTAGATCGCGTCCCGTCGCTTCCTCGATGCGCCGCTCCGCTTCGCGCGCGGCCAAATCTTTCGGGAAGAACACAAAGAAGAGAACGACCGCGACAACCAGCAAGGCGATCAGTCCGCCAATGCTGAGGCCAATCAGTTTCCAATTGAGTTTCGGCGCAGTCATCGTGGCTTCCTTCTCCGAACCGGGAAAATAGGCGCTGTAGCGGCTGAAAGCGAGCCTTTGCGGAGCGGCGTACGTGAGCTATGCCCCTGCGCTATGGTCGGATTTATTTCCTCGATGTTCAGCGAAATGGGCGCTCGTCGGCGTCGGCTGCGCATTGCCCTGGGCGATCGGGCTCAAGGCTTCTTCGAGTTTTTGATCCTGGGCGGGCTGCTGATCGGTTCGCTTGGTTTGATTTTGCGCGAATGGATGCCGGCTGCAGCGCCGTGGGGCTTCGCCGTGCCGTTCGTGTTTTTGATCGGCTACCTGCTGATCGAGGCGCGCCGCCAGGCAGCGATTGCGCGCGGCGGCGATGAGCAAAAAACGACGCTGTCTTATGATTGGCTGACGCTTTGGTGGTCGCTCGGTTGCGCGCTTTTGGGCGTTGCCGCGTTCGTGATCGCTTGGACGAGCGCGCCGCCTGCGCCGCCTCCCGAAGACGTGTGGACGCCGCCGGAAAGTTCGGTCCCCGTCGACATGTCGCCTTGATCGCGATGAGAAATACCGTAGCGCGGACCTGAGCCAAATTTGTCCGCCGGGGAGGGAATGTCGTGGCCGCCAATCCAATATCAGGCCTGATCCCGCGCGGATCGCTTGGCCTGAAGCTTTTGCTCGTCTGTTTGCTCGTACTAGTGATGGGCATTCCGTTGCTCATCGTTGGCGGACTAGTCGGCGAGCGTGAGCAACGCGCGCGCAATGTGACGATGGAGATCGGGCAACAAGCGGGCGGGCCGCAAGTTGTCGGCGGGCCGATGTTGCTGGTGCCCTATCAGCGGGCCGTGGAATCTACGGACGATCAGGGCCGCACCCAGCGCCGCACCGATCGCGGCACCTATGTGATTTTTGCTGAAACCGGCGCCGCCGACACGACGCTTGCCGTCACCGACCGCAACCTCGGCATCTATCGCGCCGCCATCTATTCCGCCGTCACCGAATTCGACGCGAGCTTCGCGCCCGCGGAAGCAGTCGCGGGGATCGACAGCTCGTATCGTCTCGATTGGACCAGCGCGCGTATCGTGATGTTCGTCAGCGATAGCCGCGCCATCCGCGACGCCGTCGAATTGCGTTTCCCAGACGGTTCGACTGCAACGCTCGAACCCATATCCGATCTAAGCCTCGCTGCGCCCGCACAGGATTATTCGCGTCCGGGCCTCTTTTCGTCGCCTGCTGCGCCATTGCCAACGACGCTGCAGGCGTTCGCAGCGCCAGCACGCTTTGGCGCTTCGCCGGTGGATTTCACGGTCGAAACGCGGCTTGTTCTCTCCGGCGCACAGCGCTTCTCAATTGCCGCCTTCGCGCAGGACACCACCACGACCATCCGTGGCGATCGCCGCGACGTGCGGGCGGAAGGCTTCTTCCAGAACAACGAGGTCGTGGTCTCCGGTCGTGAGCCTGAGGGCGCAGGGCAGGCGGCGCCCGACGGTGGCTTCGCCGCTTCATGGCGCGTGCCTTTTGTCGCCCGCGGCATCGAGAAAGCCGCCGACCTCGCGAGCTTCAACCTTGGCCAAGCTGCCGGGCGCGACATGGCCGTGAGCTTCGTCGCCTCCGACGACATCTACACCGGCGTCGCGCGCGCGGTGCGCTACGGCATCATGTTCATCGGCATCGTGTTTCTCTCGACGCTGATTTTCGAAGCCGTCAGCGGCCGCAAGGCGCACCCCGCGCAGTACATCCTCGTCGGCCTGGCGCAGTGCGTGTTTTACCTGCTGCTCTTGTCGTTGACCGAGATCATCGGCTTCACGACCGCGTTCGTCCTCGCCGCTGCGGCGACGGTCGCGCTGCTCGGCTATTATGCCGGGACATCGTTCCAATCCGCGCAAGTCGGCATCCGCTCGCTTGCCGGCCTCTCGGCGCTTTATGCGGCGATGTATGTGCTGATGACGCTGGAGGACTTCGCGCTGCTGGCCGGTTCGGTCGTCGCCTTCGCTGTGATCGCGGCCACCATGATCGCGACGCGTCGGATCGACTGGTATGGACGCGGCGTCTCAACCACGACGGGGAATTCAGAATAGCTCGCAAAAACAGGGGCCGTCAGGGCGACGTGTCGCCTTGACGGCCCCGGCGGCGCTCGCCATCAAACCGGTATGGTCGAACTCACGCTGCCGAAGAATTCCAAGGTCAAAGCGGGCCGCCGCCACGCCGCGCCGAAAGGCGCCAAGCGCCTGCGCGAGTTCAAGGTCTATCGCTACGATCCCGACACCGGTGAGAACCCGCATTGGGACAGCTACCAGGTCGATCTCGACTCGTGCGGCCCGATGATTCTCGACGCACTGATCGCCATCAAGAACGAGACCGACTCCACGCTCACCTTCCGCCGCTCGTGCCGCGAAGGTGTCTGCGGGTCGTGCGCCATGAACATTGGCGGCCGCAACACGCTCGCCTGCACCAAGGGCATCGATGAATTGCCCGCCGGTGCGATCACGATTTCGCCGTTGCCGCACCAGCCGGTGCTGAAGGATCTGGTGCCGGATCTCACCAACTTCACCGCGCAATACGCGGCCATCCAGCCGTATCTGCAAACCGTCACGCCCGAGCCCGACGCTGAATGGCGCCAAAGCCCGGAAGAGCGCACGCAACTCGATGGCCTCTATGAGTGCATTCTCTGCGCCTGCTGCTCGACCTCGTGCCCGTCCTATTGGTGGAATAGCGATCGCTTCTATGGCCCCGCCGCTTTGCTGCAGGCCTATCGCTGGATTGCCGATAGCCGGGACGAGAAGCAGGGCGAGCGCCTCGATGCGCTCGAAGACCCGTTCAAACTCTATCGCTGCCACACGATCATGAATTGCGCCCAGGTCTGCCCGAAGGGCCTGAACCCAGCCAAAGCGATCGCCGAGATCAAGAAGGCGATGGTCGAACGCCGACTCTAAGCAGATCTAACACCCGCCGAGGGAACCTGACCGGACGGTCGGCGTTGTTCCGAGTTGGCGTTGGCGGTTGAGGCAAAGTTTTGAGTAGTGCGGCGGAACCCCGCGCTGGTGGGGAAGGGGCTCATGCCCTTGAAATGGCGAGCGAAAGCAGCATCGAAAGGCTTGGCGGTCGCGCATCGACCCGTCCTGCCGAATTACGCACGCTCTATGACTTCACCGACCGCCTGTTTCGCGCCGACTCCCCTGCAGCCGCTTACGATGCCGCGCTCACCGCCATCATCGATGGCCTGGCCTGCGAGCGCGCCTCGATCCTGGTCTTCGACGATGCGGGCGTCATGCGCTTCGTCGCGTCGCGCAATCTCTCCGATACCTATCGCGCCGCCGTCGATGGGCATTCGCCTTGGAAGCCTGGCGAGCGTGATGCGCAGCCGATTTTCACGCCTGATGTCTTTGCCTCCGACTTTCCGCCTGAGCTCAAAGAGACGATGGCGCAGGAGAGGCTCGGCGCGCTCATCTTCATTCCGATCGTCGCCGATGGCGGCGTCATCGGAAAGTTCATGGCCTATTACGACGCGCCGCACGTCTTCCGCAGTGGCGACGCCGATCTCGGCCTCACCATCGCGCGTCAGCTCGGTTTCAGCATCGAGCACATGCGCGCCGAACAAGCGCAGCAGCGCCTCATCTCGATCATCGAGAATTCCGACGACGCCATCATCAGCAAGGATCTGAGTGGCATCATCAATAGCTGGAATAGGGGCGCCGAGCGACTCTTCGGCTATTTGCCCGACGAGATCATCGGCCGTTCGGTTCTGACCTTAATCCCGCCTGAGCTCCAACACGAAGAGCCGGACATCATCCGCCGCATCAGCCGTGGTGAACGCATCGAGCACTTTGAAACTGTGCGCCTGCGCAAGAATGGCGAGCGTGTTCACATCTCACTGACGGTTTCGCCGGTGAAGGACGCGACGGGAAAAATCACTGGTGCGTCCAAGATCGCGCGCGACATCACCGAGCGAAAACGCGCTGAACAGCAACGCACGCTGCTAATCAATGAGCTGAACCATCGCGTAAAGAACACGCTGGCCACCGTGCAATCTCTGGCAATGCAGACGCTGCGCAGCACTGAGCGCAGCGAAGATGCGCGTGCTTTGTTCGATTCTCGCCTCTCGGCCTTGTCGCGCGCCCATGATTTGCTAACCCAAGAAAACTGGGAGGGCGCCAGCCTCGCGGAGGTGGTTGAACGCGCTCTTGCGCCGTTTAGAACGCCCGCCCAACGCATTCGCGCGCATGGCTCGTTCGCGCGGCTCACGCCTACGCAGGCGCTGGCGCTTTCGATTGCCCTGCATGAACTCGCGACCAACGCCGCCAAGTACGGCGCGCTTTCGGGCGATGCAGGGATGGTCGATGTCGTCTGGTCGACAGGTGACGGTGCGCTGCGCCTGTCATGGACCGAGAGCGGTGGTCCTTTAGTCGCGACGCCAACGCGCGTCGGCTTTGGGTCGCGCCTCATTCAACGCAATCTCGCTGCTGAGCTCGGTGGCTCGGCCGTGATCGAATATCGGCCGCAAGGCGTGTTTGCTGAAATTAATGCGCCGATCGAAGCGCAAAAACGGGCGGGGCTATGAGCGTTATGACTGTGCCGGTGAGACCGAAAGTCCTGGTCGTTGAAGACGAGTCGCTCGTCGCCATGCTGATCGAGGACATGTTGAGCGACATGGGCTACGAAGTTGTCGCCGTCGCCGCGCGGTTCGACCAAGCGTTGGAGGCGGCGCGTACAATTGGCGCCGATCTCGCCATTCTCGATCTCAATCTCGCAGGCGCGCGCACCGATGCGGTCGCGGAAGTTCTGCGCGCACGCGGCATCCCGTTCATGTTCGCGACTGGGTACGGCGCCGCTGGCGTCACCGCGGAATGGTCTCACGTCCCGGTGGTGCAAAAGCCCTTCCAGGAATCGGACTTGTCGCGCGCTTTGGCGAAACTCGTTCGCTAATTACGAAATCGGCGCGCGCCCGAGCCCCGGGGTCCAATCATAGAGCGGACGCGCAGTGCCATTATCGAAGCGCACACCGTTCGGTGCTGTGATCAGACCTGGCCGTGTTGGGTCGCCACGGACGCTGAGCCCAACAACGCCATGCACGTTGGCCGGCGCGACTTCGCCCGGCTCGCTGACGCCATTGCTGTTGGCGTCGCGCCAAAGCGCTAACCCGCCCAATTCTGCGCCAGTGAGTTCGCCGTCGCGATTGTCATCAAGCGCGCGCAACGCTTCGAAGCCATCGCTCCAGAACACGCTCCACGTACGCGCGCCGATCAGATCAAAACCGGAGCGGATGTCGCCGCGCCATTCCGGATCCCAGACCAGCCACGCCGCATCCGTCGTCAGCCAGCCTTGCGCGCGCGCGTCGCCGGTGCCGGCGAAATCGAACGCGACATCGGAGCCGTTATCGACGAGGCGCTCGAACGAAGCGTCCGTGAGCGGCACAACGATCGGCGTGACGTAGACGATCGGCCGACTTGCTTCCAGGCGCGCGCGCAAGCGCTGCACACGTGCGCGATCGCTACGCGATTCCGCCAGATGGGAGAGGTGCTCAGCCGTTTCGGTGAGTACAGCGTGATCTTCCCATTCCGATTGTTCATCGGCGAGGCGGGGCAGGCCGCGCTTGATGATGTCGCGCAACTGGCGGCGCGCATCGTCAACGCGTCCCATGCGGTCGAGTACGTAAGCGTATCCCAACCGCGCGCGCAGATTGGCGCGGTCGAGTTGGAGCGCGCGTTGATAATGGCCGCGTGCCGCTTCAAGCCGCGCGGCCGCGTTTTCGTTGCTTACGGCGATGGCGTCCGGGACTTCGCGTTGGGGGCCGAGCTGGAAACTGAACGCGGCGCAACGTGCGTCCGGCGCAAACGTCTGGTTTGATTCAGGCGGCGCGTGACGGCCGAACTGCTGCACTTCGCTGCAGAGCGTGCCGCCTGCTTCGATGAGCGCGTTATCTTCGGTGCGGTAGGTGAAGCTGGCGTCGTTGCGCGCATAGGCAAGCAGGTTCAAGCGTGCGAGCAGCAATTCACGCTGCAGCTCCGGCACGCCTTCCATCGCGGAGACATTGGCGAGCGCGCGATCGATCGGCGCCTCATAAACCGGTTGAGGCGGCGGAATGTAAGGGATCGCAGCCGTGCTCGCGGCCAAACCGATCCAGAACGCAATCGCCAAAACACGGGCGCGCATTGGGAAATCTCCTCCCGACACCGGCCCCTCAGTGATCAACATGCGCTGCGTTGTTCGCGCCGTCTATGGCCAAGTTTTCATGATCACGCGGGCGTGAGCGAAGGCGCGCTCAAGCCTTAACGGGCGGCGGATCGCGCCATGGACATTCCGGGCCGTTCGGATCGAATGGCGTATCCGGCGCGTGCGGGAGTACGCGCTCCACATAGTGCTTGAGCTTGCGGATCACCGATGTGGAATCGCCGGCTGCATGCTCCCACGGAATGAGCGGGCCGACCGTCAGCCGGAACGTCTTTCCACGCTTGTTCAGGAGTTCGTGGAAGAGCGTGATGTCGCGCAGCTCGGCCGAGATTTTCGCGAAGCTGTGAAACCAGAACGAGTAGGGGCCGCTCATGTGAACGGGTAGGATTGGCAATTCATACTTTCGCGCGAGCGACACCGCCGTTGGCATCCATTCCGGGTCGGTTAGCAAGCCATCGCGCACGCGCGCTAGGCGTCCCGCCGGAAAGATCGAGATCGGACGGTTCTTCTCGAACGCTTCATCCGTCATCTTCAGCGTGACGCGAGTGCGCTCACGCGTCCGTTTGGCGAGCACCCACTCAACCGGGATCAGAGCTTCATCGAAGCGCGGGCAGACCCGAAGCGCATCGGAGTTGGCGTAGAACAGAACGTCCGGCCGGATGCCCTTCACCGCATCGTACACGGCGAGGCCATCGACAATCCCGGTCGGATGATTGCACAGCATCAGGAACGAGCCGTCTTTTGGCATCCGCTCCAGCCCGCTCGTCTCCAGCTTCACTTCCAGTAAGCGCGAGATGTGCTCGAGCGCTTCGCCGCCACCCATCGGCTGAATGGCGTCGGCCATCGAGACGGCCTTTTTGTAGTTGAGGATGGTGTAGAGGATCGGCCGTAGCACCGGCCAAGCGGGGCCACCGGAGAGCTTCGGCGCGCGCTCCTCGATCATCTCATCGACGATGTGTTTCGCCCGCGCAGGCGGTGATCGCGTTGGCGAAGATGTGGCGACGGCGTCCATCGGCGTCATTTGTTCTGTTCTCACGACTCGGTCGCGCCGCTAGGGAAGCACGGCTACTCGCTGCTCGCCAAGGGGCGCCGTGGCTTGCTTGACCGGCTCGAACGGGCTTTTTTGCGGCGAAGTGACCATGACCACCCCTCTCGCGGCATATCGCGCCCGCGTCGCCGCCGGCGATATCGCCGCCGATCCCAATCAGGCCGAAGCCGCTACGCGATTGGACGCGCTTTCCCAATTGCTGGGCGCATGGAAGCCGGACGGATGGTTCAAGTCACCGCCGCCGCGCGGGCTCTACATGTACGGCCCGGTCGGGCGCGGTAAGTCGATGCTGCTCGACATCTTCTTTGAAAATGCCCCGGTGAAGAAAAAGCGCCGCGTGCACTTTCATGAGTTCATGCTCGCGCGCCACGCCTTCTTGCGCGACGCCCGGCTGGGGCGCGCCGGCGGCCAAGATCAGCTCATCACGCTCGCGGCGCGGCAAGTCGCGGATGAAGCGCGCTTGCTCTGCTTCGACGAATTCCAAGTCACCGACATTGCCGACGCGATGATCCTGGGCCGCTTGTTCGAGCGCTTGTTCGACGAGGGCGTCGTCATCGTCGCCACCTCCAATCGCCCGCCGGACGATCTCTACAAGAATGGCCTCAATCGTCAGCTGTTCGCGCCGTTCATTGAAATGCTGAAGCAGAATCTCGACGTGTTCGAGCTGACGGGCCCGCACGATTATCGTCTGCGGCAATTGATGGCCGCGCCGATTTGGCATGCGCCGCTTGGGCCCGCTGCTGACGAGTCCATGAACAATGCCTGGAGGCGCCTTACCGGCGGCGCTAGCCCGCAAGCGGTAACGCTTGATGTCGGCGGACGTTCGTTGCGGGTGGAACGCGAGGCGGCGGGCGTGGCGCGGTTTGAGTTCGAGGAATTGTGCGCGCGGCCCCTTGGCCCGGCGGACTATCTCGAGATCGCGGAGCGCTTTCACACTGTGCTGCTGGAAAATATTCCGAAGCTCGACCCATCCAAGCGCGAAGAGGCGGCGCGTTTCCGCACGCTGATCGACGCGCTTTACGAAGCTAAGGTGAAGGTGGTCGCCAGCGCTGAGGCTGAGCCGGAGAAGCTCTATCCGGCAGGCGATCAGAGTTTTGAGTTTGAGCGTACGGCGTCGCGCTTGATAGAAATGCGAAGCGAGACGTACCTCGCTCTTCCACGCCGTGATGCGGAGTGGAAGAGCGGGATCGTGGATTAGTTAGACGCCTGCGCCTTGGCGCAATTCTTCGGGCTGCGATGGCGTCGGCGACAACGTTACCTCCGCGTAGTCCGGTCCCAAGGACGCGCGTTGCAACATCGAGCGCGGCGTCAGGTGCGTTGCATCGAATGCTTGCTCGTCGAGCGCCGCTGCTATAGCGCGGCCACGTTGCATCGAGAGCGCATCGGACGGATCGAGCGCTACGCGGATTTCGCTATAGCTGCAGCCCTCCATGTTGCGCGACGCAACGTCGAGCAATTGTCGCGTCTCTGCATCGAGGGACGCTGAATCTTGTTGGAAATACACCCGGAAAGATGCTTCCGCGCAGCGCGCGGGCGCTTCTTGCGCGAACGCGGGAGCGGCAATGGCGGCCAACGCCGCACAGGCTAAAAGTGCTGAACGCATCATCATACCTCGTCTCCCTGGTAACGCGGAACCGCGTGATCGGTTTCCAGGAAATAGTCTTAACGAGGAACCGCCGCTGTGACGGCGGGCACGATGATGACCTTTAAATCACAGGAACTAAATCTGGGTCCAGCCGAGCAACAATGCTGCGCCGCCAGCCGCCAAGATGGGGAGAATGACGGCGGCGCAGCCCATGCCCTGAAACGCTTTGCCCATGGCGTTTTCAGACCGTCGTTGCGCTGCGCCCAAAGCCCGATTTGTCTGGCGTGCGTGCCATCGATGCGACTTCTTGTATTTCCGCGCCATCACCTTTCCCCCAACGCTTCTGGTCGTCCTTGCCGCTCATCGCCGCCGGCGCGTCGGCGTTCCAAGGATGCCGCGCATGATCTCGCGCACCAACGTGTTCATCATGCCGGAGGCGACGCGGCCGCCTTGGCGCTCGATCGCTGTCGTGCGTGAGCCGCTGCTGCGGCTGCGTGTCGTGCCGCCGCTCGAGCGCGAACCGGTGGAGCGCGTCCGCTTGGACGCTTCCTTGTCCTTCGCCGCGCGTTCTTCCTCACGCTCCTCTTCGCGCGCGAGCTGTTCGGCGCGCTTGCTCAGGATTTCGTGGGCGCTCTCGCGATCGATGGCTTTCTCGTAGAAGCGCCCCGCCGTGTTAGCGCGCATGATCGCTTGGCGCTCGGTCAGCAGGATCGGGCCGACATGGCTGTTCGGCGGACGGATCTTGGTACGCGCAACTGGCGTCGGTGCGCCTTTCTCATCGAGCGTCGAGACCAAAGCTTCGCCGACGCCCAGTTCCTGAATCTCCTTCGCTACATCCACGTTCTCATTGGCGCGGAAAGACTGCGCTGCGGCGCGGACGGCTTTTTGATCCGTCGGCGTGTAGGCGCGCAAAGCATGTTGGAAGCGGTTGCCCAACTGCGAGAGCACGATCTCCGGAATATCGGCCGGCGATTGCGTGACGAAATAAATGCCGACGCCTTTCGAGCGGATCAGGCGCACCACCTGCTCGACCTTGTTGAGCAATTCCTTCGGCGCGTCGCGGAAGAGCAGGTGCGCTTCGTCGAAGAAGAAGACGAGCTTCGGCTTATCGGCGTCGCCGACTTCCGGCAGTTCTTCCCAAAGCTCGCTCATCAGCCAAAGCAAGAACGCCGAGTAGAGCCGGGGGCTTTGCACCAGCCGCTCGGACGCCAGCACGTGGATCGTGCCTTTGCCGTCCTCGCGCGTCTTCAGCAGTTCTTCGAGTTTGAAGGCGGGTTCGCCGAAGAAGCGGTCAGCGCCGTCCATCTCCAGCTGCAACACCTTGCGCTGCAGTGCGGCGATCGATTGCGGCGTGACGAGGCCGTACTTTTTGCCGATGTCCTCGGCGTTCTCGGACAAATAGGTCAGCAGCGCGCGCAGATCGTTGAGATCGAGCAGCAGGCCTTCGTTCTTGCCCGCCTTGTACCAGTCGTCAGCCAGCCGGTAGGCGATGGTCAGCGCGCCTTCCTGCGCGTCGGTCGCTTCGAGCACACGGCCCATCAGCACCGGGCCCATTTCGGTGACCGTGGTGCGGACTGGATGGCCGAGATCGCCATAGACGTCCCAGAACACAGCGGGTGCAGCCTGCGGCGTGATCGGCATGTTGATTTCCGTGGCGCGCGCTGTCGCCCAGGCGGGGGACTCGGCGTCGGTCGCCGCACAGCCCGAAAAGTCGCCTTTGATGTCGGCGGCGAAGACATTGACGCCAGCCGCCGCGAATTGCTCCGCCAGCACTTGGAGCGTCACCGTCTTGCCGGTTCCGGTCGCGCCGGCGATCAGGCCGTGGCGGTTGGCGCGTTTGAGCGCCATGGACTGAACCCCTTCTGGGCTTGCCCCGATCTCGATGCTGATGGCCATGATTTTGGGCGACTCCTTTGGCCGCAACTTGGCCCATTGCGACCACTGGGCCAAGACTTAGAGACCAAGTCGGGCCTTGCGCCGCAGCATCGTGGCGCCCCAAAGCAGGGCCATGTCGACCAGTAACGAAATCTCCATGCGCGGGGCGCTCTGGGTCATCGCCGCCGGCGTCATCGCGGCGGGGCTCTTCTTTCTGCGCGAGCCGCTGACGCAATTTTCGATGGCGCTGATTCTCTGGCTCGCCATCGACGGCCTGACCGAGACGTTGCACAAACGCATCCCGGTCCTGCCGCGCTGGTTGGCGCTGCCAGTGGCGCTGATTGTGGTTCTCTCGATCGTAGCGCTGATTGGCTTTGTCGTCGCCGACAACATTGCCGGCATCATTGGCGACGTCACTCGCTACGAGTTCCGCCTGAACCAGGTGCTGAGCCAGATTCACCAAGCCGTCGGCAGCCCTGGCCGTTCGCCCACGGTGCGTGACCTCATCGCTCAATTCGATCCCGGCCGGTTGACCGCCGAGATCGGGGAGGGGCTGCAGAACGCCGCATCGGCGGCGATCTTCACCATGATCTATCTCGGTTTTCTCTTTCCGGCCGCCAGCGTCATGCCGAAGAAGCTCAATTACATTTTCCGCGGCAAGGGCCAGCGCGAGACGGCGCGCGACGTGCTGGCGCGCATTCGCGTTTCCATGGAGCGTTATTTGTGGGTGCAGACGGTGATGAGCTTGATCATCACTGCGCTGACTTACGTGACGCTTGCAATGATTGGCCTGGAGAACGCGCTTTTCTGGTCGTTCCTGATTTTCTTCCTCAATTACATCCCCACCATCGGCTCACTCGCCGCCGTCGTGCTGACGACAGCCGTTGCGCTTGTGCAATTTCCAACGCTTGAGCCAGCCTTCGCCGTCTTCGTCGGCGTCGGCGTCTGGCAGTTCGTCATCGGCAATTTCATTCAACCGCGCATGACAGGAGATTCATTGAATCTGTCCGCCGTCGTCGTGCTGCTCGCCTTGGCGATCTGGGGATCGATGTGGGGCATTGTCGGCGCGTTTCTGGCGGCGCCGATTACGGTCATGCTGATGATTGTATTGGCGCAATTTCCAACGACGCGATGGATTGCAATTTTGCTCTCCGCCGACGGCAAACCAACACCTGATGCGCCGCGTCTAAGTAAGTCCGATTCCGGATCAAAATGATGTTGCGAATCGGCGACGAACATGTATCGCTTAAATGAAGAACGTCGCCGGGGCTTGGGACGTTTGGCAAAACGCCAACTACTTTGCTTCTGATTTCCGGCGCGCTCGAAACGTCAGTTTGATGTTTCGTACCGCACTCGTGGGCTCAATGGGGGGCTTCATCGCGCGGCGCGAACGTCCCATCGGACCAGGCCTCCGCGTGCGTCCCCCACCCAGCCTGCTGCGAGGCCTGCAGGCGCCGCCGGACAGCTTGTCCCCGTTCGGCGGCGCCGCCAATTTCTGAGCGATTTTAAAATTTGTTGCGTAACGAACGTGCTCTTGCTTGGTTTCCGATGGAAGCCAAGGAGCGGGGGCAATGCTTGCAGACGTGATCGCATATCCGTTCGGTCTTGCGGCGCGTAGGCCGGTCGCGACCTTGGCGTTCTTCGCCTTCTGGCTTGTGGTTCTTTTTGCCGTCGACGCTGGGTTTGCCGAGCTCGGCCACAACGTTTTTTCCAGCGACCCGTTCGCCAGCGACGCTGGACGGCTCTACAATGTCGTTACCAGCTTGTTCTCCACTTTTGTCGCCGCCTTCCCGATGGCGTTCGCGCTACACGATGCGAACCTGCGCGTGCGGGGGCCTTCGTTTCGCGATGGCGTGGCGTTACTTGCGCTGGGCATTTGGTTCGGTATCGCCGTGATCTTGCCGCTCGTGATAGTCGGCGTGCTGATCGTCGGGGGATTGTCAGCGCTGGCGCCGGAAGGATTGCGCGAGGCTATCGCCGCAGCGGTGGCCGGGGTGTGTATCATTGTCGCCGTGTATATCGCCCTACGGCTCTCATTCGCTGGCCCTCGCACATTGATTGACGAGCGCATCCATCTCTTCCGCACGTGGTCGCTCACGCGTGGAAAGGTCTGGAGCATCCTGGCCATCTCGTTGGTCGCCGCGATTGTCGCTGTCGTACTGGTGATTGTCACATGGATCCCGCAGATGTTGGTTTCGGCTCCCAATTTGTACGCTTGGACGGATGCGCTAGAGCCGGCGGCGGCGATAACAATCGTTTCGTCTGAGTTGGGCTACCTTTTGGCCACGGCATACTTCTCCGCTGCGCAGGGCTGTCTGTATTCCAAACTGACGGGTGGGGACGCTTGACCCCATCCGCCTTCGCACGGCTCGGCTTCTGCTTTGACGCAATCCGAAGGTTGATCCTTACGCTGGGGCGAGTAGGTTCCGCGCAAAATAAGGAAACGCCTCATGGACGCCGCTGCGCGCCAGGAACTCCCTGACACCGCTGAACAATTTATCGGCAACGTGGCCAAGGGCCCGTGGCCGGCCTTCCGCGCCAACGGCGCGATCGATACCGCCGCCGAAGCGTTTTTGCGCGGCATGTATGACGATGCATCGCCCGACGAGATGATCGATCTCTCGGCCGCCGATCTTGCCGCGCTCTCACACGATTTCTGGATCTGGCGCGGCGAACGTCCGTGCGAGGACCAATGCACGCGCATCCGCCGCGGCGTCGGCGAAGGCGGCCGCGAACTCGATCGCGACATTCTCGAAATCGCCGGCCCGGACATGCCGTTCCTGGTCGACTCGGTGATGGGCGAACTGGCCGATCAAAACATCTCGCCGCTCGCCATGTTTCACCCGCTTGCGCCTGCCGCCAATGGCAAGGGCAGGGACTCGCTCATCCAAATTCATTTGCCGCGTCTCTCGGTGCAGCGCGCCAAAGCGCTGCATGATGGCGTGCGCGAAACGCTCGCCGACGTGCGCGCCGCCGTCGCCGACTATTCCGGCATGCGCCAGCGCATGCTCGACGCTGCCGACGAACTCGAAAACGCCAAGTCGAACGCAGCGCCAAGCGATGTCGCCGAAGCTGTAGCACTTCTGCGCTGGCTGGCCGCCGAGAAGTTCACCTTCATCGGCTCGCGCGACTACGTCTATCTGCGCGACGAGAAGGGCTCGATCACGCCGCACGAGCCGGATATTTTGGGCGAGACATGCCTCGGCATCCTGCGCGATCTGGACTGCTACGTTCTGCGCACGTCGGCCGAACCTATGACGCTGACGCCGGAATTGAAGCGTCTGGTCTCCGAGCCGACGCCGCTCATCGTCGCTAAGTCGACGCTGCGCGCGCGCGTGCACCGCCGCGCCGCTGCCGATTATATCAGCGTCAAACGTTACAACGACCAAGGCGAAGCCATCGGCGAAATCCGTTTCGTCGGCTTGTTCACCAGCGAGTCGTTCACGGAAGCGACGCGCAACATACCGATGCTGCGCCGCAAGGCTGAGTGGGTGTTGCACCAGACCGGTTTTGCGCCGGGCGGTCACAACGCCAAGACGCTGCGCAAGATCATCGAGTACTATCCGCGCGAAGAACTCTGGCAGATGTCGCGCGATGAGCTGCTGAACATCGCACGCGGCATCCTGCATTTGCTTGATCGTCCGCGCGCCCGCGTCTTCATCCGCCGTGACCGCTTCAACCGCTTCGTCACCGCGCTCGCCTACATTCCGAAGGATCGCTACGACACGCGCATCCGCGAACAAGTCGGCCAAGCCATCGCCACCGCCTATGGCGGCGAAGTCGAAAGCTTCCAGCCGCAGCTTGGCGAAGGCCAGCTCGCGCGCGTGCTCTTCGTCATCGGCGAGATCGATAAAACCCGCGCCGAACCCGATCCGCGTGCGCTCGACGCTGCAGTCGCCGCGATCGCGCACACCTGGGAAGACAGCTTCGGCCAAGAGCTTATGCGGGCTGAACTCTTCGACGACGAAACCCGTGAAGAGGCGGCCAACCGTTTCCGCAATGTCTATACCGCCGCCTATCGCGAGCGTTTCTCGGTTGCGGAAGCGCTGACCGATACGAGCGAAATTCTCTCGAGCTCGGCCAACGACGTCATCCGCGCGCGCGCCTATCGCAACGCAAACGACGCCGACAACATCATGCGCTGTAAGTTCTATGCGCGCGGCGATGTGCTCGCTCTCTCGGCGACTGTGCCGATCCTTGAGAACATGGGTCTCTTCGTCGATTCCGAAGTGAACTACGAATTGCAGCTCAAAGCCGGGCGTCTGCATCCGGCTGAGCGCATCTATATTCACGACATCGAATGCCGTTCCGCTGACGGCAAGCCGATCGATCTCGAACGCGCCGGCCAAAAATTCGAGGACGCGTTCTCCGCCGTATGGACCGGCAAAGCCGAGAGCGACGGCTTCAACCGTCTGATCCTCGCGTTACCATGCACGTGGCGTGAAGCAGCGCTCGTGCGCGCGCTTGCACGCTACCGCCAGCAAACCGGTCTCGACCCGAGCCAGGCCGTGCAAGAGCAAGCGCTCGCCAACAACGTGAAGATCGCATCGCTGGTGCTCGCGTTCTTCAAGGCGCGCTTCGATCCGAACCTGCCCGAGTCGATGGAGACGCGCGAAATCCGCTCCACCAAACTCGAATTCATGATCGAGGCGGCGCTGAACGATGTTGTCAGTCTCGATGAAGACCGCGCCTTGCGCCGCATCGCGCGTCTGATCAAAGCCATCCGCCGCACGAACTATTATCAACCCGGCGCCGATGGCGCGCCGAAGGCGTACATGTCGTTCAAGATCGACAGCCACGCGGTTGCCGATCTGCCTGCGCCGAAGCCGTACCGTGAAATCTGGGTCGCGTCGCCGCAAGTCGAAGGCGTGCATTTGCGCTTCGGTCCGGTCGCGCGCGGTGGCTTGCGCTGGTCTGATCGCCGCGATGACTTCCGCACCGAAGTGCTCGATCTGGTCAAAGCGCAGCAAGTGAAGAACGCCATCATCGTGCCGGTTGGCGCGAAGGGCGGCTTTTATCCCAAGCGTTTGCCGCCGCGGGGCGCACCGGGTTTCCAAGATGCCGGCGTCGAAGCGTACAAAACGTTCCTGCGCGGCCTGTTGGACATTACCGACAACATCAAAGGCAACGACATCATCGCGCCGAAGAACGTCACGCGCTGGGACGAGGACGACGCCTATCTCGTCGTCGCCGCCGACAAAGGAACAGCCACGTTCTCCGACATCGCAAACGGCATCAGCGCCGAATACGATCACTGGCTCGGCGACGCGTTCGCCTCCGGTGGTTCAGTCGGTTACGACCACAAAGCCATGGGCATCACTGCCAAGGGCGCGTGGGAAGCGGTGAAGCGGCACTTTCGCGAAATCGGCAAGGACATTCAAACGCAAGAGTTCACCGTCATCGGCGTCGGCGACATGTCGGGCGACGTGTTCGGCAACGGCATGTTGCTCTCGCGCAAAATCCGCCTGCAAGCCGCGTTCGATCACCGCGATATCTTCATCGATCCGAACCCGGGCGATTGCGAGAAGAACTGGATCGAACGCAAGCGCATGTTCGATACGCCGCGCACGTCGTGGCAGGATTACGATAAGAAACTGATCTCGAAAGGCGGTGGCATTTTCTCGCGCAGCGCCAAGTCGATCGACGTGACGCCGGAGATCAAAGCGCTCACCGGTTTGGACAAAGACTCGGTGACGCCAGTGGAGCTCATGTCAGCGTTGCTGAAGAGCCCATGCGAACTGATGTGGTTCGGCGGTATCGGCAACTACATCAAGGCGGCCTCGGAATCGCACGGCGATGTCGGTGACAAAGCCAATGACGGCATCCGCATCAATGGCGAAGACGTCCGCGCGCAAGTGGTGGGCGAGGGCGCCAATCTCGGCGTCACGCAAGCTGGCCGCATCGCCTTCGCGCGCCACGGCGGCCGCATCAACACCGACGCCATCGACAACTCAGCCGGCGTCGACACGTCCGACCACGAGGTCAACATCAAGATCCTGCTCGGCGACGTGATCCGCGCCGGCGCTCTGAAAGCCGATAAACGCGACGCGCTGCTCGAGTCGATGACAGACGAAGTCGGCCAGCTCGTTCTGTGGGACAATTACGATCAGACCGGCGCCATCTCGATCGCCGAAGCCAACGCCGCAAGCGATCTCGATAGCCAAGAGCGCTTCATGCAGCGCCTGGAATCCGAGGGTAAGCTCAGCCGCAAGGTTGAAGGCTTGCCGTCGACCGCCGAGATCGCCGTACTGCGCGGCGCCAAGCAAGGTCTGACGCGTCCTGAACTCGCGAAGCTCGTCGCGTACTCGAAGATCAATCTCTTCGACGCACTAGTGGACTCGAACACGCCGGACGATCCGGCTTTCGAAGAGCCGCTGCGCGATTACTTCCCGAAGGGTCTGCACAAGTTCAGCCCGCAGATGAAGACGCACCGCCTGCGCCGCGAAATCATCGCGACGCAATTGGCGGACGATCTCGTCAACCGTAGCGGCCCGTCCTTCGTTGACCGCATCAAGGACATCTCCCGCGCACGCACGGTGACGGTTGCATGCAGCTTTGAAGCCGCGCGTCGCATCTTCGATCTGGAAGCCATGGTCGATCGCATCAACGCGCTCGACAACAAAGTCCCGGCCGCTGCGCAAACCGCGTTGCACCAACGTGTCGGTGGCGCGCTCCGCCGGGCGACGACATACCTGGCGCGCCATGCTGGCTTCGAAAGCGAAAAGCCGCCGACGATCCTGGACGTGGTGGCGCGTTACAAAGCACTCGTCGACGCCCAGCGCGCCAACATCGAGCACGATCTCAGCGCAATCGAGCGCGAGCGCGTGGCTGCACGCCTGCAAACGCTCGTCGATCTCGGTGCACCGGAAGATCTAGCGCGTGAAGCGGCATTGCTTTCGCCGCTGACCCTTTCGCTCGACGTCGCTGACATGGCGATCGAGACGAAATGGCCGATCGACGAAGCTTCGATGCTCCATTGCGTCATCGGCGCCGATCTCGGCCTCGATGCGCTCCGTGACGCCGCGACGAACATGAAGCTCGAACAGCATTGGGATCGTCTCGTCGTGCGCCGTGCGGCGCAGGATTTTGGAGATATCCAATTGCGCCTTGCCGAAGCTGCGGCGCGCGCGATCGGCACGCCGCCGAAGGACGCAGGCTATGAGTGGGGCAACGAAGCAGTGCGCGCTTGGCTCACCTCGCTCGGCAAGCCCGCCAGCCGTGCTAAATCGGCGTTTGCTGATCTCAATGGGCAGGGCGCTTGGACGTTCGCAAAGCTGATGCTGATCTCAGCCGAGTTTAACGGCCTGGCTGCGTCGGTGCGCTGAGGCCTTCGATCAATTCGACGAGCATGGCGTGTTCGCGCGCCGTTGCCGTCGGATTGTAGCGCACGCGCGGATCTTCAGCGAGTTCGTCCTCGAACGCATGCGTCGCGTTCTCGAACACGATGATGTCCATCGGCGCGCCGCGTGCGCGTTGGCGTTCTAACGTGCGCCGTGTCGGGCCGACGATGTAATCATTCTCGGCAACGATCGCGATCGAGCGCGGCGTCATCCGCCAATCGCGTTGGCCGACATAAGTGCCGACGCCAGCGTACGGATAAACCAGCATCGCGCCGGCGAGACCTTGCAGCGGTTCATCCCCAAGGCCCGTGAGACCAGTGAATCGCTCCATTTCCGCGCCGCTGCGCAGCGAGAGCGCGTCCATGATCGTCCAACCGCCATGGCTCCAACCAACTGCAACGATGCGATCCGGGTCGGCCCATTCCTGGCGGCGCGCCCACGCGACGGCCGCGTACAAATCACCCGCCCGCTCGCGCCCATGCAGGCGCATTCCGGTGCACACGGTTGCTATAGCCGTCGCGCGACCAATGCGGCGCGGCGCGTAGGAATCGATCTGCACCGCCGCTGCGCCCGCGCGCGTGACAGCTTCAGCGATGCCATCCTGAAACGGCCGCATGCCGCCACAGCCGTGCATCATCAGCACGACGGGCGCGCGGCTCGCCGTTTCCGGACGCGTCACCACGAAATGCTCTTCGAGCCGCGTGATGCGGTGCTCCAGGCTTTCGGCAAACGCTTGCGCAGGCATAAGCGCTCCAAGAACGAACAAAGCGAGGGCGGCGGCGAAGCGCATCGAACGATCTTGGCTTGTGATCCGGGCGAGGGGAAGGCAGCGTATCAGCCTCCGAGGTGACACCATGAAATTCCGCTCGCTGGCCGTGCTGGCCGCTCTCGTTACGTTCTCCGCTTGCAATCAGCCGCCAGAGCCGCCGACGGCTGACGTCGCGGAGCAGCGCAGCGCCGCTGTGACCGCCGCCGTCGAAGCGCAGCGCGTCCGCTTTGCCGCCGCGCCGCCAGTGAGTGAGGCGGACCGCAACACGGCTTATCAGTTCGAATTTCCCGGCCTATGGAGCGATCGCTTGCCGATGACGGCCTTCGAGGGGGAAGTTGTGCTGGTGGTGAACACCGCGTCGGAATGTGGTTTCACGCCTCAGTATGAAGGCCTGCAAGCGATCTTTGACGAATACAACGCACGCGGCTTCGAAGTCGTCGGCGTGCCGGCGAACAACTTCAACGGCCAGGAGCCGGGCTCTGCGCAAGAGATTCAGGAATTCTGCACGCTTAACTATGGCGTGACATTTCCGATGGCCGCCAAGACCGATGTCATCGGCGATGCGCGCCATCCGTTCTACGCGTGGGCGGAAACGCAACTCGGCGCCAGCGCCGTACCGGGATGGAATTTCCACAAGCTGCTGATTGGCCGCGATGGGCGTTTGATCGCCGCGTTCGACACGCGTGTTGAGCCAACGGCGGCTGAAATTCGTGCAGCAATCGAAGCAGCGTTGGCTGTGCCGGCCAGCGCTACGCCGACATCACTGCCTCAGTGACGGAAGTGCCGCATGCCGGTGAACGCCATCGCGATCTCGGCTTCATCGGCGGCTTTGATGACTTCCTCGTCGCGGATCGAGCCGCCGGGTTGAACCACGGCGGTTGAGCCGGCTTGCACGGCTTGCAGCAAGCCATCGGGGAAGGGAAAGAACGCGTCGGAGGCGCAGACGCTGCCGATCGTCTTCGGCTCGCGCCAGCCATTGGCGTGCGCCACGTCCTCGGCCTTCAAGCGTGCGACGCGCGCTGAGTCCACGCGGCTCATCTGGCCCGCGCCGATACCGACAGTCGCGCCATCGCGCACGTAGACGATGGCGTTCGACTTGACGTGCTTGCCGACTTTGAACGCGAAGAGCATGTCGCGCACCTGCGCGTCGGTCGGCTTCTTCTTGGTGACGAACTTCAAATCAGCCGCAGCCATGCGGCCGTTGTCGCGGTTTTGCGCGAGGAAACCGCCCGCGACGGTCTTTACATAAAGCCCAGGCGTTGCCGGATCAGGCAGGCCGCCCGTCACCAGCAAGCGCAAGTTCTTCTTCTTCGCGAACACAGCCACCGCATCTTCATCCGCTTCCGGCGCGATGACGACTTCGGTGAAAATCTCCGCGATCGCTTCGGCAGAAGCCTTATCCAAGCGCCGGTTCAGCGCGACGATGCCACCGAAAGCGGACGTGGAATCGCATTCCAGCGCGCGCTTATAGGCTTCCAGCAGATTGCCACCCGTCGCCACGCCGCACGGATTGGCGTGCTTGATGATCGCGACTGCGGCACTTTCCTTCGGATCGAATTCCGCAACCAATTCAAACGCCGCGTCCGTATCGTTCAGATTGTTGTAGCTGAGTTCCTTGCCCTGCAGCTGCTTGGCCGTCGACACGCCAAAGCGATGCTCGCCAGTGACGTAGAATGCAGCGCTCTGGTGCGGGTTTTCGCCGTAGCGCAACGATTGGCGCAGCTTGCCGCCGAGCGAGCGATACGTCGGCGCTCTGTCCTCAAGTTGGTTCGCGTACCATTCCGAAATTGCCGCATCGTAGGCGCCGGTGCGCGCGAATGCTTTGGCCGAGAGTTTCTTGCGCAGCGCGAGCGTCGTGCCGCCATGCGTCTTTGCTTCTTCGAGGATCGCGGCCATGTCGTCGGCGTCGGTGGCGACGGCGATGAAGCCGTAATTCTTCGCCGCTGCGCGGATCATCGCCGGGCCGCCAATATCGATGTTCTCGATGCAGGTTTCGAAATCGGCGCCGCGCGCGACTGTCGCCTCGAACGGATAGAGGTTCACATAGAGCACGTCGAACGCGTCGATGCCGTGCTCCTTCATCGCCTTGGCGTGATCGGCATTGTCGCGCAGCGCCAACAATCCGCCGTGCACTTTCGGGTGCAGCGTCTTCACGCGCCCGTCCATCATCTCCGGAAAACCGGTGACGGCGCTCACGTCCTGAACCTTCAGTCCCGCATCCGCGATCGCTTTGTGCGTGCCGCCGGTCGAGACGAGCGCTGCGCCCAAGCCTGCCAGCGCCTTGGCGTGGTCGATGAGGCCGGTCTTGTCGGAGACCGAAATGAGGGCGCGCTTGATCGGGAGAATGTCAGTCATGGCCGCGCTTCTAGGAGATTCTCCGGGAAATGCGGAGTCTGGCGGAGATTCTGACGCAGGGGCGGGATCATTCCCCGCGATGCAGCTCCGGGTAAGTCCACCAGAACGGAAACTGCGTCTCGCCCAGAACTAGTGCCGCGATTTCCGGAAAGATGATCTCAGCCCGCACGCTGTTGCCGAGCATGATCAGGCAGCGCTCACCGGTTTCCTCGCAGATCACCAGATTGCCGGTCCAATCGTTGTGGCCGCCTTTGGAGAAGTAGCGCCCGTTCGGCGTTTCCCAGGTTTCGCCGACGAGTGACGCGGAAAGGTTGTTGGCTTCGCCGCGTGGGTCAGTGGTGTTGTAGAATTGGATGGTCGGGAATTTCTGCGTCGTGCGGATCGGAAACTGCGCGGCTACCCATTCCGCGCGTGCAGCGGGGGAGAGCCCTTCGCCCGCAAACATCCCACGCCACATGCGCGCTTGATCTTCGATCGTCGTGTCCATCGAGCCAGCGGCAGCGACGTTGTCGCGGCGATCGTGCGGTTCGAACGTGCCGTCCATGGCGTAGCCATCAGCGAGATTGCCGGCGAAATCGTCGCGCCATTGCATTGAGGTGCGTGTCATGCCGAAGCGATCGAATACGCGGCGCTGCATCTCCGCGCCGACATCAAGGCCGAGGCCTTGCTCAAGCACGACCTGCAAAACCCAAATGCCTTCGTTCGAGTAAGCGTAGTGCTCGCCCGGTGTGAAGTGGAAGCGCAGGCGTTGGCCTTCATCGAGCCATCGCATATTGGCGAAGCCGCTCGTGTGGGAGAGCAGGATGCGTGGCGTCAGTTGGCGCCAGCGTTCGTCGCCAGCCAGATCGGTGTAATCCTCATATTCCGGCAGCGGGCGCGGGAGATACTCAGCAATCGAGCGATCGAGATCGATCCGGCCCTCATCGACCAACTGCATCACCATGTACGAGAACGCCGCTTTGGTCAGCGACGCGCCGTACATGATCGTGTCGGTCTCTAGCGGCAGCGCGTTCTCGCGATTGCGATAACCGTAGGCGCCGACATGCGTGATCTCACCGCGCTCGATCACGGCGACAGCCATGCCGACAACTTGCTCGCGCGCCATCAAAGCTTCGATGCGTGCATCAAGCGCGTCGCCGCGCAACGGCGTCTCTGCAGCAGGCAAAGGGGTGGTAGCGCAGCTCGCAAGAGCCGCGGCGGCAATCAGAACAGCAATTCTCATTTTGTCCTCAGGGTCTGCGCCAGCTGATGAAGAAACATCCGAGCCCGCCGATGATCAGCGCAAAGCCCGGGATAAGAGCCCAACCGAACCGGTCCGGCACGAGCACCGCATTGGCGCCGACGAGATGCCACATGCGCCGGCCTTCCGGCACGGTCTCGGTGTAAGCCGGCCCGCGCATGTCGGGGATCGAGATGGTCTGTTCGTCGTAACGCGCGATCAGCGCATCACGCTGCGCGATGCGCTCGGCATAATCGGGCGCAGAGCGTTCGGGCTCGTCGTCCAAGTCGTCGAACACATCGAGGCTCTCGCCGGCCAGGATCACGCCGGGCGACTGGTAGCTGTAGTGCGTGGCCGCTCCGCCGCGATCGATCTGCGCAAGGCCGACCAGTGCGCCGCCCAAGGCCAGAGCCGCCAGCCCCGCATAGAGCCAGAGGCGGGTGTTTGAGCGGGTGCTGTGCTCGCGCTCCAGCAGGTGCTTGCGGACAGCCTCGATCTCGCGGAGCCGGTCGAGCTCGGCCGGGAAGAGGGCGGCGACCATGGCCTCGGTGTCGAGGCTGAACGCTTCGACCAGCCGCTGATAGACGTCCTCCGACGGAAACGATTTCCCCGTCTCGAGCTTCGATAGATACGATTGCTCGATGCTCGCCTTGGCCGCCGCGTCAGGCTGCGTCCATCCGAGTTCGGTGCGCCGGTTTTTGATGTACTCGCCGAATTTCATGGGTCCAGTCATTGGCAGGAATGCCTTGAATACAACTGGAATAATCGGGAATAGGCAGGAATAGCGAGGGTCACGCCCGCTCTGCTTCAAGTGCGGCCGTAACCTGCGGCGCCAAGTCGGAGCGATTGATGCAGAGCGCGGCGATCACAACGCGCTGACCAAGCATGTATCGCGACGTGTTCAACTTTATCCCGTCAGCGGTCTCAAGCTTCCATGACGTCCGCCAGACCCGGCGAACCGATGTCACGTCCTTCCACAGCACCGTCCGACGACGGAAGACACCGATGAATTCCAGACCGCTCGCGTTCCACTTCCAAGTATGAAACCCGTAGATAACCAGCGGCGCGGCGAGTGCCGCCATGAAAACAAACAGCATCGCGACAACCTGTGTGCTCGTGGACGGACTCGTGAGGTCATCGCCGCTCGTCACAATGAGTGCGGCGATCCCGAGATAGCCGAGAAGTACACCCAGCGCGGCGCCCCACAAGACGGGAGACATGCCGCATTCGCCTGCCGCTGTGTCGCCAACGCAGCGGCTCCGCTCGGGCCAAACTTTCGCGACGACGAAAGGGCCGCCGACTAGACCGACTGCGAACGTCAGGAGGAGCAGTATATCGCTCATTCTCAAGCCCGGGTCAGCGCCCAGCGAATGCGGTTCGGTGGCGCTAGACCATGCCCCATCGGGTCGGCTTCGCCGGTCAGCACGATCTGCAGTGACTCGCGCGGGGTTTGACCGCCCCAATAGATAGACGGCTCAACCGCGATATCCGGAGCATCGGTCCGCAGCCGCCATTTCTGACCGCCCGGCGTTTCCAGCAGCGCGACGCGATGCTCGATCAGTCGCGCGCGGACGTTGGGATGCAGATGGAAGCGCGCCACGAAGGGCAGCGGATGTTTTGGGTTCGGGCTCTTCAGCCGCATCGGCCGGATCAGTTCATCAATGCCGCGCACGTTCGTGCCTTCAGTGTCAACGAAAATGTAGCGCCGGTGCAGCAGGCCGAACTGCGCTTTGTAACCGTCATGGCGCGCCTGCACGGTGACGCCGCTCTCGTCTTCCGAGCGCCGCACATCGTCCAGAACTGGCCCGGATAGTCGCGGGCCGCCTTTGCTGCGCCGATCATCCATCGCTGCGGAGAGCGCATCGCCAATGATGAGCGTGGAATGACCATTGGTGGCGCGCGCCGCCATCCGCGCCGCAGGCTCCAACTCGCGCGCCGCGCCGATATTGACGATGAGGCGCTCGCTCTCGCTCGACAACTCGAATGCCAATGCGCTCGCATGCGCACGCTCAGCGTAGGAGAGGGGCGGCGCGGAGCCGACATCCATCAGCACACGCAGCGGCCCAGCTTCGATGCGCTGATAGCCTGTATGTTGCGCGAACTGAAAACTGCGCACCGGCGCGTTCACGCGGGCGATGACGGCGTCGATAGTTGCGGCCGAACCTTCCGATCCGCCTTGGAAGCAGCCCAAACCGCCATCGCCCAAGCGTAACATGCGCAGCATGTTGGCGAGCTTCGGCAATGTTTCCGTGATCAGCGGCGTCACTTCTTCGAACGCATCGAGCGCGGTGACGATATCGCAGAGCGTTTCGGCCAATGCTTCTGGCGAACGCGAGAGGTGGCCGCCATCCGGGAAAAATTGCTTGGCGCACGCCTCGATCAGCATTTCCTCGCCTTGCTCGGCGAGGCGCTCAGAATCCGGAAAACCTGCGGCGCCGGCGAGGATCAAAGCTGCGCCGGCTTTGATCGAGCCAAGATGCCGTTCAGTCAGTTCGCTTTGCGCCAGCATCAACAGTCGCGCTTGCCGCGCCACTGACCGCATCAGCGCGGCGCGTTTCTCCGGTGCGCCAACTTCAAACGCGGGCCGACCCCAGCACAGCCACGCAAACAAGCGCTCAGCCGTTAGCTCCGGATCCCAAGCGAGGTCATCCCAATCGCCATGCTCTTCGACCCACGCGTCGACGATGTCGGCAATCCGCCGGTGCGCTGACGGTCCGACAGCCGCCAGATCAACGAGCCAACTGAACGCGTGCAAACGCGCGGTGAAATGCCGTGAGGGATGCGCGGGCAGCCAAGGCAGAGCGTGCTCGCCGTGCAAACGCTCAGCAGCGATGCGCCAGACACCGCGTCCAATCTCGCGCCCACGCTCAGCATCGCCGACACGCGGATCATTGCCGAAGCGCTCGATGCGATCTGGGCCAGCGCCGCCGAGGCGCGCGCGATGAAACGGGTTAGAGCGCCAGTTATCGCTCACGGCGACCGGCCGTTGCTGCCGGCGGGGAGGGGTGACCGGCGCATTCAAGAGCGTCAGCCGGGTTGTCTCAGTCGTTTGATGTTGTCGGCGTAGGCTGAGGCGTCGCCGCCATAGACAGCCGTACCCGCGACCAATGCTGTTGCGCCCGCAGCGATCACGCTCGGCGCAGTCTTGGCGTTCACGCCGCCATCGACTTCAAGAATGATGTCGCGTCCGGTGGCGTCGATCTTCTTGCGCAGCTTCTCGATCTTCGGCAGCGCGCTTTCGATAAAGCTCTGTCCGCCGAAGCCCGGATTGACGCTCATCACCAAAACCAGATCGACGAGATCAATGATCGGATCGATCGTTTCCGCGGGCGTTCCTGGATTGAGCGATACGCCGGCCTTCGCGCCAGTTGCGCGGATCGCCTGCAGTGTGCGGTGGATGTGCGGACCGGCTTCAGGATGCACGGTGATGATGTCGGCGCCGGCATCGCGGAAGGCCTGGATGTAGGGATCAACCGGCGCGATCATCAAATGCACATCGAACGGCAGCTTGGTGTAACTGCGGATAGATTTGACGACCACCGGGCCGATCGAAATGTTCGGCACGAAATGGCCATCCATCACATCGACATGGATCATGTCGGCGCCGGCGGCCTCGACCGCGCGTACTTCCTCGCCCAGCTTGGAGAAATCTGCGGCCAGGATCGAAGGTGCAATGAGCGTGCGCGCCATGCGTCCGTGAGTACCTGTCAAGGCGCCGTGAGGCAAGCGCGCGGCCTCAGTCGCGCACCAACCTCGCAGCGTAAAAGCCGTCCAATCCGCCGATTTCAGGCCAGTGGCCCGGATGCGTGCGCAGATCGCCAGCGGCGGTGATGAACGCTTCGGCGCCCGGAATGACGTCAGGCGTAAATGGCTCGCGGCGCCAGCCCTTCTTCAGCGCATCGGCGACGACGCCTTCGCCTTCCTCCGGCTCCAGCGAACACACGGCGTAAATCAGCGGCGCGCCTGGTTTCAGCAGCTTCGCAGCGCTTGCGACGAGCGCGCTCTGCAACTCTGCGAGCTGGCGCACGTCAGTCGGTCTGCGCAGCCACGCCACGTCCGGGTGCCGGCGCAATGTGCCGGTGGAGGTGCACGGCGCATCGAGCAACACTGCATCGAACGGTTCAGCGCTAAACGTCAGTGCATCGGCGCAGATCACGTCGGCTTGTAGCTTCGTCCGCGCCAGATTTTCGCGCAGGCGCTTCAAGCGCGCGTCTGACTTATCGACCGCAGTGACGTGCGCGCCTGCGGCCGCAAACTGCAGTGTCTTGCCACCGGGCGCTGCGCAAAGATCAAGCACGCGAAGCCCGCGCACATCGCCCAGCAATCTCGCGGGCAGGGCGGCGGCTGCGTCTTGCACCCACCACGCGCCTTCTTTGAATCCTGCAAGCGAATCCACCGGCGCATGTTCAGTCAGACGGATGCTGCCGGTCGGCGTCACCACGCCGAACAGGCGATGCGCCCATTCCTCAACATTGCCCTTTACGCTGATATCGAGCGGCGGTTCGTTGAGCAGCGCTTCCGCAATCTGCGGCGCAGCTTCGCCGTATGCCGCGCGCCAGCGTGTGTAGAGCCAAGCGGGCAGGTCCGCGCCGGGCGGCAGTGCCGCGATCATCTCCGCACCTTCGCGCGAAACGCGGCGCAGCACGGCGTTCATCAGCTTTGCGAAGCCACGCGCTTTGCTGAGCTGGTTCGCGGCTTCCACGGTCTCGCCGACTGCTGCGTGTGCAGGCGTGCCGAGCACCAGCAATTGCGTTGCGCCGATATGCAGGATCGCGCGAGCGTGGCTGGCGGTGTCAGGCAGCGGACGCTGCAGCATTTGCGAGAGTACGGCGTTGATGCTGCCAAGCCTACGCAAGCCGGCAGTCGCCAGCGCGCGCGCGAATGCGCGGTCTCGACCTTCGAGGCGATTATAGCTCTGTGTTTGCTCAAGCGCGTCTTCGAGCGCGCGCCCATCTTCGAGCACGGCGATCAGCAATTCAGCGGCGGCGATGCGTGCGTTCACGGCAGGTCGTCGATCGAGACGCGCACGCGCCGGTACGACGCCAAGCGGATCGTCGCGCCGCCCGCCGACATCGGCGTGGAGATGCGCACGACAGGTGCGAAATTGGCGTCAGGCATTAGAGCAAACCACACTTGGCCCTCGGGAATACGGCGGCGTCCCGCGTCGCGCTGCTCGTACCCGGCCACCGCAATATACGCCATGCGGCAGCGTAACACTTCGCCCTCATAGCCGGCGTCGTCGAAGTCGCGGATCTGCCCGCCGCTGAGCTCCATCACGTAGTGGAAGCGACCATCGAACGTAGGGTAGAGGCCGCTGCAACGCCGCGTCTGGCCGACATCGATCGACATCGCCACCATGGTTGAAAGCGGATCGCGCGAGCGGCGGCGTTGTTCGTCGCTCGTCGGCGGCTCGCCCCAGAGCCGATAAGTCGGCGTGATCTCGGACGTTACAGCGCCACCCTCGCCGACGCGCATGGCGATGGTGCGATGTTTGCGGCTGTAATGATGATCAAGATCATAGCTGCGCCAATGCACGTCGCCATTTATGATCAATCCGGTCGCGGTGGCTGTGAGATTGGTGCGCTCGAACAAATTGAGCAGGCCGCGCGATTGCAGGCGCGCGCGGATCTCGTAATCGCCGTCCGCGACGTTCGCATCGACGCTAATGCCGCCGAGCGGCACGAAGCCAAGGCCGACGCCGTCATAGGTCAGTGTGAACCGGTCCGCTGCGGCGGGCGCTGCAGTAAGGAACAATGTGATGATGGCAGAAAGGAGCGCGCGCATGCGGGGCGCACCTTAGTGAGCCGCCGCATCAACGCCAACTGTTCGCTGCTTACGTTCGCAGCAGGCCCTGCAGTGGCCGCGCAATGCTGCTGTCAGGGAACGCGTCACGCTCGATTGCCGCACTCGGCACGTTGAGGTGATCGGCGAGCACGCCCTTGAACACCGCGCGCAAATCCGTGGTCGGGCGCAGGTCGCGTCCTTCATGCAGCGCGCTGCGTCCAAGCCCTGGCCAATCGGTCAACACCCGCCCACCACGTACGGCGCCGCCCGCGAGGAACGCCGCAGCGCCAGTGCCGTGATCGGTGCCGCCCGCGCCATTCGGCGCTGCAGTGCGGCCGAACTCGGTGGCGATGATGACGACTGTGTTGGCCCAGGCCGGTCCCATCTCTTGCTTGAACGCGTCCAAGCCATCGTCGAGTGAAGTCAGCGCGCGCGCCAGCGGGCCTTGTTCGATGCCTTGATTGGCATGTGTGTCCCAGCCGTTCATTTCCATGACCGCCGCGACGGGACCGTTATCGCTTTTCAGGAACCGCGCTGCGATGCGCGCCAGCGGTGCAAGCGCACGGGCGCCGCCGCGCATGTCATCGGCGCCGGCATTCATGGCGATGCCGTTGGCGCTCATCGCCGATTGCAGCGCGTTCGCTAAAGCTGGATCGCGCGCTTCGTAGAGCGAGAGCAGCCGGGCGATCGTATCCGTCTCCACATCGGGCAACGCTGACGGGGACCATGTCGCCACCGCCGCCGGGCCGCGCAGGATCAGCGGCGCTTGCGCAGAGAGCGCCATGCCCATTTCCGCGCGCGATCGTGGCAGCGCGCCAAGCGCTTTGTTGAGCCAACCTTCCGTGCGCGCGAATGGCGCAACAGCGCCAGTCTCCAGCACGTTCTGTGCATCGAAGTGCGAGCGCTCGCGATAGGCGGTGGCGCAGGCGTGGATGGGCAGGAGTTCACCTGCGCCATAGAGTGCGTGCATCTTGGCCAAGTTTTTGTGCAGGCCGAATGTGTCGTCGAGCCTGAGTACGGAATTGTCGCCGCTCGCCGGCAGCGCCAAGCGTCCGCGTAGGTTTGCGTATGCAGGATCGCCAACCGGCGCGAGCGCGGAGAGCCCGTCCATGCCGCCACGCAAGATGACGACAAGCAAGCGCTTGTCCGTCGCTTGCGCTTGGCCGAAGGCGAACACCGGGAAGGAGAGTGCGGCGCCCGCAGCGGCGCCGGCGAGGAGATGGCGGCGGTTCAGCATGTGCTATCTCCGTTGCATTTCAGGCGCGCCGAACAGCAGCGCGAAGCCTTGCACAGGGCTTTCCGCGCGGCGGATGGCGGTGGTTGTTTCGTCGCTCATCAGCGGGCCGAGGCAGGCTTGGCCAATCTCGATCGGATCGACGTCGGCGCGCGCGATACGCTCGGCGTAGGCTTGCGCGAACTCGATGCGTTTCATGACGAGGTCGGCGGTGAGCCAAGCGTCAGCGCTATCGGCCCAGCCGTCTGGGCCTGGCGCGGAATAGGGGCGTTGTCCCATCGCAGTGAGCGTTGCGATCGCCGCTTGTGGCGGCAGCGTGCTGATGTTGACGGCGCGAAGGACCGAGAGCGCGTATTCCTCCGGCCGCTTGAACTTGGCGAACGGCGTTTCCCATGCTTCGTCGCTATCGACCAACGCTTCCATCGTCTCGCGCAGATCGCCTTCGCTGACGCGGAACGCGCGTTCGACGCGTGCGACGGCCGCGGGCGGCGGATCATCGGCGATATAGTGGCGGCAGAGCTTTGTGGCGATGAAGCGCGCTGTGGAGGGATGGCGCGCCAGATCGCCAAGCGCCGCTTCGCCTTGCGCGACTCCGGTCTGTTCGTAGCTGCGGTTGAGCAGCGTTTTTGGTCCGGGTTCGTGCGCTTCTGGGTCGAACTCGAACAATTGCGCGCCGCTGCGTGTGGCGAGATCGTCATTGACCAGATCACGCAGACGCGGCCGCTCATAGGTCCAGCCCGTGATGATCGCCGCCAGCGCTTGCACGTCCGCTTGCGTGTAGCCGCCGTTCACGCCGAGCGTATGCAGCTCCAACACTTCGCGCGCGAGATTCTCGTTGATCCCTGTCGGTCTGCCGCCGCCGGGCAAGCGCCGCCCGCGTCGCGGGTTCTGACCGATCGTGCTGTTGGGCCCGACTGAGAGCCAGTTGTCGAGATAGACGATCATGCCTGGGTGCTTGGTCGAAGCGAGCAGCATGTCGGCGAAGCGCCCGCCGACGTGGGGCCGGATCGCTTCCTTCTCGAATGACGGCGGCAGCGCCACCGCGCCGGGCTTGGCGGTCGAGACGGTGAAATGGTTGGACCAGAAATGCACCAGCCGCTCGTGCACCGGCGTTTGCGTCGTAAGCCCAGCCTCGACGCGCGCCGCCACTGTACGGGTCACGCGGGCGCGGAAGTTTTCGACGAAGTCTTCTTCGACCGAGAGCCGCTGCAGTTCTTCTTGTGTCACGCCTTGGCGCTGCGCCTGTTCTTCGACGCGCGCCGCGTTGCCGCCATTCAAGCGCCGTCGCGCCAGCCAACGGCCGAACGCAAGCAAATCGTCCTCGGCCGGCGGCAATGCTGCGATCGGGGCTGGCGGCTCAGCTTGGCGGCCGATTTGCCCCTTCACCCATCCACGCGGGTCGCTGGCGATGATGCGCAATTCGCCGGGTCGCGGGCCGAATCCGAAGCGATGCGCGGCGAGGGCGGCGAGTGTGAGATCGGGCACGGGCGGAGCTCCTGATCTCACTATAACGCCAGCCGCGCTGGAGTCCGTCGCCAAAGAAAAAGGGACGCCCGCAGGCGTCCCTTTCGCGCATCAACTCTGACTGCGTTCAGAGCGGACGAACATTGATCTCGGAATTGGCCAGCGGCAACTCGACGAGCATGCCGAGGCGGCCTGCGATGACGTCGTTGTTGCCGGTTGCGCGCGCTTCGCTGACTTGGCGCTGCGCAACCATCTGGTTCTCAGCGCCCGTCAGCACGACCAAGCCCGTATTGCCGACAGCAGCTTGCGTCGCCACTTCAGCGGCGGTCGGCGCCAGCGTTTGCTGCGTGCGTGCGTTCGCTTCGGTTTGCGCGCCTTGCAGCACGACATCAGCGTTCTGCGCAGCGCTTGCGCCAACCACGCGTCCGTCGCCGCCGACGACGATCGAGCGGCCGCGATAATCGAAGCGATAGCCGACGCGTCCGGCGAACGCGTCTTCTTGCGTGGTGAAGGCGGAGACGACGAGGCCGTCGCCTTCGAACACGATGACCGAGCGGCCCGGCTCAGGCGCTGGGCCCCAAGCCTGGAGGCCGCGATCAAGGCCGTTGAAACCGGCGGCTTGGTTCAAGCCGTCGACCATGCGTTGCGTGTCGGCCGGGCCGTACACGGCAAGCAGGGCGCCATCTGCGCGCGTTGCGCCAGCGAAGAGCTCGTCGAGATCTGCGGTTTGCGTCAAGCCCGCTTGCGTCAGCAGCACTGCATCGACGCGATCAGCCGGAAGGTTGTGCTCGGCGAGCGCGGTCGCCGCACCCGAACCGGCGTCGACGATGAACATGCGACCCGCTGCAATCACGGCGAGGCAGGGCTGCGCGCCTTGCGCGCCGCCACAAACAACTGCGCGAAGGGCAGTGGTGTTGAAAAGATCTTCGTTCGCCGAAGCGCGCTGATCGGCGTACGCTTCATAAGCGCGCGCGATCGCTTCCTGGCCTTCAGGCGTTTGCGAGCCGAGGACCCAACCGCCCCAGAACAGCCCAGACAGCGTCACGAAGACGACTGAGGTTTTTCCGATGGCATTCATATTCCGACCCCGTTGAAAACACGCTCCACGGCGCGTTGACGTAAACCCCGACCTAGCGTCACTAACCCAACTCATGATTCCGTCAAACTCGGTTAAGGATTGGTTTCCACAGCTTGTCGCTGTTTCTGCACCGACACTGAAAATCGAGCCTGAATCAGCGATTTGGTCGATGCAATTGCGTAACGATGATGGCCCAAATGGTTAACGGCGCGCGTCGTGTTTTGGTGTTCGATTCTGGTGTCGGCGGATTGTCGGTACTCGACGCCATCGTTGCGTCCGGTCACGCGCTCGAACTCGACTACGCTGCGGACAATGCGTGGCTGCCTTACGGATTGAAGTCGGACGAGCAATTGCGCGAGCGTGTGCCGGCGCTGCTGGCAGCACTCGTCGCGCAATGGGCGCCGGATATTGTCGTCGTCGCGTGCAACACGGCGTCCACGATCGCGCTCGATCAGGTGCGAGCGTCGCTGACCGTGCCCGTAGTCGGCGTGGTGCCGCCGATCAAGCCGGCGGCAGCGCTGACCAAGAGCGGCGCTATCGGCTTGCTCGCGACGCCCGCGACCGTGCAGCGCGCCTACACCAACGATCTGATCGCTCAGTTCGCGGCGGACAAAAATGTGATCCGCTTTGGCTCTTCGGCGCTGGTCGAGGCGGCTGAGCAGAAGCTGCGTGGCGAGACGCCGCCTGCAGCTGCGATCACAGAGGCGATAAAGGGCCTGTTCCGCGCGCCTGGCGGCGCCGACATCGATGTGGTCGCGTTGGCCTGCACGCATTTTCCACTTTTGGTAGAAGAACTTGCGGCGGCGGCGCCGAGCCATGTCACGTGGCTCGATAGCGGCGCCGCGATCGCGCGCCGCATCGCCAATGTCCTTATTGCTGACGCCGGACAAGCGCATGTGAACCGCGCGGCGTTCACCGACGCTGAGGCTGCCCGTGGATTGTTTCCAGCTTTCCACAAGCGCGCGTTCAAAGGCATGGCTGCAATCGGCGCCGCTTCTGAATTCCGCGTTACAAGTATGCGCGCTTAACGAACGTGTCGTTTTGGAAACGCTGCGCGCGCGAGCGTTGCTGGCGTGCATAGTGCGCATTGCACTCGCGTAACGACCGCGCGACGATCCGTGCAACGAAAACATGACACAATGGGGACAGCGATCATGGCCGGTGCTTTCGGTGACACGCCGCTTGGATTGAGTTCGCAGATCTTGAACTTGGCCGGCGTGCTCACGCGCAAGCTGCCGCTCAAGGTGCCGCGCTATCAGCGTGCCTATACGTGGACTGAGCGCGAAGTGCGCCAGCTGATCGAGGATTTGCGGCGCGCCTACAAACGCGGCGCGACATTTTATTTCATCGGCCAGATCGTGCTGGTGAAAAACCACGGCCGCCTTGAGATTTCCGATGGCCAGCAACGCCTCGCTACGCTCACCATGATTATGGCCTATGTGCGCGATCGCTTGCCGGGCCGCGCCAAGCAATTCCAATCGCTGGTCATGGATGGCGACAATCCGCGCTTGATGCTGCGTGAGGCAGATTCCGGCTTCTATCGCGGTTACGTGCAGGAACCTGGCAAGATGAAGGAGATGGCGAACCATCCTGAGACGGGGCTCGAGAGTAAGGATCTGCTTTCCAACGCCGCTCGGACTATCGAAACGGAGCTGCGCGACATCGATGACCGTGAACTCGACGCGTTCATGTCCTATGTCGCGCGCGCCTGCACGGTGAACGTCGTCGATGCAGACGAACGTGGCTGCGCGCAGACCGTGTTCAACACGCTCAATATGCGCGGCTCGCCGCTGTCCGGCGCGGACTTGATAAAGAGCGACTTGATCGAGAACTCCAAGCTCGCCAACGCCGAAGCCGATGCGGCGGCGCGCAAATGGGAGTCGATCGAAAATTCGTTCCAACGCGCCGATTTCGCGCATCTCTTGCACATAATGCCGTTCTTGCTGACCGGCGAGCGGTTGCTCTCGCCGGGCGATCTCGCTTCGTTCCGCGCCGCGGTCGACCGCGCGGGCGGCGTGCGCACGTTCTTGTTCGATCATTTGCCGCGTTACGCCCAGGCTTTGCGCGCGATCTTCGGCGGTTCGATCGATGTGGGCGCCGCAAGCGCCGACGTGAATCGCCGCGTCGCGTTGATGAAGCAAGTCGAGCGGTGGGATTGGGCGCCGTGCGCGATCGCATTCCTGGCTGAGCATTCGGGTGAGCACGAGCGCGTGCGCCGCTTCTTCCAGGCGCTCGACCGCTACACGTTCGCGTGCGAACTCTCGGTTGTCGATGATCGCTTGCAGGAAGGGCGCTATGCGCGCGCGGTCAAGAACACCGGTGACGACAAGATGCTTTATGGCCCCAAGGGTGCGCTCGAACTCACCGATAACGAATTGATGAAGTTCATCGACATGCTCAATAAGTCGCGCAAGCGCGACCGTCAGCGGCGTTTGTTGATGATGCGTCTGGAAGCGGCGATGCCGAATGGCAGCGTGCTGAAAATGACCAGCGATGCAACGGTCGAGCACATTCTGCCGAAGGCCGGCGGTGGCGCGTGGGACGCGCTCTTCCCGGATAAGGGCATGCGCGCCGAAGCCGCGAACCTGCTCGGCAACCTCACGCTGCTCACCGACGCGCAAAATACCGCATGTGGCTCCAAGTCTTACGCGGAGAAGCGCAAGGTGTTTTTCAACACGCCCAATGCGCCAATTCATGCGCTCACGCGCGATGTGGCGAGCGTTGAGGATTGGACCATGCGCGCGATCGAAGAGCGCCATGAGCGGCTGGTGCGCATCCTCTGTGAGGATTGGGGCCTGATCCGCGACTCTTCCAGCCAAGCGGCCTGAAATCGGCGGCGAAATTAACCCGTCGCTAACCAATGCGCGCCACTTCTTAATCTTACGTTCACGCTTGGGGCAAAGAGGGCGTCGATGTCGCTTCTGTATGCAGTGGTCTTCGCTAGCCGCTGCCGGTCCAACCACCACCGTCTCGCTGTCGACGCGCTGCGCCATTTGCAGTCGCCCGAGGCGGAGCAGTGGCGCGACATGCTCTTGCATCATCACGTCGATTATCTCGGTGGCGCCAAGGCGCCGGACGAAGTGTTCAAGGACTTCAAGAACCACGTCCTCCACGTGCGCGACAAAGATTGGGGCGGCGCGGTTGAGGCGTGCCAGGAATGGTATCGCCGCACTGTACGCGCGCTGATGGATAAGGATTGGAAGCAAGCCGCGTGGTCGGCCGGCGTTATGTCGCATTACTATGTCGACCCGATCCAACCGTTCCACACGCACCAAACCGAAGAAGAGGGCGTCATCCATCGCGCGGTGGAGTGGAGCTTTTCGAAGTCGTACAAAACCTTTCAGCAAATTCTCGAGAACGATCTCGGCGGCTATCCTAACATTAAAGTCCCGACCGGGGATAAGTGGCTGGCGGAAATGGTGAAGGCCGGCGCCAAGGCGTCGAACCCGCACTACGAAACTGTGATCGAGCACTACAATTTCGCGGTCGGCGTGAAGGATCCGCCAGCTGGTCTTGACCAGGAACTGAAGGACACGATTGCGCCGCTCATCGGTCACGCGGCTGTTGGCCTGGCGCGCATTCTCGATCGTGCGTTCGAGGAAGCGGCGGTGAAGCCGCCGCGCACAATGCCGGGGCTTGATGCATTTTTCCTCGCGCTCGGCGTGCCGATCCAATCTGTGCTGAAGCTGATGGATGACGCTGCATCGCGTAAAGAAGTCGAGGCGCAATACGAAGAGTATCGCCGCACCGGCAAAGTGCGCGCGACGTTGGGCGATGACGATAAGGTCGTGCGCGAATTGTACGCCACTGAAGTGATGAAGACGCCGCTCTCGTCGCTCGACGCGAAGTGGCCGCGCGAACTGGGCGCCAAAGCTGGCGAAGGCGCGCCGGCGCGTACGACATCGAAAACCAAGGGTACGCCAGCGCCGAAGCCTGCACCAAAGCCAAAGCCCGCGCCGAAACTGAAGGCTGCAGCAGTGGCGCCAACGCCTGCGCCTGAACCGGCCCCGGTTGCTGAGGTCGAGCCAGCGCCGGCTGCGGCTGCGCTTGCGCGTGAGATCAAGGTGCCGCGCGAATTGCCTGAGGGTGCGCCGATGCCGAAGAAGGAGAAGGTGCTGCCGAAGTTTACGTTGAGCGGCGATGCGCCAGTGGTGAATGCGCCGTCGATTGGACCGAAGACGGCGAAGCGTCTCGAAGCTGTTGGCGTACGCACGGTCGGTGACCTTTTGCAGCTCAATGCTGAGCAGGGCGAAGAGCAGATCGATGCGCGCCACATCTCAGCGCAAGTGATCCGCGATTGGCAGGCGCAAGCTTTGCTCGCGTGCACGGTGCCGGGTCTAAAGTCGCGCGAAGCGCAGGGGCTTGTCGCGTGCGGCGTCTACGATGCGGCGGCGCTTGCCACTAAGCACGCGACTGAATTGTGCGAGGCCGTCGCGCAATGGGGCTTGTCGGAGGACGGTCAGCGCGCTTGGGGCAACGCCCCGGCGCCGACGGTTGACGATGTCGCCACCTGGATCGAGCGCGCTAAGCGCGCGACGCAGGCGGGCGCGACGAGTGTCGCGGCCTAGATACCCATCAGCGTCAGCACGATCGCTGCGATCAGGATCGGCATGATGAAAGCGGTGAGGCCGCTCGCTACGATACGCGCAGACTTGACGACGCGGTGACCTTTGATTGGCTTATCCTCGCGCGGCGCCAGCGCGAATTTGCACATGAAGGCAAAGATGCCGGCAACCGCCGCCACCGAGGCGCCCGCGACCGCGCCAGCAAGCAAAGCCGCAATCGCTGACAAGATTGCGATCAAGCCAAGGATGCCGTGGCCGCGGTTCATCACGTGTTTGACCAGGCGCTCGGCGCGTCCTGCATCAAACGTCGCGAACGCCGCGGGCGAGAGCACGAACGAGAACAACATGATCCAGCCGAGCGATGCGCCGGCGAGAATGATGGCGGTGGCTTGAGCGATTGCTTGCATGCGTGCGCCTTTAGCATGAGTCGGACGCGCGATTGACGTTGCGCATGTGCAATCACTGAGGGTCGTTACGCTCCTGCGCCTGTCTAGCTGCGCGGATCGCGGCGAAACGGGCTTCCTCCTCGGGTGTGAAGGCCGGCGGATCGGTGACGCGCGGCGGCGGCCGATACAAGACGGGCGCAGGGGCGGGCGCAGGCGGCGTTGGGACAACGAGCGGCGGGCGTTGCGGCAGAGGCGGGCGTTCAATGGTGATCGGCGGACGGCGCTTCTTGCGCAGTGCCGTTATCTGCTCGGCGAAGCGTACGAGGCGCGTGGCGTTCAGGACTTTGCCGGCGGCGGCGACGCTGATGCTCTCCGCGATCAACGCGTCGATCGGATCGGCGGCGCTGCGGGCGCGGCGTTGATGTGTCCATTGCTTCGATGTCTGCATTTCGTGCTTTCACTGCATGCGTTTGCATCGCCGCGCTTCGTATCGAAACGCGAGCCGGAGGGCGGGACGCTGAGCTGACGCGCTAAGGCGCCAGGAGAGAGAATGAGAACTGCGCGTTTCGCTCAGCGTCCCCGCGATCTTGACGCTCGCGCAAGAGATGAGGAGCTGTTCACTCCGGGCCCTGTGCGCCAGCGGCGAGCGGGTCGATCCACCATCGATCCCCGGACCGCGACGGTTTCAATCCCCGTCGCCTAATCTCGCTAACCGCGGTCCGCTTCACACCGGGCTGGATCCGTATGCCCCTCCGTTGATGCGGACGGGTGCATGATACGTGTGGTTTTGAGTGGGTCGGATAGATTTTCTCGCGTTGAACGTTGGAGCGCGCGCTTCCAAGCGCGCAAACCCATGTTTGCAAGGAAAAATGCGGGCTAGGAAGCCCGCGCTCCAACCTGGATGCGCTTGCGTATGCGCGCGGATAGATGCGTTCGCTATCCCCCTATCCGTCATTCCGGACGCGCGCTTGCGCGCGATCCGGAACCCAGGGGCAAACACGCAGCTCGTCGCCCCTGGGTTCCGGGTCTCGCTACGCGATCCCGGAATGACGGGCGTTGGGATCGAGCACTTCCAGAGAATCTGCATTTACCGAGAGCGGGATCACGTCACTCGGCGGACCTGCCGATCAAACCGAATGCTATCCCGTGGTCCGATAAATTGGAGGCTGCGACAGCGTGCGAGATGCGTAACAGCGCGTCCGATCGGAAGTCTATGTCTCGACGGATTGTTAGAAAGTTCAGACTGTAGACTTCTAGTACTGAACCGCTAGCCAAGCCGCAGTGCTCTTCAAGCCGCTTGGCGTAAGACGTCAGATCGCCTGTTGCCGGATCAAACAACGGCAACGTCTCCAACAGATTTCTCTCCGTCAGCCAAACGATGGCCTCCTGCCTCGCCTCAGCCTTGAGAACAGATTGAGCGACCGATCTGAATTTGGCGTCCGCTTCGTCGGCCTCGAAAGAGATGATTAGTCCGCTCAATTCCAATCGCGCAACGCATCCCAATTGGGCCTCGTCCAACGTCGGCGCGGCTCCGCCAATTCTGATACTGAAGTCCTGCAACTCGTTTTCGTACTGGATGCTGACGTTATCCGGCGCAATGCCGCACGCCGTGAGTTCTGACAGAACCCGCGCGCGGAAGTTATCGTCGCCTGATTGCCCTGACGGCACAGAACATTGCTCCTCGCCAGCGACAATAGCGCCGCGGGACTGAAGGCGCGAGCGTCTCAGTCTGCTGACATCGGCGCCGGGCGAGAGCTTTTGCTGCACCTGCGATGCGCGCGCCTGCGTGACGGGGGTCGCTCGGCCTGCTAATCCAGCCCCCTAGAACAACATAAGGGCATAGACCCATGACGTACGCAGCGATCACCGGTTGGGGCAAATGCATGCCGCCGTCGGTTCTCACCAACGCCGACCTCTCCACTTTCCTCGACACCAATGACGAATGGATCGTCAGCCGCACCGGCATGAAGGAGCGGCGCGTTTCGCATGTGAGCTCGGCCGAGATGGCCGTCGTCGCCGCAAAGCGCGCGCTGGCGTGCGCGGGGCTCGACGCGAAGGATGTTGAGCTCATCGTTTATGGTAGCTGCTCGAACGATGAGCAGGTGCCGAACACATCGTCCGGCGTGCAGGCGGCGATCGGCGCCACCAAGGCCGCGTCGATGGACGTGAACACGGCGTGCACGAGCTTTCTCTATTCGCTCTCAACCGCCACCGCGATGATCCGCACCGGCGTGGTGAAGAATGCGATCGTGATCGGCGTTGAGTGGATTTCGCCGTTCATGGATTGGGAGAACCGCAACGTTGCTGTGTTGTTCGGCGATGGGTGTGCTGCGGTTGTCGTGCAAGCGACGGATAAGCAAGAAGGCGTGCTGGGCGAACAGCTCGGCTGCTTGGCCGATGCACGCCAGACATTGCGCGTGCGCGGCATGGGCACGGCTTACGTCAATCAAGGCGTGATGTGCGGCGATACATCGTGGGATTTTGACGGCCAGGAAATTTTCAAGCGCGCCGTGCAGGGCATGGTGCATGCGAGCCAAGCCGTGATGGCGAAATGCGGCGTGACGCCGGACGACATCGATCTCGTTGTCCCGCACCAGGCCAATCAGCGCATTATCGACGCGGTTGTGAGCCGCAGCGGCGTCCCGCCCGAGAAGGTGATGCTCACGGTCGAGCGCTACGGAAACATGAGTGCAGCGACTGTGCCGGTGGCGCTGGCTGAAGCACTGGAAGAGGGGCGCGTGAAACCCGGCGCACTCATCTTGATGCCGGCATTCGGCGCGGGGCTTACGGTTTGCGCGCACTTGGTGCGATGGGGCGAGCGCGTGACGCCGCTTGCTGAAAGCGACGCAGCGCTGCCGCCGGCAAACAAGAGCGCGCTGGAGATGATCCAGCATATCCGCGCCGGCAAGACCAACGTCCAGGAGCGCTCCGGCGCCGGCTTGCAGCGGCCGCGCTTTATCGAGCAGATCTGACGCAAAACAAAGCGCCCGGCTTTGGGGCCGGGCGCTTAAGATTTTCCGTCATACGGCGCTTATGCGCCGGTGTAGCCGTAGAAATCGGCGTTGGTTAGCGCGAGTCCGATCGCAAGTGTTGCGAACTGGACAGCAGCGCCGCCGCCATTGCCGTCGGCGTCATAGTATAGGGCGCCGGTCGCTGGATCGTAGATGATGTAATCATCGGCGTCGGCCGCGGCCGTCCCGATAACGAACGAACCCGCGTTCAGCGTCGTCAAGTTGATCGAGGTGAATATCGCCTGGTTCAACTCGATGCGATCGTCGGCGATGTTGAAATCGACGATGCTATCGACGTTGCCTGCGCCGATGGCGGTGTTGAACACGAACACGTCTGCGTCGTTGCCGCCGTACAGCGTGTCGTTGCCGAGGCCGCCGAAGATGCGGTCTTCGCCGTTGCGGCCGTAGACGGTATCGTTGCCGTCTTCACCGCTAATGTAGTCGTTGTTATTGCCGCCATCGACAAAGTCGTCGCCATCGCCGCCGAAGGCGACATCGTTGCCGTCACCGCCGTACAGCGTGTCGGTGTCTGCATAGCCATAGAGATTGTCGTTGCCGGTGCGGCCGTAGAGCGTGTCATCGCCGTTCCCGCCGGTTAGCAGGTCGATATCGTTGCCGCCATCGAGCAGGTCGTTGCCGTCGCCGCCGTTGATCGTATCATCGCCATCGCCGCCATAGACGGTGTCGTTGCCGTTATTGGCGTCGAACTGATCGCCGCCGCCGAGGCCCGAAAGCACGTTGTCGAAATTGTTGCCTACGATGTAGTTGGCTAGCGCATTGCCGGTGCCGTTCTGGTTGCCTGTGCCCTGTAGATAGAGCGCCTCGAAATAGGCGCCGAGTGAGTAGTTGATGGTCGCATAGACTGAGTCATAGCCGGAGCTGGCGCTTTCGGCGGCGACGTCGCCGGCATTGTCGACGGAATAAGTGTCGTCGCCCGCGCCGCCGTACATGCTGTCGGCGCCGAGGTTGCCGCCCATAAAGTCATTGCCGGCGCGGCCATAGAGTATGTCAGCGCCATCACCGCCGTCGAGTGAGTCGTTGTTGTTGCCGCCGTCGATCAGATCGGCGTCGTCTCTTCCGTACAACTGGTCGCCACCGTCGCCGCCATAGAGCGTGTCGTCGCCGCCCCAGCCCTGGATCACATCGTCACCAGCTTTGCCGTTCAGCACGTTCGCTGAATCATTGCCGGCAATGACGTTGTTTAGCTCGTTGCCAGTGCCGTTGATGGCGGCCACGCCGTCCATGTAGAGCGACTCAAGGCCAGCACCCAATGTGCGCGTCACCATCGAATACACGGCGTCGTAGCCGCCCAACGCGCCGTTATCGGTGGTGATGTCGCCGGCATTGTCGACGTAATACCGATCGTCGCCGTCGCCGCCGTACATCGTGTCGGCGCCGCTGCCGCCATCGAGATCGTCATTGCCGCCGCGGCCATAGAGCGTGTCGGCGTCGGCTTCACCGCGAAGGGTATCGTTATCGGCGCCGCCGTCGAGCAAGTCGATGCCGTCGCCGCCCTCGAGGGTGTCATTGCCAGCCAACCCCGTGAGCGTGTCGGCGCCGCCTAGGCCTACCATGTAGTCATAGACCGCCGTGCCGGTGACGGTGTCGGCGCCGTTGCCCATGCTATAGGTGAAAATGTCAGTGCTGCTGAAGTCGACGAGATTTAGTCCCGAAAGATTGAGCGTAACGCCGGTGTGAATGTCGGCGGCGTAAACGAGGAACGAATCGATGAGCGAGGAGCCAACGACAGTGGACGTAAGCGATACGCCGGCGCCGAGTTGATGGAAGCGTAGGAAGAGCGTCGAAGATACGCCGACGGTAGAGCCGAACTCGATGCGCTCGATGCTGCTGATTGAGGCGGTGTAGAAATCATAGTTTTGAGCGGAGGCGGTTCCGACCAAGCGGATGGTGTCGGTGTCGGCCCCGCCATTGAAGGCATCGGCGCCGTCGATATCGTTGATGCCGACGATGAGGATATCATTGCCCGCATCGCCATTGACGATGTCGATGCCATCGCCGCCGGTGAGCGTATCGCCGCCGCCGCCGCCATTGAGCGTGTCATTGCCTGCAAGGCCGTCGGCGATTTCGGCAGTGCCGTCGCCGTTAAAGGTATCAACGCCGGCGGTCGCGCCAGGTCCCGGTGTCCAAGTCCCCATGAGATTCAGTCCTTGTGATTTGCAGCCTCGCAGCTGTGATCTAAGCGGCGCTTCCGTGCCGCGAGCAAGCTAAGAACGGGTCGCTGTCAAGGATTTTCCGTTTGACAAAACAAAAAGCGCCCGGCGTTGCGGCCGGGCGCTTGTCGTTTGTGTGGTGCGCGCTTACGCGCCGCTATAGCCGTAGAAGTCGGCGTTGGTCAGCCCAAGTCCAGTCGCAAGCGTCGCGATTTGAACCGCCGCGCCGGCGCCGTTGCCGTCGGCGTCATAGTAGAGAACGCCGGTGGCGGGATCGTAGATGATGTAATCGTCGGCGTCGGCCGCCGCCGTGCCGATGACGAACGAGCTGGCGTTCAGTGTGCCGGAATTGATCGACGTGAACACGGCGAGGTTCAACTCGATCCGATCGTCGGCGACGTTGAAGTCGGCGATGGCGTCGACATTGCCGGCGCCAATCGCGGTGTTGAACACGAACACGTCGGCGCCGTTGCCGCCATAGAGCGTGTCGTTGCCAAGCGCGCCAAACAGGCGGTCATCGTCGTTGCGGCCGTAGATGGTGTCGTCGCCCTCGTCGCCGCCGAGATAGTCATTTCCGTTGCCGCCATCGATGAAATCGTTGGCTTCGCCGCCGAACGCGACGTCTGCGCCGTCGCCCCCATAGATGGTGTCGTCGTCGGCATAGCCGTAGAGATTGTCGTCGCCGGTGCGGCCGTAGAGCGTGTCCGTACCGTTGCCGCCGATGAGGCTGTCGCTGTCGTTGCCGCCATCGAGGACATCATTGCCGGTTGAGCCGTTGACCGTGTCGTTGCCGTCGCCGCCATAGACGGTGTCGGCGCCGTCATTGGCGTCGATGCTGTCTGCGCCGCCGAGCCCTGACAGCGTGTTGTCCAAGCCGTTTCCGGAGATTTGGTTGGCCAGCACGTTGCCCGTGCCGCTCACGGCAGCGACGCCGCTCAGTTGGAGATTCTCGATGTAGGCGCCGAGCGCGTAGGCGGTGGCGTGGGATTGCACCACATCTGTGCCGGCGCCGGCGCTTTCCGCGACAATATCGCCAGCGCTGTCGACGACGTAAGTGTCGTCACCGGCGCCGCCATACATGGAATCATTGCCGGCTTCACCGTTGAGCGTGTCGTTTCCCGCGCGGCCATAGATCGTGTCAACGTCGTCGCCGCCCAGCATGTAATCGTTATCGTTGCCGCCATCGATCAGGTCGGCGCCTTCTTCGCCGTACATGTTGTCATTGCCGTCGCCGCCATAAAGCGTGTCGCCGCCGAGATGGCCATGCAGGGTGTCTGCGCCCACTTTGCCGCTGAGCACATTGGCAAAGTCGTTGCCGTCCAAGTAATTGTTGAGTTCGTTGCCGGTGCCATTGATCGCGCTAGGACCGGTTAGGTAGAGCCGCTCAAGGGCCGCACCCAAGGTTCGCGTGACGGACGAGATGACCGAGTCGTTGCCGCCCAAGGGGCCGTTGTCCGTGGTGATGTCGCCGACATTGTCGACATAATAGTCGTCGTCGCCATCGCCGCCGTACATGGTGTCGGCGCCGGACCCGCCATCGAGCAAATCGTTGCCGGCGCGGCCGTAGAGCGTGTCCGTGTCATCGCCGCCATAGAGATTGTCATTGTTCGCGCCACCATCGAGGAGGTCGTTGCCGCCTTCACCGTTCATGCCGTCGTCGCCGGCGCCGCCGGTCAACGTATCGGCGCCGGCGCCGCCATTCATGTAGTCGTAATTCGAGGTGCCGGTGACGGTGTCGGCGCCGTTGCCGAGATTGACCAGAACTTGATCGGCGACGCTCCAATTGGTGAACGTGAGGCCGGAGAGGTTCAGCGTGACGCCGGTGTGAATGTCTGATCCGTAGATGCTCAGTATGTCGGTCGCGACTGAGCCGGACAGTTGGCTGGTGAGCGAGATGCCTGCGCCGAACTGGCCGATGCGGAATGTCGCGGTCGCGACGTTAGCGCTGCCACCGAGAAACTCGATGCGCTCGATGCTGGTGATGGTCGAGAAATAGAAATCGTATGACAGCACCGTGCCTGTGCCGGTGAGGCGGAGCGTATCGATGTCCGCGCCGCCATTATAGGTGTCGGCTTGGCCGTCATGCGTGTCATCGATGACGATGTTGTCGTTGCCGGCGTCGCCGTTGACGATGTCGATGCCCGTGCCGCCCGTCAGCGTATCGGCGCCGCCGTTGCCGTTCAACGTATCGGCGCCGTCAAGACCGTCTGCGATCTCCCCGGAGCTATCGCCTGTGAAAGTGTCGCTGCCGCTGGTCGCGCCAGGGCCCGGCGTCCAAACACCCATAAGGGTCTCTCCTCGTGAACACGGCCTCGCGCCGCGATCTAGGACCTCAATTACGGATTGTGCAATCGCAGAAGGGGCGGGGTGAGCGTTCGCGCGAAACAAAAGCGCCAGGTTCCCGGCGTGTTCGCCGCTATTCTTTCAGCTTGGCCATGATGATGCTGTCGCGAATGCCGAGGTGCGTCTTCCAGTTGCCGCGTAACAGGCCTTCGCGCTGGAAACCGGCGCGCAGAAAGAGCGAGATTGATGACGTGTTGTCAGGATCGATGTCGGCGCCGATGCGGTGCAGACCGAGTTCATCGAAGCCGTACGCGACGACGAGATTGAGCGCCTTTGAGGCAAGCCCACGGCCGGTTGCTTCTGGACGCATGATGATGCCGATATCGGCGACTCCTTCGCGATCGCCATAGAGGCCGATGCGTCCCAAAGCTTCGTCGCCGTTTTCGGTGATGGCCCAAACGTGCGCGCCCGGGAGATCAAGCGTCTCCTGAATGTACTTCGCCGTCTCGGCAACGCTGTCGTGGGCGGGACTCGACCAGTATTTGTGCGTTTGCACATCGCCGTGCGCGGCAAACAAGGCATCTGCATCGGCGACATCGAGCGGACGCAGCACGGTGCCGGGTGCGGTGAGGGTAGGGAGTTTTGCCATCAGCTCTTACGGGCGTCGCGCAGATCGGCGGCGTTGTAAATCTGTTCGCGCAAATCGCGCGCGAACGCCGCGCCCTTGGCGCCGCGTCGCTCAGGATACTGCACGACATGAATATGCTCGCGCCCCAACGCGGCACGCACCGCACTCTTCGCCGCATCCGAAAGTTCGGCGCCGTCGCGGCAAATGAAGACGAGGCCCGAGGTCGAGCAGGCTTTCGCCGCTTCGGCGATCTCCCACGCGACGTGCTCGCTGACATTGGTGAGATCGATGATCGCAACATCGACTGCGCTCAGTGACGATGTCACCGCCTCGCGCCAATGCTCGTCGGAGATGCGCACGATCGACGCGCCGCGCGGTCCTTTGCCGGTCTTGATGCGCTCCAACAGACGTGGCAGCTGCGGATAGTCGTCGCGCTTGCCTCTGAACATCGCGCCGACCGGACCGGCGAGCGCCGCCAGCGCCATGATGATCAAAGTCGCCGCCATGAACGCGGCAGTCGCGATGACGATGATCATGATTAGCACCACGCCCATCCCGATCGCATTGCCGATCGCTTGGCCGATCGCGCCGCCAATGCTGTCCGCGGTTGGGGTAAACGCCTCCGCCGCGGCGCGCGTTTCGTTCCAGGAGGTGTAGGAGAAATAACCGAGCGCCGCCGTCACCGGCAGAAAGGCGATCCAGAACACTGGCGCCAGCCGATTGCGGCGCTGCTCGAACGAGAGCTGAACGTCGCGGTCCTGCAAGGTCAGCGCGCTGACGCCGTGGCGCGCGAGTTGGTCGATTGTTCTGGAGGTGCGGAAGGCGTCGCCGCTTTCGGCCTGGAAGCGGCGCAGCCACATCGCCTGCACACGCTGCGGAGTCAGCGCGGCGCGCACGCTCGAGTACGTCCAGCGTGCGATGACCGAGAACAAGAGCGCGAACACCAGGGCGATGGCGCCGACGATCAGTGCACTGGCCTGGTCGTCATCGCTGCTTGGCGTGAGCGCGACGTAGCCGGCGCCGGCGATCACCGCGAGGGTGAAGACCCAGGCCGGCAGCGACGCGAGAAAAGCGAAAAAGTTGGCGACGCCGCGATCGCGGGCAATGCGCTTCGAAACGCTCATGTTTGTCCCCTCGAGGCGGAGACTAGCGCTCGGAGGCCTGCTTTTCCAGAATGTAGCTGTCGCGTACGCCAAGTTTCGTGACTCGATGTGCGCTTATCGGGGATTTTTGCGTGTAGCCTGCTCTTTGAAAGAGAGCGATCGAGGCGGCGTTCTCCGCGTCGATGTCGGCGCGGAGCGTGGTGAAGCGGGCGATCTCGAACGCATACGTCTCGGCTAAGCCGAGTGCGCGTATAGCGTAGCCCTGGCGATGCGCCGTGCGGCGCAGCACGATGCCGAACTCGCCGAGTCCCGGTTCTGGATTGCGGAGCGCCAGTCGGCCGAGCGCTTCACCACCGTCGGCCGTGATCGCCCAAGCGCAATGCGAGCGCTGCAACGTATCGTTGATGTAGTCGCGCGTTTCGCTGACGGCGGTGTGCACGGCGGCGCGGCGATGAAGCTGCACGTCGGGATCGCTGAGCGCGACGTGGAGTGCTTCAGTGTCGGAGAGTGAAAGGGGACGAAGCACAATGCCGGGCGCGCTGAGCGTCGGCATCGATGTGCTCACGCTTCCGCCTTCGCCCGCTCGCTGGCGCGGATTTTCACGCTTTCGCTGCGCAGCTGGCCGCAGGCGGCGAGGATGTCGCGCCCACGAGGTGTGCGGATGGGGGAGGAATAGCCGGCGCGGTTGAGCACTTCGGCGAAGGTTTCAATTGTTTCCCAATCCGAGCACTCGTAATTCGTGCCGGGCCATGGATTGAACGGGATGAGATTGATCTTGGCCGGAACGCCGGCAAGCATCTTCACGAGCGCCTTGGCTTCGGCTAGTGAATCGTTGACGCCCTTCAGCATCACGTACTCGAAGGTCACGCGCTTGGCGTTGTTGAGCCCAGGATACGAACGGATCGCGGCGAAGAGTTCTTCGAGCTGATACTTCTTGTTCAGCGGCACCAACTGGTTGCGCAAATCGTCATTGGTTGCGTGCAACGAGATCGCCAGCATCGCGCCGGTGCGCTCGCCCAATTCCTTGATCTTCGGCGCAACGCCCGCCGTGCTCACCGTGATCCGGCGGCGGCCGATCGAGATGCCGTCGCCGTCGGAGATGACGTTGATGGCGGCGTCGACATTGTCGAGATTATAGAGCGGCTCGCCCATGCCCATGAAGACGATGTTGGTGAGTTGGCGCTCGCCATCGTTGAGCGGGCGCTCTTGCGTCGGCCATTCACCCAGCGCGTCGCGCGCGATCATCACCTGCGCTACGATCTCGGCGGCCGAGAGATTGCGCACCAGCTTTTGCGTGCCGGTATGGCAGAAGGTGCAGTTCAAAGTGCAGCCGACTTGGCTCGACACGCAAAGCGCGCCGGCGCGTCCGACGCCTGGGATGAACACAGCTTCCGCTTCAACGCCAGGCCCAAGACGGATCAGCCACTTGCGCGTGCCGTCAGTCGAGATTTGTTGCGTGACGATTTCGGGACGCGCCAGCGTGTAGCGCTCGGCTAGCGTCGCGCGCAGATCCTTGGCGACGTTGGTCATCGCCGCAAAATCCGTCACGCCATAATGATAGATCCAGCGCCACAGCTGCTCGGCGCGCATCTTGGCCTTTTTGGCCTCGACGCCAATGGCGACAAGCTTCTCAGCCAGCTCAGCCTTGGTCAGGCCGGCGAGCGAGGGCTGCGATGTGGTGAGTGCGGGGGCGGTCACGAGGCGGGTTATGGGGATGAGCAGGGCGTGGAGCAATCCCCAACGCCGTCGAGGCGCATTGTACGAACGCTTGCGGGGTGGGTTTTTACAGCGTTAGGGTCGCGGCTTGTTCCCAAGCGGGGAGGGAGAAGTCCATGAATAGTTACGACACCTACGGCGGTGATCCAGCCGCCATGATGGCGGCGATGGGACCGTTCTTCGCGGTCATCGCGATCATCGGCCTCGCCTGCTTCGTGTTCTATATCTTTTTGTGGTGGAAGATTTTCGCCAAGGCCGGCTTCAGCGGCGCGCTGTCGTTGATTAATCTTGCGGTGCTCATTCCGTTGATCGGCTGGATCGCGCCTCTAATTCTGTTGATCTGGTTCGCGTTCGCCCGCTGGCCGGCGCTGAATAACAACCAGACGCCGACCCATCCGCCGGTTTAGCTCTGACGCCGCTTCCGCAACGCGTCTCTCATGTCTGGCGCCGGGCCGCCGGGCATGATGGGGCGGGCGGGGTAGCCGCCGTGGGCTAGGAGCCGGTCGTACATGACGAGTGCGCCGGCCAAGCCCACATTGATGCAAAACTTGGTCGGGATTTTTATGACGTGCTGGCAGCGCGAGATCAGCTCATCTGAGAGCGAGCCGCGCTCGCGGCCAAGTACATAGGCCGCCGCCTGCGGATGCTGGAATCGCGGCAGCTCCACAGCGTCATCGGTGAGTTCGACGCCAACCAAAGCGCAGCCTTTCGGCAACCGCATCGCTTCAAGTGTATCGTACGGATAATACGGCATGTGATCGAAGCTGCGCGAAGTGTCGCTATTGTATGCTTCGCGTACTTTCGGATGGGCGTTGATGGTGAAGAAGAAGCTGGCGCCAAAGGCGTGCGACGTGCGCATCAGCGCGCCGAGATTCATCGGCTTCGACATCTCCTCGGCGCCAATTCCGAAATAGCCGCGCATTATTCCATCATCTCGCACTGGCTCGTCGCGCCGCTGGTGATGCGGCTCAAAGTCGCCGATGAGGCATTTTGTTCGAACGTGATCGCGCCGTTTGTGTTGGCGCCCGTGGCCTGATCGTAGGGCAGCACCAAGGTGTTATCGTAGAGAAAGAGCACGACGCACTGACTGTCTGGATCGTGACGCACTGAGAATTCTAGGCCGTCCGTGCACGTGAAGCCGATCGCGTCGAGCGTGGATTCGCATGGGAGCGCGTCGGACGTCACTTGTCCTGTGTCTTGCGTCGATCCTTGGGCGCACGCGGCCAAAAGCGCTGCAGTTGCGAGCACCGGCAGCGCACGCATCAGCTCAGGCCCTCGGACAATAACGGGCAAGTCGTGTTTGCCCAGCTATCGATTGGACGCGCTTCGAGCAGTGCGCGCGTTGCGCCGTTCTCGCCGTCCCATGCGGTTTGGTCGACGAGATACTGCGTGCGTATCCAGTCGTAGCGCAGATAGGTGCAGACATGGCCAGCGGGCTCGTCGGTCGCGCCGGGGCTCAAGACGTAGCCGTACGCCTCTGTGCTCATCAGGTGTCGCGACGACACGAGCACGCCGCGTCCCGTCGCGTATGACGCGATCCACGCTGCAGCGACGAGCGCGACGATCCCGATCATCACCCTAATCAAGCGTCACCCAAAAAAGCGCGGCAGGGGCAGCGAACCCGCGCGGCGGCAATTCTCGTACGGGCCACCGCCAACGCCGGTGAGCGTCGCGCGGCCGCGTTCGATTGTGTAGGTCACGTCGCCGTTTGAATATGAGCGCTCGCCGGTTGGAAGCAGGCGATTGGTTTGACCGCCCGCATAGACTTCGACCGCGCCTGCGACTTCGCGCAGGCTGAAATCTTTATCTGCGGCGCAGCGCCATTCGGTGCGTCGGCCTTCGGCGAAATTGTGCGACACGCAAGCCGAGAGCAAAAGCGCGCCGGCGATGATGATGAGCTTCTTCATCTTGTCCTCTGGTCTCGAATTTTAGCCGCGACGGCAATTGCTGTAGGGACCGCCATAAGCGCCGCCGAGCGTGCCGTCGTCGGAATACGATACTGCGCCATTGCTGTAGCGCCCGTTGCTGGTGGCGGGGAGCGTATACACCTGACCGCCGGCAAATACTTCTGCAGCGCCTTGGCCATTGATGCGCACGGAATAGGCCGCGCCGCCGTCACAACGCCAATCCGTGCGCGGACCGCCGGGCGTGGCCGTGGCGCACGCGGCGAGCGAGAGAAGAGTGGCGGCGAGCAGGAGCTTTTTCATCATCGGATCACCTAGAAGGTTTTGACGTCGCGAAGGCCGGAGAATGTCGCGATTCCACGTTTCATGCCTTGTGAATTGAACGGTGCGGCGACGTTGCCTGCCGCGTCAACCGCGATCAGACCGCCTTGCCCGCCCAGATTGCGGACATCGTCCATCACGGCCTGCGCGGCGTCGGCGAGGTTCGCGCCTGCATATGCGATGCGCGCCGAGACATCAGCGGCCGCGTTCACGCGCATGAAATATTCGCCGAGGCCGGTGCACGATACCGCAGCGCGGGCATCGGCCCAGCATCCTGCGCCGATAATCGGCGTGTCGCCGACGCGTCCCGGCATCTTGCCTTGGATGCCGCCGGTCGAGGTCGCCGCAGCGAGTCGGCCTTTCGCATCGCGCGCCACCGCGCCGATCGTGCCAGCGCCAGCGAGGCCACTTGCTGCGGTTTTGTAATAGCTCTTTGGATCTTCGACGCGGGCGAATTTGTGCGCGTCAGCAAACGCGTCCGCGCCTTTGCCGGTGAGCAGGACGTGGCTGGTCTTTTCCATCACGCCACGCGCAACGCGAATAGGCGAGAGAAAGCCGCGTAACGCCGCGACTGCGCCGGCGGCGCGTGTCTCGCCATCCATCAAAGATGCATCGAGTTCGACTTCGCCATCGAGATTGGGTGCCGAGCCTTTGCCGGCTTGGTGCAAGCCGGATGCTTCGAGCGCCTCAGCCATCGCAGTCACGACATCGAGCGCGCTTTCGCCGCGCGCTAGCATCTCCGCGCCTTCTTCAAGAAGGCCCGCCATATGCTCTTCTTCCTGGCGATAGACGCGCTCAGCGATAGCGCCGGCGCCGCCGTGAAGGGCCAAAGCCCAAATCGTGCTCATGACGCGGCTTATAACTGCTTCGCTAGGTGGCGTCTTGGTTCGTCGGCGTCACATCGCGGGAACCGCGACCAATAATCCCGTTCTTCCAACCGACATAAAGTGCAATCAGGGTGGCGGTCGGGATGAAGCCATCGGCCTGATCTGTGACGTCGAGAAGCTCCCATGCATTGACGAGCCCCGCCGGACCCCAAAGCGCCCACAACACGACCGTGCCGATGCCGTCCGTGACGGTTCCGAAAATCGGAATCCGGCCGAAGGTGAAGTCGGCGACGTCGATGACGATCGAGAGCGCCAAGCGCCAGAAAAAGCCGGAGCGGGTCATGTGGCCTTCCATCGCGGCACGTTGCCGTGGGGCTGAGAATGCCCGAAGAAGACGGCGAAGCAAAGTCGAGGACTCCCCCATGAAAGCGCTGCTCAGCACCAAGATCGGCCCGCCCGAAGCTCTTGAATACACCGACGCGCCGGATCCAGTGGCGGGCGAGGGCGAGGTGGTGATTGCGGTGAAGGCGGCAGGCGTGAACTTCCCTGACGCGCTAATCATCGAAGACAAATACCAGTTCAAGCCCGAGCGCCCGTTCTCGCCGGGCGGCGAAGTTGCGGGTGTAATCGAGAGCGTTGGGCCTGGCGTGACTGGCGTGAAGGTCGGCCAACGTGTCATCGGCTCGTCGGGCTGGGGCGGTTATGCCGAGAAGATCAAGCTTCCCGCTCAACGCATCATGCCGATCCCTGACGCGATGCCGTTCGATGAAGCGAGCGCGTTCATTCTTACGTATGGCACCTCGTATTACGGCCTCAAGGATCGCGGCCAACTGAAAGAAGGAGAGACGCTTCTGATCCTTGGCGCCGCGGGCGGCGTCGGTGTTGCGGCAATCGAACTTGGCAAAGCCATGGGCGCGCGGGTTATCGGCGCGGTGTCGAGCGAAGAGAAAGCCGCGTTCGCGCGCGAAGCCGGCGCGGACGGCACGGTGATTTATCCGCCTGGCGCGTTCGCGAAAGAGCAGAGCAAAGCGTTAGCGGAAGCGTTCAAAACCGCAACCGGTGGCGGCGCTGATGTTGTTTATGACGCTGTCGGCGGCGATTATTGCGAGCCGGCGTTGCGGGCGATGAACTGGAACAGCCGCTATCTCGTCATCGGCTTCCCGGCAGGTATACCAACGCCGCCGCTCAATCTGACGCTGCTGAAGAGCTCGTCGATTGTTGGCGTGTTCTGGGGCGCGTCGGTTGCGCGTGAGCCGAAGCTGCACGAGGGCAATGTCCGCGATCTCTTCAAGCTTTACGCCGAAGGCAAGATCAAGCCGCGTATCTCAGCGCGTTATCCGTTGGCCGAAGGCGGCAAAGCCATACGCGCGCTGATGGACCGCAAAGCGACGGGCAAGCTCGTCGTCACAATCGACTAATCGAGCGCGGCAAAGGGACATTAACATGCAAAGACGTGGTTTCATCGCGCTGGTCGCGGCGCTGGCTTTGGCGGCGTGCGCGGGCGCGCCTGATGCGCCAACCTTCAGCTCCGATCGGATTAGCGTTGTGACGCGCGGTTCAGGCCAGGACGTGATTTTCATTCCTGGTTTGAGTTCTTCGCGCGATATTTGGAACACCACTGCCGATGCGCTTGGCGCCGGCTATCGCGTGCACTTGGTGCAACTGAACGGCTTTGCTGGCGCGCCTGTCGGCGGCGCGGGGGAGGGGCCAGTTGCGGCGCCTGCTGCTGAAGAGATCGCGCGCTACATTCGTGAAACCGGGCTCGAGCGTCCCGCCGTGATCGGTCACTCGATGGGCGGCACGATCGGCATGATGCTGGCGGCGCGCCATCCTGATGCTGTCGGCAAGCTCATGGTCGTCGACATGTTTCCGTTCATGGGCGCGATGTTCGGCGGACCGAACGCGACGCGCGAAACGCTGACGCCGATCGCCGATCAAATCCGCGCCGCGATGGTTGCGGCGCCGCAAGGCGTCGTCTCGCCGCAAACCGAAGCGACGATCAATTCCATGGTCCGCACCGAAGGCGCGCGTCCGATGATCATCGAGCACTCGCGCTTGAGCGACAATACGGTGAGCGCCAACGCATTTCACGAATTGATCGTCACCGATCTGCGTCCGGAGCTGGCGAACATCGATATTCCGTTCACGACGCTATACGTCATCCCGCCAGCCGCGCCGATCACGCCCGAGCAGTACGACGTGTTCATGCGCGCGAGCTACGCCAACATCCCGCAGGCGCGCATCGTGAAGATCGAGAACAGCTATCACTTCATCATGATCGATCAGTTTGAGCCGTTCATGACCGAGGTGCGGACGTTCTTGGCGGAATAAACTAGCGCGCTTGAAACCCCGCCAACACCTCGCACACCCAGCGCGCCGCCGTCAGCGCACTGATATTGGCGACGTCTAAGCTCGGATCGAACTCCGTGAGATCGACGCTGCGCACCAGCGGATGCGCACAGATTGCGCGCGTGGCTTGGAAGAATTCGCGCGGTGAGCATCCGCCGGGGCGCGCGCCCGGAGCGCCTGGCATGTGCGCGCGTTCGATGACGTCAATGTCGAAATCGACGTGAATCGCGTCACATTCGGTGGAAAGCCGATCGAGTGATCGCAAGCATTGCTCAGCGAAGCCGCCGCTGACGCATTCGGCCATCGTCACGACGTGAATGCCTGCCGCCTTCGCTTTGCCGTGAGCTTTCTTCGTGTTGGCGAATGCGAGCAGGCCAATTTGCGCGATGCTTTTGCCGGGAAGGCCATCTTCTAGCAGCGCTTGGATCGGATTGCCGTTGGTCAGCCCGCAATCGGTGTCGCGCAGATCGAAGTGCGCATCGAGCGTCAGCACGCCGGCGGCGTTCGCTTCGTTCAGCGCATGTACGCAAGGCCGCGTCACCGCATTGTTGCCGCCGAGCACGATGACGAGCTGATGCGCCGCCAGCAACGGCGCCAGCCGATCCACCATCGGGTCGCGCGATTCCGAGGGCTGGAGCTGCGTGAGCGCCATGTCGCCCGCGTCGAAGATGCGCATCTCGGAGAGGTCGGTCTCTGTCTCCACATCATAGACGCTCATCCGCTTCATCGCGGCGCGCACTGTTTCCGGCGCAAGATCGCAACGCCCAGGCGTGATCGAACCCAACCCCAGCGGCGCGCCGATCAGCGCGATGGGCGCGCTTCGATCCTGCGTCAGCAAATCGGCGGCGGAGAACCAGGAGCGGCAATCTGAATCGGTCATTGGTCCTCTCTACGCTTCCCGGCCAAGTATGCGAAGCATACGCCGAGCCGGGATCCATAGTTCGGCTTGACGCTATAGAAGCAGCACTGCACCAGACATGGGTCCCGGATCGCCGCTGCGCGTCGTCCGGGAAACGGTGAGACGATGTGGGACACGCTCTGGGTTGACGCTAATTTGGCGACGATGCGCGAAGACGGCGCGCCGTATGGCGAGATTCTGCGCGGCGCGGTGGCGGCCAAGGACGGCAAGATCGTCTGGGTCGGCTACGCCGCCGATTTGCCGGGGCACCCGAGCGATCTCGCGCGCGAGGTGCGGCGTTGCGAGAATGCGTGGATCACGCCGGGCTTTGTCGATTGCCACACGCATTTGGTGTTTGGCGGCAATCGCGCGCGTGAATTTGAGATGCGGCTTGAGGGTAAGAGCTACGAAGAAATCGCGCGCGCGGGCGGCGGCATCGTCTCGACTGTCGCCGCGACGCGCGCTGCTTCGAAGGAAGAGCTCACCGCCAGCGCGGCGAAGCGCCTCGCCGGTTTGACGCGCGAAGGCGTCACGACTGTCGAGATCAAATCCGGCTACGGCCTCGATCTCGAAACCGAGATCAAGATGCTCGAAGCGGCGGGCGATCTGGCGAAAGCCGGCAATGTTCGCGTGAAGCGCACGTTCCTCGGGCTTCATGCTTTGCCGCCGGAGTTCAAGGACGATCGCGCCGCTTATGTTCAGCTTGTCGCCGATGTGATGATCCCTGCGATTGCGTCCGAAGGTTTGGCTGACGCTGTGGACGCGTTTTGCGAGAACATAGGTTTTACGGCTGAGGAGGTGGATTACGTTTTCGCCGCCGCGGTCGATAACGGCCTTGCTGTGAAGCTGCACGCCGAACAGCTCAGCAATCAGCGCGGCGCCGAACTCGCTGCGCGTTATGGTGCGCTCAGCGCCGATCACCTCGAACATCTCGATGATGCGGGCATCGCTGCAATGGCGGCAAATGGTACGGTCGCAGTGCTGCTGCCTGGCGCGTTCTACTTTTTGCGCGAAACCAAGCTGCCGCCGATCGAAGCCATGCGCGCTGCCGGCGTCCGCATGGCCGTCGCCAGTGATTGCAACCCGGGGACGTCGCCGATGACGTCGCCGCTCGCCGCACTCAACATGGCGTGCACGTTCTTCCGCCTGACGCCCGAAGAAGCGCTCGCCGGCATCACGCGCGAAGGCGCGCGGGCGTTGGGCATGCTGGATGATGCGGGGACACTTGAGGTTGGCAAAGCCTGCGATCTCGCGGTGTGGGACGTCGGTTCACCCGCTGAATTGAGTTATTGGCTCGGCGCTCCTTTGCTCAAAGAGCGCGTACTCGCGGGAAGCGTGACTTGAACCCTCCCCCTTGCGGGGAGGGCAGGGTGGGGGTGCGGGCGGCGCCATGTCCTTAGAGAACACCGCCGTTACCCCCGCCCCCAACCCCGCCCCGCAAGGGGGCGGGGAGTCGCATTTGCTTGCGAACGTCGTGCGCGTTACGACGCGCGAAACTTGGAGAGAAAAATGAATCCGCGTCACGACGCATCGCGCGTGATCCGCGCGCCGCGTGGAACAGAGTTGAGCTGCAAGAGCTGGCTGACTGAAGCGGCGCTACGCATGCTGATGAACAATCTCGATCCCGATGTCGCTGAGCATCCGGAAGAGTTGGTCGTTTATGGCGGCATTGGCCGCGCGGCGCGCGATTGGGTGGCGTACGATAAGATTGTTGAAACGCTGCGCCGTCTCGAAGAAGACGAGACGCTGCTGATCCAATCAGGCAAGCCTGTCGGTGTGTTCAAGACGCACGCAGATGCGCCGCGTGTGTTGCTTGCGAACTCGAACCTCGTGCCGAAATGGGCGACGTGGCAGCATTTCGATGAACTCGATCGCAAGGGTCTCATGATGTACGGCCAGATGACGGCTGGTTCGTGGATCTATATCGGCACGCAAGGCATCGTGCAGGGCACGTACGAGACGTTCGCCGAAATTGGCCGCAAGCATTTTGGCGGCGATTGGACCGGCAAATGGGTGCTGACCGCTGGTCTCGGCGGCATGGGCGGCGCGCAACCGCTTGCGGCAGTCATGGCCGGCGCGTGTTGCTTGGCGATCGAGTGTCAAAGCGATCGCATCGATAAGCGCCTGCAGACGCGCTATCTCGATAAGCGCGCGGAGACGCTCGATCAGGCGCTGGCGATGATCAACGAAGCGTGCGCGAAAGGTGAGGCGATCTCGGTTGGTTTGCTTGGCAATGCTGCTGAGATTTTGCCGGAGATGGTCAAAAACGGCATCCGCCCCGATGCGGTGACGGATCAAACCTCAGCGCATGATCCGGTGAACGGCTATCTGCCTGCGGGTTGGAGCGTGGAGCGCTGGGTGCAGACGCGCGCGCAAAATCCGGAAGCGGTGGCGGAAGCGGCGCGTGCTTCGATGGCGGTGCATGTGCGCGCGATGTTGGCGTGGCATGAGCAGGGCGTGCCGGTCGTCGATTACGGCAACAACATTCGCCAAGTCGCGAAGGATGAGGGCGTTGAGAACGCGTTCGACTATCCGGGCTTCGTGCCGGCTTATGTGCGGCCGCTCTTCTGCCGCGGCATCGGTCCGTTTCGTTGGGCGTCGCTCACTGGCGATCCGGCTGACATCGCCAAGACCGACGCGAAGGTGAAGGAACTCATTCCGAACGACGCGCATCTGCATCGCTGGCTCGACATGGCGAAAGAGCGCATCGCGTTCCAAGGTTTGCCGGCGCGGATTTGCTGGGTTGGTTTGGGCCAGCGCCATCGCTTGGGCTTGGCGTTCAACGAGATGGTCGCGCGCGGTGAGATTGGTCCGCTGGTGATAGGTCGCGATCACCTGGATTCCGGCTCAGTTGCGTCGCCTAACCGCGAGACCGAGCGCATGAAGGATGGCAGTGACGCGGTCAGCGATTGGCCGTTGCTCAATGCGCTACTCAACACGGCAGGCGGCGCCACATGGGTTTCGCTGCATCATGGCGGCGGCGTTGGCATGGGCTATTCGCAACACTCTGGCGTCGTCATCGTGTGCGACGGCACCGAGGCTGCATCGAAGCGCATCGCGCGCGTGCTCTGGAACGATCCAGGCACCGGCGTCATGCGCCACGCAGATGCGGGCTATGACGAAGCGATCGCGTGCGCGAAAGAGCAGGGGCTCGATCTGCCGTCGATCGATTAGCAGCCCATCGGGTCCATTTTCCAGCCGAGTAGTTCGCCGGTCGCGCTGCGTACTTCCGGCGCCTCGTAGCATTCGCCGCCGGGGTTCTCGGCTGCTGGGCCGCGCACGAAAAGTGCGGCGGAGTCGGTAGGCACAAGCAGCGCGTCGTTGCGCGGGCCGTAGCTGATCACGTTCGGCGTGTTGCCGGATGAGGCGATGCAATCGAAGCCGAGACCCCCATTGGTGAGGCGCACCAGCACGTTCGCGTCCGCTTGCGGGCCGGCATAGGTGACCCACCGCGTTTCCGGCGCGCGCGCGATGCACGCATCGATCTGCGGCATGAGTGCGACGAGGTGATAATCCCAGCGCAACGCAGCGCAGCCTTCATAGCGATCGGTCACGTGTGTGACGGTCGCGCGCATTGTGTAGGGGATGTTGTCCTGGGTGCAGGGGGCCTCGACGAGGTCGAGCGTGAGTTCGCCAGATACGATGCGGAAGCCGGCCTCTGTTGTTTCTGGCGCCGTCCAGGTTTCGGTGATCTCGACAGGTTCGGCGCCGTCTTCGACGACGAAGGAGAGGGCACGCGGTTCTGGATCGGCGTTGAAGCTCCAAGTGTCGCCGAAGGCGAGGATGGCGCCTGCGGGCAGCGGCGCGCGTTCGCTTGCGGTCGGCGCGGCGCTCTCCGTGCTCTGTCCGCACGCTGCGAGAATTAACGCTGCCGCTACGATCAGTACACGCATCGCATCCCCCTCAACGCGCTAGCACCGCGAGCACGATGCCCCACACAATGAAAACTTGTGCGGCGACGTAAGTCCACCACACCACTGGCCCGGTGATACGGCGCTGCGGCGCATTTTCTGGCAAGCGGAAAAGCTCCGCTGCGAGTACGAAATCGCTGATCAAGAATGAGAGTGCGCCGATGAAAACCGGCCATGCATGCCATGGCATCCACATCGCTATGCACGCCATGCCGGCGATCGCGAGCGCATACGGCACGACGCCCAGCGCCATCCAGCCGAGCTTCGGTCCCATCCAGATCAAGAAGCCGATTGCCGTCGTTACGATCAGAGCCATCACGGCGTAACGCGGCCACAGCGGAGAGTTGTCGCCAGAGAAAAACCAGAGCCCGAAGAAGATCAGCAGATAAAGGAGCTGCGCGATTAGAAAGGAAAGGATGCCGAGTGGCAGCGTCCACTTCTTGTCGAACGCCAGAAAGAAGTCGCCCGCCGCGCCTGCGGCCAGCGCGAGCAGAAGCGGGGGAGGGGCGCCGGCAATTGCGAAGGCGCCGGTCATCGCGGCCATGAAAGCGGTTTTGACCAGCGCGCGCGGCCACGTCTTCGGACGGTGCAGGAAGTACGTCCCGTACGCTACCGCAGCCGCGGCGCTGACCGCCATGAGCGCCCAAAACGCAAAACCGAACGAGAACCCCATTTTTCGCCCTTCGATTCCGCCGCGGTTCAGGTGACACTCATAGCCTGGAGACTGGGACTAAGGGGAGAGTTGATGATGGCGTCCAGACTTTGGCGCTTGAAAATGTTGGCGGCCGCTTCGATCGCGGCTCTGCTCGCGGCCTGCGCCACGCCGCCACCCACGGTGGAGGAGCTCGAAGCGCAGGCGTGGATGAACGCCCAACGCCAAAATTCGCCCTTCGCCTTTGAAGAGTATCTGAGCCAGTACGGCGATTGGCCGAACGCGCAAGGCGCGCGCTTGCGGATCGAGAGCTTGATGCGTGATGAGCGCGCCGCGTGGTCGCGGACGCGCCAAATCGATACCGAAGAAGCCTATGTCAGCTATCTCAGCAATTATCCGTGGGGGCCTGAGGCGGGCCGCGCCGATGAGCGCCGCGCGCAACTGGCCGCGCCACGTCTCGCGGCCGAGGAACGCGCTGCTTGGGCGCAAGCTTCGCGTATCGATCGTATTGATGGATACGAAGCATTTCTGAACACGTGGCCGGATGGCGCGAACGCGGAAGAAGCCCGCGAACGGCTTGCCTATCTTTGGAATACTGACGAAGGCGCTTGGGTGCGGACGCAGCGTTTGAATTCGCCCGGCGGCTACGCCGACTTCCTGCGCGCCTATCCGCGCTCACCGTATGCGATCGAAGCGCGCGCCGCGCTCGACGCTTTCCAGCGCGAGGACGATTACGCGTGGGATCGCGCCCGCCGCAGCAACTCGATCCGCGATCTAGAGCGCTATCTGCGTGATTTCCCGGACGGTTATCATCGCCGCGATGCTGAGCGCAGCATTAGTCAAATCCGCCGCGACGATCGCAGCGCCTACGATCGCGCCGTGCGCATCGATTCCATCGGCGCTTACGACGACTATCGCCGGTCCTGGCCGGACGGCGATTATCGGGACGACGCCTCGCGCCGTATCCGTCAGCTACAAGACACGCAGACCACGCCGCCGCCCGCGCCGCCGCCGCCGCCGGTCACGCCGCCGCGGCCGCCGCGGCCGCAGCCGCCAGTGGTGCAACCGCCGCCG
>CAYZIJ010000016.1:0-59402 GCA_964478365.1 uncultured Terricaulis sp.
TTGTCGTAAACCACGACGTCGTGGCCCGCGCGCTTCAGCGCCAGGCAGCAATGCGAGCCCACATAACCGGCCCCGCCCGTAACAAGAATTGTCGCCATGTCGCCGTCCTGTTAGAGCCTTGACCCTATGAGCGCCACATCTTTCGCCGCCCGCGAAGCAGCCTTCGCACAAGTCTCGCGCGAGGCCGAGCGGCTACGCAATACGAAACTGCTCGACTTGTTCGCCACCGACGCAGACCGCGCGGAAGCGTTTACCTTCACCGCGCCGCATCTCATCGCCGACTTCTCCAAACAGCGCATCGATATCGGCGCCCTCACCGCGCTCAGCGCACTCGCACAAGCGGCGGATTTCGACGGCTGGCGCGCCAAACTCTTTGCCGGCGATGCGGTGAACAACACCGAAGGCCGCGCCGCCAAGCACTGGGCGCTACGCATCACCGATCCACCCGGCGGCGACAACGACATCACCCGCGTGCTCGACCGCATGCACGATTTCGCCCACGATATCGCCGAGAGCGGCGATTACGACGCGATCATCCATCTCGGCATCGGCGGTTCAGATCTTGGCCCCCGCCTCGTGCTCGACGCCCTGAAAGCTTACCGCCGCCCCAACTTGCAAGTCCGCTTCGCCGCCAACGTCGATGGCGCTGACATCGCCGATGCGATCGAAGGGCTCGATCCGAAGCGCACGCTGCTGATCGTCGTGTCGAAGACATTCACGACGCAGGAAACACTGGCGAACGCGGAGTTCGTACGCGCTTGGGGTCCGAAGCGCATCGCTGCGGCCACATCCGCGCCGGAGAAAGCCGTCGCTTGGGGCGTTGCGGCGGAGGATGTGTTTCCGTTCTGGGATTGGGTCGGCGGGCGGTATTCGCTGTGGTCAAGCGTGTCGCTCGTCTGCGAAATCGCGCTGACGCACGGCGTCTTCTTCCGCATGCTCGAAGGCGCGCATGAACTGGACGAACACTTCCGCACCACGCCATTCGCGCAAAACCTGCCCGCACTTTCTGCCGCCATCCAAATGTGGAACCGAGAAGCGCTCGGCCACGTCTCGTACGCCGTTATCCCCTACGCCGAGCGCCTGCGCTTGCTGCCCGCTTACATGCAGCAACTCGAAATGGAATCGAACGGCAAGCGCGTGACGCGCGACGGCGAAACCATCGCCCGCTCCGCATGCGCCGTCACCTGGGGTGCAGCCGGCACCAACGCACAGCACTCGTTCTTTCAGTTGCTGCACCAGGGCGTCGATGAAATCCCCGTCGAGTTCATCGTCAATGCCGGAGACCAGGAAGGCCCGCCCGCGCACCGCGCCAAGGTTTACGCCAACGCTCTCGCGCAAGCGCGCGCGCTTATGGTCGGCAAAACCTCAAGCGAGCCGCACCGCGCCTTCCCTGGCAATCGCGCCTCGACACTCATGGCCATCGACGCGCTCAGCCCCGAAGCGCTCGGCGCGCTGCTGGCGTTCTACGAGCACCGCACCTTCGCGCAGGCGGTTTTCGCCGGCATCAATCCATTCGATCAGTTCGGCGTTGAGCTTGGCAAGGAGATGGCCAACCAGCTCTTGCCCGCGCTCGAAGGCGGCGCCGCGCCGGAAGGTATGGATGCCAGCACGGCGGCCTGGCTGAAACGGCTCCGCTGACGCCAAACGTTAACGAAACAGTACCACACGCCGCCCTACAAAGGGACGTGGCCAAGTCAGGCAATTCCGAGGGTATCCGCGACCTGTCGCTGATCCGCGCCAGCGGCTCGACCGCGCGCGTCATGAACCTAGCGCTGACTTACGAGCGCTTCGGCGAGAGCGACGAGTTCAAAGAGAACCCGCTCTTCCGCTGCGAGCCGCTCAATCGCGCGCTAATCGTCAAACACGCGCTGCGTCCGCACGAACGTATCCTGTTCGAGCACCCAACCTCGCACGCCACCAAGATCATCTTCCCGTTCAGCGCCACCGAACTCAGCCTCGGCGGCACATCCATTCTCCTGGGCGAGCTGCAGTTCGACAGAATCTTCCGCAGTGTCGTCGGCGGTGTCGATAGCATTGACTTTGAAGCTGACATCGAACTGCTCGATCTGCTGAACGACGTCCCGTCCTTCGATCCGTTCCTGATGCGCGAGCAATTGCGTCGCCTCGACCGCGCGCCCGCGCGCTGCTTCTTCGAAGTCTCTGACGCCGACATCTCCAGCATGATGCGCTTCGTCGCCAAGGAGATCGAACCGCTCGCAGCACTCGCCTTCGGCGCCACCGGCCGCCGCATCGAGAAAATGTCGGAACGACTCGCCGACAAATTGATGATGGACGAAGGCGCGCAAATGCTGGAGCCGCTGCGCGCCGCACTGGCGATGAACCTCGCGCAATATCGCGACGGCGTCTTCGCCTGGAAAGGCTTCCTCTATTACAAATGGTCGCTGAGCCAGCTCGAAACCGGCCAAGAGCATTTCGGCAAGAGTCTCGCCCTAAGCCGCTTCACCGGCGGCGCGCCTGCTGTGCGTATGGAAGTTGAGAAGCTGCGCCGCAACGTCATCGCGCGAACGAACCTCGTCCTGCAGCGCACGACCGAAGCGATGCGCGACTATGAAAGCGCGTTCGGCGCACTCTCGCGCGGCGCGCCAATGAGCTTCCGCGACTTCTTGCTGAACGCGCCCAGCCGCTTCATCGCGCTCGGTGAAGCCGTTGGCGCCATGAAGCACATGCACTCGCTCTGGGGTTTCCGCTTCCCGCCGAATACGGCGGCCGCAATGGAGGCCGATGAAGCGCTCGCAATGCTCGGCGAATTCGACCGCATGCTTGCCACCGCGGAATTCACGCAAGAACAAGACGGCCTGGAACTGGAAGTCGGTTAAGCCAGCGCCCGCACCGGCATTGGCGCATCGCCTTCGCCGATCACGCTCTCATAAACTTCAAGCGTCTGCGCCGCGACCGCGTCCCAATCGAACCGCGCCAACACCGCATCGCGATCAGTCTTGTATGTCTCGTGCGGCAGCTTCAGCGCCGCTGCGAGCGCATCGATGTCTTGGCACGGGAAGTAGTGCCTCGGCGGCAGGCCAATGTCTTTGTTGGCGGAGATGTCGCTCAGCAGCACAGGCGCTCCAGCGCCCAGTGCCTCCAGCACAACGATCGGCAAGCCTTCGTGCGACGATGGCAGCACGAATAGAGACGCGTTGCGGTATAGCGCTTCCAGCGTCTTGCGATCCAGCGACCCCGTGAAAATCACACGATCTGACTGCCTCGCCATCAAAGCGCGGACGTAATCATCATCGTGATCGGCATTGCCGGCGATGACCAGCTTTGCAGTTGGCGAAGCACGCTCAAACGCCTCCACCAAATTGTCGAAACGCTTCTCCGGCACCAGGCGGCCAACACCCAGCACATAATCCTTCGCCGTCAGCCCAAACCGCGCCAGCACAGCGGCAGCGTCGCCCGGCTCAGCATGCAATTCAGCGCCATTCGGCACGTAGTGAATACGATCAGCCCGGCGCGGAAAATCGCGCTTCAGCTCTTCCGCCAGCGACGGGGACACAGCAATCACGCCATCAGCGAAACGCAGCGCCGCTTGTTCACCGATCTTCAGCGTCGCGCGGCCGAACCAATTCCATTTCGCGCGCGCATAGTCACGGCCGTGATGGGTGACGACGACGCGCTGACCCATCAGCTTCGCCAGCGGCGTGATCAAAGCCGGCCCAATCGCATGCACGTGCACGACGCGCGGGCGAACAGTGAACACGGCGTGGAAAAGCCCCGCGATCGCGTTCGGCAAAGCTTCGAGGTACTTGTTGCGCACAGCAGCGACAGGGCGAACCTCAAGCCGCTCATTCAGCGTATGCGCTTCGTTCAAGTAACCCTGGCGACCCAGCACCAGAAAACGCAAGCCGGACGTGCGGCTCAGACGCGTGAAAATCTGCTCACAATGCGTCTCGATGCCCCCGGAGACACCCGGGAAGCCACGCAGGCCGATGACGCAAACATCGACGCGATCTGACGCTTTGGCCTCAGCCACTTCTGCTCACCCTGGGCGCCGCCAAATTGCCGGCACAAAACAACCGAACCCAGCCTGGGTCCAGCGGCTTGGACATGCACGAACCGAACCGGCACGCACCAGGAGAACGCAACAACGCCCGCTCGCCAAAGCGGCGAGTCTGGACCGCCGGCGCCCTCGCCGGCATGCGCCAGATCGAACGAACACCTGTGCTTGTCGGTAAAAGCTGTGCCGTGCCGGCGAGGGCGCCGGCGGTCCAGACTCAAGCCGCCTTCGCCGCCGCGACCACTGCCACTTTCACGTCATTCACGGCGTTCCGCACCAGGTTCTCATCATCGCCTTCAGCCATGATCCGCACCAACGGCTCGGTCCCGCTCTTGCGGACCAGCAAACGCCCGGTGCCGACCAGTGACGCTTCCGCCGCTTTGATCGCAGCCTTCACGCTTGCCGCTTCCATCGGATCGGGCTTGCCCTTCTCGTAGCGCACGTTTTCCAGCACCTGCGGGGCCGGCTCGAACAGCTTGCACACTTCGCTCGCCGGCTTGCCCGATTGGACGATGACCGCGATCACCTGCAGCGCCGCCAGCAAACCGTCGCCCGTCGTGGAAAAATCGCTCAGAATGATGTGGCCGGATTGTTCGCCGCCGACATTGTAACCCTTGGCGCGCATGGCCTCGACGACGTAACGATCGCCCACCTTGGTGCGCTCTAGCCCGAGCTTCATGCCCTGCAGGAAGCGCTCTAGCCCCAGATTGCTCATCACGGTCGCGACGATGCCGGGCTTGGTCAGCGTGCCGTTTTCTTTCCAGCTCTTGGCGATCAGCGCCATCAGCTGGTCGCCGTCGATCGAATTGCCCTTCTCATCGACGATCGCCACGCGATCCGCATCGCCGTCCAAAGCGATGCCGATATCCGCACGATATTTGAGCACCGCGTCTTTCAACGCGCGCGTATCGGTCGAGCCAACTTCTTCGTTAATGTTGAAGCCGTCCGGATCAATGCCAAGCTTGATCACCTCGGCGCCAAGTTCATAGAGCGCCACAGGCGCAACCTTGTAGCCCGCGCCATTGGCGGCATCGATGACGATGCGCATGCCCTTCAGCGTCAGCCGCTTCGGGAACGTCGCTTTGACGATCTCGACATAGCGGGCCTGGGCGTCGTCGATACGGCGGGCGCGACCGAGCTTGTCGGGCGCGGCCAAATGTTCATCCAACTTGGAATCCATCAGCTGCTCGATTTCGAGTTCGGCATCGTCGGAGAGCTTGTAGCCATCGGGGCCGAAGAGCTTGATGCCGTTATCGGCGAACTTGTTGTGCGAGGCCGAGAGCATCACGCCCAGATCCGCCCGGAGCGAGCGGGTCAGCATCGCCACAGCGGGCGTCGGCAGTGGCCCGAACAGCACCACATCCATGCCAGCGGCAGTGAAGCCCGCCGTCAGCGCCGGTTCCAGCATGTAGCCCGACAGCCGGGTATCCTTGCCGATCACCACGAGGTGGCGGCGGTCGTCGGCCGAGCGGAAGCGCTTGCCAGCGGCCAAGCCTACCCGCATCGCCACTTCGGGCGTCATGGGGAAGCTATTGGCTGTCCCGCGGATGCCGTCCGTCCCGAAATAGGCCCTGGTCATGGGTGACCGTACTCCCTCGTAAAACCGTCGCATGTTGAAAGACTAATTGAGGTGCAAATCAATGGCCGCGTTGGCAGAAGCTGCGTGGGACAAGCAGAACACCAACACTCTTCGTCATCCTGGGGCTCGCGTCAGCGAGAACCCGGGACCCAGGGGATCGTAGGGCGTATAGTTTGCCCCTAGATTCCGGATCGTGCTTACGCACGTCCGGAACGATGAGTGTTAACGAAAGGGCGGTCCGGCTCCATGTGCGGCATCATTGGCATTCTCGGTAATTCGCCCGTTGCGCCCCGGCTGGTGGAGTCGCTGAAGCGGCTTGAGTATCGCGGCTATGACTCAGCAGGCGTGGCCGCCCTCAATGGCGGCGCCATCGAACGCCGCCGCGCCGCCGGCAAGCTCGTCAATCTCGAAACCGAACTGGCCGGCAACCCGCTCGCCGGCACGACTGGCATCGGCCACACGCGCTGGGCCACCCACGGCGCGCCGACCACCGCCAACGCTCACCCGCACGCGACCGACAAAGTCGCCATCGTCCATAACGGCATCATCGAGAACTTCCGCCCGCTGCGCGAAGAGCTGATCAAGGCCGGCCACAAGTTCGCGTCGGAGACGGACAGCGAAGTCATCGCCCACCTGATCACCGAATATCGGGGTCGCGGCCAGTCGCCCGAACAAGCCGCCATCAGCGCTGTCCGCCGCCTCGACGGCGCCTTCGGCATCGCGGTTCTGTTCGCCGGCGATGACGATATCCTCGTCGGCGCCCGCAAAGGCTCGCCGCTGGCTGTCGGCCTTGGTGACGGTGAAATGTATCTGGGCAGCGACGCGATCGCAGTGTCGCCCTTCACCACGCGTGTCATCTTCCTCGAAGAAGGCGACATCGCCGTGCTCTCGCACACCAAGGCGAAAATCCTCGACGCCAACGGCCAAATCGTAGAGCGGCCGGTGCACATTTTCTCCGGCGGCGCCGCGGCCGTCGAGAAAGGCAATCACCGCCACTTCATGCAGAAGGAAATCTACGAGCAGCCCGAGACGACGGCCCGCACCATCACGCGCTACGTCAATGCCAATGACGAGACCGTGCAAATGCCGGATCTCGACGGCGTCGATCTCAACTCGGATTCCGCTATCGTCATCGGCTGCGGCACAGCGCACTATGCCGGGCGCGTCGCCGAGTACTGGCTGGAGCAATATGGCGGCATCGCCGTCGAAACCGACATCGCGTCGGAATTCCGCTACCGTAAACCGGCCTTCGGCAAGAAGGCGTTCTCGGTGTTCGTCTCGCAGTCAGGCGAAACCGCCGACACGCTTGCCGCACTTCGCTATTGCAAAGAGAACGGCCTGAAGACGCTGGCCGTCGTCAACGTTCCCGAGTCGACTATCTGGCGCGAAGCCGATGCACGCTTGCCGACGCTTGCCGGCCCAGAAATCGGCGTCGCCTCAACCAAAGCGTTCACCGCGCAACTCTCCGCCCTCGCTGGCCTCACCATCGCCGTTGGCCGCGCCCGCGGCGCGCTCTCGTCACAAGAAGAGTCCCGCCTCGTCCGCGCGCTGATGGAAACGCCGCGCCTCATTGCTGACGCGCTCACTGCGGAGCCGGAAATCGAAGCGATCGCGTACGAGCTCGCGCAAGCGCGCGACGTGCTCTATCTCGGCCGCGGCGTGCACTATCCGATCGCCCTCGAAGGCGCGCTGAAGCTCAAGGAAATCTCCTACATCCACGCCGAAGGCTATGCGGCGGGCGAGCTAAAGCACGGCCCGATCGCGCTGATCGACGAACACACGCCAGTCGTCGTCGTCGCCCCGCACGATGCGCTGTTCGAGAAAACCCTCTCCAACATGCAGGAAGTGAACGCGCGCGGCGGCAAGCTGATCGTGATCACCGATCCGGCGGGTGCGGCCGCCTGCGCCGACATCGCCAAGCACATCATCATGACACCCGCCTGCGATCCGTTCGTCGCGCCGCTGGTCTATTCGATCCCGATCCAGCTACTGGCGTATCTCACAGCCGTGCAAAAAGGCACCGACGTCGATCAACCGCGCAACCTCGCCAAATCGGTCACCGTCGAATGAGCAAGCTTCGCGCAGGCGTACTCGGCGCGGGCGCCTTCGGGCGCATCCACGCGCGCAAGTTCTCCGAAGACGCACGCGTCCAGTTCGTCGGCCTCTTCGATCCCGACCACGAGCGCGCCGAGCAACTCGCCGACACGCACGGCGCGCAAAGCTTCGCCAGCCTCGACGCACTGCTCGCCGAGATCGACGTCCTCACCATCGCCAGCCCGCCTTCGTTTCACGGCGCTACAGCACTCGCCGCGCTCAACGCCGGCAAGCACGTGCTCGTCGAAAAGCCGCTCGCCACCGACGTCGCGACTGGCGCAAAGCTCGTTGAACTCGCGCGCGCGAAGAAACTCACCCTCGCCTGCGGCCACCAAGAGCGCTTGGTGTTCGACGCGATGGGCCTACTCACGGCACCCGAACAGCCAACGTACATCGAAAGCGTCCGCGAAGGCCCGTGGACCGGCCGCAGCGCTGACGTTTCCGTCACCCTCGACCTCATGGTCCACGATCTCGATCTCGCGCTGCAACTGCTGAAGCGCAAACCCGCGAGCGTCGCCGCCACCGCGCGCAGCGAAAAAGGCGCAACCGCCGACGCCATCGAAGCACGCCTCGCCTTCAACGGCGCGGAAGCCGTCTTCATCTCCAGCCGTGTCGCCGCAGAACGCAAGCGCACCATGCGCGCGGTTTATCCCTCCGGTGAAGTAAAGCTCGACTTCCTCACCCGCGAATTCTCTAACACCACAAGCTTCCCGCTCAACGCCGCCTTCGCCGAAACGCGCATCGGCAGCGATCCGCTCGGCGCCAATGTTGCGCAATTTATCGATGCCGTGCTCGGCGTCGCGCCGCGCCCCGTCGTCAATGGCGAAGAAGCCCTCGCCGTTTTGGAGCTTGCGCTGGATGTTGATGCAGCGAGCGGGTTGCCTTCGCTGTCATGATCACCACCTCACAATCGCAAAACACTCCGTCATTCCGGGGCTCGGCGAAGCTGAGAATCCGGAACCCAAGGGCCAACGCATTGCCAGTTGCCCCTGGGTTCCGGATCACGCTTCGCGTGTCCGGAATGACGAGCTAGTTTTCAGTTTGATATAGAGTCACGCACATGATCCCCTTCATCGACCTTCAAGCCCAACGCGCGCGCATCGAAGACAAGATCGACGCAGCCGTTTCCAAAGTGATCCGCTCTGGCGCCTACATCTTTGGCCCGGAAGTGAAGACGCTCGAAGGCCAACTCGCGCAATTCGCCGAGACCAAGCACTGCATCGCCAACGCCAACGGCACTGACGCGCTCGTGCTGCCGCTATGGGCCTGGGGCGTTGGTGAAGGCGACGCGGTGTTCTGCCCGAGCTTCACCTTCGCCGCGACCGCCGAGATCGTGCCGTGGACCAACGCCACGCCGGTTTTCGTCGATGTGCTGCCCGATACGTACAACATGGATCCGGCTTCACTCGAAGCTGCGATCGCTGGCGTGAGGAAGGACGGCAAGCTGAAGCCAAAGGCGGTCATCGCCGTCGATCTCTTCGGCCAGCCAGCCGATTACCCGGCCATCGCCGCGATCTGTAAGCGCGAAGGCCTGAAGCTCATCGCCGATAGCGCGCAAGGCTATGGCGCGACGCTCAACGGCAAGCACCCGATGCATTGGGCCGATGCGCAAACCACGTCGTTCTTCCCGGCAAAGCCGCTCGGCTGTTACGGCGATGGCGGCGCAACGCTCACCAATAGTGACGACGACAACGTCCTCATGCGCTCGCTCGCTTTCCACGGCGCCAGCGGCGACGACAAGTATAATTGCGCCCGCATCGGCATGAACTCACGCCTCGACACGATCCAAGCCGCGATCCTGATCGAAAAGCTCGCCATCTTCGCCGACGAGATCCGCGCCCGCAACGAAATCGCCGACCGCTACGCCCACATGCTCGAAGGTCTCGTGCAAACGCCGAAAGTGATCGCAGGCGGCATTTCAACTTGGGCGCAATACGTCATCGAAGCCGACGACCGCGACGGCCTCGCCGCGCACCTGCGCGAAGCCGGCGTGCCGACGGCGATGTACTATCCGAAACCGCTGCACAAGCAGACGGCCTACGAGCCCTTCCCGATCGGTGCAGGCGGCCTGAAAGTCAGCGAAACAATCTGCCACGGCGTGCTGGCGCTGCCGATGCACCCATATCTCGACGGCCAAACCCAAACGAAAATCGCGAATGCCATTCGTGATTTCGTGAAGGCTGGCGGCTAACCCGGCTTCTGCCGCGAGCGCACGGGCGTTGAGCCGATCAAGGTTGGATAGAGATCATCCCAGTCCGGGTTATCTCGTTCGATTAAATTGATCTTCCATTCGCGCCGCCACTTCTTCATCTCGTACTCACACGATCGCGCCTCGGTTACGAGCATAAACGGCTGAAACCAAACCAAGCGGCCGAGTGCGTACTTCGCGGCGAAACGCGAGCCGTCGCCGGACAAATGCTCAGACATACGCAAGATCAGATCGAGCGCTGAACCAAGATAAAGCGTGCCATGCTTGCGATTGGCGAGCATGTACGTTGCTGTGAGCCGGGTCTCATCAACACGCATGTAGCGACGCTAGCTCAACGGAAGAAATCCACAACTCACCCATTCCCGGATTGGCGCGCAGCGCCAAGTCCGGGACCCATAAACTCTCCTGCGCGAGGCTTAAAGCGCACATCGGCAGAGCATTTGGGGTTATGGGTCCCGGGCTCGATGCTTCGCATCGCCCCGGGAACGGGTGGAGCGCTCACCAGGCGTTCGGTAGTGATCTCACAACCCGATTTGAACTAAGCTTCGACCATGTCCGCCGATATTTACCAAACCGAATGCGTCGTCATCGGTGCCGGTGCCGTGGGGCTTGCTTGCGCCGCCGCACTCGCGCGCGCGGGACGTGACGTGTTGGTGCTGGAAGCCACCGCGCAGATCGGCTCAGGCACATCCTCGCGCAACAGCGAAGTCATCCACGCCGGGCTCTACTACCCAACCGGCAGCCTAAAGCACCAACTCTGCGTCGAAGGCCGCCGCAAGCTTTACGCGTACGCCGCCGAGCGCAACGTCGCGCACAAGAAATGCGGCAAGCTCATCGTCGCCACCAACGCCGCCGAAGAAGCTCAGATCGCAGCGCTTCACCAGCGCGCTCAGGAAAACAGCGTCGAGAACTGCACACTGCTGACCGCGTCCCAGGCCAAGGCGCTAGAACCAAACCTCACGTGCGTCTCCGCGCTCCTCTCCGCCGAAACCGGCATCCTCGACAGCCACGGCTACATGCTGGCCCTGCTCGGCGAGGTCGAAGCAAACAACGGCGCCCTCGCCCTCAACGCCCCCTTCATCCGCGCTGCAAAAACCGCCGACGGCTACGAAGTCGATATCGGCGGCGAAGCGCCGGCGCGCATCGCGTGCCGTGTCCTGATTAACTCTGCCGGGCTCGACGCACAGCGCGCCTCAAGCAACATTGAAGGCGTCGAGAACATCCCGCCACTCGTGTTGGCGAAGGGTTCGTATTTCGGCTGCGCCGCCAAGCCTGCATTCTCGCGCCTCATCTACCCAGCGCCGGTCGATGGCGGCCTCGGCGTACATCTCACGCTCGATCTCGGCGGACGCATGCGGTTTGGGCCAGATGTCGAATGGCTCGATCACAACGAGCCCGCGCGCGTCGATTACACAGTCGATCCAAAAAGCAGCGAGAACTTCTACGACGCGATCCGCCGCTATTGGCCGGCGCTTCCCGATGCTTCGCTCACGCCAGACTATTCAGGTTGCCGGCCAAAACTCTCCAGCCGCGGCGAAGCCGCAGCCGACTTCCGCATTGAAACACATGGCCAGCTTGGCCTCGTCTGCCTCTATGGCATCGAGAGCCCCGGTCTCACCTCATCGCTCGCGATCGCCGAACGCGTCGCGCAGCTCGCCGAATAGTTACGGTCCGCCGAGGAAATCGTTGGCCGTGAGCGCCAAGCCGGTCGCCAACGTCGCAAACTGCACTGCAGCGCCGGCGCCATTGCCGTCCGCGTCATAGTAAAGCGCACCCGTAGCGGTATCATAGATGATGCGATCGTCGCCATCGAGCGCTGCTGCGCCGATGACGAACGCATTTGCGCCAAGCACGCCGATGCCGATCCCCGTGAAGATCGCGGTGCTGAGCTCCATTGTATCGTCAGCGACGTTGAACCCGGTGACGACGTCGATATTACCGCCGCCAAGCACCGTAGCGAACACGTACGTATCCGCGCCGTTACCGCCATCGAGCAAGTCGGCGCCATCGCCTCCGTTCAAGCGGTCGATGCCGTCACCGCCATAGAGGAAATCATTGCCCGCGCCGCCGCTGAGATTATCGTTGTTCTGGCGGCCGTACAGCGTGTCGACGTTGTTGCCGCCGACGAGCGTGTCGTCGCCATTGCCACCGTCGAGCAAATCATCGCCATCGCCACCGCCGAGTATATCGATGCCGTCGCCGCCATAGACATTGTCCGCGCCGCCATCGCCTGCGAGCGTGTCGTCGCCTTGACGGCCATAGAGGGTGTCTGCGCCCTCGCCGCCATTGAGGCCGTCATTTTGGTTGCCGCCGTCAAGGAGATCGACGCCGTCGCCGCCATTCAGCGTATCGGCGCCATCGCCCCCATAAAGCGTATCGCCGTCGCCATCACCGTTGAGTGTGTCATCGCCAGTGCGGCCATAGAGCGTGTCCGTGCCCGCGCCGCCATTCAGCGTGTCGCTGTCGTTGCCGCCATCGAGCGTGTCGTTGTTGTCGCCGCCATTGGCGACGTCGTTGCCGTTGCCACCGTTGACCGTGTCGTCGCCAGCGTCGCCAGAGAGCGTGTCGGCGCCGGCAAGGCCGGACAGCACGTTGTTGGCGGCATTGCCGTTAATGGTATTGCCGAGAATATTGCCGATACCATTGATCGCGCTTGCGCCGGTGAGCGTCATGTTCTCGACATAAGCCGAGAGCCCGTACGTCACCGAGGACACCACCAAATCCGTGCCCGACGAGGCGCCTTCGCCAACGACATCACCGGCGTCATCGACAAAATACGTATCGTCGCCGCCACCGCCGTACATCGCGTCGGCGCCAGCATCACCGTACAGAACATCGATTCCGGCACGGCCATAGAGCAGATCGGCGCCATCGCCGCCATGCAGCGTGTCATTATCGTTGCCGCCGTCGACGAAATCAGCGTCCGCGCCCCCATCGAGAGAGTCATTGCCGTCACCGCCATCAAGCGTATCGGCGCCGGCGCCAGCGCTGATCGAATCGGCGCCATTGCGCCCCTGGAGCAGGTTCGCGCTGGCGTTACCGGTGATCAGGTCCGCGCCCGCGCCGCCGATGGCGTTTTCGATCACCGCGCCGCGCGCGATAGAAATGTTGCCAATGGCGACGCCAACGCCGCCATTGCCCGGCCCAGCGCTCGAAAACGCCTGCTCGCGCAAATCGATTTCAGTGCTGGCGAGATAACCGGAGAAATCGATCGTATCATTGCCGCCTGCATCCCAGATCGAGAAAACGGGGCTATCAGCGCTGGTGGTCAGCGAATAGTGCAACAGGCCGGTGTTGGAATTGAAGCCATAGACCGTATCGCCGGTGCGCGTGGTCATGTTGGCGCCATAGAGCAGCTGAATGGCGGCGATATCATGCAGCTGCGGTCCGAAGGCGAAAGCGTTCAAGCTATGGCCGACACCAGCGGAACCGAAATAGCTCATCACCGTGTAGGCGCGAGAGTCCTGCCAATAGTCAGAGGATTCTGGATAGGTGACCGGCTCGCCGCTTAAGGCGTCGTAATCGGCCGGGTGCGCAAGGCCGATGGCGTGTCCGATTTCGTGCGAGATAGTCTGGGCGCCAAAACCACCCCAGGTCAGAGCGGAATTATTGGCCAGCGAGATGTTGATCCAGACATCGCCTTCCCAATCGGTCGGGGCGGTCGCCGTTGGCCACGGATAGTAGGCGAATGCGGACGCGCCATCAGCGCCCGCACCGTAATTGCCAAACAAGATGCTGGCGCTGTTGGAGTACTCGCTGCCCTCTTCGGTGACGCGCGTGAAAGTAATGTTCGCCACATCCGCCCAAAGGCTCAAAATCATCTCAGTGAACGCAATCTGATCGGCGTTGAACTGCGAGAAAATCGAGGTGCCGGCGGGCATCGTGCCAGGCGGATCAATTCGGAACGCGTAAGTCACTTCCACCGGCGCGCCGAGCGCAAAAGTCCAGCTCACGCCATTGCGCGTGAGCTGCGCAGCCACCTGATCCCAATCGAAGATCGGCAGGCCGTTGCCGGCCGTGCCGTCGATTGGGGGCTGAAACGCCACCGGTGTTGTGTTTTGCGGGACGAGCCCCGTCGCCGCGTCATCCAAAACATTGAGTTCGAAAGGCATCAAGAGCTCCCGCGCGAAAAGGTCGGGTTGGACACTAAGCGGACGTGTTTGCGAGTCCAGGCGCGAACGCCAGACTGCTCAACAACTTGCGTTCGATGCTCATCGAATGGGCGCAGTAACGCCCCAATATCTATTGGCGAATGACATACGCTCTTAAGAATTCGTGCGCCACAGGACGATTTAACTACAACCTTATAGTTAAACTCGCACGATGATTGTTTAACCATGATTGCGGATTGCCGCTCCGTCATTTCCGTCACGCTGGCTGCATCATACCGAAAACTATTCGGAGAGCCGGCGTCACTGCGTACGGAGGTAATGGGAACATGCAACTGAAGCTTATGAGCTCGGTCTGCGCCGTCGCTCTGGCCCTGGCATTCGCGCCGGCGGCTTGGGCAGGCAACGACGAACCGAGCATCGATGATGGCAACGCCATCGCCAGCGAGGGCAGCAATGCCACCGCCGACAACAGCTCTACTGAAGTCGACGTCGAAGAGTCCTTCAACTCTGACGTCGAAAACGAAGAATCCTTCAATTCCGACATCGAGAACGACACCGACAATTCGGTTGCGAACGAAGAATCCTTCAACACCGACAACTCGGACAACTCGGAAAACGTCGCTGTCGCCGTCGCCCTGACGGACTCGCTCAACGACAATTCGACCGACAACTCGGTTGAGAACGAAGAATCCTTCAACACGGACGTTGAGAACGAAGAATCCTTCAACACCGACGTCGAGATCGAAGAATCCTTCAACACCGACAACTCGATCGAAGACCAAGACAATTCGACCGACAACTCGGTTGAGAACGAAGAATCCTTCAACACCAACAACTCGATCGAAGATCAAGACAACTCGACCGACAACTCGGTTGAGAACGAAGAATCCTTCAACACCGACAACTCGGACAACTCGCTCGACGTCGCCCTCACGGACTCGCTCAACGACAACTCCACGGACAACTCGGTCGAGAACGAAGAATCCTTCAACACCGACGTCGAAGTCGAAGAATCGTTCAACACCGACGTCGAGAACGAAGAATCGTTCAACACCGACGTTGAGACCGAAGAGAGCTTCAACACGGACAACTCGGTCAACACCGACAACCGTATCGAAGACCAAGACAACTCGACCGACAACTCAGTTGAAAACGAAGAATCGTTCAACACCGACAACTCGGTCGAGAACGAAGAATCCTTCAACACGGATAACTCGATCGAAGACCAAGACAACTCGACCGACAACTCGGTTGAAAACGAAGAATCGTTCAACACCGACGTTGAGATCGAAGAGTCGTTCAACACCGATAACTCGGTGGAAGCTGACGACCAATCGCTCAACAACGGTTCGTTGATCGCGGGCGACGACCAAGCCAACAACTCGAACCAAGCCGGCGACGACCAAACCCTCGCCGACAACGGTTCGCTGCAAGCGGGCGACGACCTGGACCAGAACAACAACACTGGCACCTATGCTGGCGACGATCTGAACCAAAACGCCGGCAACTACGCCGAAGACGACCTGAACCAAAACGCGGGCGTCTATGCGGGCGACGATCAAAACATCGCTGGCGGCCATCAGGCCGGCGACGATCAAGAGATCTCGAACGCTTCGGGTGGTTCGAACCTCGCGGGCGACGATCAGAACGTGGCCGGTGGCAATCTCGCTGGCGACGACATGGACATCGAAAGCGAGTCCAACGCAGCTGGCGCCAACCTCGCAGGCGACGACCAGAACATTGCTGGTGGTCACCAAGCTGGCGACGACCTGGAGATCGACAACGAGTCGAACCTCGCCTCTGGCGGTTCGAACATCGCTGGCGACGACCAAAACTCGGTCGGCGGCCACCAAGCTGGCGGTGACCAAGAGTTCAACAACGCCTCGGGCGGCTCGGTTGCGGCCGGCGACGACGTTGACATGAACTCGGGCGTCCAGGCCGACGAGTTCCAGAACGCTTCTGGCGGCTCGATCTCAGCTGGCGACGACGTTGATCTGGACTCGAACTCGGGCATCCAGGCTGATCAAAACGCTGCTGGCGGCTCAATCGCGGCTGGCGACGACGTCGATCTCGACTCCAACTCGGGCATCCAAGCCGATGAGTTCCAGAACGCTTCTGGCGGCTCGAACGCGGCTGGCGATGACATCAACACGGGCGTGCAAGCTGACGACATGGCCGGTGGCCATCTCGCTGGCGACGACCAGACGATCGCCGACAACGGCTCGAACCAAGCGGGCGACGACCAGAACATCTCAGGCGGCCATCAAGCCGGCGAAGATCTGGACATCCGTAACGCTTCGGACGACGCCAACCAAGCTGGCGGCGACCAAGCGGTTGCCGACAACGGCTCCAACCAAGCCGGCGAAGATCTCGACATCCGCACTGCTTCGGATGACGCGAACCAAGCCGGTGGCGACCAAGCGATTGCCGACAACGGCTCGAACCTGGTCGGCGACGACCAAGACAACTCGGTCGATAACTCGGTTGACTACGAAGAGTCCTTCAACACGGACAACTCGATTGAAGACCAGGACAACTCGGTCGACAACTCGGTCGAGAACGACGACTCGTTCAACACCGATAACTCGGTTGAGAACGAAGAATCGTTCAACACCGATGTCGAGATCGAAGACTCGTTCAACACCGATAACTCGGTCGAGATCGAAGACTCGCTCAACACCGACAACTCGGTCAGCAACGAAGAGTCCTTCAACACGGACAACTCGGACAGCTACAACACGGACGAATCGTACAACACCGATAACTCGGTGCGTAACGAAGACTCGTTCAACTCAGACGTCGACAACTCGGTCGAGAACGAAGACAGCTTCAACACGGATAACTCCGTCGAGAACGACGACTCGTTCAACACCGACAACTCGGTCCGCAACGAAGACTCCTTCAACACGGAAATCGAAGACTCGAACAACACCGATAACTCGGTGCGTATCGAAGACTCGCTGAACACCGAAGTGAAGGATAGCTACAACGTCGAAACCGACATCGAAGACTCGTACAACTCCGACTCGTCGCAGACCACCATGGTCATCACGGCGATGGAGCTGAACGCCTACGTGACGGACATCGAAGTTGACGCAGAAGGCTTCAAGTCTGGCGAAATCGAAACCGGGTCGATCGCAATCGACAACGGCGCGCTCGCCAACTTCGGCGGCATCAACACGTCGAGCATGAACACGGGTATTGGTTCGGCCAACCAGGCAGCCACGGCTGTCGGCGCCAACGCCAACATCACGTTCGGCAACGGCGGCGGCGGCGGCAGCTAAGCCACCGCGAACGGGTACGGGCTGGGCCGGCGGATACTCCGCCGGCCCAGATCCGGCTCTAACCCCAACAACGGCAGGGTCCGATGAAGACCATGACGACAATACTAAAGGGAGCAGTCCTCGCGGGGGCATTGGTGTTCGCCAACACCGCTGCGGCCGACGATCTCCCCTCGGCGCAAGTCTTGCCTGATGAAGGCATGACCGAGCTGAGCCTGGAAGACATGGACGCGCTCGCCGGGGGAACGGGCGTCGATATCGTGATGATTACCGATCAAACGCTGACCGCGACCAATACCGGCAACACGGTTACCGGCGACGTGGTCGGCTCGGGACAAGTTAACCTCGGGTCCGGCGCCTTCTCCGGCTATAGCGGCCTCGGCAACTTCGTGATCAACACGGGCCATAACAACAACCTGCAATCCAGCATGTCCGTCTCGGTCGTGCTGGCCCCGCCAGGGCCGACACCGTGATGCCGAAAGCCGTCACCAAGACTTACGCGCCGTCTCACGCAATGTGGGGCGGCGCAGCTCTTGTTTTTGGAGCGGCATTGCTGCTCGCCAGCCCTGCCCGAGCACAAGTGCGCACGCATGGCGAAGGCGGCGGCTCCTATACAGTTTCAGTGATGAGCTGGCGCGACATCCCGTTCCGGACCGTCGTGCGTCAGCAATACGATTATAGCTGTGGCTCGGCCGCGGTCGCCACTCTGCTGCGCTTTCACTACAATTTCGCAGTCAATGAAGGCGAGGTCTTCACCTCGATGTTCGATCGCGGCGACCAAGCGCGCATTCGCGAAGTCGGTTTCTCGATGCTCGACATGCGCACCTATCTCGAACAACGCGGCTTCGCCGCTGACGGCCTGCGGCTCTCGCTTGATCGCCTGGCGACGCTCAACGTGCCGGCTATCGCACTTATCACGCACAACAACTATCGCCATTTCGTCGTCGTCAAAGGCGTCAGCGCCACGCACGTGCTTGTCGGCGATCCGACGTTCGGCCTGCAAACCTACACGCGCGCCGATTTCGAAGCGGTGTGGAACGGCGTCGTACTGGCGATCCGCCAAACACCCGGCAGCACAGCAGCGCCCGCCTTCAATCGCGATGAAGAATGGCAGCCCTGGTCACGCGCGCCGCTCGGCGATGCGCAAGGCCCGGTTTCGCCCGCTTCGCTCTTCCTCAGTACGCGCGAACTTTATCAAGTCACGCCACTCACCCCGCCTGTGCCTTGATGCGCGCCCGCTCGTTCCGCCTCTCCCTCTTCACAGCCGTCGCGCTCATTGCGCTCGGCGCGCCCGCCTATGCCGAAGATGCTGGCTGGAGCGATATTGAGGTGATGGCCGACAACGAGATGGGCGACATGCGCGGCGGCTTCACCGTCGGCAATCTCAACATCAATTTCGGCGCGACCGTCACGACGATCCTAAACGGCATACCGGTGCTGACTACAACGCTCACCGTCACAGACGCCGGCGCCATTGTGAATCAAACTATCGCCGATGTCGGCCAATCGATCGATGATATGACGCCCGATCAGCTCGACGCACTCGGCATCGGCGATCTCGGCGAAGACGCCGCCGGCATCGTCGTTGAAGATGAAGGCGGCGTCACCGCCCTCGTCCACAACGTCACGGAAGGGGCGCTGCAAAACATCATCGTCAACACCGCCACCGGCCGCGACATCGCCCAGAACATCGACATCACCCTCGATCTCCCCGGCTTCGACTTCATCCAAGGCGAACTCACGACGGAGCATTTCGGCTTCCGCCTGCAAGACGACATGATGGGCGTCGCCTTCGGACGCGCGCCCGGCGGCTAAGCGCGGCGAACAACTGAGCGGTGGATTACCCGCGCGCGCCGGGCTAGGTCACTCACATGGCGCGCACCAATGAGTTTGAGATCGTAGTCGACGGCGAGACTTATGTCTGGCGCCTCCAACGGCTTCCCCAATGGTCCAATGACACCAACGAATGGCGCGGCAAAGCGCTCGCAGTGCGTCACAAGGATGGCAAGCGCGAAGCTCTACTCGAGTTTCCGGCAGAGCCGCCGCCAAAGTTCGGCGCGCCGGTCCTAAAGGCGGCGCAAATCCCCAAGCCGCTCGTCGTGAAAGCCATCACATCCGCCCTCGCTGCGGGCTGGGCCCCGATGTCTCGCGGCAGACCCGTGACCATAGTCGTCGATGCGACGGGCGCGTAGGGTTTTGATGGCCCGGTTGGCGGAGCGCCTAACGCTGGGCTAGCTTGGCTGACAACCGGGGGGGGGCGCGCGCCATGGGCTGGAGAATTTCGCATCGGCATCTTGGCTTGGTGATTGCGGCGTTCGCCATTGTTTTTGTCGCGGGCGCTTCGCTTGGTGCGGCGCAGACACCCCCGCGAACTTTCCGTGACTGCGCTGATTGCCCAGAAATGGTGGTGATCCCGGCTGGCAGCTTCTCGATGGGTTCGCGGACAAGCGCAGTTGGATTTTGGTTTGACGAGGGCCCGCAGCGTCAGATCACGTTTGCGCGGCCCTTCGCGGTCGGTCGTTTTGAAGTCACCCGCGCGCAATACGCCGTTTTCTCAACTGCGACGGGCCGCGCTCCAGGGAGAACAAGTCGGACGCTAAATGGCGACAGCCAAAGGCGTAGTTGCGCCTTGAATAGGCGAGCCACCCCCGGCACTTGGCGCGCTCCTGGATTCAGCCAAGGCGAGGACCATCCCGTGGTGTGCGTAAGTTGGGAGGATGCGCAAGCCTATGTGGTGTGGCTCAACAATCAGACCTCTGGCGGCTATCGGCTGTTGACCGAATCGGAATGGGAATATGCAGCGCGGGCGGGAGGCACGTCACACTATCCTTGGGGGGACACAGGCACCGAGTTGTGCGCCTACATGAACGGCGCCGATGAGACGGCGATGCCAATCTATGCGCACGCAAGAATTACCTGCACTGATAACGCGATCCATACCGCGCCCGTGGGCTCGTATTTGCCAAACCTCTTTGGCCTTTACGACATGATCGGCAACGCGCGTGAGTGGGTGGAGGATTGTTACGAGCGCTCGCTCGAACACATTCCAATCGATGGCAGTGCGTACACGCCGGGAGACACGTGCGCCCGCCGCGCGTTTCGCGGCGGAAGCTGGTTTGACTCCTATGCAGGGATCAGTCCCGCGGCCCGCAGCTGGGATACGCCAGACCATCGGGAAACCAACGTCGGGTTCCGCGTCGCCAGGACCCTGTAGCATCGTCTAGCATTGGCAGAGGCATCGCGAGCAAAACCGCGCCTGGTCCAAAAATCTGCTAGCCTGACCGCAGCGCCGGAATACCTCCGGGCGCGTCCCTTTCGGATTGCCGCATGATCAAGGAATTTGGCTGGAGCGATGCGCTTCAAGCCGCGTTCGAGCCGCATGCCGCGGCGGGCCTCTCACCCGCGCGCGTGGTTGCACATCATCGCGGCCTTTGGCGGCTGGTGACAGATGCAGGCGAGTGCGCCGGACGCCTCAGCGGGCGCTTTGCCGCCGAGGCGCTTGAGGGCGGACATCCGGTTGTCGGCGACTGGCTCGCGATCGACCGCGTGGATGGCGCTGACGGCGATGCGCTGATCCATGCACTGATGCCAAGAAAGAGCGCGTTCGCGCGGCGCGCAGCGGGTGGCGTTGGAGTGCAGATCGTCGCCGCCAATGTCGACATTGCGTTCTTGGTCGCCGCCTTGAACAACGATCTCAATCCGCGCCGGCTTGAGCGTTATCTCGTGGCGGCGCGCGATAGTGGCGCCGCGCCCGTCGTCATCCTGACCAAAGCGGATTTGAGTTCAGACGCGGATATCGAGCGACAAGCCGTCATAGATATTGCAGCAGGCGCGCCAGTGGTGACGCTTTCGGCGCTGACGGGCCAAGGCGTCGAAGCGCTCGATCGGTGGTTGCTGCCCGGTGTCACGGCGGCGCTGCTAGGAAGCTCCGGCGCCGGCAAATCAACGCTGCTGAATGCGTTGGCAGGCAAAGAGCTGATGTCGACAGGCGCCGTCCGCGAAGGCGATGATCGCGGACGCCACACCACGACGCACAGAGAGCTGTTTCGTTTGGCCGGCGGTGCGCTGTTGATCGACACGCCCGGCATGCGCGAACTCGGCTTGGTCGCAGACGAAGCAGCGTTGGACGAAAGCTTCGCCGACATCACGGCACTTCTTCCGATGTGCAAGTTCTCCGATTGCACGCACGTGACCGAACCTGGTTGCGCCATCCTCGCGGCGCAGGCGGACGGCAGCTTGAGCGCCGAACGCTGGCAATCCTATCTCAAGCTACAGCGCGAACTGGCCTTCGTTGTACGCAAGGAAGATCCGACGGCCGAAGCCGCGAACAAGACGCGATGGAAACAGATCCACAAAACCCAGCGCGCCAAATATAAACACCGCCGCGATAATGAGGGCGGGTAGGGCGCGGTGATTTCCGCTTGCGCCACAACTTAAGCCAACAGCGTTTATCTCCATCGCGACGATTGTTCAGACTTGGTCGCGCGTGTATCGCTGCAGAGCGGACAGGCGGCGCCACGCCACCCCAACAACAGAAGGCCATTTCATACAATGTCGTACAACTGGAGTTTTCACTCGTTCGATTACGGCAAGCTTGAGCACGTCCTAACGCATTCCAGAGAGAAAGTGGTGAACGCCGTCGTCAATGAGATGCGTGAGTTGAATTTCAAGCCAGACGTCATTGAGCGTTACGTCCGCGTCGGCAAGAGCGCCGTAGATTCAGGATTCACATATGCTGGCCGCCCAGGGAGCGATTTGAAAGTCATTGATCGGTTCGTCTTCGAGCTGTTTCATGTGTGCGCTTCGGACATCGATAGCCAGCCGGAATCTCCTGAATTTCTATCGCCAACAGTAACTGGCGAGCTACCCAGCTATTTTCAGAAGCAGTTTTTCTGGAGCCGCCCAAAACCAATCGCCGCAGCCGACAGGGATTACACATACCTGACATTCTTCCATCATGCCGGACGCCGCTTAGGAGAACAGACTCCATCGGCCTGCGAGTACATCGCGCTTGATCTGAGAGAAACAGAGTTGCTGAAAAACGAACTTGAGAAATTTCTCGCAAGCTCTGAAGGCGAACAGCTGGACGCTCTGTACCCTGGTACTATTCAAAAGGATTTCTTAGGGCCTGTCCTATCAGCGCTTGGCAAAGGCAAAGCCTTATACGCGAAACTAAGCTGAATGTGGCGGATCGAGGCGCCGGAACTAGCCACTCAAGCGTCCGCTGTCGGCGAAGGTGGACGCTGAAGTCCAGAGCGAGCACGCGCGATCGCGCTGACTAGCGCCTGCGGAAGAGCACGTCGAACGCGGGTTGCCAGCTCGCGCCGCCATCTCTCGACAGCAAAGCCGTTTCTCGGACAGCATCGCCCTCTCTGCTCCACGTAATACGCTGCAGCACTGTCGCGCCATCATGCAGATGCACTTCGCCCTCAAGCACCAGCGCTGCACCACGCACCTCTCCCCACAGCACCATGATCGAGCCGCGATTGGTGACCCAAGTCTGTTGCCACTGCCGACGAACCGGATCGAAGCTCAGGATGCTGTCGCCAACGAGACCATCGCTCTGCTCGTAGCGCTCATGCAGCGCGCAGCCACTGACGATCGGCGTTATCTCCGCACGCGCGATGGAGGCGCCGTTCGCATCCTCCATCTCGAACGTGTCCCAATCGCCGATCCAAAAATCAAACTGCCGATACTCAGCCGCACTGCAACGCGCCGGCGCCTCCTCTGTCGCACTGGCGATGGCGGGTACGCAGGAGACGAGGGCAAACGCAGCCAACGCGTTGCGAATGCGCTGAAACATGTGCGTCGAATGCATGAGGTTCTGCTCCGGTCTGACCCGCCATTCGGGCGCAGACGGCTTACAGCCGCCGCTGGCACCAGGCTGGCCAAATTCGGACATAGAACCTGCCCCACGCTCCCCGGCCCGCGCGCAGCGCGAGAGCCGGGGTCCATTTGCGTGCGTGTTTCGGCGCCAATCCAGATCGCCGCATCGATGGGCCCTGGCTCTGCGCACGCTCCCGCGTGCTTGTCCGGGGAACGTGTTCAGAGAAGACGTCAGCCCTAGGCATTGCTAGCGGAGTGGAGCGCATACGCGCCTGCCTTTCACAGCACGGACGACGCTGGCGAACCCATCTGAAGTGTGCTCATTCCGAACCAATGTGAGGAGACTTGAATGTTTGTGCCGATCTGGGCTGTCGCTGCTGCTACTGCGGCGTTCGTGTTGCTTTTGTTGTGGACCATCTCACTCGTCCGCGCGCGCAACCCGTTGCCCTTTCCCGACCACGGTTCGCGGATATTTTCTGCGAGCTCACCCGAGGCTAAATCAGCAGTCACCGAGCTGGCGGCGCGATATGGTTTGAAGGAGCGATTTCAAATCGACTCGAGCTGCATCCTTCGCTCGATCATGTGGGACGGCACGATCCTCAACTATTCACCGCCCGAGGTCTCCGCCAAACTCGGTGGCGCCGGCGCGGGTCTCGGTTTCGTCGTATCAAATCCCGTAAAAGCTGCGAAAGACGCCGCAAGCTTTCTCCGCTCACGCGGGTTCGATGCAAACGTCATCACGGACGCTGAACCCAACCTCCCGATCGCGTTTGTAACGACGAATGCGATGGTCGGAACGGTCATCAATTTTCGCAAGCACGTAACCAAGATGCCGCGTCCCAAGTAGCGCGACGGAGGCGTGTTTAGGAGGATAGATCCCAATCTATCCGACCCAAATCAAACCGGGCGCATACTGGCGCTTCACATGTCTGCGCCGCCATCACCTCAACGCTTCGCCCCACTCGCGCTTTGGCGCGAGGCGAGCCGTTTGTTGGTGACGTTGTTCAATCTCTTCGGCGAACCCCAAACGCTGGCGTTTCGCCAGACCGTGATCGAGCGCGACTACAAGCTCATCCTCAACTGGCTGCGCACCGTAGAAGCGCTCTTTCGTCAGATGCTGCTCATCGAAGCCAGCCACTACGCGCACGAGCACGCGCCGATAAAGCAGCGCGAAAATCGCCAGCGCGAGCGCCGGCTCATCACCCACCATCCCGACGCGCCGGAGGCTTCGCGCGTCACGTTTCGAACCATGGAGCGCGACCGCACGTGCGCACGGCAGCGCGGATGGAGCGCCAGCGCTCCTTTTCGGTCAGCATGGCCGCTTGCAGAACGCTTCGAAGCACTACTGCGCGTACACAACGACCCGGCGCCCTACGCCAAACGCCTCGCGCGCCGCCTCTATGCAAATCCAGAGCGCATCGCGTCAATCATGCGCGAGCCGCCCGAACTCCAACATCGCATGGATGTGGCGCCACGCGCCGAGATGGGCTCACTCATGCGCGAAGCGCCGCCGCGCTTTAGGCGTGACTCGTCCTAGACGATTTCAGTTGAGCCAAGCTGTGAGCGCCTGCGCCGGAATGGCGTACTTCAGCATGGCCGCAATTCCCCACGTCAGCCCGCCGACCGCCGGCAGAAGCGAAAACCAATAAAGCCATCGCACTTTCGCCAACGCACACACCGCAAGCAGCGCCATCGCGATCGCGAGCAAAGCATCGGAGAAGTCGTACTGATCGGCGATCACACTTAAGCGCGCGAGATCCGCTTCTGCCCCAAGCGCGCGTTGCTCGACCTCATCCTTGCGTTCACGCACACGCGCAAGCTCGCCCTCCTGGGCCGCAACTTCCGCAGCAAGCGCCTGAACTTCCGTCACCACAGCGGCATCTTGCGCACGCGCCAGACGTTGCAAATGTTGGAGTTCGTACGTCGCCATATCTTCGCGCACGCGCACGGCTTGATACCAGGCCCAGCTATTATTGCGTTCCGCTTGTGCTTGCGCGACGGCTTGATCGGCATTGCCGCTCTTGATCGTGCTGAGCGCAAGGAACGTCACCAGCAGCGCGATGGTGAGCGCGATACGATTATTAAAGCGCTCGCCTGCGCCAGCTTCGTCAGCCACACCTTACCCCCCGGCAAGCGCTCAGTTCTGACGGAAGCCCCGCCAGATCGTTTGGTTGAGCGGCTCGATCAAATATTGCAGCGCTGTGCGCTTGCGTGTCGGCACCACGATTTCCGCCGGCAAACCCGGCCGCAAACGCACGTCGGCCTCGCTGCGCCCTTCGAACTCACGCAATTCCTCAGCCGAGACTTCGATACGCGCGATAAAATACGCCGTGCCGCTGCGCTCATCGACGAAGCGATCAGCGGAGATACGCTGCACTTGGCCATCGAGCAGCGGCATCGAGCGGCCGGAGAACGCGGTGATCCGCACTTCACTACGCTGGCCGACGCGCAGGTCATCAGCATCCTCAGGGCGCACTTGCGCTTCGACGATGAGGTCCTGGTCTTCCGGCACAATATCCATCACCGGCTCGCCCGGACGAATAACGCCGCCAACTGTATTGGCTTGCAACCCAACGATGACACCCGAAGTCGGCGCGCGCATCAAAGTGCGCTCCAATTCCGAACGCGCGCCCGCGAGCTGCGGCGTCAGCTGCGCCAGACGCGCTTCGATATCGCGTAACTCTTCGGCCCGGTCTTCCAGCGCCGAAGCGATCGACGCGCGCAGTTCGGCCCGGCGACCATCGAGTTCCGCCTGGGCGCGTTCAAGCGCGCGAACGCGCGTCAGCGGCATGAGCCCCCGTTCAGCAAGCGAACGCGCGCCGGTGAGTTCGTCTTCGAGCAGACGGGTTTGATTGTTCAGCGAAGCGATTTCTTCCTGATAGCCGGCGATGCGCGCGTCCAGCACACTCGATCCGGAACGTTGCGAGCGCAACGCGGAACTGCGCGAGGCCGCTTCGCGACGGTGGCGCTCGAGCGTCGCGTCGGCGAGCGCACGATCCTCTTCAGGCAAGATCGACCACTCAGTCGGCGCTTCGATGCTGTTGGACCCGCGATTGATCGCCAACAATTGGGCGCGCTGCATTTGCAGGTCGAGCACCTGAGAGAGCAGCGCTTCTTTACGCGCCAGGATTTCAGGATCGCTCAACTCGATCAGCACGTCGCCGGCTTGAACGCGATCGCCGTCCTCGACCAAGATCTGCGCGATGACGCCGCCTTCGCGATGCTGCACCGTCTGGCGACTGCCGGACACGACGACGACGCCGGGCGCGACAACACCGGCATCCAGCGGCGCAAACGCGGCCCAGCCGAGAAACACGACAAAGAAGCTCACGAACACGATCGCGCCAAAGCGAATTTCGCGGCCCGCATTGTCGCTGGTCATGCGTTCGAGGAGAGCAGCTTCACTCATGACGCGCCATCCGTGCGAGCGCGGAGTGGCGTCACCGCGCCGCTGGCTTGCTGCGCCAATGCGCGCGCCACTTCCTCGCGCGGTCCGAAACGATCGATGGCGCCGTCGCGCATCACAAGGAGTTTGTCCGCAATGGCGATGACGCCGCTCCGGTGCGCGACCAAGATGACCGATGCGCCGCGCGCTCTCACTTCGGTCATCGCCTTCATCAGCGCCTGCTCGCCTTCGGCGTCGAGATGCGCGTTAGGCTCGTCGAGCACAAGGAAAGGCGGACTATCATAGAGCGCCCGCGCCAAAGCGATGCGCTGAGCCTGGCCAAGCGAAAGGCCAGCGCCGCGCTGACCGAGCACGGTCTCATAAGCCTGCGGCAAGCGAAGGATCATATCGTGCGCGCCGGCCTGTTGGGCAGCGGCGATGGTCAGCGTGTCAGCCAGATCGCTTGCCGCTGCGAAGCGGCGGATGTTTTCTGCAATGGTGCCGCGGAAGAGCGAAACGTCTTGCGGCAAATAGCCAACGAAACGCCCGCGCGCATCGGTGTCCCAATCACCAAGGCTTGCGCCATCAAGGCGCACAACGCCAACATCCGGCGCCAACGCTCCAGACGCAACGCGCGCCAAAGTCGATTTACCCGCGCCGCTCGGGCCGACGACGCCCAGAATTTCGCCCGGCTGCAGATGGAAGGTCACGTCCCGCAACGCCAGCCGCTGTGCGTCCGGCACCCGGACGGTGACGCGTTCGAAACGAACCTCGCCGCGCGGATCAGGCAAAGCTGTGCGCTCAGGTTCAGCCGGCGCGTTGTCGATCAGTTCGTACAAATTCTTGTAGGCGATGCGCGCCTGTTCGATTTGACGCCAACCACCAATCGCCTGCTCGATAGGCGCCAAAGCGCGTGCAGCTAGGATGGAGCCGGCAATCAACGCGCCCGGCGAAATCTGGCGATCAATCGCAAGCCAGGCGCCGACGCCCAACACGATCGACTGCAACAGCAAACGCCAAACCTTGGACGCCGAGCCGTAGGCGGATTGCGTCCACAGCGTCTCGGTCTGCGTCGCGACGAAATCACGGCGGGCCGCCAGTTGGCGCTCGATCATGGGCTGACGCATGCCCAAAGCGTTCATCGCTTCACTAGCGCCGCGATCGGTTTGCTGAGCGGCGTAGAATTTGGGCGCAAGGTCCGAGGTCTTGGCGATGATCGGCCGCAGCGCATGTTCATGGCGCATAGCGATCAGCACCAGAACGGCGCCGCCGATCAACGTGACGACGCCGACGACCCAATGGATCATGAAGCACGCCAGAACGAAGAGAATCGTCCACGGCCCGTCGAGTGCTGCGAATGCGGCAGGGCTGACGAATGTCTGGCGCAAAGTATCGAAATCACGGGCGGCCTGGGCGCGTGTCGTGTCTGCACCGGCCCCGGTGCGGCTAAGGCCAAGGTCGATCACGGTGGGCGCGAGCAGCTTGTTAAAACGCAGGCCAAGCCGGGCGGCCAAACGCTGGCGTGTGGTATCCAGCAGACCGAGGATCAGCAACGCAAAGGCCAGCACACCAAACAGGAGCAGCAGCGTGACGATCCCGCCTGTGGTCAGCACGCGATCGTAGATCTGCAGCATGAACAGCGAGGGGGCGAGATAAAGGAGGTTAATCCCAGCGCTGAACAGTACAGCCCAGCCGATCAGGTTGCGGCTTGCCGTAAGCGCCGCACGCAAACCCGTCCGCGCCGCCATGAAGTCTCACCCTAGATGCCGGGCGGCCTGCCCAACCCCCCTCCTGGTACCCCAAAAACCCCCGCCGCCACAATGCCGCGCCCCAGCCGCGCGTGACTTTACACGGACTTCCACCGCTTCGGGCTGGAGCGCGGTTGGCGGGTCTGGTAGGCGGTTAGCCATCGCCTGAGGCTGAATGAAGTGGAGAAGCCATGAGACTGCTGCGCGAACTAATGTTGGGCCTCGGCGACGATGGCGTTCTCGGGGCCGCCTTCGGCGACAACTTCCCGCTCGGCGCCCAGGACGATAACTTCTCACCGCTGACGTGCGGGTGCGCCGCGTGCGCTAGCGCCGTCAATTATCAAGCGACGCTTGCAGCAGCCGGCCGCTTCGACAGCGACTTCACCACGCTCTGGACCTTCCAAGGCGAGCCGGGATCAGTTTGGGCGTCGCAAGTTCCGACCGACGGACCTCAAGAGGTCAACGAATCCGGCGGCGATCTCATTCCTGGCTCGATCGCCACGACCTACACGCTGACACTCGGCCAAACCGAAACCGGCCGCGCGAACAGCGATACCGATGACGACTGGTTCGCGGTCACGCTCGTTGCGGGTCAAAGCTATGAGTTCACGCTCGTCGGCACAGGCGGCAACCCGGTCAACGATCCCTATCTCGAACTGCGCAACGACGCCGGTCAATTGGTGCACTTCGATGACGATGGCGGCCCCGGCATCACATCGCGGCTGCTCTTCACGCCGAATACGAGCGGCACCTATTATATCAACGCCACTGTCTACGATAATCCGGGCTCCGATGTCGGCGACTATCAGATCACTTTCAACAACAGCGCGCCGCAAAATCCGCTTGATGCACTGAACATCGGCTACGTCTTTCCGGACCTCACGATCAACGTCTATTTCACCACCACAGGCGAAGTGAACTCGGGCGACACCGCGCTGCGCAACTGGACGCAAGCCGAAATCAATTCGGTAATGTCCGCGCTGGCGTCAATCTCCGCAGTCACGCCGCTCGTGTTCACGCAAGTATTCTCGTCTGCTAGTTCGGACTTCCGTCTTTCCATCTCCGAACTCGGCGCGAACGTGCTGGGCCACTTCTTCGTCGGCGCGGGCAATGGCGCGTTCGATCCGGATGGCGCGGGCTGGAACTCGGCCGGCATGGCGCCTGGCTCGCTCGGCTTCGCGACCATCGTCCACGAAATCTTGCACGGTGTCGGCCTTGCTCACCCGCACCCCGATGTGGGCGATCTGCAAATCATGCAGGGCGTGCTCACGTCGTTCAATTCGTACGGCACCTACCTGATGAACCAGGGCGTCTTCACGACGATGTCGTATAATGACGGCTGGGTGTCGCCCTTCGGCGTGACGCCAAGCACGGCGACAGGCGAGCAAGGCGGCCCGATGGCGCTCGACATCGCGTATCTGCAGCAGCTCTACGGCGCCACCACCGCCAATACAGGCGACAACACCTATGCACTCACCGCAGCCAACGGCGCTTATCTCTCAATCTGGGATACGGGCGGGATCGACACGATCCAGTTCGCCGCCGGCAACCAAAACACGGTGATTGATCTGCGCGCGGCGACGATCACGACCGCGTTCGGCGGCGGCGGTTGGGTGTCCTATGTGCAGGGCTTCCACGCCGGCTGGACCATCGCCAATGGCGTCGTCATCGAAAACGCCACCGGCGCGAGCGGCAACGACACGCTCACAGGCAATGAGATCGCCAACGTCCTCACCGGCAACAATGGTGACGACACGCTCACAGGCAATGGCGGCGACGACACGCTGAACGGCGGCGCTGGCTTCGACTCGATGAGCGGCGGCCAAGGCAACGACACCTACTATGTCGATTCCGGCTCGGACTCCGTCATCGAACTTGGCGGCGAAGGCACCGACACAGTTATCGCGGCCAGCAGCTATTCGCTCGGGACCAACGTCGAAAACTTGACCCTCACTGGCGCCGGTCCGTTGAGCGCCACTGGCAATACGCTGAACAACGTCATCACCGGCAATAGCGGCGCAAACCTCATCAACGGCGGACTCGGCGCCGACATCATGCAAGGCGGGCTCGGCGACGATACCTACATCGCCGACAATGTCGGCGACACCGCCATTGAGAACGCCAGTGAAGGCACAGATCGTGTGTTCTCGGCCGTCACTTTCGCGCTCGGCGCTAACATCGAAAACCTGACTCTGATCGATGTTGCCGCCATCAATGGCTTCGGCAACGACTTGGCCAACAGCATTACCGGCAATGACGCCGACAACATCCTCGACGGCGGAACCGGCGCGGATACGCTGACCGGAGGGCTCGGCAACGACACGTATTATGTCGACAATGCCAGCGACAGCCTCGTTGAGAACGCCAGTGAAGGCACGGACACGGTCTACGCCACCATCACCTACACGCTTGCCACGGACTTCGAAAACCTCACACTGATCGGCGGCGGCGCCATCAACGGCACGGGCAACGGCGTCGCTAACATCATCGCCGGCAACGGCCAGGCCAACACCCTGACGGGCCTCGCCGGCAACGACCTGCTCGATGCAGGCGGCGGCGACGACTTCCTGTTTGGCGGCGCTGACGTCGACACGCTCTATGGCCGCGCGGGCGCCGATGCGCTCGACGGCGGCGCAGGCGCCGACACGATGTTCGGCGGCGACGGCAACGACCAATACTACGTCGACAATATCGGCGACGTCGCAACCGACAACGGCCCGAGCGGCGGTTACGATACCGTCGACAGCACGGTCACGTTCACATTGGGCGCCGCGATCGAGCGGCTCAATCTTGTCGGCGCGAGCGTGATCAACGGCACCGGCAACGAACTCGCCAACTACATTAACGGCAACGCTCAAGCCAACGTGCTCAACGGCCGCGCCGGCATCGACGAAGTGCACGGCAATGCAGGCCTCGACACGCTCTATGGCGGCGACGGCGACGACACGATGTATGGCGGCGACGACGCCGATCTGGTCGACGGTGGAAACAATAACGACGCGCTGAATGGCGATGCGGGCGATGACACGCTTTATGGTCGCGCCGGCATCGACATCCTCAATGGCGGCTTGGGCGCCGACCAGATGTTCGGCGGCGCGGGCGACGACATCTACTATGTCGACAATGCCGGCGACATCGTCGGCGAAAGCGCCGGCGCAGGCGCCGATACGATCATCTCATCGCTCACGCGTTCGCTCGGCCAGTATCAGGAAAACCTGACGCTCACGGGCAGTGACCCGATCAATGGCACCGGCAACATTCTCGCCAACACGATCACCGGAAACGCGGGCGTCAACACGCTCTCCGGCCTCGCGGGTGGAGATACGATCAACGCCAATGACGGCGACGACACGGCCTTCGGCGGCGATGGTAACGACACGCTGAACGGCGGCGTTGGCGAAGACCTGCTCGACGGCGGCAACGACAACGACATCATCAATGGCGGCGCCGATGCCGACGAGATCTATGGCCGCACCGGCAACGACACGCTGAACGGCGATGAAGGTAGCGACACCATCTATGGCGGTGACGGCGACGACACCGTCTCCGGCGGCGGCGACAACGATCTCATCGACGCCGGCAATAACAACGACACGCTGGGCGGCGATGCCGGCGACGATACGATCTACGGCCGCAACGGCAATGACAGGATCGATGGCGGCCTCGGCGCAGATACGCTCTATGGCGGCAACGATACCGACACGTACGTGTTCTCGACCGCGCTCGGCGGCGGCAACATCGACACGGTCGCCTTCAGCGTCGTGGAAGACACGATCGAACTCAGCATCTCGATCTTCGCCGCCTTCGGCGCGACATTGGATGCCGCCGAGTTCGTGATCGGCTCAGCGGCGGCCGATGCCGATGACTTCATCATCTACGACGCCGCGACTGGCGCACTCTACTACGACGCCGACGGCAATGGTGGCGGCGCGGCGGTCCAGTTCGCCACGCTCGGCGTCGGACTGGCGCTCACCTTCAATGACTTCGTCGGTGGCCCATAAGATTGGCGTAAAGCCTTGCGTGACCCAGGCCGCCGCTGCATTTTTGCGGCGGCGGCGGCGGCTTGGGTAGCGCGATGAAGCTCGAAGATTTCAGACGCGAGCATTTGGCGCGTTGCGGCGCTCTGATAGGCAGCGGCCTCGAAATCGGCGCGCGCGATCGGCCGACAGTGCGTCTCCCCTATATCGAGATGAAGTATCTCGACATTCATTCAACCGAAGAATTGCGCACGCAAATTGCCGCCGCCGGCGATAACCCTGACGCGGTGACGCCCGTCGATTACGTCGTGCAGGGCGAGGACTACCGCCCGCACGTCGACGAGAAATTCGACTTCATCATCGCCAATCATGTCATGCAGCGGATCATCGATCCGATCGCTTGGCTGCAAATGCTGAGCGAATTGCTTTTACCCGGCGGTCATCTGCTGCTCGCGTTGCCGGACAAGAAATACTCGTTCGATCGATTTCGCGACGACACCTCGATCGCGCATCTGATTGCCGATCATTTCTCGGAGCGGCCGCTAGCGGAGCGAGGCCGGGAGCATGCGATCGAGACGCACATCTTCTATGATCGCAGCGTAATCAACCGCAGCGCCAGCCCCGAAGAAGTGTTCGACGCGTCATGGCTGCGCGGTGAAGCCTATCATCCGGGCATCCATGCCCACGTATTCCAGGGTGAAACGTTCCTACACCGCATCTTGAAGCCGATGCTCTACGCAAAGCTGGTGGACCTCGGGCTGGTGGATTTCGTGGAACAATCGCCGTACGGCGAATTCCACGTCGTGCTGCGCAAAGGCTGGGAGGCGTTCGAGTTCTCGCTCGAAGAGTTTTACGTCTCGTCGCGCGCAGCCAAAGCCGAGAATACACGCCAAGACGCGCTAATTGCCGCGCACAAGCGCCTGCCTCCGCCGCCCGAACGGGCGTTACAGGATCTTCCGCGCAAGAACATGATCGCTTGGCGGCGCGAAGTGCTCGCGCGCTGCGGCGGCCTTAAGGGCGTCGGCATGGAACTCGGCGCGGCGACGCGGCCAACGGTTGCCGACGGCGACGGCGTCGAGATGAAGTATCTCGATTTCTACACTACCGATCAGCTGCAAGCGCACGTCAAGAAAAATGGCGGTGACCCAAACCTAGTTGTGCCCATCGAGTACGTGGCGGCGGGCGAGGACTATCGCGACTGCGTCAATCGCAAGTTTGACTTCATCATCGCCAACCACGTGATGGAACACATCATCGATCCTGTGGCGTGGCTGAAGATGCTCAGCGATTTGCTCAATCCAGGCGGACACTTGCTGCTGACTCTGCCCGATAAGAAATACTCGTTCGACCATTATCGCGACGACACGTCGGTCGCGCACTTGCTGGCGGATTTCTTCTCAGACGCGCCGCTGGCCGAAAAGGCGCGCGTCCACGCCTGCGAGACCTATCTCTACTACGATCGCGCCTACATCAAACGCACGGTCACGGCCGACGACATTTTCGACATGGCGCGCCTCAAGAACGAAAAGCATCACCCCGGCGTGCATTGTCACGTCTTCCAGGGTGAGACGTTCCTGCAGCGCATCATGAAGCCGCTGCTCTACACAAAAGTGCTCGACTACACGCTCGTCGATTTCGTCGAGCGTTCGCCGTGGGGCGAGTTCAATATCGTGCTCAAAAAAGGTTGGACGCCCTTTGCCTACTCGCTCGACGAATTCTACCAATGCTCGCGCGCCGCCGCCGAGGCGGCAGCGGCGCAGCTGGAGCTTGTACGCCAGATCGAGGCGCGCTGCGGCGCTTAAGCCTTACTGGCGGAGTTCGCCGCCCTCAGGTGCGGCCGCGGCCTCTACGGCGATGCGAACCCATTGGATCTCGACCGCGCCCGTAGTGGGCGGATTGATGCCGATGAAATCGTCACGCGCCACGCGCACAGCCGGTACGTCGAACACGTAGGACACTTCCTGCATCACCTCTGTGACGCGCACGCGCCGCCAGCCGGAATTCCCGTCGCCATTGGTGGAATAGACCGAATGAAACTCAGTCGCGCCATCAATGCCGCGCGCGTAGAAGGTCACGCGCACACGCTGACCGGAGAATGCCTGCTCGTTGTCTCTGCCCAATGCGAACGACGCGCCTTGCGTGCTATTTTGCGGGCTCGGATCGGTCACGCTGCCTTGCAAACGCAAGCCGATGTCGCCCTCAGAAATGCGGATCGGCGAACCTTCAGGCACGGTGAGCTGCGCAGGTTGGGCGAGCGTCAGCGTATAGCCCGGCCCTTCGGGAACGGGCGGCACCTCAACTTTCTCTTCGGCCTGCGGGCCGCAGGAGGCAAGCGCAGCTGCCATCGCAACGGCCAGAATTACGGAACGCATCGTTCAGTCCTCACTTCTGTGACGCGAATTTCGAAGGCCATGCACTAAGGCCCCATCACGCTCTGTCAAGGGAACCGGCGGTCAACCGCTAACGATGCGCGGCCGATCCTCCGGCGCCGGACGCTGCAAGCCCTTGAGATAAGCAGGCAACACCAGTTCCGGCGCACCAGTCATCACAATTTGGCCCGCTTCCATCCAACACACGACGTTACAAATGCTTCGTATGATCTCAAGCGAATGGCTGGACAGCACCACGATCGGCGTCTCGCGTACGAGGCCATGAATGCGCGCTTGCGCGCGTTGAACGAACTCGGCGTCGCCGGCGCTCAGCCATTCATCCATGATTAGAATGTCGCCGCGCACAGCCGTGCAAATCGCAAACAAGAGCCGCGCGCGCATGCCGTCGGAATAGGTGCGCACCGGCATATGAATGAAGTCGCCGATCCCTGAGAGTTCGGGCACTTCCTCGCGCGCTACACGAATTTCCGCCTCAGTCGCGCCGAGAAGCCGCATCGGTAAATCGATGTTGCGAAAGCCGCTGAGCTCCTGCTGGATGCCGAGGCCGCGCGACAGAAGCGGCACGACGCGGCCTTCAATCTTCACGCCACCAATTTGCGGATGCACCAATCGCGCCAGCACTTTCAGCAAGGTCGATTTGCCGGCGCCGTTGCGGCCGATGAGGCCAATGCGAGCGCCGTCTTGCAGATCGAGCGAAATGTCGCTCAGCGCCTGCACCTTGACTGGACCGCCTTTGCCGTCATCGCGCAGTTGGCGCATGAGCGACACTTTCAGCGATCGGTCGGTAGCGCCGAACACCGGGTAGCTGAAGCTGACGTCTTTGAGCTTGATCGAAGCCATCTCGCCCTCAGAGCCAAAGCGCCAAACGCTTGCGCGTCGTCGCAACGCTGACGACGGCCAAAACGCCTACTACGGCGCAGGCCCAGAGCGAAAATGTCCAGTTCAGCGGCGTCGCCATCTCTCCGAGGATCGGCGCACGCACGAGTTCGATCAGATGGTAGAATGGGTTGGCCAAAATGAACGTCGGGTCGTGCGAACTTTCAGCTGGCTTCCAAAAGATTGGCGTCAGGAAGAACAGCACCTGCATTACGCTGGAAATCACAAGCGGTACGTCGCGAAAGCGCGCACAGATCGGACCCACCATCATCACGAGGAAATACCCCATCATCAAAATGAGCCCCGCGCCGGGCAGAGCCCAGACAATCAGAGGCGTGAATTGAAGGCCGAACAAGAACAACAATCCGATCACGGCAACGATATGGTGCGCAAACACGATCGCGTTGCGGAACACGATGCGCCCGGCGATCGTGGTCAGCGGCATCCGCACATTTTGCAGATACGGCGCGTGCTCGGTGACAGAGTTGCAGGCTTCAGTGACGAGCGACTGAACCAGCTGCCATGTGAGCAACCCGGCGCCGATATAAGCGATGTATGTCGGGAAGTCGGTGTGCAGGACGCCGGAGAATACGAACGCCAGCGCCAGAATGGTCGCGACCAGAGCCGCGCTGATCCAAAACGGACCGAGCAGCGAGCGTTTGTAGCGCAGCTCGATATCTTGCAGGCCCAGCTTGTAGCTCGTGCGCCATTGGCCGATTCCCACAGCCATGTCGGCGATTGCAGCAAACACTTCGGCGCTCCCACTTGCTCCTTCCTTTGGCGCAATTTCCCCTCGCCGAGAAGGGGCGAGCGCCGCTTCTCGGCAAAATTCGCCCGCCAAGCGCAGCAAATGACCGCATGACTAGACACAGGCGAAATTCGTGTGTTTGAGGGGCGTGCGCTTGTTGGCGCGCATTACTGAGGTGGCTCTTTGTCTCGTATCGTCGCCGTGGTTGGAACGCGACCGGAAGCCATCAAGATGGCGCCGGTGATCCATGCGCTGCGCGCGACGGAATGGGCCGAGTGCCACGTTGTACTGAGCGGACAACATCGCGCGTTGCTGGATCAGACCTTGGAACAATTCGGTATCGCCGCCGATCACGATCTCAATCTGATGGAGCCGAACCAAACGTTGGGGCGGCTCACCGGCAACGCATTCCTGCGCTTCGATGAGATTTTGCGCGAGCTGAGACCCGATTTCGTGCTGGCGCAGGGCGACACGACAACGGCGATGGTCGCGGCGATGTCGAGTTTTTATCAGCAGATTCCGTTCGGGCATGTGGAAGCCGGTCTGCGCACCGGCAACAAGCACCTGCCCTTTCCCGAGGAGATCAATCGCGTCGTCGCCGGCCGCGTCGCCGACATGCACTTTGCGCCAACGCAAGCCTCCGTTGATGCATTGCTGCGCGAAGGCGTCCCCGCTTCGACGATCCACCTCACCGGCAACACCGTGATCGACAATCTTGCGCGCTATGGCGCCGAGATCGCCATTTCATCCGCTCCAGCCGGCGAGCGACTTATTTTGCTGACCGCTCACCGGCGGGAAAATTTCGGCGAGCCGATGCGCGCTGCGCTGTTAGCGGTGCGCGATATCGTGGAAGCGCATCCCGATGTGCGGGTGCTCTATCCGGTTCATCCCAATCCACGCGTTGAGGAAGTGGCGCACGAAGTACTGGACGGGCTCGAACGCGTCTCGCTGGTGGCGCCGCTCGGCTATTTCGAGTTCATGGCGGCGATGAAGGCCTCTTATCTGGTGGTAACCGATTCCGGTGGCGTGCAGGAGGAAGCGCCGTTTTTCTCGAAGCCGGTTCTGGTGCTTCGCCGGGAGACCGAGCGCCCGGAGGCGGTGAGCGTCGGCGTCGCCGAGCTTGTCGGGCTCGATCGTGACCGCATACGCGCGCGGTTGGAGACGCTGCTCAGAGACCGCGCCGCATACAGCGCAATGGCGCGTGATTGTTCGCCCTATGGCGACGGCCTCGCCAGCCAACGCATCGTCGAAAGAGTAGCGAAGTTCTTGGGCCACCTGAACGCCGCTGAGACGCCGCCGTTCGAGGCGCCGCGCGCGTGAAACTCGCCTCGGTGGCGTATGAGTGGCGCGCTTCCGTAGGAGCCACTATGCCGGAAGGCGGACCATGACGAACAAGGGCGACATCTTCCTGATCGCGCACCCGCGCAGCGGGACGCACGCGCTCACCTCGAAGTTCTCGCAGAAACCCGACATCTTCGTCTTCGGCGAGATCTTCAATCCGGCGCCCGGCAGCGATATCTTTCCGGCGAACTATTATCACTTCCTGCGCGCCATGCAGGACACGCCGCTGGCTTCGCCGCGGAACGCCGAAACGCGCTTTGACGCGTATCTGACCTATCTCAAAGGCCGCGCGCGTGATCTGCGCTACTTGATCGATATCAAATACGACACGCTGCATTTGTTCGACATCGAACACCGCGAAATCGCCGCTCCGCCCGGCATCTTCTCGATGCTGATCAAGCACAATTTGCCGATCATCCATCTAAAGCGAAACGTGCTGCACATCTATTTCTCGACGCTGCACGCCAAAGAAACCAATCAGTACCAACTGATGGACGGCGAAGAAGCCAAGAGGCAACAACTCTATATCGACATTGACGACATGCTCGACTTCCTGACCCGCAAGACTTTCGAACAAGAGCAAGTCGGGAAGTTCGTGCGCGGCACCGATTCATTCATCGAGCTCTGGTACGAAGATCTTTTCGGTCCCAATGGCGCCGCAGCTTTCGAACGACTCTCTGACTTCGTCGGCGTTCCGGCTCTGGGCGCCGAGACCTCCACATTCAAAAAACAGATCACCACGCCGTACGAGCAGCTGATCGATAATTACGATCAAGTCGTGCAGGCCTTGCGGCGCTCGTCCTACGCGCAGCTGCTGGAGCCGGCGCGGGTTGGCTAGTCGCCAGCGGCGACGTTAGCCGGCATCGTCGAGAGATAAGCCTCGATCACATCATCGAGCGACCGAATGTCGTACCGCGCATCCAAGGCCCGCGCAGTCCATTGGGCGCGACCGGCAACGAGATCGATGAATGCTTGTTCGAGCGCGTGCGTCGCTGCATTCTCTGAGGCTAATCCGAGCTTCTCCACCGCATGTGCATCGAGCCTTGAGAGATCATCCACCGCAGGCGGCAAGAGAATGCCGCAGCCACTCATAGCGATCAGATCTTCCGCGCCGCCGACATTGGTGAGAATCAGCGGCAGGCCATAAGTCGCCGCTTCGATAGCGCTCACACTGTAACCCTCGTAGAGCGACGGCAGCACGAAGGCATGCGCCTCCGCATAAAGCCTGCTCATCCGGCGGCGATCGCAATGACCGAGCAGTTCGACGGAAGCGCCGATCCCCTCCGCCTCAATGCGTTCCCTCACTGCGCGCGCCGCATCATCCTTCACCGGCCCACCGGCAATCTGCAGCCGCATGCCCCCGCTCTTGCGAAAGGCGCGCGCGAACGCGGTGATCATCGCCGGCTGTGCCTTCGATGGAAACGCTTGTGCGACGTTCAGAAAAATCGTCTCAGCCGATTTCTCGCGCAGCCTCTGCAATTGCGCCTTTTCAGGCACGATCAGCCCGTCGAGATGCACAGGATTGTTGATCACGACGGCTTTGCTGGCGGAGACACCGAACAAGCGCTCATGGAACGCACGCACTGCAGCTGACACGTAGATGACGCTGGTGCAGAGATCGGCGACACGGCGGATCATGTTGCCGCTATTGCGATGCCAGAAATAGTAATTGTGAACGACGTCGTAAAGCCGGATCCCCAAGCTCGCTGCGCGCTCGTAGCCGAAATAAGAATGGTGCGCGAAGAGATCGGTGACAGCATTTTCACGCAGCACGCGCTCATAGGCGGCGGCGTCACGATTGACTTCGTGAACCGCGATGCCGCGCTGGCGCAGTTCGTCCGCAAACGCCCCGCCAGCCGTGACAACGATCGCGATCACGGTCTCGCCGCGCGCCTTCAGGCCAACAGCGAGATCGAATACGACACGCTCAAGCCCACCACTGCCCAGCGACGCCGCCTGCAACGCGATCACGCGGCCACTGTCGCTTGCCGGTGACGCGACTATAGGCGACGACGCGATCGGTGGCGGCGGCGCAATTGCCGCGATCGGTAGTGCTGGCGCTTGAATGATTGCCGGTAGCGGCGATGCGACCGGTTTTGGTGGCGGCGCCTGAACCACAACCTGAGACCCTTGCGGCGGAGTTGGCGGCGCCGCAGACGCAGTGCGACGTGCGGTATCGCTAGCGCGCTTGGCGCGATCCCATGCGCGCAAGAATTCCGATCCCACATCCGCCGACGCAGGCAGCGCGGTGGGCGCGATTTCGGAAGGCGCGCCGGGCTGACCAAGCAACGTCCAATACACGCGTCGCAGCGACGTGCCGATCTTCAAAGATTTGGAGGCCAAAACGCGCAGCACTTGCGTACGCAGCTCTTCGGCATGTTGCTCCAACAGAGCGTTACGCGCTGAGAAGCGCGCATAATCGCTCTGCCAAGAGCGCCGCAAAGCATCGAGCGCCGGATCAAGCGCCGCCGCCAAATCACGCATCGCGGCGGCATGCTCATCGCCTAGTTGCCGCATCGCCGCGGCGTGCCCATCGCCTAGTTGCCGCATCGCCGCGCCATGCTGATCGGCCAAACCCAGCATCGCTTTCGCATGTGCAGCGGCGGTTTCGTGCATGATCCGCTCGATCTCCACCCGGCCTGCCTCTGCGGCTTGCGCCGCCTCCTTGGCCTGCGCGACCTCCGCCTCTAAGGCTTGCGCGCGCGCCGAGGGTATCTCGCTTTGCGCCACGCGCGCTTGGTCACGTTCATCGACGGCGATACGGATTGCCGCCTTGAGCGCGGCATGGTCCGCGGTCGCGCGTTTAACATCAGCTTTGAGGGCCTCGATCTCCTGATTGCACGCAGCAAGCCCCGTGCGCGCTGCGACGAGTTCCTCACTCGATGCGGCTTGCGCCGCCTCAGCGCGCGCTTCGGCCGCATCCGCCTCGACGGCGGCAATGCGCTGCTCCGCTTCGGCGCGCGCACGCGACGCGGCCTCCGACAAAGCCTGCGTCTTCCTCTCCGCGGCTGCCAATTCTTGCGCAGCATGCGCGCGCAAAGCATCGAGTTCTCGCTGACGTTCGGCCGCTAAGCGTTCCGCTTGGGCCATTTCTGGCTTCAACCGCTCAATGTCGACGCGCGCTTGAATCAATTGGTCGCCGAGCGCTTTGGCTTGCTCTTCGGCGCGTTTGACTTGCTGCGTCAGATTTTCGTGCAGCGCCTTTTCCAAGTCCTGCGCGCGTTGGCGCCAGGCCTGCAGCTCAGAGAGTTGCCCAATTCTTGCATCGCGCTCGCCCAGCACGCGTTCATAGTGCGCGCGCAGCTCGGCATGCTTGGCATTCATCTCCGCCGTGCTGGTCGCTAGCTTTTGCGCCCACTCGGCGTTGATCCGATCAACAACACCCTGGGCGGAGACCGGTTTTTGCGCATCGCTCGCTGGGTATGCCGCCTGCAACCCAAGCAACGCTGCTTTCACCTGCGGCGCGGTGCGGCCACGAAAATCGGCGCCCGCGTAGGGATCGTGCGACGTCTCCACGTGCACATCTTTGGCGCTGACCTTGGCGCCATAAATTGCAAGCGCTTGATGGCCCGGCCAATGAGTCTCCGGCGTTTGCGCTGCGTCGAGAATACGGAAATAGAGCAGCCGCCTGCCGTCCGGGAGCGAGGCGGGAAACGATGTGAAGTCGAACCGGACAACGTGCTCGTCGATTAGAGTCTTTTCCTGAAACGGCACCAGCATCAGTATGTAGTGCTCAGCGAGCTCTGAGAGGCGCGCGAGGCGTTTGCGCCAGTCGGTCAGATGCTCAAGCGTATTTGAGCAATACATGACGCCCGCCTCCGGCGCGTCGCTCCAATCCTCTTTGACGGCGCGAAAGGTAAAATTTGGCAGACGTTCGCGAGCCATGCGGATGGCGACCTTCGAGACGTCGATGCCGGTGAGCTTGTTGCGCGGCAGCCGCGCGCGGAAATCTGGCAGCGCTTCACCCAACGCGCAGCCGACATCGACGAAGGACAACGCGTGCTGACGCGCGTCCTGCCAAAACCATTCCGGCAGCATCGCGATTGCGACTTGCGCAAAGAACGACGTCTGTTCAGCGCCGCCGCGCGCTGTCCAGTCCTCCGCAAAGCGGTGGTTCCAGTAGTCCGGGGAATTTATGGCGGCTGAATCTGCCATCGTCGCATTCTGCTCAGACGTACTTCACGGCGATACTCTTCTCGCTTCGCTGGCCATTAATGACCAGCGCAACACGCAAAACGCTCCCTTCAGGAGCGCTTCCTAGTCCGCTCAGCCCGATTGTCCGCCAAATGAGCGGTCCGAACGCCGCTTCGCTCAGTTTCAATCCAACCGATGCGACCGTCACCGGCCGCGAGACTTTGATCTCAATAAACGGCGCTTCGCCGCGGAAATAGTCCCGTCCGCCGATTCTCCTGCCACGCGACTGCACGACCTCGATTTGCGCTTCGCCTGAGGCCGCGCCCTCGATCTCGACCGCCATTTCCGAACAGGAAAAATCCATCACGCCTGGCACGACGCGGATGAGTTGCCCGATCGCGCCATCGGCTTGGAACACGTGTTCCGTATAGGGGCCGATAATCCAGTCGGCGACGTACTTGTTTGGATCGCCGAAAATGTAGAGCTCGCGGCGCGCCGGAAAGGTCAGCGGCTCGAGCCCGATGGGTAAGCCACGCACGCCGCCACCAACGACGAGATTGGGCAGGCTCAACGCACGCAACCGTTCCGCGCCAGCGCTGAAGTGCGCCCGAATGCGATTGAGAATGGCGAGATTGATCTGCGCCATGCGTGATAGCTGCGCACGGCTGGGGATGAGCCCGTCAATAAACTCCTCCAGCGCGACGTATTCGAAACCGTAAGCAGGAAAGTCACCCACTTGCGGCGACTTTACCACCGGCACGATGCCGAACTGCATGTACTCGATCAGCTTAGTCGGGCACGCGACGCGATTGACGGTGGTGTCATCACGCAACACGAAGCCAAGATCGGCGCGTGCGTAATAGCCGGGCAAATCCTCACGACCAGCAACGGCCAGTTCGATCTCCGCCTTCGGACAAACGCGTGCGCTTTCCGCGGCGATCCGTTTTTGATCGTGTGAGAGAAACACGTAGCGGCAATCGACATTGGCGCGCGCAGCGGCGTCGAGCATGAGCGGCAGATTCTGCCAAGTTTGCGTGCCGCCAGCGTAGATGACCGTGTAGCGACCGTCTGCCGATGGCTCGCGGCGCGCAAGATCGAAATCATGCGTCTCCATGATCGGCAACAAAATGAACTCGCACGAACAGTCGGGGTATTTTGCACGCAGGTGCGTGATCATCGCTTTGGTGACCACCACGGCCGAGCGGACGCCAGCAATCACTGCGCGCTCGACACCGGCATAGAACTCGGCGTTCACCGGGTTGCCGAGCATCTCTTCTTCTTCCGGCGTGGCGCCATGAAAATCGACGAGGATCTTGCCCGTCGGCAGATAGCTCAGCACAAAGCGCGCGAGGTGGACGGTGTGAACGTAAGTGAAGCGCGAGGCTAAGATGACCGCTTCGACAGTGGCGCGGTGTTTTTCACTCAGCGGGTGGATGCGAAATTCTACGGCGTCGCCGAAGCGCGCCATGGGCGGCGGATCATTGGCGGGCGTCGAGGCGTCGAAATTGAGATAGACCCGGCCACAATCGAGGAAGATTTCATCGACGGCGCGGATGCGCGCCATCCATCCCTCGACCACCGCGCCTGGCCGGGGCAGCGGCGCGACGATCGCCACGAAATCCGAGAATGGAATGGCTTGCGCCATCGCGCCTAATCACCCTTCGACTGCTCTGAACGGATGTGCGGCACCCGCCCTACGGACGCCTCCCCTTACGCCGCAAGGGGGAACGTGACGCTCTTCTAACCTGTCAGCGGAAGCAGCCGTCAAGGCGCTCTAGCCGTTGCATGGTGAACCAAGCTCGATGCATGTGGGAATCATGATCGAAGCCCTGAGATCGGCATGGAAAGGACTGCCGCTGCCGCAAGGCGCGCGCCGCGCCATCTCGCCTGTTCTGTGGGGCGGGCTCGATCGCTTTTTCGAAATGCGTTTGCAACGGCGGCCGCACGACGTGTTGCCCGGAACTGTGAAGGTCGCGGGATTTTTCTCGGAGAGCCACGGCATCGCGGCGTCAGCGAAACGCTGTGGGTATGCGCTTGAGGAAGAGGTCGAGACGGAGCTCGTTGATCTCGGCACGCTGACGCACGCCGCATTGCTGAAGCGCCCTGCTCGAAAGTTCACGCCAGGCGGCGCGTGGATATTCCACGTCAACCCGCCGGAACTTGTGGTCGCGTTGGTGTCTGTTGGCGCCGAGGCGTTCGAGCAAGCCTTCCTTGCCGGCTATTGGGCGTGGGAATTGCCGCAAGCGCCGCCGCTTTGGCTTCGGCGCAAAACGCTGCTTGATGAAGTGTGGGCGCCGAGCGCGTACACGGCGCAGGCGCTGCGTTTTGGCGGAGGCGCGCCGGTGCGCGTCGTGCCGCATCCGGTTGGCGCCGGTGATGAGGCTGCCCCTCGCGACGCGTTCAGGGCGGCGCTTGGTTTACCGCTGGATAAGTTCATCGTTGCGGTACTCTTCGACTTCCGCTCATCGCTGGCGCGCAAGAACCCATTCGGGGCGATCACCGCGTTCAAGCAGGCGTTCGGCGATGACCCAGGCGTTTTGCTCGTGATCAAGGCGCAGCGTGGCGATGTCGCGCCAGTTTTACGCGCCGAGATTCAAGCAGTGGCGGGTTCGAACATTCGCTTCATCGACGAGATCTGGCGGGAAGAGGACGCAACACGATTGATCGCCAGCGCGGATGCTTTGCTTTCGCTGCATCGTGCCGAGGGCTTCGGGCTTACGCTTGCTGAGGCGATGGCGGCGGGCACGCCGGTGATCGCAACGCATTGGTCCGGCAATGTCGACTTTATGCAGGGTTTTGAAGGGCTGGTCTCGGCGACGACGACACCAGTGCAAGATACGCAGGGCATTTATGCTGGGCAGCGGTGGGCTGAGCCGGATATCGCGCAGGCGGCGGCGTTGCTGCAGCGACTTCGCGCGGATGCGTCCTGGCGGCGTTCGCTAAGTGAGCATGGGCTGAAACTTGTGCGGCAGCATCTCGATCCGGCCGTTTATCGCGCGTCCCTAGGAGCAAAGTTCTGGGCCGCAGTTAGGCGTTGAGCCGCGCAAGAATCTGGGACGCGCGCGTGATCCAAGTCTCGCCTTCCACCCATTTTGCGAACGACTGGCGATCAGCATCGGTCGTGTCCGCATAAGCGCGCGCAACTGCTTGCGCGAAGGTATCTGCCGTCTCGGCGACGCTTACGCCCGGTGCGTTAGCCAATTCCGTGCCGCCCATCGGCGTCATAACGACGGGCAGTCCGGCCGCGAGATATTCGTAGGCTTTCACCGGGTTTACGGCGTCAGCCAACGCGCCGCGCTGAAACGGAATGATTCCAACACGCGCATGCCTGAGCGCGCGCATGGCGCTGGCGTAATCGTGTTCGCCGAGGAAGCGAATGCGCCCGGAAAGGCCCGACGGCGGCGTGACGTTGCAGGCGCCAATGACACGCACCTGCGCTTCCGGCACTGAGAGCGCAGCCGCCTGGAGCAACACGAAATCGAACCAATCCTCGACCGCGCCGAGATAAACGATCGCCGCGTCGCGATGGTGCGGCCATGCATTAGGTTCGGGTGCCTGAGCTGCGTTTGGCGCAAGCATAACGTTGCGCGCACCGAGAGACGTCAGGCGCTCATGCAACGCATCACTGGTGGCGAGGCATAGAGCGGCCTCTTGAGCCAGCGCGCGCTCGTCTGCGTCCAGCGGCGCGGTAACATGCGGCAAGCGGGCGTGGTCGTCGATGCAATCGTAAATCACGCGCGCATTTGGCAGCAGCGTTGCAACCGCGCGCCATGATGGAAATTGCACTAGAACGTCGACCGACGCGTTGCCGAGCAATTCCGTCAGACCATCTGCGCAAGCGCGCGCTTCGGTTTCGCTCAGGCCACGCGTCGCGAAATCGCATTCCGGCGCAGCGCCGAGCAGCGGCAACGCAATGCGCTCGCTCGCGTTATGAGCCGAACCGTCAAGGTGCAGGCTGGCGGGGCCGAGATAGAAGGTGGCGTCGTACGAATGGCTCAGCGCCTGCGCTAACTGCTGACTACGTTGGCGGCGAAAACTCCAATCGATCGGCGCGAGCACGACAAGCGCCCGCCCCTGTGCTGGCGAAATGGGCGCGGGCTCGCCCCACATGCGAGGCGGCGCGGGCAGCGCGGGTGGCGAAGCGTGACCCCGGCTCAGCACCAGACGCGCGAACGTCTTCCCAGCCACGCCGAACATCACCAGCGCTCGCGCGGGAAACCGCAACGACACACTGAAACGATAGAGAGGGCGCCCGCCGATTGGATCAGCATCGCGCCTGAGCTTGGCGCGCACACGTTTGCCATCGAACTGGACATCGATCCATTCCGCCTCCAGCACCGCAGGCGGCGCGATCCAGCCGCCAAGCCCCCCCGGCCCTGCGCGGTCGAGATAAAACCAGAATCCCAAGCCCTCGCTCCAGCGCGCGGCGAAAGGCGGTGTGCGATCGACGCTCATGCTCGCCCGATCGGCGGCGCGTTGTGGAATCGCAGGCTCATGGCGGCTAAGTATCATCAGCTGAGGCCAAACGTCAGAGCCCCAAGGAGACGCGCGTGAAGGGCATTCTGCTGGCTGGGGGAGCGAACACGCGGCTCTATCCGCTGACGCTCGCCGTGAACAAGCAGATGCTGCCTGTCTACGACAAGCCGATGATCTACTACCCGCTGACGACGCTCATGCTGGCGGGTATCCGCGACATCCTCATCATCTCGACGCCACGCGACGTGCCGATCTTTCAGGCGGCTCTTGGCGACGGCTCGCAGTGGGGCGTCAAGCTCAGCTACGCGGTTCAGGACGCGCCGCGCGGCATCGCCGAAGCCCTCCTGATCGGCGCTGAGTTCATCGCCGGCGAGCCATGCGCGCTGATCCTCGGCGACAACATCTTCTTCGGTCACGCCCTGCCCGAAGCGCTGCGCCAGGCCGCAACGCTGACCCACGGCGCTCAGATCTTTGCGTATCGCGTGAGCGATCCGGAACGTTACGGCGTCGTCGAGTTCGATGGCGCACGCGCTGTCAGGATCGAGGAAAAGCCGGCGGCGCCAAAATCCGATTGGGCGGTCACCGGCATCTATTTCTACGATAGCTCAGCAACAGGGAAGGCCGCGACGCTCAAGCCCTCGGCCAGAGGCGAGTTGGAGATCACCGATCTCAACCAGCTCTATCTCGACGAAGGCAGCTTGCGCGTCGAACTGATGGGCCGCGGCTATGCTTGGCTCGATACCGGCACGCCGGAAGCACTGCATGAAGCGGCGACGTTCATCAAAGTGCTGGAGACGCGCCAAGGGCTGAAGATCGCCTGCCCCGAAGAAATCGCGTTTGGCTTGGGCTATATCGATGCCGCAGCCGTCGAGCGCCAAGCCAAGCGCCTCGGCAAGACCGAGTATGCGAGCTATCTGCTTGACGTGATCAAGGAACGCTAAGCGCTCAGGTATGCTTCGCGGAGTTGAGTGGCTCGAGCAGCTCACCAGCCTTCACAACAGACTCTATGTCGGCGTGAAAAGCGTCGCGCTTCGGATCGGCGGTTGCATCATGAACCGTCGAGACGGCCATGGTCAGCGTAAGCGGCTCGACGTCGGTCGTGTACGCAACCAAGCGTGACTCAACCACAGGCGCTGCTGCCGCCTCTACAACCAGATCTTCGTCCGCCGGCGCGAGCCAGCGATCGAGCGCAGGCGTTGGCGTCGAAACGGTGTTGGCAGCCGGTGCGGACATCGCTTGCAGCGATGCGCGCAACATCCCGGCGCCTTGAGCCGGCGCGGATGGTGGCTGGAGGCCAACGCCACTCGCATCGGTTGCCTGCGCGCGATCCATGATCCAAGGCGCGATGAGGCTCGCCACGGCAAACGTCGCAGCCATGCCGTAGGCGCTGCGCGCCGCGAACGGTTGCTTGGTGGACGCCGCCGCGCCCTGCAGCTGCGCTGAGCGATCGAAGGCGGCGACGCGGTAGGTTTGAGCGATTGCGGCAAGCTCAGCGGCATCTGCAGCAGCGCCCCGCGCGTCGATCACGTCAAAGCCGGCCCAGGACTGTGGCAGCGGCGCGCCGTTGACGCGCGACACCAGCACCACCGCAGAAGCCAGTGCGCCAAGCAGCGCATCACTCTGCGGCCGGAGCGCCTCGCTCCACACAATGATGCAAACAACGCCCGAACCGAACTGAAGCGAAGAAACCGCGCCAGCTTCGAGCTTCAGAGTGAGCGCGCCGATCTCGCCAGCCAGAGACGCGGCGTAAGCCTCATCCGCCGGAGCGTGCAGCACAAAGGAAATCCCGTCAGACACCGGCCCCGCCCTCACCAAAACGTCGATGTGTAACCTACAATTCTCGCCCGAAAAGCCAACTCCGCCGCGGCGGAATAGAGTGGCGCCGGCGCAACAGCAGGGGCCCAATCGACCAGAAAAATATAGGCCTTTAGACTTACCCAATCGTGACAAACGGGGTTTAAGGCCGGAAAGCCAGCTCAACCAGGTAGCTTTCGAGTGTAATCGTCTCCCCCGCACTGGCGAGCTGGCCGGTTAGGGCCAGGGTTTGGCCCGCGCTGGTGTCCACAGCTCCAGTCAGTGGCGCCCCGGTCGAGGTGCCGAAACCGGCCACGTAGGCCGAGGGTGGGGCGAATTGGACGTTCTGGGCATTGCGATTCTGGATGTCGCACTGACGGCGCTGGAACGCGTTCGTAGTCGGAACGATCGCGTCAAAGAGGGTTCCGGAGAGGCCGCCGCCGAGGCGGGTGCGCAAGGTCTTGTTGTTGGCGCTGCTTGTGTAGGTCCATTGCGCGGTCACCCGAAGAACGCCGTTGGGGCCCATGGCGCCTGCCGGGATAGCAATGCTGGCGAGGACGGTTTCGGCGGTCGTGCCGGTCAGCGCAGCTGCAACGGCGGAATGAGCGATGATGCGCCAGGCGCCAAGGGCTGCGCCGAGCTCGACCCAGGCAGAGCCGGAATAGACGTAGAGGCGATCCGCGTCGGCGGCGTGCGCCAGCCAGCCCTCGCGCGGACTGATCGCCTCCCAGGCGCCATCGCGATAATAGGCGATCGCGCCATTGGCCATGCCGCCCCAAGCGGCGCCGCTTTTACCCGATGGCAGAATGTAGACGTCGCCATCGGCGGGAGAGCCGGGCTGGCTGACGGTGCTAGCGGACACGGTGGCAAGTTGGGCCAGTGCGTCCAGCCGCAACAAGCTCTCATTGACGGTGATATGCTTCTGCGCCTGCCCCGCAGCCAAGAACGGCAGTTGCAGGCGTGTGGTGTAGTCGGACATGATCGCTCCTTGCTGAGCGCCATTGTCGCTCCGCCATCGGCCTGTCGGATTGAAATGGATCTATCCCCTCGTTCTAGGGCGACGCGATCGTGAGCGGACGCATCCTCGTCATCGGCCGCTCGGGCCAACTCGCAACAGCGCTGCAACGCGTTGGAGGCGACGCCATCGAAGCCTGGGGCAGCGATCGGTTCGATCTCGCGGAAACCGCATCAATGCTGGAAAAATTGCGCCAGTCGAACGCGCGTGCTGTCATCAATGCAGGCGGCTACACAGCTGTCGATCGGGCGGAGAACGATCGCGAAAGAGCGTTCGCGCTAAACCGCGACGGCGCAGCGGCGCTCGCGGAAGCATGCGCTGTGCTGGCGTTGCCGCTTGTGCATCTATCCTCCGATTACGTGTTCAACGGGGCCAAGGACGGCGCCTATGTCGAGAGCGATCCGCGCGCGCCGATCAATGTTTATGGTCAGTCCAAGGCCGAGGGCGAAGACGCAGTGCTGCGCCAGGGCGGCTCCGTGGTTCGCACGTCATGGGTGTTCGCCGCGTACGGCCACAACTTCCTCCGCACGATGCTCACACTGGCGGAGAAAAGCGACCGGGTGAGCGTCGTGGTCGACCAGGTCGGACGCCCCACTTCAGCTGAGGATCTCGCGCGCGCATGCTTGGCACTGGCAGAGCGGCGCGATGCTGCCGGCGAAGTGTTTCATTTTGCTGGCGCTGACGACGCGACATGGGCGGAGTTTGCAGACGGCATTTTCGACGAAGCGACAGCGCGGGGCCTCAAGAGCGCACGCGTGAGCCGCATGCTCAGCGCAGAATATCCGACCGCGGCGACGCGCCCTCCAAACTCGCGCTTGGACTCTTCGAAGTTCACGGCGCTGGCCGGCATAGCGCCGCGACCGTGGCGTGAAGCTCTTAGCCTCTGCATGGATCAGATCGCGCCGCGTTAGAATGGCGAGACGAAATCCTTGAAACGGGGCCATACGGCGTCACGCTCCGACGTTAGGGCGGCGCTGGCGGGCCAAGCGACGCCGAGGTCGGCATCATTCCAGAGCACGCCGCCCTCCTGCGCGGGCGCGTAATCGGCGCTCACTTTGTAGAGCACTTCGGTGTCGTCGGTGAGCGTGCAGAACCCGTGCGCGAAGCCCGCAGGGATATAGAGCTGCTGCATCCCCTCCGCGTTGAGTTCGACGGCAACGTGCTCGCCGTAGGTCGGCGAAGCGCGGCGGATGTCGAGCGCGACATCGAAGATCGCGCCGCGCAGCACGCGTATGAGCTTTGCTTGCGCCGCTGGCGGCGCTTGGAAGTGCAGCCCGCGCACTGTGGCTACGCGCGCGGAGTAAGAGTGGTTTTCCTGCATCCACTCGTGCGTGACGCCCGCGTCACGCAACACTGAAGCTTTGAAAGTCTCGGCCACGAAACCGCGCGCATCGGCGTACTTGCGCGGATGCAGGACGAATACGCCGTCTATGGTAGTGCGGTCGATCTGCATCAGGGCGCCGCCTTCAGGCCGAGGCGTTCGCCGTCATATCGGTGCTCGAGGATCGGCGCCCACCAATCGCGGCGCGCGATGTACCATTGCACCGTCTCGCGCAGGCCTTCTTCGAAGCGATGCGCAGCGCGCCAACCCAGATCGCGCTCGATCTTGCTGCAATCGATGGCGTAGCGACGATCATGACCGGGGCGGTCAGCGACGAACGCGATATGTGCGCCGGCGCCGCTCTCAGGCGCCAGTTCACGCACCAACGCCAGAATCGCTTGCGCGACATCGATGTTTGACCGCTCGCTGCGGCCGCCGACGACGTAGCTCTCACCAGCCTGCCCGCGCTCTAACACTGCCAGCAGCGCCGCCACATGATCATCCACATGCAGCCAATCGCGCACCTGTCCGCCATCGCCGTAAACTGGCAAAGCAGCGCCATTCAGCGCTTTAATAATCATGTTCGGAATGAATTTTTCCGGAAACTGATACGGGCCGTAATTATTGGAGCAGTTCGAAATCAGCACCGGCAAGCCGTACGTGTGCCACCAAGCCCGCACCAAATGATCGGATGCGGCTTTGCTCGCTGAATAGGGAGAGCGCGGATCGTAAGGTGTGATTTCGGTGAACGCGCTATTCGCGCCGAGCGAGCCGAACACCTCGTCAGTCGAGACGTGCAGGAAGCGAAAGCGCGCGCGCACGTCGCCGCTCAAATCCCCCCAATAGCGGCGCGCGGCTTCGAGCAGCGTGTGCGTGCCGGTGATATTGGTGTCGATGAAAGGCGCTGACGCGCCGATGGATCGGTCGACGTGGCTTTCAGCCGCGAGATGGATCACCGAGTCCGGCTGAAAATCGTTGAACAATTTCGCGATCAGACTCGCATCGCGGATGTCGCCTTCGACAAAGGTGTAGTCTGATGCGGACGTGATCTCGGCAAGCGAACTCAAGCTCGCAGCGTAAGTGAGCGCATCAAGGTTGAGCACGCGGCGGCCAGCACGCGTGAGCGCCCGGCACATGGCCGAGCCGATAAACCCGGCGCCGCCGGTCACCAAGATGGAGCGGTGTGTCTTTTCTGACGCCATCGTCACGTGTCTTAAGCCGCGCCGCCCACGCCTGCCAACCGCTGACGCCTTGGCGGCGCAGTTTGAACCTGTAGAAGGCGAGGCGTGGATCAGCCGCTCGCCACCATCATCGTCGTTTCGCACAATAGTGCACGCTGGCAGGCGCGGATGTCGGCTGCGGTAGCGGCGCAAACCGAAACGCGCTGGCGGCTGGTGATGGTGGACAACGCATCGCGCGCCGATGAGCGGCCAAAACTCGGCGACCTGCCGGCGCCATCGAGCCTTATCCAGAGCGAGCAGAATTTGGGCTTCGCCGCCGGCAACAATCTGGCCGCACGCGACGCCGACACGCCCTATCTCGTCTTTCTCAATCCCGACGCATTCCCCGAGCCTGCATGGCTCGCCACATTGATCGCTACTGCTGAACGCCATCCGCGCGCCGTCGCGATCGGCTCTACGCAGATCAGAGCTGACACCGATCTCTTCGACGGCACTGGCGACGTGCTCCACGCCAGCGGCATTGCCTATCGCTCAAGTTACGGACGCCCGCGAGACGCAGCGCCTCCGCTAGGCGAGACATTCAGCGCCTGCGCGGCGGCGATGCTGGTGCGGCGTGAAGCATTCGAAGCTGTCGGCGGCTTCGACGAAGACTTCTTCTGCTTCTTCGAGGACGTCGATCTCGGCTTTCGTTTGCGCTTGCTCGGCGGGCAGATTTTGCAATCACCCGACGCAGTGGTCGCACATGTCGGTGGCGGCTCGACCGGTGCGCGCTCGCGCTTCGCCGACTTCCACGGCGCGCGCAATCGCTTTTGGACGTTCGTTAAATGCATGCCGTCGCCACTGTTCTGGCTGCTCCTGCCAGCGCATTTGTTGGCGAGCGTGCTTGTTGTCGGCTGGTCGCTGATCGTGCGCCAACGCGGCGCGCCGCTTGAGGGTCTGCTTGCTGGATTTAGCGGGTTCGCCATCGCATGGCGTGCGCGGCAGACGATTCAGCGCGCGCGCAAAGCGAACACGGCTGAGATCGCGCGCATGCTGGCGTGGAATCCGCTGATCGTTCTCAACCGTCAGCCAGTGATCCGCGAGCTACGCGACTAGGATTTTGGCGTCACCGCAAGCAGGACCGCGGACGCCGCATTGGATAGCGCGCCTTCAATCGGCCCACGCGCGAACTTGCGCAAATAGCGCGCCATGCTCTCGGCCTTGTGCCGCGCAACGACGCGCGCGGGCGTTTCGCTCGACGAACGCCGATGCACGCCGTGCGGGCCGGGCACGAACAACACGTCGCCACCCGTTTGCTCGGCGCGGCGGCACAGATCGATGTCCTCGACGTGCAGGAAATAGCCTTCATCGAATCCACCCAACGCCTCGAAATCTGCGCGCCGCATCATCAGCAGCGCGCCGCTGACAGCGCCGACGCGCGCCGGCGCCGCCGGCAACGGATCGGCGTGACGGTTAAAATCGCGAAAGATCGGCGCGAGCCGGTCCAGCTTGGACAAGCCGGACGACGAGACAACCGCCCGCCACAGCGTCAGCCGATCACGTCGGCCTCCACGGTCGGGCCGACCGGCAGAGTCGCGCAGATCACCACCAATAATCGCGGGCGCCAGCGCCGGTCGAAGTGCTGCGGCGAGGCGCGGGATCGCGTCGGCGGAAAGCGCCACATCGGGATTGATAAACGCCAGCACGTCGCCGCCGCCGGTGCGTGCGCCAAGATTGCACCCTGCAGCAAAGCCTACATTGCCCTGCCCGCGCACCACACGCGCATGACCGTGGCTCGCGGCGAACGCGTCTAGCGCTTCAGCTTCGGAAGGTGGATTGCCGTTATCGACGAGGACTACTTCATCCAGCGCTTGCGCGCGCGCCAGCGATTCCAGGCACGCGGCGAGCGCTGGTCCCGTACGATAGCTGACGATGACAGCGCAGACAGGCAAGCCAGACTCCAAAAGTCCGAACCTTAAAACAGATCGAGCGCCGCTTACGCGACGCTCGATCTTAGAACGGATTGTCCCGGCGCTTTAGCGCGAGAGAAGCAGATCGGCCAGTTCGAGATGCGGATCGGCGTACTGCACGTTGCCCGCTTCGTTGGTCATGTAGCTCACTGCGGTGGTAGAAACTTCCACCGGCGCGAAGGCCACTTCATTGCTCGTCGTCGAACGAAGGCCCGCGCCAACGGGCGCCGAGATCGACATCGGCGTGAAAGTGACCGCACCAGAGCTCGCCGCGATCGAGCGGATGTATTCGATTTTGCCGTCCGTCGCCGCGCGGGTGATCTCAAGCGACGCGGTGGTGCGCGCGAGGTCACTGCGGATGTTGTCGAGTTCGATCGCTGACAGCGGCGCCGGGAAAGCTGGCAGGCTCGCATACGGATCTTCCGTCGACGAGGCGTTTGCATCGCCACCGAAACCAGACGCCAGCGACGTGCCAATCAAGCCACCGAAGCCAGCTGGCGAAAAGATAGTTACCGCGAGAACGGTTGCGGCGACGCCGGTAAGACCGGACTTTACGACGGTGTCGCGCACTTCGCGGCTAAAATCCGTTGGCTTGTCCGACATTCTGTGGCTCCCACCGCGCCAGGGGCGACGCGCTGCCCCCGTCCCTCATACGCGCCTGAAGCGTAACAAAGCCTAAAACTCACCCGGCGCCAAGCCGTTATAGTGAATACCCGGTGACGATACAGAAATGTTGGTTACGCAATGGGCGGTGCAGGGCTTAAAGCTGAAAGCATGAGCACGCCCCGTCTCGACCCCGGCGCGATTGCGCTGGCGATTTTCTTCGCAATTGCACCCGGCATTGCCGTCGGCGGCGCGCTCGGATTCGCTGTGCTGGTCACGCTGGTTGGGCTGGCCAGCACGCGACCTTCCTTCTTTCGGTCACTCGTTAAAAATAAGCCTATTTTCATATTCTTACTGGTTGTTTTCACGCTATGGGCCGGGATCACATCGACCTGGTCCCCACACGCGGCGACCGAGCAGGCGCTGAAGTTTGCTTCACAGATTCTGGGAGGGCTCCTGCTCGCGACATATGCCAGCAGCGCCGGCGCCCGGCTGACAATCGCGGGCGCAGCGGCGGCCGCGCTGATCTTGATCCCTTTATTGGCGGTCGAGGCGCTTACGCCCCTGTTGATCAACCGCACGGCCCAGCCGGACGTGATCGATCCAGGCGAGTTGACCCGCAATTTGAGTCGTGCGGGCGCCTTTCTGGTAACCATCGGCTGGGGCGCCGCAGGCGGGCTGCTTTTGATGGGCCGCACGTGGACGCTGCTCGGCCTCGCGCTCCTTGTCGGGATCGCAGTGATCTCAACCCAGTTCGATACCGCAGCCAATCTCGTCGCCTTCGCCGCCGGGTTAATCGTATTTGGCGCGGCGCGGGTGCTGCCCCGTTTGATGATCTGGGCGACAACCGGCGGGCTCGCAGCCTGGTTGCTTGCCGCACCGTTCGCGACGCCGTTGTTCTTCGCCAACCAAGCCGTAGCCGACGCAATGCCTTTGAGTTGGGCGCATCGCGCAGGCATCTGGGCCTATGCGATCGGCCGCATCGAAGAACGCGCGCTTCTTGGACACGGCTTTGAAGCGTCGCGCGCAATGGAAGCGACGACCATCGTGCGCGGCATGGAGTTTCCCGCCATCGCAAACCATCCACACAGCGCAAGCTTGCAGATCTGGCTCGAACTGGGCGGCATCGGTGCTGCGATCGCCGCGATCGCGCTGCTCGCCGGCGGCGCATGGCTCTCGCGCGCTTATAGTGAACGCCCGCTCGCAGCGGCGGCGGCGTGCGGGACGCTTGCGACGGCGGGCGTGATCGCCAACGTTAGCTTCAGCGCTTGGGCAGAGTGGTGGATCGCCACGCTTTTCATCGCGGCCGGCATCGTTGGCGCGATTGGCGCGCTGGAAGCGCCCCGCAAACGCGCGTTCAGTTGATTTTGACCGCTGCGGCGCCTATCGAACGGACTTGAAAGCGCGTGATCTGCGAACGCGCTCATGCTCAAGGCTTTTATGTCGACCCCCGTCCTCGTGACCGGCGCTGCTGGCTTTATAGGCTACCATTTGGCCGAGCGCTTGCTGCGTGACGGACGCGGCGTCGTCGGCCTCGATAATCTGAATGATTATTACGATGTCTCGCTGAAGCGCGCGCGGCTTACGGAGCTTCAGAAGCATCCGGGCTTCACGTTCGCTGAGACTGATCTCGCGGATATGCCTGCGCTTAGCGCGCTCTTCGACGAGTACAAGTTCGAATTGGTCCATCACCTCGCCGCGCAAGCCGGCGTACGCTACTCGCTGACCAATCCGCACGCTTACGTGCGCTCGAACCTTGATGGCTTCGTCAACATTCTCGAATGCTGCCGCCATGGCGGCGTGAAGCATCTGGTCTATGCGTCATCGAGCTCAGTCTACGGCGCGACAACGCGGATGCCGTTCTCGGTGCATCAAAACGTCGACCACCCTGTCAGCCTTTATGCGGCGACGAAGAAAGCCAACGAACTGCTCGCTCACTCGTATGCGCACCTCTATCGCCTGCCGGTGACGGGCCTGCGCTTCTTCACCGTCTATGGTCCGTGGGGACGCCCGGACATGGCGGTTTATCTCTTCACCAAAGCGATCCTCGCCGGCGAGCCGATCGACGTTTTCAACAACGGCGAAATGCAGCGCGATTTCACCTATGTCGATGACATCGTCGAAGCAGTCGCGCGCGTGGGCGAGCAACCGGCGGCGTCCAATCCGAACTGGAGCGGCGCCGATCCGGACCCCGCCACGTCAAGCGCCCCCTATCGCCTCTACAATATCGGCAACAACGCGCCGGTGAAGCTGATGCGTCTGATTGAAGTGATCGAAGAGGCCACCGCCAAAACCGCGATCAAGAATTTCCTACCGATGCAGCCGGGCGACGTGCCCGCCACCTATGCCGATGTTGACGATCTTGCACGCGATGTCGGCTTTGCCCCAAAAACGCCGATCGAGACCGGCATTGGCCGCTTCGTCGATTGGTATCGGAGCTATCATGGCGTCTAAGGCGCGCCTTACGCATCTCAAAGCCCTCGAAGCGGAAAGCATTCACATCCTCCGCGAAGTCGCGGCCGAGACGGCGCGGCCAGTGATGCTCTATTCGATGGGCAAGGATAGCGGCGTGCTGCTGCACCTGGCGAAGAAGGCGTTCTTTCCCGGCAAGCTGCCGTTTCCGCTGCTGCACGTCGACACGACCTGGAAGTTTCGCGACATGTACGCGATGCGCGATGCGGCGGCGGCTGAGCACGAACTCATCGTCTATCGCAATCCCGATGGCGAGGCGAAAAACGTCAACCCGTTCGATCAGGGCTCGGAAGCACATACGACGATCTGGAAAACCGAGGGCTTGCGAAAGGCGCTGAGCGAGTTCGGTTTCGACGCAGCCATCGGCGGCGCGCGCCGCGACGAAGAAAAGAGCCGCGCCAAGGAGCGCATCTTCTCGATCCGCTCCGAACACCAACGCTGGGACCCGAAGAACCAGCGGCCGGAACTGTGGACCCTCTACAACACGCGCAAACGCGCCGGCGAAAGCTTCCGCGTCTTCCCGCTCTCGAACTGGACCGAACTTGATGTATGGCAATACATCGAAGCGGAAAACATTCCGATCGTGCCTTTGTATTATTCCGCTGAGCGCCCCGTCGTGCGCCGCAGCGGCGCGTGGATCATGGTCGATGATGCGCGCATGCGGCTTGAGCCGGGCGAAAAGCCGGAGATGCGCCGCGTGCGCTTCCGAACGCTCGGCTGCTATCCGCTCTCCGGCGCGGTTGAGAGCAATGCGGCGAGCGTCGCCGACATCATCCGCGAAATCCTCGAAAGCAATGCGAGCGAACGCCAAGGCCGCTTGATCGATAGCGACACGCCGTCCTCGATGGAGAAGAAGAAACAAGAGGGCTATTTCTGATGGCGGCGGAAAAGACCCTCCTGCGCCTTGTCGCTTGTGGCTCCGTCGATGACGGCAAGTCCACGTTGATCGGCCGCCTGCTCTACGACCTCGGCATTGTGCCGGACGATCAACTCGCGGCGTTGGAGCGCGACTCCAAAACCGTCGGCACGCGCGGTGGCGAATTGGATTTCGCACTACTCGTCGATGGCCTGATGGCCGAGCGCGAGCAAGGCATCACCATCGACGTTGCATACCGCTACTTCGCGACCGAGAAATGCAAGTTCATCGTCGCCGACGGCCCCGGCCACACGCAATACACGCGCAACATGGTGACGGCCGCCTCGAACGCGGATGTCGCCATTCTGCTCATCGATGCGCGCAAGGGCGTGCTGACGCAAACGCGGCGCCACGCCTACATTCTTTCGCTGATGGGCGTCCGCCAAGCCGTGCTCGCCATCACCAAGATGGATCTGATCGGCTACGACCGCGCTGCGTACGATAAGATCGTCTCGGATTTTGTGGAGATCGCTGGCGCGCTCGATCTGCCGCGCTTGGCCGCAATCCCCGTCTCGGGCGTGAGCGGCGACAACATCGCGTCGAGGAGCGCGGCGACGCCTTGGTACGATGGGCCGACGCTGATCCAATTGCTCGAAGGCGCAGAGCCGCGCGAGGCGGATCGCGGCGATCTGCCGCTGCGCATGAGCGTGCAAAGCGTTGTGCGGCCCAATCTCGATTTCCGCGGCTTCGCTGGGCGCATCAGCGCGGGCAGCGTGAAGCCGGGTGATGCGATCCGTATTTTGCCGTCGGGCCGCACTGCGAAGGTCGCGCGCATCGTCACGGCTGACGGCGATTTGCTGGAAGCGATTGCGGGCCAATCGGTGACGCTGACGCTGGACCACGAGGTCGATTGCTCGCGCGGCGATGTCATCGCCGCTGCCGATAATCCCTGCGAGATCGCCGATCAGTTCCAGGCGATGATCGTGTGGATGAGCGATGCGCCGCTCTATGCCGGCCGCCGCTACGCACTGAAGATCGGCGCCACGCAAGCACACGCAACGATCACCGACATCCGTCACGGCATAGACATTGAAACCTTCGAGCCGAACCAAGCGCGCCAGATCGAAGCCAACGGCATCGCGCTCTGCAATGTCAGCCTCGATCGCGCCATTCCGTTCGATCCGTTCGCGCAGAGCCGCGAACTCGGCGGCTTCATCCTCATCGATCCGGACACTAACGAAACCGCCGGCGCCGGCCTCATCCATTTCGCGCTGCGCCGCGCGCATAACGTGCACTGGCAAGCGCTCGAGATCGATCGCGACGCGCATGCGGCGATCAAGAGTCAGCGGCCGGCGATCCTCTGGTTCACCGGACTTTCCGGCGCCGGCAAATCGACCATCGCCAATCTGGTGGAGAAAAAACTCCACGCCATGGGCCGCCACACGGTGCTGCTCGACGGCGACAACATTCGCCACGGCCTCAACCGCGATCTCGGCTTCACCCAAGCCGACCGCGTCGAAAACATCCGCCGCGTCGCGGAAGTGGCGAAGCTGATGGCGGACGCTGGTCTCATCGTGCTCGTCTCCTTCATCTCCCCCTTCCGCGCCGAACGCGACCTCGCGCGTAACTTGGCGCGTGAGGGCGAGTTCTATGAGATTTTCGTCGACGTGCCGCTGGCTATTGCCGAGGCGCGCGATGTGAAGGGCCTCTACAAGAAAGCGCGCGCGGGTGAGTTGAAGAACTTCACGGGAATAGATTCGCCGTATGAGCCGCCGGAGAAGGCGGAGATACGGATTGATGCGGCGGCGATGTCGCCAATGGATGCGGCGGAGAAGATTGTCGCGGCGATCGATACTGTCACGCACGGCTGAGCGCGGCGCGCGCCGAAGCGCCTCCGAGAATGCTCTTGCAGTTCGCTCCCAAGCGGGAGAACGGGGCGCGCGATCCGCGCTGGGTAGTTTATAGGGTGCGCTGTTCATCTCTGAACCGCGCCGCGCGCTTCGCACGCCCCGTCGCGGCA
>CAYZIJ010000017.1:0-51994 GCA_964478365.1 uncultured Terricaulis sp.
AAACGCGCAGTCTCTCATTTTTATCTTGGCGCCTTAGCGCGTCAGCTCAGCGTCCTGCCCTTCGGTTTCACTGTGAAGCGCGATGATGAATACGCGTGCCTAATGGTCGCCCAAGCCAGCGCTCACGCGAAACATGTGGCCATCAGGATGGCGCAGGTGAAATTCGCGCACATTCCATGGCTCATCGGTCGGTGGAAACGTCACGATGAGGCCGTCGGCTAAAGCCTTCGCGTGAATCGCATCCACCTCGGCGGGCGAATCCACCCACCAGCTCATCCAAACGCCATCCGTGGCGTCGTCGCCGACAAAACGCGGCATAATCGTCCCGCGCGAGCCTTGCGCGCCACGGCAGAGAAAGATCTCAACCTTGCCGCTGCACACGGCGCCAAAATCAGGATTGGTGCTGTCATGAGGCCAAATGAAACCAGGCGCCCAGCCGAGTTTCTGAAACCATTCTTGGCTCTCAACAATGCTGGAGACATTGAGGATCGGAGTTAAGCCATGAACCGGCATTACAACGCCCTTTTGATTGCGCCTTCCAAGGATTCCGGTTTGGCGGTCGGCGGAAAGCGCGCGAGCACTTTGCCATCGCGGCCGATCAGGAATTTCGTGAAATTCCATTTGATGTCGCGACCCAGCAGGCCACCGCCTTTGGCGCGCGTCATGTGATCGTAGATCGGATGCTGGGCTGGGCCCTTCACATCGATCTTGGCGAACATCGGAAACGTCACGTCATAAGTGAGCGAGCAGAAATTCTTGATCTCCGCAGCATCGCCCGGTTCTTGCTGGCCGAACTGATTGCACGGAAAGCCAAGCACTTCGAAACCGCGGTCAGCGTATTTGCGATGCAGCGCTTCAAGACCTTTGTACTGATAGGTGAAACCGCATTGGCTCGCGGTGTTCACCACCAGCAACACCTTGCCGCGATACTCGCCGACGCTGCGCTCAGCGCCATCCATCGTGCGCGCTGTGAAGTCGTAGATGCTTGTCATTACTCGCGATCCTCGTCCGGGCAGCGGAGTGCGGTGATGTCACGCGCAGGACCGCCGGCAGGCCCGAATGCGCCGATCAAATCGTCCGTAACGGTTGCGCCAACATCGAGATTGAAAGTCACCGCGTCACCCGTCGGCTCGTTCTCCATATCGATACGGCGCACATTGAGCACAACGCGATTGTTGTCGGCGGTTTCCCATGCGCCGCGATAGGAGATCACGTTACCCGGCGTGGTCGTGTAATCGTAGTACTGAACGAGGTCCTGCTCGTCGAACACAAGATCGTAGAGCCCGCACGTGCGGTCAAAGCTCCACAGCCCGATCAGCGCTTCGGCTTCGAGCGTGAAGGCTTGGTCGGGCACATTGCCAACGCCGGTCGAGCCCGCGCTCGCATCTTGTGGCGCTTCCGCTACGGGCTGTGCGCCACACGCAGCAAGCGCCAAAGCAAGAATGATCGCAGCGATGCGCATCAGCACTCCTCCATCACATGCCCGGCGTCGGGCGCTTTTTCGGCGTCGGCGCGTTAGAGACGACCGGCAGCGTCAGCGCAAAGGCGAACATCATGTCGGTCAATGCTTCGACGCGCGTTTGATTACCGCCGCGCCATTCGAAATCGCGTTCGCCTTCGAGCGTATGAAGTGCGCGCAAGTCCGTCATGCGGCGCTGACGCTAGCAAAGCAGCGCCAGCCCGTCCGCCGATTTCAATCTGGCGTGCGGAGACAGTTTGTTCTATATATGTTCCAGCCAAGCAGGCTAGGCTGAGGCCAGGAGATTCGGACGCGCCATGGCTAAGTCGGACCACGTTTTCACCTGCCAAGCTTGCGGCGCGATCTGGCCCAAATGGGCCGGCAAGTGCGAAGCCTGCGGCGAGTGGAACACGCTCGTGGAAGAGGCTGCGCGCCCCGTTGTGCCAGGCGCCCTCGCTGCGCCCATGGGCAAGAAGAGCAAGGCGCTGGAATTTGTCGAGCTCACCGGCGAAGCCGATCCGCCACCTCGCCTCGCAACCGGCATCTCCGAGTTTGATCGCGTCTGCGGCGGCGGCTTGGTGCCAGCATCGGCGATTCTGATCGGTGGCGACCCAGGCGTCGGCAAGTCGACGCTACTCTTGCAAGCAGCGGCGGCATTGGCGCGCGGCGGTCATAGCGTCGCTTACGTCACCGGCGAGGAAGCTGAGGCTCAAGTTCAAGACCGCGCGCGCAGACTCCAAGCTGGCGACGCACCAGTGCGGCTCGCGGCCGAGACTGACCTGCGCAAAATCCTCGAAGGCCTGAAGCAACTGAAGCCCGACGTCGTGATCGTGGACTCGATCCAGACGGTTTGGGCCGACGGCGTGGAAGCAGCGCCTGGCACTGTCGCTCAAGTCCGCGCCTGCGCGCACGAATTGGTCCGTTTTGCTAAGAAAAGCGGCTCAGTTTTGATCCTCGTCGGCCACGTCACCAAAGACGGCCAGATCGCCGGACCGCGCGTCGTCGAGCACTTGGTCGACGCGGTGATCTATTTTGAGGGCGAGCGCGGCATGCCCTTCCGCATCTTGCGCGCGGTGAAAAATCGCTTCGGCCCAACCGATGAGATCGGCGTGTTCGAAATGGTCGACCAAGGCTTGGTCGAGACACCGAACCCGTCGGCGCTCTTTCTCGGCGGCGCGGGCGAGCGCCCATCGGGCGCTGCAGTATTTGCAGGCGTCGAAGGCTCGCGCCCAGTGCTGGTTGAAATTCAAGCGCTCGCGGCGCCGACCGCATACGGCACGCCGCGCCGCGCCGTCATTGGATGGGATTCAGCGCGTCTAGCAATGATCCTCGCAGTGTTAGAGACACGTTGCGGACTCTCGTTCTCTGGACGCGACGTCTACCTCTCTGTCGCCGGCGGCTTGCGCATTACCGAGCCGGCGGCGGACTTGGCCGTAGCTGCCGCTCTCATTTCTGCGTTGGCGGATCGTGCGCTGCCTCGAGATTGCGTGGTGTTCGGAGAGGTCGCGCTCTCTGGCGAAGTGCGCCCCGCGGGGCGCGCCGATCTTCGGTTGAAGGAGGCCGCGAAACTTGGCTTCACCAGCGCCTACGCACCGCCGCAAAAGCGCAATGGCGGCGGCGAGGGCGTGAAAATGCGCAAGATCGGGCACATCGCTGATCTCGCGGCGGCGATCGGCGTCGAAACGACCTCGTGAGCTTCGCCCATGTGGTTGAGTGGCCTTTCCAGCGCCGGACTCAACGGCTATCCCTGGCCTACTGCTCAGGATGAGCGGGCCTCATGGGTGGGGAGCGACTGAAATGGACCTCGGCTTCACTTGGTTTGATTTTGCGGCCCTTGTGGTCCTGGGGCTGTCCGGGGTCATGGCGTTCGCCCGCGGCCTGATCCGCGAAATGTTCTCGATCATCGCCTTCATTGGCGGAGCCATCGGCGGGCTTTATCTCGCCGAACCGCTCGGCCCGACGGTCGCAAGCTTCACGCCGCTGAGCGGCTGGCTCGCGGCCGTGGCCGCAGGCCTTGGCGTTTTCCTCATCGTTTTTATCGTGATCACGGTGATTGTTTCGACAGTGGCGAAGACCGCCCACCAGTCCACCGAGATCGGTTCCTTCGACCGCGCTGCCGGCCTGGCATTCGGTGTTTTGCGCGGAATCCTCGTCGTTTCGCTGCTAGTCCTGCTAATTCGCAGAACAGATGAGACGCCAGCGACTGCCGATCCGATGCAAGACGCCATACGCGGGGCGAGAACTTATCCTATATACAACAGTGTCGCGTCAGCTCTTGAGATCGTTCTGCCTCAAGCGCGTGACCGCGCGCGTGATATAATTGAACGACGTCAGGGCGAGTCGGCGCCAATCCCGCCGGCGGAACCCGAAGCAACACCGGCCCAACCTTAGGCCAACCTGAGGACCAATGACCGCCGAGCGCCCTTCCCTCCACTTTCTCCAGGCGCCGGCAGACCCGGCTGATCGATGGGACGACGATGACAAGCCGCGCGAAGAGTGCGGTGTATTCGGCGTGTTTGGCAGCGAGGACGCTTCGGTCCTGACCGCACTCGGCCTGCACGGCCTTCAGCATCGCGGCCAGGAAGGCTGCGGCATCGTCAGCTTCGAGGGCGGACGCTTCTATCACGAGCGCTATCTCGGCCTCGTCGGCGAGCACTTTGCTGGCCCCGACATGCCGGAGCGCCTGCCGGGCACTTCAGCCATCGGCCACACACGTTACGCGACAACAGGCGGCACGATCCTCCGCAACGTTCAGCCGCTCTTCGCCGAGCTCGCCTTCGGCGGCTTCGCCATCGCACACAACGGCAATCTGACCAACGCTGCCAGCCTGCGCGATCGCTTGGTGCAAGAAGGCGCGATCTTCCAATCGACTTCCGACACTGAATGCGTCCTACAGCTGGTCGCACGCTCGCAACGGCGCAGCGTCATCGATCGCTTTGTCGACGCATTGCACGACATTCAAGGCGCATACGCGCTCGTCGGCCTGACCCAAGACATGATGATTGGTGCGCGCGATCCAATCGGCATTCGTCCGCTCGTGCTCGGCGATCTTGCGGGCGCTGCGATCCTCGCGTCGGAAACCTGCGCGCTCGACATGATCGGCGCGACCTTCGTGCGCACCATCGAGCCGGGCGAAGTCGTCACCATTGCGCGCGGCAAGTCTGGCAAGGTTGAGATCACTAGCCACTTCCCGTTCGGCAAACGCCAAGCCCGCCCCTGCCTCTTCGAGTTCGTCTATTTCGCCCGCCCCGACTCGATCGTGGACGGGCGTTCTGTTTACGACCTTCGCAAGCGCATGGGCCGACGGCTCGCACAAGAAACCGGCGTCGAAGCTGACGTCATTGTCCCGGTGCCGGACTCAGGCGTCCCCGCTGCGATGGGCTTTGCAGCAGAGAGCGGCATTCCGTTCGAGCTCGGCATCATCCGCAACCACTATGTCGGCCGCACCTTCATCCAGCCGAAGCAAGAGATCCGCGCGCTCGGCGTGCGCTTGAAGCATTCGGCAAACTTGCATGTGCTGAAAGGCAAGCGCGTCGTGCTGGTCGATGACTCGATTGTGCGCGGCACCACATCGCGCAAGATCGTCCAGATGGTGCGTGAAGCTGGCGCGCGCGAAGTTCACTTCCGCAGCGCCTCACCGCCGATCAAGCATCCGGACTTCTACGGCATCGATATGCCGGTCGTCGCCGATCTGATGGCCGCGCAAATGACGCTCGAAGAGATGCGCAAGAGCCTCGGCGTCGATACGCTGGGCTTCCTCTCGGTGGAGGGGCTCTACTCTGCGATGGGCGAAGAAAAGCGCAACGCCGAAAACCCGCAATTCACCGACCACGCCTTCACCGGCGATTACCCTACCCCGCTTGTCGATCGCCAAGCGCAGACCGAAGGCAAGCTCGCGCAACTGCCTCTGCTGGCTGAACGCGCCGCCGAATGAGCACGCACGAAAAGCGGATTGCGCTGGTCACCGGCGCATCGCGTGGCATTGGCCGCGCTGTCGCCCTTGAGCTGGCGCGGCGAGGCTGGCGCGTCGTTTGCGTAGCGCGCGCCCAGAAGGCGCTTGAGAAACTCGACGACGACATTCGCGCGATCGGCGGCGAAGCCACCCTCGTACCAATGGACCTCAAAGACTATGCCGGCATAGATCAACTGGGCGCTGCGCTATTCGAGCGTCACGGCAAACTCGACGCTCTCGCCGCATGCGCCGGCGCTCTCGGCTCGCTGACACCCACGCACCAAGCCACACCGTCGATTATGGAAGAGACGATTGGCGTGAACTTCATGGCCAATCAGCGCCTCATCCGCTCCATACATCCGCTGCTGCGCGAATCCGATGCAGGCCGCGCCGTGTTTCTCACCACCGGCGTCGTCCGCGATCCGCGCGCCTATTGGGCGCCGTACGCAGCGAGCAAGGCGGCCCTCGAAGTGCTCGTGCAGTGCTATGCCGCCGAGCTGAACGTCACGCCGATCAAAGCGAACCTCTTCAGTCCCGGCCCCGTGCGCACAGCAATGCGCGCCAAAGCATTTCCAGGCGAAGATCCGATGACGCTGCCCGCGCCGGATGAAGTAGCGCCCTCGATCGTCGAAATGCTCGAACCCGCTTACAGCGCCAACGGCGAGACCGTCCGCTTCCAGAGAGCGTGATCTGTGGCGGCGTATGACGCCATCATCATCGGCGCCGGCGCAGCTGGCCTCTACTGCGCGATGCATGCCGCCAAACGCGGCAAGCGCGTGCGCGTGCTGGAGCACAACGCAGAGCCCGGGGCGAAAATCCTGATCTCCGGCGGCGGCCGCTGCAACTTTACCAATATCAACGCCAATGATCCGGCCCGCTTCGTCAGCGCCAATCCGCACTTCGCGCGCTCGGCGCTAACGCGTCACACGCAACACGATTTCATCGCGCTGATACGCAAACACGGCATCGCGCACTACGAGAAAACACTCGGCCAGCTCTTCTGCGATGGTGCACGTTCATCTGCGCGCATCGTCGGCATGCTGCTGCAAGAGTGCGAAGCGGAGCACGCCGAAATCTCCACGCAGTGCCGCGTTCAGAGCGTTTGCAGGACCGAGCATTTCATCGTCGAGACCAGCCAAGGCGCGTTCGAGAGCACGGCGTTGGTTGTGGCGTCGGGTGGGCTATCCATTCCCAAGCTTGGCGCGAGCGGTATCGCTTACGATATCGCGCGTGAGTTCAATCTGCCGCTCGAACCGACACGCCCCGGCCTCGTGCCTCTGACGTTCGCCGAGAGCGATCTTGTTTGGATGCGGACGTTGAGCGGTGTTTCCGCCGACGTGATCGTACGGGCCGGCAAAGCGGCGTTCCGCGAGGCAGCGCTCTTTACACATCGCGGGCTATCAGGGCCGTCGATCCTGCAGGCTTCCTCGTATTGGACTCCGGGCGAAGCGATCAGCGTCGATTGGCTGCCCGATGCGCCAGAAGATTGGCTCGTCCAACGCAAGCGCGCACGTTCAAAGGCGCACATCAAGAGCGCGCTCGCCGAAGTCTTGTCGGAACGCCTCGCAAGCGCGCTTGCAGAAACGCTATCTGCCCCGGCATTGGGTGATCTAAAGGACGCGGCGCTGATTGAAGCGATGCAGCGGCTGAAGGATTGGCGGCTTACGCCGGTGGGCGGCGAAGGCTACGCGAAAGCGGAAGTCACTGTCGGCGGTGTCAGCACTGACGCGCTCTCACAAAAAACCATGGAGGCACGCGCTGTGCCTGGCCTGCATTTCATCGGTGAAGCCGTCGACGTGACGGGTTGGCTTGGCGGCTACAATTTTCAGTGGGCCTGGTCGAGCGGCTGGGCGGCGGCTCAATCGCTTTGATAGCGCTTGGCCACGAGCGCTATCGGCACACCAACTAAGAACGTGTGCGCAAAGAGCGAGCCCCACAACATCCACGGATAGTTCTCGTCGGCGTTCTGTACTTCGCTGAACGACGCACGCAGACGTTCACTTGCTTCGCCGATGCTGAACGCGAAATGCAAATTCGACCCTGCCGCAGAGAGCGGCACGATGATGTAATTCATCGCCACCCAAAGCAGCAGTCCGTAGAGCACGCCCCACAGCACCGCGGGGCGGAAAAGGAAACGCAAACGGTTTGCGGCGAGCACGAACACTGTCGCCATCCGATGGCTATCAGTAAGTGTAGGCCAAGCCCGAGCATTGCCGTGCCCCACTCGCCCGCGCGCGCAGCATCGCGTCCGACGGCGCCCGCAGCGACCGATTGCAGAATGCGCATCGTCGGCACGTTATAGCTCAGCGGCCCGAACGCAGTGATCGCGTACGCAATATCGAGCACGCCCGCGATGACGCCGCCGGTGAAGCTTGCTTGAAGAACCCGTTTCATGGCCGGCATGTGAGGCCCGCGCGAAAATCCGCGCCAGCTTTTTGCGACGAACAGTGGCGCTACTCCGCGCCTTCAGCGAACGGGTTCTTGCCGGCCTTGACGACCAGACGGATCGGCGTGGCTTGCAGTTTGAACGCTTCGCGCAAGCCGTTGACGAGATAGCGCTTGTAGCTCTCGGGCATATCTTCCGCGCGCGAGCAGATTAGAACGAAGGTGGGCGGACGCGTTTTGATCTGCGTGAGGTAGCGCGGTTTGATGCGCTTGCCGCCTACCGCCGGCGGCGGATGGCGCTGAATGGTCTCGTAGAGCCATTCGTTCAAATCTTTGGTTTTGACGCGCGCCGTCCAATCGGTATGCGCCAGCTCGACGGCCTTCATCAAGCGATCGAGGCCGACGCCTGCTTGCGCAGCGATGGCAACGATCGGCGCGCCGCGCGTTTGCGGCACGCGCTCGCGCGCAACGAGCGTCATTTCTTCAAAGTGCGCGCGCGCATCAGCGACCTTGTCCCACTTGGCGAGCACGAAGACGAGCGAGCGGCCCTCGCGCTCCACCAGATCGGCGATGACCACATCCTGCTTTTCGAACGCATCCTCGGCATCCATCACCAAGAGGCAAACGTCCGCGAAGCGGATGGCGTGCAGGCTATCGCCCACCGACATACGCTCGAGCTTTTCTTGAACCTTGGCTTTCTTGCGCATGCCTGCGGTGTCGACGAGCTTGTAGGGCTTATCGTTCCAAGTCCAATCGACGGCGATAGAATCGCGCGTGATGCCGGCCTCGGGACCCACAAGCAGACGGTCCTCGCCGATCAGTGCATTTACGAGCGTGGACTTGCCCGCGTTTGGGCGGCCAACAATCGCAAGCTGGATCGGGCGCGTCGCCGCCGCGTCAGCTTCGGCGGCGGCTTGCTCGTGTGGTGCGATGGCGGCGTAGAGATCGCTCATGCCTTCGCCGTGTTCGGCCGAGAGCGGGATCGGATCGCCCAGGCCAAGCGCGTAGGCTTCAGTGATGCCGATATCGCCGGCGCGACCTTCGGCTTTGTTGGCGGCCAGCACGACGGGCTTGTCGGCACGGCGTAAGAGTGCAGCGAAGGCTTTGTCCATCGGCGTCACGCCAACGCGCGCGTCGATCAAAAACAAAATAACGTCTGCTTCATCGATCGCCACCTGCGTCTGCTCGCGCATACGCGATTCGAGCGACGCGTCGGTGACGTCCTCGAAGCCGGCTGTGTCGATCAGCGTGAAATTTAGATCGCCGAGTTTTCCGCGCGCCTCACGGCGGTCGCGCGTTACGCCTGGTGTGTCGTCAACGATCGCAACCTTCTTGCCGTGTAAGCGGTTGAACAGCGTGGACTTGCCGACATTTGGGCGCCCGACAATCGCGAGCTTGATCGTCATGGCGCCATCAATCAGTTGAACACGACGAGACGCGCTTCGTCGGTCACAATGTAGATATTGCCGCCAGCGGCGATAGGCGGAATGAACACCGCGCCGCCAACGTCGTCCTGAGCGACGGTTTGGCCGCTCTCAGGCGACACCGCAATGACATCGCCCTCCGAGTTCGCCAGGATGAGGCGCCCGCCCACCATGATCGGCCCTTGCCACGCGACGCGGCCGGTACGGTTTTCTTCGTTTTCGAAGCGGCGCAATTGCGAAACCCAGTAGACGTTGCCGTTCTCGCGACTAAACGCGGCGAGCACACCGTCTGTGCTCACGGCGTACACGACCTCGCCGGCAACCCACGGCGTTTGCGTCGAGGCGAAATTGCGCGACCAGATCCGCTGACCACTGCGCAAATCGATCGCTGCGATAAGACCCGAATGGCTGGCGGCATAAACAATGCCGTCCTCCACGGCCGGGCGCCCGGCGATGTCATTGATGGCGGAGAGCGATGTCAGGCTCGACGTGCGCGAGAGCGAGTCGCTCCACAAACGGCGGCCGTTGGCTGCGAGCAGCGCTACGATTTCACCCGACGCGAACGGCGCGATGACCGACTCATTGGCGATCGCGACGCTCGGCGCCGACAGGATGCGCGCCGGCTCTGCGATGGCTTGGTGGTTCCACTGAACTGCGCCGGTGGCTGTGTCGAAAGCGATGAGTTCGCTGTCGTTGGTGATGGCGTAGACGCGTCCGCCCGCGACTGTCGGCGATGAATGGAACGGCGCGCCGGCTTGGGTGCGCCACACTTCCTCGCCTGTGCCGGCGTCGAGCGCGACGATGAAGCCGTAGCCGGTGGTTACGAATACGCGGTTGCCCGAGACGGCCACACCGCCGCCGCGCGCATGGCGATCACGCGCTTCGGCGCGGAGTTGTTCGCTCCAAACGCGGCGACCAGTATTGGCGTCGACCGCGATGACGCGATGGTCTGAATCCAAAAAGAACAACCGGCCACTCGCAACAACGGGCGGCGCCGCGATCTGCACGCGGTCGGTTGAGCCACTGCCGAGATCGGCGCGCAACACGCGCTCCAGCACAGCCGCGCCGCGCGAGTTCGGCGGTGAATTATCGGGCGTGCCGCCCGGTTGGCTCCAATCCACCATGTCCACTCCCGGCGGCACCACGATGCTTGCGGCGTTGAGCGTCGGATCCGGCGTCAACTCTTGCTCGAACGCCAACACGGACACGCGTCCGTCATCCGGGCGTGCGGTGTCTGCTGCGGCCTCGCCGCCGCCGTCGAACGGATTGATCGCGCTGCCTACGCGGCTCACAGTCGAGCACGCCGACAAAGCGGCGGCCGCTGCGAGTGCGGCGGCGATCGGTCCCAAACGGCTCATCAATTTTCTCCTTCGGAGGGCGCGGGCGCAGCTGCGCCGTCCGCTGAGGTTGCCGGCGCTGGGCCGATGACAGAAAGCGCGACTTGCGCACGTTGGCGCACCGCTTCGGGTGCATCAAACGCGAGCGTGAGATTTTCGAGCGTGTCGCGGGCGAGTTCGCTCTCGCCGGCTTCCCACGCTTCGATCGCCAGCAATTCGCGCGCGAGGTAAGAGAAGCGCGACTCCGACTCGATGATCGGCGTGAGACGCGTTTGGAGCGCTGCGAAATCGACGGTGTCGGCGGCGATGTAGGCGGCACGCATCTGCGCACTCAAACGCATCACCGGATCGGTGGACGTTTCGGCGGCCTGGTCGAACTCGGCGACCGCACCTTCGAGATCGCCCTGCGCTTGCAGGATGGCCGCGTATTCCATCCGCGCCATGGCGCGATAAACGCGTGGACCGTTTTCGCGCAGCGGCTCAAACGCGGCCTTCGCCGCGTCGAGATCGCCTTCGCCGGCGGTCGCTTGCGCCGCGTAATAAGCCTCCGCGGCGTTGCGCGATTGCTCAGTGCTGTAAGCACGCCATCCTTGCCACGCGATCACGCCGATAATGATCGCGGCGAACACAGCGAGAAGATGGAAGCCCCACTTCTTGAAGAAGGTAAGCACGCGGTCCTGCCGCAAGCTCTCATCGACCTCGTGTACAAAGCTGTCGGTTTCGTTGGTCACAAAACAATCCTGATGTGGGCCGTCGCGGGGTCCGCGCGCCCAATCCCCCTGAAATTGGCCGGCAAGCTAGCCGCGCTTGTCGCTCCGAGCAACGCGGGGCTGCCGCGCCGCATTGACCCGCAGGGCATAGGTTTCGGCTGCGGCAGGAAAACGGCGGCCGCGGACGTCGGCTGCATATTCGGCCACAGCCTTGTCGATAACGCCCTTTAAGTCGCCGTAGCGGCGGACAAACTTGGGGGTCCAGTCGAAAAGGCCCAACATATCGTCTGTGACCAGTATCTGGCCGTCACACTGGGCCGAAGCCCCAATGCCAATGGTTGGCGCAGCGACGGCAGCGGTTATTTCGGGGGCGAGCGTCTCATCCACCCCCTCGATGACGATCGCGAAAGCCCCGGCGGCGTCAGCGGCCTTGGCTTCGGCCAAAACAATCTCGCGCTCTTCGGCGGTGCGGCCCTTGGCGCGGAATTTCCCGTCCACGTTGACCGCCTGGGGGCGCAGGCCGACATGGCCCATTACCGGAATGCCGCGCTGCACAAGATAAGCGATGGTATCGCCAATATAGGTCCCCGCTTCGACCTTCACCGCGGCAGCGCCAGTCTCCTTCAAAACGCGCGTCGCGTTGGCGAAGGCTTGCTCGGGGCTGGCTTCGTAAGAGCCAAATGGCATGTCGACCACGACCATGGCCTTCTGCGCCCCGCGCATCACGGCCTGGCCATGCATGATCATCATCTCAAGCGTCACGCCCACCGTATTGGGCAGGCCGTGAACCACCATGCCGACGCTGTCGCCAACCAGCAGCAAGTCGCAATGCGGGTCGAGGAGCTCGGCCATCGGCGCGGTGTATGCGGTCAGGCAAACGACTGGCTCGCCGCCCTTGCGGGCGCGGATGTCGGGGGCCGTGAGGCGGCGAACGGTCTCGGTGTGGCGCGACATGGGCCCTCGCTAAAGTATGCGCAGGATTAGCCCTTGCTGCAGTGCAGCGCCAGCGGCGACCCCAGTCTGGAGATTAGTCTTTAGTCTTGGGCGGAGCGGTAGGCGACGGCGCCACCGGCCAGAGCGGCAAACACCAGAAGCATCTGGGTCAGACCCGCGCCGAACGACTGGATCACGCCCTGAGCAGCACCACCGACCGAGGGCGCACCGCTGATAGCGCCATGAGCACGGGCCAGTTCGAGGCCGGCTGTCGCCAGGATTTCCTGACCGTAGACATTTGCGATCCCATAAGCGCCGTAGCAGACGGCGGCGCCGGCGGCGGCCATACCGACTGTGTAGGCGGCGTTGCGAACCTTGGCGGTCTTTTCGCGATATGCGACGGCGCGGCCAACCTGCACCGAGAACCCGGCATCAACCGGTTCGGGAGCTTCCGCGAAGGAGCGCTTCAAGAGGGCGTCAAAGTCGTTCATGTCGCCGGTTCCAATAGCCGTTTCAGTTTGTCCGTTCCCCTTAATACGTGTGATTTCACGGTGCCGAGGGGAAGACCCGTAATGTCTACAATTTCCGAGTGACTGAGCCCTTCTCCGTGGTTCAACGTCACACACAATCTCTCAGCATCTGACAGCTTCGCAAGCGCCTTCTCCAGGTCGATCTTTGCGCCGGCCGCCGCCTCTGGAGTGCTCTCCTCGGAAGCGATCGGGGAAGCATCGTCGATTTCTTCGAAAATCGCCCTCTGCTTCCGTTTGGCCATCAGAAACGTCGTTACTGCAATCCTTCTAAACCAACCCGGAAACGCCGCTGGTGTTTCCAAGTCCATCAATCTTTCCCACGCTTTGACGAACGCCTCTTGAGCGAGATCATCAGCTTCAGCGTGGCTCGAACACATTCTCCGCAACAGGGCTCGGGCCCAACCTTGGCGACGCTTGACGAGTTCCCCGAAAGCCGCCTGATCTCTAGCCTGTGCCGCGACGATCAGCGCAGCTTCTGTGGCCTCGGCCAGACTGAGAAACCCCCGCAGCGCCACCGATTACCACTCACTGGTCCTTCTTCTTGGACGCATAGTCCACGATCGCGAGCAGGATAAAGGCCACGCCAAGAGCGCCCAGGATCACGGCGGCAGTCGTCAAAGCGCCGTCCGTGAAGTCTCCGTCGCCTAGGAAATTGGCGCAAACGAAGCCTATCGAGAGAGCCAGGAGTACAACGCCGCTACCCAAAGTGCGGCGCGGACGGTCTTGTTGCTGCTTTTGGCCCTCGGTCAGCTGGCGCATGAGCGCCGGATCGAGCTGCTGGCCCTTCTCAAGCGCCTGCGACAGCAGGTTGTGGGCGGACTGTTTCGTCCTCTCTTTCAGGTAGATAGGGACCAGGATCACGGCCCCCAAAAACACAAAAAACGTAAAGGGCACAAAGATCTCGGCACCCATATCAGCTCTCCATAGCCCGGGGTCATCGCCCCATTTACGTCATAGATGCCCGGGCCGGAGGCTTTAGATGCACGTGCTCAGCGGGCGGCTACAGCAAGGCGTTGTGACATGATCCGGGCGAACGACACCAGCGCCAGCATGGACCCGGCCGCCACGACCCCGTTCTGAAGCGCCCCCAGGTTTTCCGGGAGCGCGCCCAGGAACGGGACCACCAGCGCCCCGGCGGCGGCGGCTAGCCCAGCCATCCTCAGGACGGAAAGCGCCGAGGCTCTCTGAAAGCGCCGTCGCTCGGCCTCGCGCATGACGGCCAGGGTGAAGGCGGTATCGCGCGCCGGAGCGACCTTGGCGCCGAGGGCGCGCATGAGGCGGGCTTCGTGATCCATCATTCGCCTCCTAGGCGCGCGAGCAGGCGTTCACGCCCGCGCGTCACATGTGATTTCACCGTGCCGAGCGGCAGATTCAAGATCGCCGCTGCCTCGGTGTGAGAAAAGCCCTCGCCCAAACACAGCGCCACCGCCGCGCGTTGATCGTCCGGCAACTCGGCCATCGCTTCGGCGAGCGCGATGCGGTCCTCAAGCGGCGACGCCTCTTCGCTATCGTCTTGCACACTCAGCCAATCGCTATCGCGCGCAATGCCGCGCGTATGCGTGCGGCGGGCGTCGCGTGCGATGCGAAAGCCAATGCCGCAAACCCATGAGCGAAAGCTTGAACGGCTTTCAAAGCGCGAGAGCTTCGCCCACGCCGTCACGAATGCTTCCTGCGCGATATCGTCAGATTCGGCCCAATGCCCAGCAAAACGCCGCAAAAACCCGCGCACCGCTTGCTGGTGCGCGTCAACCAAAGCCGCGAATGCCCGGCTGTCGCCCCGGCGTGCGGCGGCGATGAGACGCGCTTCGTCATACGGACTCATCGTCTTTGCCGCCGTCGCGGTCGGGGCGCATGATCGCGAGCGCAAGGCAACCGAGCGCAGTCACCGTCATCGTCGCGGCCACAACCAAAAATGCGGTGCGGTCGTCGCCGTCGGCGTTGGCGAATGCGATCCAAAAGCCAAAGCCAAGACCGCTGAAGACGACAACCTCGCCCCAAGGCGGCTTCGATTGTCCGGCCTTGGCAAGCTGCTCGTACACGATCGGCGGCGCTTCCCTGCCCGCTTCAATCGCCGCCTTGATCACATCCATCGCCTGCTTGCGACGGTGATGCTCAAGAAGCTGCGACCATCCCGCGCCGATCATCGCCACCGTGACCGCGCCGAAGATGAACAGCGCCACCATCCAGTTTTCCCAAGTGCCCGAAATCATCAGACTCGCTCCCGTTTCGACGAGTATGTAGCCGCCGCCCGGCGAATTGGATGCCGACGGTTGCCAATCTATACTTAAGTATATACTTAACTAATATGTTGAGGCAGGACGCGATTCTCGATCTGGCCTTCCAGGCCCTCGCCGACCCAAGCCGCCGCGCCATGGTCGACCGCCTAGTCCAAGGACCAGCCACGGTCAGTGAGTTGGCCCAACCTTTGGCGATGAGCCTGCCCGGCGTCATGCAGCACTTGGCGGTGCTGGAAGCGTCCGGCTTGGTGATCTCGGAAAAAGCAGGCCGCACACGGACCTGCAAGATCGATCCGAGGGTTCTGAGCCAAGCCGAAAAGTGGATCTCCGAGCGGCGCGCAATTTGGGAGCGGCGCTTGGATCGCCTCGGCCAATTTCTCGATGAAACGAAAGACGACTGATGCTGACGCTCTACGGACACCCGATATCTTCCTTCACCTGGAAGGTGCTGATTGCGCTCTATGAGAACGACACACCGTTCGACGCGATCACGGTGGATCAAAACACCTACGCGGACTTCATCGGCAAATGGCCGATGGGAAAATTTCCGATCCTGCTCGATGGCGATCGCGGTGCGATGGTGACCGAGACGAGCGTGATCATCGAATATCTCGACGCGTACTATCCCGGCACGACGCGCTTTCTGCCGAAAGACATCGATGCGGCGCTTGAGGTTCGGCGCTGGGATCGTGTGCTCGATCACGTGAACGTCACGATGTCGAAAGTCGTCGTCGACAATATCCGCCCTGACGACCAGCGCGATCCTTATGGCGTAGACGAAGCCAAACACGTCGTGCGCAGCGCTTACACAGTGATCGAAGCGCAGCTGCGCAACGACGGCTACATTGTCGGCAACGATTTCACGCTCGCCGATTGCGCCGCCGCGCCCGCGCTTTGGTATGCGACGCGCAACGTACCGCTCGATGGCGCCTTCCCGCGGATCGCGGCCTATCTCGATCGGCTGAATGTTCGCCCGTCCTTTCTACGCGCCTTGAAAGAGTCCGAGCCGCTCTTTCATATGTATCCGGGAGCTTGAGATGGCTGACATTTCACACGCCACGCTCGTCATGGAGCGGACCTACAATGCCTCGCCGCAACGCGTGTTCGCGGCTTGGGCCGATGTCGAAGCCCGCAAACGCTGGTCGGCCCCGGCGGAGAATATCGCGATCGTCTACGAGGAAGCGGACTTCCGCGACGGCGGCCGCGATATCTCGCCTGATCCATGCTGGCCCGCGTGACGGCTAAAGAGATCACCATTCCGCTCGACGGAGACGCGTCCGTCTCCGGTCTTTGGCTTGCGCCGAAAGATGCAAAGGCTGCGTACGTTTTCGCGCACGGCGCCGGCGCTGGCATGGCGCATAGATCTATGACGGCGATTGCGGAAGGATTGGCGGAGCGTGGCGTTGCGACGTTACGGTACAACTTTCTCTACATGGAGCGCAGCTCGAAGCGGCCGGATGCGCCTGCGCTTGCGCATAGTGTGGTGCGTGAAGCGGTGGCGCGGGCGAATGAGTTGGCGCCTAAGTTGCCGCTCTTTGCGGGCGGGAAATCGTTTGGCGGGCGGATGACCTCCCAGGCGCAAGCTTTGGCGGCGCTGCCGAATGTGCGCGGGCTCGTTTTCTTTGCGTTCCCGCTGCATCCGGCGGGCAAGCCGGGCGATGAGCGGGCGAAGCATTTGGACGATGTCGCGATACCGATGCTGTTTCTCCAAGGGACGAATGATGCGTTGGCGGAGTTGGATTTGCTGAAGCCGGTTGTGAAGAGGCTCGGCAAACGCGCGACGCTTTCGCTGGCTGAGCATGCCGATCACAGCTTTCACGTTCCGGCGAAATCAGGACGCAAAGATCCAGACGTGTTGGCGGATATACTTGATACCGCCTCGGCTTGGATGACCTAGCCGAACTGCTTTGTGTAAATCTCCGGCTTAAAGCCAACAATCAGCGTGCCGCCGACATCGAGCACGGGCCGCTTGATCGTGCTTGGCTGCTCCACCATTAGCGCGATCGCCTTCTTCTCCGTCACGCCTTCGCGTTTCGCATCGGGCAATTTACGGAACGTCGTGCCGGCGCGGTTGAGCAATATTTCCCAAGACACGTCTTTGGCCCACCGCTCCAGTGACGCCTTGTCGATGCCCTCGGCTTTATAATCGTGAAACGTGTAGTCGACGCCGTGCTCATCGAGCCAAACGCGCGCCTTCTTCATCGTGTCGCAGTTCTTGATGCCGTAGATCGTAATCTGCTTGCTCTTAGCCATGCGCGTACTAAGCAAAGCCAACGGAGGAACGCAAATGGCCGATACGCTCACCTTCTACACAAACCCGATGTCGCGCGGACGCATTGCGCGCTGGATGTTGGAAGAGATCGGCCAGCCTTACGAGACGGTTGTGCTCGACTACGGCACGACGATGAAGGCGCCGGAATACCTCGCGATCAATCCGATGGGCAAAGTGCCCGCGATCAAGCACGGCGACACGGTGATCACCGAAGGCGCTGCGATCTGCGCTTACCTCGCCGATGCGTTTCCGCAAGCGGGTCTCGCGCCTGCGATCGGATCGAAAGAACGCGGTGCCTATTATCGCTGGCTCTTCTATGGCGCAGGCCCTGTTGAAGCGATGGCGTCGAACACCGCGCTTGGCGTGAATGTGCCGGAGGAAAAACGCGGCATGGTTGGTTACGGCTCGCGCGAGCAAGTGATCGACGTGCTCGAGAAAGCGGTAAGCGACCGCGAATATCTGCTCGGCGATCGCTTCAGCGCGGCTGACGTTTACACCGGCGCGCAAATTGGCTGGGGCTTGCAGTTCGGCACGATCGACAAGCGCCCTGCGTTTGAAGCGTACGCGGCGAGGATCTCTGCGCGCCCTGCTGCAGTGCGCGCGCGAGAGATTGATGACGCGCTGATCGCGGCGGCGCAAAAACAATAGGCGCGCGCTAACGGCGCCGCGCTGCTGGCGCAGCCGGCCCGTGAAGTCATCAATTTTGGAAACGCTTGACGGCGTCACGAGGTGTCGGCGTGCTCCGGCGGCGGCGCCGACAGCGTGACGACGCTTTCGCGTGAAGCGAACAGAACGAGCCGTGCGCCGTGTGGCGCGCGCCATATCGCGTAGAACCGCTTTAACACGCGGGCGACGAGCGCCGCCGGATTGTCGAGCATCGCCCCAAGGCGCTTGATGCGACCGCGCAGCGAGTTCTCGTGCATGCGCGCGACGACACACGCCGTTGCGATGCGCCAGATGGGTTCACGCGGTCTGCTGACGCGTATGCCGGGACGAACGCCGCGTGCGATGCGGTGCGTTGGTATTCGGCCTGTTGTGATGCGAAACTCGTTCATCGCGCGCAGGAAGATCATTTTGCGTAGATCACGTGTCGCGCGGCGCAAGTCGGCAGCGATCCGGCGCTTTCCCGCCGCGTACGCGTAGCGCACCAACGGACACCGCCACGTCGCGCGCGGCAACACATCCACCACATCGCAGAACCACGCCGCCAACGCGATAAGCCAGCCCTGGATCGCGGCCGTGACGGCGTTGACTGAGCTGAGGTCTTGGATGGCGGGCTGGGCGACGAAGCGCATGCGCGGAGTATGAAGGCGCGCGGTGCTCGGTCGGATAGATTTTGGGCGGGGCGTTGATGGATCGGCGTTTTGTGGCGTTGGGTGCGGGATAGCGTGCAGCGCTATCCTCATTTCGCGCGGACGAGCCACGTTAAGTCAAAGTCGCTTACTCCACTTCTGGCGAACTGGCACCGTCAGCGGGCTCCACCTCAAGCATTGTCGGCGACACCCGCACCGGCGCCTCGATTGATGGTGACGGCGCGCGGCGAGACCGAACATCCGGACCGTCAACCGGCCAGAGATCCATTGCGATCGAGAAGAAGCTCGTGAGGACAGTTAGCCATGCCGTCATCTTCAGCTCTTTGTTCGGATGCTTGAACAACACGAAGTCGGGCCGCTTCGAGAACTGCATCTTGACGTAATAGCTGCCGAAAACGTTAGCCCGCTCACGTGTCGCTTGGCTGCGTCCCAGTCCTGGCAGGATTCCACCAGTCTGCGTCGCCGACCATTTCTGCGCGCGATCAACGATATGCTGTTTGCGGGCTTCTGCGATGAGATCCACTTGCGCGGGCCCGAGCGAAATAACCGGCGCTTCGTCATCCTCAGTCCAAAGCGGCTCAAGCCCATTGTGCTCGACGTAGCTGCGAACAGTTTCTGGAGTAGGCGCGATTAAGTCGGGGATCACTTGAGTTTCGAACGAGGGATAAATCACACTTCCCTGCGGCAGGCTTCCGACGTCTTCGCTCGTTTCAAACCCGTACTGCGTGTTTGCATCTGTTGGGATGGCGCTCACGCGGATGTGCATTTTGAGCACGCGAGGACCAAGCACTCGAACCCTCCGCGTGCGGCCAGCGGAGTCCTCGTACTGGTACATGACTTGGCACGTGGCTTCGACGCCATCCATTTGGAATGGAAATTTGCTCTGATCGAAAACTACTGTGCTCTCGCCGAGCCGACGATTGGTGTGAGAACGGATCGCCACAGGGCCCAGCACCGAGTCTTGTGCGTAGCCGCTGTAGACCAACGCGATGACCCAGATTGTAAAGAGCACAAGCCCGAGCATGCCGACTGCGCGCGCCCATTTGTTCGCGAGAATATCCGCGATGGTCGGGTCGCCGAGCCAATGCCAAACATCGGCAAACCATCCAAAGAATTCTCCCAGCATCCCCGCCCCCAATTATAGTTAACGGAACTTAACCCATGTGGATAAGTCCGCAACCAGGACGCGAATGAGCTATGTCGGCTCGCCCTCGTTCTTCGCCTCGATCCGAGCCCAGACGCGGTCGTGGAGCACGTACGCTACCGTTTGCACGGCCGGCTCGATCAGGCCGACGGCTAGGGCGGCGCGCCAGTCTTGGGTGATGGCGTAGGTGACGGCGATGGCGACCGTCAGGTGCATCAGGGAATAGGAGCCGGTCTTTAGGGCCAGGCGCATGGGGCTTTCCGCCATTATTGCGAGTCGTTCGCAACTAGATAAAGCCGCGCCCACCCCTGCGCAAGCGGCCGGCGCGTAAAAAGCCGTCAGGTCGCCGCGTGCACGGCAGCGCTGCGCGTCACGGAATTGACGCCCGCCGCGGCGCACTCCATTTCAGGGCATGGCTCAGCACGCATCTTCCGCTCCCGCTCAGAACGCGGTTCACGAGCGCGTACTCATCATCGATTTCGGATCGCAAGTGACGCAGCTCATCGCGCGGCGCGTGCGCGAGAACGGCGTCTATTGCGAGATCCATCCGTACAACAAAGTCGACGGCGCTTTCCTTAAAGCTTACGGGCCGAATGCGATCATCTTCTCGGGTGGTCCGGCGAGCGTCACCGAAGGCGAAAGCCCGCGCGCGACGGACGATGCGTTCAAGCTCGGCGTGCCGATCCTCGCCATTTGCTATGGTCAGCAGACAATGCATGTGCAGCTCGGCGGCGTTGTCGAAGGCGGGCACGCGCGTGAGTTCGGACGTGCGGATGTCGAGATCAAGAAAGCTTCGCCGCTATTCGAGGGCGTGTGGGATGTGGGCTCGCGCTATCCGGTGTGGATGAGCCACGGCGATCGGGTGACGAAACTGGCGGAAGGGTTTGAAGTCATCGCCACCAGCGAGAACGCGCCGTTTGCGATCGCTGTCGATGAGAAGCGGCGCTTCTACACGACGATGTTCCACCCGGAAGTCGTACACACGCCGGATGGCGGCAAGCTGCTGCGCAACTTCACCCATCGCATCGCCGGCCTTAAAGGCGATTGGACGATGGCGGCGTTCAAGGACGAAGCGATCGCGCGCATTCGTGCGCAGGTTGGCGACGGCAAGGTAATTTGCGGCTTGTCCGGCGGCGTTGATTCAAGCGTCGCGGCGGTGTTGATCCACGAAGCGATCGGTGATCGGCTGACCTGCGTCTATGTCGATCACGGCTTGATGCGGAAGGGTGAGTCCGAGCAGGTCGTCACGCTCTTCCGCGATCACTACAACATTCCGCTGATCCACGCCGATGAGAGCGAGCGCTTCCTTGGCGCACTGGAAGGCGTGAGCGATCCGGAAGTGAAGCGCAAAACCATCGGCAAGCTTTTCATCGACGTGTTCGAAGAGAAAGCGAAGTCGATCGGCGGCGCGGCATTCCTGGCGCAAGGCACGCTCTATCCGGACGTGATCGAAAGCGTCAGCGCGATCGGCGGGCCATCGGTGACGATCAAGTCGCACCACAATGTTGGCGGCTTGCCGGAACGCATGAACATGAAGCTGGTCGAGCCGCTGCGCGAACTCTTCAAGGATGAAGTGCGGGCGCTGGGGCGTGAGCTCGGTTTGCCGGAGACGTTCGTTGGGCGCCATCCCTTCCCGGGACCGGGCCTCGCCATCCGCGTACCGGGCGAGATCACGCGCGAAAAGCTCGATATTCTGCGGGAGGCCGACGCGGTTTATCTCGATGAGATCCGCAAGGCGGGTTTGTACGACAAGATCTGGCAGGCGTTCGCCGTGTTGCTGCCGGTGAAGACGGTTGGCGTCATGGGCGACGGGCGGACGTATGAATACGTCTGCGCACTGCGCGCCGTGACCAGCACGGACGGCATGACGGCGGACTTCTTCCCCTACTCGATGGATTTCCTCGGCCGCGCCGCCACGCGCATCATCAACGAAGTCCGCGGCGTGAATCGCGTGGTTTATGATGTGACGTCGAAGCCGCCTGGGACGATTGAGTGGGAGTGAGCGCTAACCGCGCATCGCGCCGAGCGGCGCGCCGATTTGGCCGGCTACGAGTGCGGCCAGGATTTTTGGCGCGGGTGGGATGCGCGAGAGTGGCGCTACGATCCAATCGCGGAAGAGCGCGAAGGCTTTGCTGTCGGACTGGTAGGCCGGCGTGAACATCCAGGATGCGAGTTGGTAGAGGCGGATATGCCACAGGCGCAAGCGTGCGTACTCGTCGAGCGCAGCATGGAGATCGCTTTGCCAACTGAGCGCGCGGGCGAGTGCTAGCGCATCGAGGAGCGCCATGTTGGCGCCTTGCCCGAGTTGCGGGCTTGCGCAGTGCCAACTGTCACCAACATGGACGACGTCCCGCGCGAGCGGTGAACTGAGCGTGCGGTGTGAATAGACGGCAAAGACTAGGTCTTCGTGGCGATTGATTTGAGCAAGAAGCGGCGCAGTGGCGGGCCAGAGCGCGAGCACCTCATCTTTCCACTGTTGCAGATCGCCCTGCTGCCACGCGGCACGTTCGTTGTGCTTCAGGCTCCAGAAGAACGCGCCTTGGCTTTGCGTTTGCCCCTGCAACCGGCCGATCGGCATGAAGCCAGCCATCTTGCGCGCGTCGAGGTAGCGTTGTTCGAGCGTGTCCGGCGCGAAATCGTCGGACCAATCGAGGCTTGCCCAAAGCGCACCGAACGGGAGCGGTTGTGGGGGCGGCGCCGAGAGCGGTGAGCGCGAGCCGAGTGCGTCGATCACCAGATCAAAGCGCGCGCTTGGTGAGCCGTCGGCGAAATGCAGGCGGCCGTCGCTCGCGGACACGATGCTGCGCCCGCTCTCGATCTCGGCGCCTGATGCGAGCGCTGCATCGTGAAGCACTTGAAAGAGTGCGCCGCGATGAACGCCAAGGCCGCTTGGCGCGTTCGCGCCGCGTGCATCGTAGCGGACATCGAGCACGACGTTCTGGTGCGGCGTGTTGCGGCCATAGAGGCGGTTGATCGGCGCACCGAGTGCGCGCAACGCATCGCCGCAACCGATCTCATCGAGCACGGCCATGCCGACGGGTTGCATGATGATGCCGGAGCCCAGCGGGCGGGGGCTTTCGAACTGATCGAAGATGACGACGCGTGCGCCCTGTACGCGCAGCAAGGCTGCGGCGCTGAGGCCGGCGACGCCGCAACCTGCAATGGCGATGTCGAGCGGCTTCATCATGCTTAGCAACGATTAGTCACACTCATGAACGGCGCGCTAATGACGATGCGGCATGATGCCCGTCATGGCCGCGATTTCAGGCATCGAACCGGCGGCGGGTATGCACCACACCCCGCCACGCGAAGAGAAAGGAGGCCGCGCGGTCGCCGATTTCGGCGACAAGCAACGCGCCGCGCGCAAGACGCGTGGTGATGACAAGCCGAGCGACGGAGGCGACGGCAAGGGCCGCCTGCTCGATATCGAAGTCTAAGCGCGCTGCAGAACCGCGACGTAGAACCCGTCGCAGCCAGTGAGCTTCGGCGTCATTTGGAGCCCCACGCTGCGCGCATGCGCGGGCGCTGGCGATTGAACGTCCACCGGTATGAAGCCGCTTTCGGCGATGAACGCCAAGACCTGATCCTCGTTCTCTTCCGGCAATACCGAGCACGTTACATAAATCAGTTTGCCGCCCTGCTTCACCAGAGGTGCAGCCATGGCGAGCGCTTGGCGTTGTTCTTCGAGACGTTTCGCCAGTGCGTTCGGACGCAGACGCCATTTCGAATCCGGATTGCGACGCCACGTGCCTGAGCCGCTGCACGGCGCGTCGACAAAGACGATGTCCATGCGGTCGCGCAAATCTTCGAGTGCATCCTTCGTGCGCTGCGGCGTGCGGATTTGCAGATTGCGGACACCGGCCCGATCGGCGCGCTCCTTGATCGGCGCGACGCGGCGGCCATCGACGTCGTAGGCGAAGATCTGGCCTTTGTTCTGCATCAATGCGGCGAGCGCGAGCGTCTTGCCGCCGCCGCCGGCGCAAACGTCGGCGACTTGCATGCCGGGTTCAGCGCAGGAGAGAAGCGCGGCGAGCTGGCTGCCTTCGTCCTGCACTTCGAACCAGCCTTTGACGAAGGCTTGCTCAGTCGCCCACGGGAAGGTGCGGCCTTGCTTCCACGGGATGCGCACGCCTTCAGGTGCGTATGGCGTGCCTCGCGGCGCTTCCGTGAGCTTTGGGCTTTCCGCGAGTGCGGCGATGACTTTTACGCGCGTCGACTTCAGCGTGTTGACGCGCAGATCGAGCGATGCGGGGATGGCGAGTGCTGCGCCCTCTTCGGCGCGATCGTCGCCGAAGGCGCGCTCGAAGCTTTCGTCGAGCCATTCGGGGTAGTCGCCGCGCACGTGCGGCGGCGCTTCGGCGATGTTCTCGCCAGCGAGCGCTGCACGTTCGGCTTCAGTCGGCGGCGATGGCGCGTGCGGATCATCAACGAGACTTTGCTCGATCTGCTCAGCCGTCCAGCCGAAGCCCCAGCGCAATGCGCCCCACACCCATGCGCGCGGTTCGTCAGAGCCCATGCGCCAGGCGCTCGATTGCTTCCAACGCAATGCGCCGAAGACAATGTCACCGATCTCGGCGCGATCTTTTGAACCGGCGAAGCGATGTGTGAGCATCCAGGCCTTCACCGCATCGGCGGCGGGTTGGCGCTGGTTTGAAAGCGACGTCAGAATTTCGATAGCGGCTTGCTGCCGCGCACCAGGACGCATGGGAGGAACCCCGAAAAAGAGAAGCGCGCTTCAGCGCGTGATGGATTGACCGAATACGAGCAGATTGCCGTCGGGCGCAAGCACGCACAACTCGCGTTGGCCGTATGGTTTGTCATCAGGACCGTGGACGTGGCCGAGAGGCATCGCGTCGAGGACGGGTCTCAACTCTCGAAACAGCGCCTCGATGTCTTCGACGTCGATATAGTAGCTGAACCGCCGATTGCCTGACGGCGCGCCGTCTTCGCCCTGATTTTGCATGAGGCGGACGCCAGCGCATTCGCGCTGAACGTAAGCGTAGTCGCCCATTCGGAAGTATGCGGTGAAGCCGAGGCGTTCGAAAAACTCCACCGCCGCAGCGATGTCAGGTACGTGAATGAAGGGCGTGATGCGGATGAAGTTGCCCTTCTCCATCGCCTACCCTCCGAGCGGATAGTTCGGCGCTTCGCGCGTGATGGCGACGTCGTGGACGTGGCTCTCGCGCAGGCCCGCCGCTGAGATTTTCACGAACCGCGCTTTGTCGCGCATCTCGGTCAAGTTCGCCGCACCGACATAACCCATCGAAGCACGCAAACCGCCGATCAGCTGGTGGATGATGTTCGCAACCGGGCCTTTAAACGGGACGCGGCCTTCAATGCCTTCCGGCACCAACTTCATCTGATCGGTGACTTCTTTTTGGAAGTAGCGGTCAGCCGAGCCGCGCGCCATGGCGCCGAGCGAACCCATGCCGCGATAACTCTTATAGGAGCGGCCCTGGTAGAGGATCACTTCGCCTGGCGCTTCTTCCGAGCCTGCGAGCAGAGAGCCGATCATCGCGACTTCGGCGCCGCCTGCGAGCGCCTTGGCGAGATCGCCCGAGAACTTGATGCCGCCATCGGCGATGACAGGCACGTTGGCCTTCTGCGCAGCCTTCGCTGCGTCCATCACAGCGGTGAGCTGCGGCACGCCGACGCCAGCAACGATACGCGTCGTGCAGATTGAGCCTGGGCCGATGCCGACCTTGATGCCGTCAGCGCCCGCATCGATCAGCGCTTTGGCGCCATCGGCGGTGGCGACGTTGCCGGCGAGGATTTGCGTCTTGTTAGATTCTCGTTTGATGCGGGTGACAGCTGCAAGCACTGAGCTTGAATGACCGTGCGCGGTGTCGATGACGACAACGTCGGCGCCGGCTTCGATCAATGCAAGCGAACGCTCATAGCCAGCATCGCCGATCGTGGATGCGGCGCCGACCAAGAGACGGCCCTGCTCATCCTTGGCGCGCGCCGGGAAGGCTTGCGCCTTCTCGAAGTCCTTCACCGTGATGAGACCGGCAACGCGGCCGGCGTCGTCGACGACGATCACGCGTTCGATGCGATGCTTGTGCAGCAGCTTCTTGGCTTCGCCCTCGTTCACGCCTTCGCGGACGGTGACGAGATTGTCCTTCGTCATCAGATCAGCGACGCGGACGTTCATGTTGTCGGCAAAGCGCATGTCGCGATTGGTGAGGATGCCGACGAGCTTCTTGGTCTCGCGATCAACCACCGGAAAGCCCGAGATGCGGCGCGCTTCTTTGATCATGATGATCTCACCGAGCGTCATGTCCGCATGGATGGTCACCGGATCGATGACCATGCCGCTCTCGAACTTCTTGACCATCTTCACTTGGTCGGCCTGTTCGGCGGGGGTCATGTTGCGGTGAATGACGCCAAGGCCGCCGGCCTGCGCCATCGCGATGGCGAGCCGCGCTTCGGTGACGGTGTCCATGGCGGCGGAAATGAGCGGGATGTTGAGGCTGATGCCGCGGGTCAGGCGCGTCGTGGTGTTGACGTCGGCGGGCAGCACATCGGACGCGCCCGGTTCAAGGAGCACGTCGTCAAAGGTCAAAGCTTCACGGATTTCCATGTTCGGCTGGTAGAGATTCTCGCTGGCCTTGTCCAGACTGCCGCGCGGATAGGAGCATTCCATGGTGCAAGTCGCCCTCGAAACCGTCAGCCCACAACTGCTCGCGGCGGTCACAGACCGCGTGCAAATCAAGGACATCCCGAAGGCGTGGGAGCCGGCCATCTATCAGGTGAAGGCGTTCCTGGCAGAGCGGCCCAACCTGGGCGGCGAAGGCCGGCAGGTGTTTCTCTATCACCACCCCGGCCGCGGCGAGCCTGCGATGGAGATCGACTTTGGCATCGAAGTGCCGAAGTCGTTCGACGACGCCGGCGCGGTGAAATGCGTCTCTACGCCAGAGGGTCGCGTGGCGACCGCCGTGCATTACGGCGCGCTCACGTCGCTGCCGCAGACGCACAAGGCGATCCACCAATGGTGCAGCGATCATGGTCATGCGATCGGCGGGTATTCTTGGGAGACGTATGTGTGGGGCGACGGCCCCGATCCGATCGAGACGATCGTCAGCTATTTGTTGAGCTAGCTCTTGCGGCCCATCGCGACGACGTAAACCTCGGAGCTCTCCGCACGGCTGGCTGGTGGCTTGGCGTGTTTGACGGTGGCGAAGTTTTGCTTCAGCCGCGTCAGCAGATCGGTGTCGAGACCGCCTTGAAACGCTTTTGTGATGAAAGCGCCGCCGGGCGCGAGGTGATCTAGGGCGAAATCCGCAGCGGCGTCTGCAAGCGCGCCGGTTCGGATCTGGTCGGTGCGGGCATGGCCGGTTGTGTTGGCGGCCATGTCTGAAAGCACAACGTCAGGCGCGCCGCCGAGAGCGTTCATGAGAACGGCCGGCGTTGCTTCGTCGAGCAGATCGAGCTGGAAGAAGGTCGCGCCGGTGAGTGGATCAATCTCCAAGAGATCGACACCGACAACGGCCCCCGCTCCGCGCTGCACCGCCACTTGCGCCCAACCACCAGGCGCTGCGCCCAAATCGATCACGCGCATGCCGCGCTTCAGGAAATGAAACTGCTGGTCGAGTTCGATCAGCTTGTAGGCCGCGCGGGCGCGATAGCCTTCGGCGCGAGCGCGGGCGACATAAGGATCGTTGAGGTGACGCTTCACCCAATTGCGCGAGCTTTCGTCGAGCTTCTTGTTTTTGACGCGCTGCGCCATCTGGCGCTCGCCGCCCGTGTTCTTTGGCTTGCCGGTCCAGCGCCGCTTCGGTTGTTCTTCGTCGCTCATGACGGCGCGCCATCCTTGGCCATCAAGCGCATCAGCACGCCCTCGCGCAAACCGCGGTCAGCGACGCGAATGCGCTCGCTCGGCCACACACGTAGCACGGCGTCCAAGATAGCGCCGCCTAGAACGACGAGATCGGCGCGATCTTTGCCAACGCACGGATTGGACGCGCGCTGCTCCAACGTCTTGGCGAGCATCTGCGCGATGGTGCCGCGGCAAGCGGCGACGTCGAACCAGTAACCATCGACGCGGGCGCGTTGGTAGCGGGCGAGCCCCATGTGCACGCCAGCGAGGCTGGTGACGGTTCCCGACGTGCCGATAATGTGGGCGCGGCCTTGCTCGAACGCTTCGCGCAAGTGCGCCACGTCGCCGACTGGCGCAATCTGCGCCGCAAGGCGCGTGACCAGCGCGTCGTACCAGGCCTCTTTGCCGTTCACCGGCTCTTCTTCCTCTTCCGCGAGCGTGACCACGCCCAGCGGCGCGGTGCCCCATGCGAGGATCGATGCATCAAGCGGATTGGCGAGCACGTCCTTTGAACGCACCCATGAGAGTTCTGTCGAGCCGCCGCCAATATCGACGATCAGCGTGTACTCGGGCTCTGGCTCGATCAGGCTCGCGCAGCCGAGCACGGCGAGCTGCGCTTCTTCTTCGGACGTGATGATTTGGAAATCGAGACCGAGATCGGTTTTGATCCGGTTGAGGAAAGTCTGGCCGTTCGATGCGGCGCGGCAGGCCTGGGTGGCGACGCAGCCAACGGCGACCGGACTACGCGCCTCGATGCGTTGCGCACATGCCGTCAGCGCTTGATAGGCCCGCGCCATAGCTTCGTCGCTCAAGCGGCCGGTGTGTGTGACGCCCTCGCCCAGACGCACGATGCGCGAATAGCCATCGACGACGCGCAAACCGCCCTCACCGTCCGGCGCCGCGATCAGCATACGACAATTGTTCGTGCCCAGATCGAGCGCGGCGTAGAGCGGCGCGCGACTCCGCGCGCTCGTCCGTCCACTGCCGCGCGACGGGGCCGGCGGCCCATCGCTATCCATTTTCAAACTGCCTAGCGGACTCAAGGCTCGGCCCGGCCCGCAATAACCAAGTTGCCTAGATGCTAGACAATTTGCGCCTCTGAGACAGCAGTGTTTTGCCTGGAAGGTGTGTTGTTTTGCCTGGATTCCGCCCCGATCCATGCCTCTGGCGCCCCTGAGGACACACATATTCGTGTACCGGCGCCCGCCTATGGCTCGAATCCTTGTGAGCCGCGTTGACCGTCCATACGTTGCCTGCGTGAGGACAGCAGGAGCTCAGAAGGAGGAGAACATGCGCGAAGCGAAATTCTCCATCGGTCAGGTGGTCAAACACAAACTCTTCCCGTTCCGGGGCGTGGTGTTCGACGTCGATCCAGAATTCTCCAACACGGAGGAATGGCTCGCGGCGATCCCAGAGCCGGTGCGACCAAACCCGAACCAGCCCTTCTACCATCTCTTCGCCGAGAATTCGGACAGCCACTACGTCGCTTACGTCTCCGAGCAAAACTTGACGGTCGACGATAGCGGGGAGCCGGTCGATCACCCGCAAATCGAACTTCTATTCGATGAAACAGATGACGGCGAATACAAGCTACGTCCGGAAGCGCTGAACTAAGCGCGTCCCTCAATGCGAAATATGTCGGCGGTCGCGAAAGCGGCCGCCGATTTCGTTAGGTGCGCTGAAACGGATAGAAGCTGCCGCCGAGCGGCAAGACGCGCGTAAGCTCGTCGAGTGCGCGCTGGACTTCATCGACAAGCCCCGGATCGCCAAGGTCTGCTTGCGAAAGCTCTTCGCGATAGTGCTTACGCACCCACGCTTCGAGCTGATCAGCCAAAGCGTCGGTCAGAAAGAAGCCTTGCGCGGCGGCAGAGCGCTCTTCCTGCGTCATCACGATGCGCAAACGTAGGCACGCCGGCCCGCCGCCATTGCGCATGCTTTCGCGCACCTCAACGTATTCCACCTGCCCGATGGCGGCGTTCGGCTGCGCGATCATCTCGGACACGTAAGCAGCGGTCTTATTGTTCTCGCGAACCTCTGTTGGCGCGATCAGCGTAAGTGATGCAGCGCCCGGCAAGCGCACGAGCTGCGAATTGAACAGGTAGGACGAGACGGCGTCATCCAGGCCAACGCTGACGCGCGGAACCTCGACAAAAGCCGGCTCGAAGCCGCGCGCCTTGGCGTGAACATCGGCATAGAGCGCGGCTTTGTCTGCGAAGGCGTCTTCGTGATGAAACAGCACATGTTCGTGCGCGACAGCGACGACATCGTTATGAAAGGCGCCTGCATTGATCGCTTCTGGCGCCTGGCGCGCAAACACCGCGTCGTTCAGGCGATGGCTGCGCGCAACCGCGCGGCACGCCTCTAGCGTTTGCCGCGCGGGGAAGCCTGCCTTCGTCTCGCTTGCTTTGCGGCCATAGACGAAAATCTCGACACCCGGCGCGCCGGCGTTCGCGGCCATGCGCATGTGGTTTGCCGCGCCTTCGTCAGAGAGCGCGTCGTGAGCGATGAGCGCCGAATGAACGGCGAAGCGCGCTTCGGCGGGCATGAGCGCGCGCAACGTGCGCTCGGTCTGCTCAGCTTCGAGCACGCGATGCAGCATCGTTTGCAGATTGGCGACGGTGGCGTGCAGTTTGCCGTCGCCCGTGTCGGCGCTTGGTGAGATCGTTGCGGCGTTCGCGGCCCACATCGCTGACGCGGCGAGCGCTGCGCGCGCAATTGTCGGCTCCTCGCGCCAAGCGCGGGACCACACTTCGCCGTCGCTGCCGGCGAAACCCAGCGAGCGGAGCCAAGCAATGTTCGGACGCTCATGCGGAGGCAGCACGCCTTGGCGCAAACCCATCGCGCGCAAGCGGCGCATCTTGGCGATGCCTTGCAGCGCGGCCTCGCGTGGCTTGGCTATGGTGTTGGCGTTACGGGCGGAGGCGAGATTGCCTTCAGAGAGTCCGGCATAATTGTGCGTTGGGCCGACAAGGCCGTCGAAGTTGATTTCTTCAGCGCTCACGAAGGCAGGCCCGGTGCTGCGATCGGCGCCGCTTTCTCAGCAAGCTGCGTCGCCACAGGAAAAGCGACGTAGTCGGCAGCGTAGTACGCGCTCGGCCGCAACGAACCCGACAAGCCGGGGCCGCCGAACGGCATGGCGCCTGAGGCGCCCGTCGTCGGTCTGTTCCAATTGACGATGCCTGCGCGCAACTCGTTCTTGGCGCGCGCCCAGAGCGCGGCGTCATCGCTAATCAGACCGCCGGAGAGTCCAAAGCGCGTGGCGTTGGCGACATCGAGCGCGTGGTCAAAGTCCTTCACGCGATAGACTTGCAGCAGCGGTCCGAACAATTCCTCATCCGGCACCGACAACCCAGTCACATCGATAATGCCAGGATAAGCGATAGCACCATCGCGACGGAGCGGCAGCACGGCTTTCGCGCCCATTGCGAGCAAGCCCTCTTGCAGCTTCACAGCACGGTCAGCCGCTTGAGCATTGACCAATGGCCCCATGAACGGCTCGGGCTGCGCATCTGCAGCGCCGACAATGATCTTCGCGGCGAGATCTGCGACCGCTTGCACGATTGCAGAGCCTTCGGGCGAATCCGGCACGATGAGGCGACGTGCGCATGAGCAACGCTGTCCGCTCGTGGCGAACGCCGAGTGCACGATCAAGTTGGCGGCAGCGCCGATGTCGACGGACGGCCAAGCGATCAGCGGATTGTTGCCGCCGAGTTCAAGCGCCAGCAGCACGTCAGGCCGGCCTGCGAACTTGCGATGAATGAGCGCGCCAGTGTGGGCGGAGCCGGTGAACAGGACGCCGTTCAAGCCTGGCGCGTCGAGCACTGCTGCGCCTGTGTCGCGCGCGCCGTGCAGGAGCGCGAGCACGCCCGCAGGCAAGCCCGCCTCTTCCCAAGCCTCCGCCATGATCGCGCCGACGCCAGGCGTGAACTCGCTTGGCTTGAACAGCACGCAATTGCCGGCAAGCAACGCTGGTACGATGTGTCCGTTGGGCAGATGGCCGGGGAAGTTGAAGGGGCCGAACGCAGCAAGCACGCCATGTGGATGATGCGAGAGCGTCATCGCGCCGAACGCTGCCTTCTCTTCGCGCGCGCCGGCGCGCTCAGCTTGCGCGCGGATGGACAATTCGACCTTGCCGATGATTGTCCCGACCTCGCCCTTAGCGTCCCACGCAACCTTGCCCATCTCGGCGCTGATCGTGCGCGCGAGATCGTCGCTGCGCTTTTCGATTGCTTTGGCGAAGGCGCGAACGATGGCGATGCGCTCTTCAACTGGCCGGCGTGACCACGACGGAAACGCCAGCCGCGCCGCCGCCATGGCTTCGGCGACATCGTCAGTGTCTGCGGCGCGTCCTTGCCAAACCTTGTCGCCATTGACCGGGTTGTGTGACGAGAAACGCTCGCCACCGCCCTCGCGCCACGCGCCGCCGATATAGAGTTCAGTGCGCATCATCGATCCAGACTAGAGCTTCATCGCCGGACGCGAGGCCGAGCGCACGTAGCGTGGCTGCGCTTGTGCGGACACCATCCGCATCGACAGCGACACGCGCTTGCACGCAGCGATAATCTTGAATGTGCGGGACCGCCATCAGCGCGCGTTTTGTGGTCGCCAAGCTATCGTCAGCGCTCACGCGCACGCGGCGCGACTCGCGCTTGGTGCGGATGTGATCGCGCGGTGCGCTGACCAAGGGGCCGCCATCGAAAATGTCGACGACGTTGGAAAACGCGAAGCCTTCCCAGTTCAGCAAGCTGCGCGCGCCTTCGCCGTCTTTGTGGCACTGCCCGATGACGGCGCGCGCATCGGCGGGCAGCAGATCGATATAGATCGGGTGCTGCGGCATGAGGTCGAGAATGAACTGGTTGTCGGTCGTGGCGCTGAGCTTGTCGGCTTCGGCAAAGTCCATGCGGAAAAAGTGCCGGCCGACCGCTTCCCAGAATGGCGACACGCCTTCCGGCGAAACGACGCCGCGCAATTCTGAAACCACCTGCTCGCGAAAACGCTGCGGCGCAGTCGCCATCAACATGTAGCGCGATTGCGCAAGCGCGCGCCCAAGGCCCGGCACGCGATGCTCAGGCCGCACGAACAGCGAGCCGACTTCGCTGCAGCCGGTAAAATCATTGACGCCAATCAGCACATCCAAATCGAAACGGCGGCCAACAACGGCAGAAGACTGCGCCTCGCGGATGATGCGGAAGTTGAAGAAGGGCGGCGTCTCGCCAATCGTCGACTTCACCCCGCAGCAACCTGCGAGAGCGCCAGTCTCGACATGCTCGAGCGCGAGCAAGTAGCGCTCCGGGCCCGCTGCCTGCGCCGAAGATGCAAAGCTCGCGGCCGAGAGTTCGAGCTTCTTCAGCATCGCCGCATCATCGACCATCAGGCTCGTAAAACCCGCGCCTGCGATTTCGCGCAGGCGTTTGAAGCCTTCGAGATCCGCCGGTCCTGCAGCGCGCACAACGTATAGAGGTGCGCTCACGGATGTAGTCTCTTCACGTCGAACAAGCCGCGCTCGACGCCGGCGAGCATGAGAAACGAAAGCTTGGCGCGTTCGGCAAAGCTGGCGATCAACGCGAATTCCTGATCGCTGTGCAGACCGCCACCGCAGGGCCCTAGCGTGTCGATGTTCGGACAGCCGGCGGCCGCGAGGTTGTTGCCTTCGCATACACCGCCTGAAGCTTGGAACTTGAGATCGAGGCCAAGCGCTTCGCCGGCGCGATGGGTCCACGCAGCCATTGTGCGCTGCTGATCGTTGAGCGGCTTTGGCGGACGCGTAAAGCCACCGTGCAAATGCGCGCTGATGCCATCGCGCGCGGCGGCGGCGGCGGCGATTGCCTTCACTTCCGCTTCGGCCCAGATCGCGCCCTCAGCGTCCGGCACGCGCACATTAAAACGCAACACGGCACGCTCGGGGACAACGTTGACGGCGCTGCCGCCATCGATTGCGCCGACATTAAAGGTCACGCCCGCGCGTTCGCCGTTGAGCGCATCAAGCGCGAGCGCAGCGTTTGCGGCGGCGAGAACGGCGCTGCGGCCATCATGAAAGGCGCGACCAGCATGCGCCGCACGCCCGCGTAGGCCTAAGCTATAATTGGCGGATCCCTTGCGCGCATCGACGAGCGCGCCGTCGGCGAGCGCCGGCTCATATGTAAGGCCAAGATGCGCGCGCTTGCCGAGCTCTGCGAGCAAAGCCGCGCTTGCAGGCGAGCCGATCTCTTCGTCAGGGCTCAGCAGCACTTCGTACCCGACACGCTTTTCGCCAGGCAGACGCTCGAACGCTTCGAGTGCAGCGAGCATCACGGCGATGCCGCCCTTCATGTCGGCGGTGCCTGGTCCGCGTAGTATCTCGCCTTCCCGCCATGGGTTTTGAAATGCGTTCGCCGCAGGGAAAACCGTATCGTAGTGGCCGGTCAGAGCGACTTGGATCGGCGCCTCTGGACGGACGCGCAGGCGCACCGAGGCGCCGTGCTCGATCTCGATCAGCTCACCATCGGGACGCATACGCTGTGAAGCTAAGAGCGCTGCCTCTTCCACGTGTCCCGGTAAAGCCGCGCAGGCATCGAGGATGAGCGCACGCATGCGCGCAAGACCCGCCAGCTCCAGCGAACCAGAATTGATGGCCGACCACGTCTCCGTACGGACCACCATGGCCTCGCCGGCGTGATCGAGCGCTTCGAGTATCGGGTCCACATCAGCGCCCCAGGTGGAGCGCGCTGACATTGCGGCGTCGGTAGCTGACATGGCCGGAACTTGCCGCTGCGGCGACGCCAAGTCCAGCGACAGGGCTAACGCAAAGCGGGCCCGGCTTTTGGCCGGGCCCGCTCGCTTTAGTCAGCCGAGACTGGCGATCAGCGGAAGCGGATCGTGACAGCCGAACGGCGGTTCAGAGGCTCGCGAACGCCGTCGCGAGTCGCACGGGCGAGGTCGGTTTCGCCGCGCGCTTGAGTTTGGACCGAGCCGGTGGCGATGCCACGCGCCACGAGGGCGTCGCGGACCACCGAAGCACGACGCTCCGACAGACCCTGGTTGTAGGTCGGCGAACCCGAGGTGTCGGTGTGACCGACGACCACCACGCCCGAGACGTTGCACTGACGCGCACGCGCGACAGCTGCATCGATCGTTTCGAGAGCGGCTTGGTTGAGGTTCGAGCGATCCCACTCGAAGTACACCACGAACTCCGACGTCGGGCACGCAACTGGCGGCGGCGGCGGCGGGGGTGGCGGCGGCGGGGGCGGCGGCGGCGGCGGCGGCGGAGCCGCTGCGCCTTGGAACTGCCAACGAAGACCGAAGGTCACGGCTTGCTGTTCGTAATCAGCGTCGAAATCGGCCGGATCACCGTCGTCGGTGCCTTCAAAGCTGCCGCCATTGGCGACGAAGTAGCGATAGCCGATGTCGAGATCGAGACGCTCGGTGATGCCGATCGCCAAGCCGACCATGGCTTGATAGGCCAGAACCGTGTCATCGTCATGGATGACCGTCGGGGCAGCGCTGTCAATGACGTCGAGGCTGAGGCGCGCCGCACCGATGCCGGCGCCGATGTACGGCTCAATGCGACCGCCGCGGTTAAAGTCGTAATAAGCGTTCAACATGCCCGACCAAGCACGAACGCTGGCGTCGTCGATATCGTCGATACCGAAATTATTGTAGCGATGGCCGAGTTCGCCTTCCAGACGGAAATTGTTCTGGAACGCGTAACCGAGACCCAGATGCTGGGTCCAATCGTTCTCCAGATCGAACTCGCCGCCGTCGTCAAATTCGACGCTGCCCTCGGTCGAGTAACCAATGTCGGCGCGGCCGTACCAGCCTTCCGTGGCGTGCGCGGCAGTGGCGCCCGTCGCCATCAGCGCCGCCAAGGCGACTGTCTTAGTGATGCGCGATTTCATATTCACCCCTCTCAAGCGAAATCCCCTGCGACAAGTCTCGCCGAACGGCGGGTTCCTTGCGCATGTTCTACTGCAGGCGTCGAAAACAGACCCCCGCAGCCAACAACTGACGTCAATAGCTGGTTCCCAGCCTTGAACGTTCATTTCGATCGTGGCGCCCCGCACAGAGTGAGTCCACGCGGAGGGTCGTCAAAGTGGGCGTTTTTCCAAGATCGGTGGCTTTTTTGCCGCCATTCTCCGGGCGTGGGAGGCGCGCTTTTCCAAACGAAGTGGGGCCGCGCCCCTCCCGGCACGGCCCCTTCCCCTCGATCGCCCCCGCGCTGGCGCCTGGGCGCCGCGCAAGCCTTGGACGTCCCCCGACATCAAATGGCGCACGGAGTTAAACCCAGGAACGGCTCGCCGCCGAGTCAGGTTTGGCGCCTGCGGTGGTCATTTCCCTCACATGTTGCCCACACATCACAAGCGGAACTTCAGCGAGCCGCCCGGGTTGGTCTGCAGAAGGCTTTTCCCCCGGAGATCCACACATGAACCATTCCGAACAAAGCAACGATCCCTATGCGCCGCCGCCGCGTTACAAGGACCGCAGCGGTCGCGTTTTGCGCGTCGTCCTGCTTGCAGGCCTGCTTGGTCTGGCGGGTTGGGGCTACATGGCTTTCAATGACGGCCCGTCCCTTTCGGCGCAGGTATCCGAAGAGCAGCAGATGGCGGACTCTAGCCTCGATGTCGTGCAGCCTGAGCCTGAGCCTGCGCCGCTCAGCCAACCGGCTGACGCACCGCGGCCGCCGCAGGCCGTCGAGCCGCAAGGCACAGCGCCAGCACCTCCGCCGTCCGGCCTCTAATCAATTTATGCTTAGCGTCAAATCCGGGACGCTCAGCGGCGTCTCGGATTTTTTTGTGTCCTGGCTGCGCGCCGTCCTTTCGCCACCCAAAGATGGTGAGCCCGCCGGGATTCGAACCCGGGACCCTCTGATTAAAAGTCAGATGCTCTACCGACTGAGCTACAGGCTCGCTTTCGCGAAGGACGCGCACTTAAGCCGATGCTGGCTTGGGCGCAACCTTCAAGCTTGGGCGGCTGCTGCCAATGACGCGGCTACCGCGCTGCGCCACCCTGCTCGGAGCGCCTCACGCGCCGGACCGTCCATCGCTGGCGTCCAGCGGCGGGTAGCCGCATCCGCACCTGCCTTTGCGGCAAGACCAGCGCCGCGCGCCGCGAGCTTGGCCGCGCCGACGGCCGTGACTTCCTGGAACGCGGGGCGCGCGACCTCCACGTCGCAGATATCTGCCAAGAATTGCATTGCCCACGTATTCGCCGTGAGCCCGCCATCGACGAGCAGCGATTGGATCGGCGGCGCGCCATCAGCGCGCAAAGCGTCGAGCAGATCCGCCGTCTGATACGCCACCGCTTCGAGGCCAGCGCGCACAATGTGATCGAGACGAGAGTCGCGCGTGAGGCCAATGATCGTGCCGCGCGCGTCCGCGTTCCATTGCGGCGCACCGAGGCCCGCAAACGCCGGCACGAGATAAACGCCGCCATTGCTGTCGAGTGATGCGGCGATCGCTTCGGAGTCCGCAGACGTGCGGATGAGTTTCAAGCCATCACGCAACCATTGCATCGTAGCGCCGGCTGAGAAGATTGAGCCTTCAAGCGCGTATGCCAGCGCGTCGCCGGTTTGATAGCCGATCGTCGCCAGCAAACGATTGGTGGAATGCGGCGGTGAACCGCCCATGTTCATCACCAAAAACGCACCCGTGCCGAACGTGGCTTTGGCCATGCCAGGCTCATGACAACCGTGACCGTAAAGCGCCGCTTGCTGATCGCCGGCGGCGCCCGTGATGGGAATGGCGCGGCCGAAATGCGAAACGTCCGTCTCGCCGAATGACGCATCGCAGGCGCGCACTTCGGGCAACAGAGAGCGCGACGCGCGGAAGAGCGCGCACATGTCGTCGCTCCAGGCGCGCTTGCCGATGTCGAAGAGCAACGTGCGTGAGGCGTTGGTAATGTCGGAAGCGTGCACGCGGCCTTCCGTGAGCCGCCAGATCAAGAACGATTCAATCGTACCGAACGCCAATTCGCCCGCTTCGGCGCGACGGCGTAAATTTGCATCTTGATCCAGTATCCACGCGATTTTCGTGGCGGAGAAATACGGATCGAGCAGCAGGCCCGTCGTTTCCTGAACCCGCTTTTCATGCCCTGCTTCGCGAAGGCTTGCGCAAAGTTCGGACGTACGCCGATCTTGCCAGACGATGGCTTTGTGAACCGGCGCGCCAGTCTTGCGATCCCAGATGATTGTGGTTTCGCGCTGATTGGTGATGCCGATGGCTGCGATCGCATCGACGCCGCCGACTTGGCCGATCACTTCGCGGCAGACATGGACGGTCGCGGCCCAGATTTCCTCCGCATCGTGCTCCACCCAACCTGGATGCGGGTAATGCTGCGTGAGTTCGACTTGCGCCGTCGCGCGGGGATTGAACGCGAGATCGAACGCGATTGCGCGCGTGGATGTCGTGCCTTGGTCGATAGCGAGGATGTGCGTGCTCATGGTGGCGCACAAAAGGACGGGGAGGCGCCGAGGTCAACTGACTTGGAAGTCCTCAGGGACCATCGCCTCCCCGTCCAAGCGGGGCGGCGCTTAACGAGCGCCTGCCTCCGCTGTCTCGAGTGCTGCGCGGAACGCCGCCGACGCAGCGCGTACTCGCGCCATGGACGCTTCCAGTTCTTCGCTGCTCACAGCGCGGCCAGCCAAGGCCATCGCTTCGACTTCAGCGCGGATTGTGGCGAGCTTGGCGGCGAGGTCATCGAGATTGGCGCCGACGGCGCTGCCTGCCGCGAGCGCTTTGGCGACGATGTCGATAATGTCAGCGGCGCGGTTGCGGTTGTCCTCCGGCACAAGCGGCAGGAAAGCGGAGAGCGCCGCGAGCAGCATTTGCAATTGTAGGATTAGGTTCAACATGGCGTGCTCCTTCAGCCGCGCCGCGCGCGGACGAGATCTTCCAACTCACTGATTGGCGCGCGCGCCGCTTCGATGGCTTGGCCCAAACGCTGCGCGGCAATGGTGAGCGCGGTCGCGGCACGCTCGATCGTGGGTTGGCTGGCGCCGCTGGCGGATTCAAAGTCCGTGCGCGCGCGGATATAGGCCGTCACCGCGATCTGCAGCGTCTGCGCGGCGGGTGTTGCGACACGTTCGGCTTGGCCAAGCGCGCGTTTGAACGCGAGCGGTGCGGACGGATCACGGACGATGTCGGTCGCTTCTTCGATGACCGCGGCGTAGGCGTTGAGTAGCGCATTGGCGCGCTGATCGAGCGTGCGCGCGGCGCTGATCGGGTTTTCGAGCTGTGTGTCGCCAAGTTGCAGCGACGCGCAAGCCGGTGTCAGCGCGAGCGTGGCGCCCAGCAAAAGGGCCCGAATGGGATGTTTCATGGCGCGCTCCTCAGACGATCGGCGTGCGCGCACGCGCACGGCCAACGGCGACGCCGATGAGGCCAAAGGTGATGATGAGATCGACGGACGCAGCCGCCAGTTCTTGCGCGGCGCCGTCAGGCAAGATGACGCCAAGTCGGCTCGCCGCAGCGGCGATCGCAATCGCCGCTGCGCTGCGCAGGGTCAGCGAGTTGATCGCTGCTTTCTCTATGGGTGATGTGCTCATGTGGGCTCCTCAATGACGAGAAGCCTACTGCCACCTAGAACCCGGTCGGATTGATTGCCGAAATGCGCGCGCGATCAGACACGCACGCGCATGAAACGATAAGGAATAAGACGCGGACGCGTGATGCGCCGGTGTGGGATTAGCTCGCCAGCAATCCCCGCTTTGCCTCGTCGTATTCGCGCTTCAGACGCGCGATGAGGTCGGCGGTTGGGACAATCTCGTGGACTGAGCCGACACCTTGGCCCGCGCCCCAGATTTCTTTCCAGGCTTTCGCCTTCGAGCCCTCGCCGCCGCCAAAGCTCATCTTGCTCGGATCGCTTTGCGGTAGATTGTCGGGATCGAGGCCAGCGGCTGCGATCGAACCTTTGAGGTAATTGCCGTGAACGCCGGTGAAGAGGTTCGAATAGACGACGTCGCCCGCCGACGAGTCGACGATCATCTGCTTATAGCCCTCTGAAGCGTTCGCTTCGGTCGTCGCGATAAAGGCTGAGCCCATGTATGCGAGATCCGCGCCCATGGCTTGTGCTGCGAGAATGCCGCGCCCCGTGGCGATGGCGCCGGAGACGAGCAGCGGACCGTCGAAAAATTCGCGGATCTCGCTGATCAGCGCGAACGGCGAAAGCCCACCAGCGTGACCGCCCGCGCCAGCGCAGACTGCGATCAGGCCGTCAGCGCCCTTCTCAAGCGCCTTCTCGGCAAACTTGATGTTGATGATGTCGTGCAGAACGATGCCGCCATAGGAATGGACTGCGTCGTTCACATCCGGGCGCGCGCCGAGCGAGGTGATGACGATCGGCACTTTGTGCTTCACGCACGCCGCGACGTCGGCCTCTAGGCGCTCGTTCGTTTTGTGCACGATCTGGTTGACCGCATAGGGAGCGGCCGGCGCATCCGGGTTGGCTTCGTCCCACGCCGCGAGTTCGTCCTTGATCCGAAAAAGCCAGTCATCGAGCAAGCTGATCGGGCGCGCGTTGAGCGCCGGGAACGCGCCGACGATACCGCCCTTGCACTGCGCAATGACCAGTTCGGGATTGGCGATGATGAATTGGGGTGCGCCCACGACAGGCAGGCGCAACTTATTGAAAAGGGACGGCAGGGCCATGCTTCTCTCCGGTTGCGCTAAGGCCTAGCCTGCGTTCAAAAGCACGTCGATCCTGACATCGCGTCAACCGGAGTGGAAATGACAGAGCCGACCCTCAAGCTGGGCGAAGACGCCGACGAAACGGCGTGGCGCGCACTTGTCGATCAAGGGTTGAAAGGTGCGCCCTGGTCTCGCCTCCAGGGCAAGACCAGCGATGGCATCGCACTTGAGCCGCTCTATCGCGAAACGGACATTGCGACGGCGCGCGATGAAGCCGGCATGACTGGCGCTGCGCCCTTTGTGCGCGGCGTGGGCGCTGGTTGGACGATACGACAGGCGTTCGAACATCACGATCCGGCCGAGACCAACCGCGAGATACTCGCCGACCTTGCTGGCGGTGTTGGCGGGATTGAACTCGTCATTGATCGCGATGGCGCACGTGGCGTCGCGATCAATGAGGCGCGCGATCTCGATATAGCCCTCGCCGATGTGATCCTGGAAGCCTCGCCTATATCGCTCGACGCCGGCGAGCACGGCACATGGGCGGCAGCGTTGCTGCGCGACAAGCTCAAGGGCGTCGCGGCCGAGGGCACGTCATTCGGCCTCGATCCAGTCGGCGCGCGCATGCGTAGCGGCGTGGTTCACGATGAAGAGTATGCGCTCGTCATCGATCTCGTGACGCGCAACGCCGCTGACTTGCCGAACGCACGCTTTCTGCGCGTGGATGCGCGCGTTGTGCACGAGGCAGGCGGGACCGAAGCGCAGGAGATCGCTTCGGCGCTCTGCGTCGGGATCCACTATCTGCGCGCGCTTGATGGCAAAGGGCTCGACATCGCAGCCGCCGCGCGCGCGCTCTCATTCGCGATCTCTGTCGGACCCGACGTGCTGATCGAAACCGCAAAGTTGCGGGCGCTGCGTTTGTGCTGGGCGCGCGTTCTGGAAGGCAGCGGTGCGGAACCCGCCGCGCGCGCAGCACACATTCATGCATTCAGCTCGCGCCGCATGATGACGCGCTACGACGCGTGGACGAACATCCTGCGTGTCACCACGTCAGCATTTGCCGCGGCGGTCAGTGGCGCCAATGACATCACTACCTATCCGCTCACCGATGCGTTGGGCCTACCCACGGCGTTTGCCCGACGCGTCGCACGCAACACGCAGCAAGTCTTGTTCGAGGAGTGCCGCCTTGGCCATGTCGCAGATCCTGCCGGCGGCGCGTGGTTTGTCGAGCGGCTGACACGCGAGCTCGCGGCGAAAGCTTGGGAGATCATGCAAGCCATCGAGGCCGAAGGCGGCATCATCGCGGCGCTCGATTCAGGCAGCTTGCAGAAACGCGTCGGCGATGCGCGCGCCGCGCGACAAAAGCTCATCGCCACGCGGCGCGAAACCATCACAGGGGTTACAGACTTCCCCCTTCTCGGCGCCGCCGCACCTGAGTCCATCGCACGCAAAGCGCAAGCGCCTGCGGGGACCGAAGCGTTTCCCGCCATCCGTTGGGCTGAGCCGTTCGAGACGCTGCGCGCTCGCGCCGAGCGTACCGCCCCGCGCATCTTCTTCGCCAACATGGCGACCTTGGCTGAGTTCGGCCCACGCGCGCAGTTCGCGCGCAACGTCTTCGCCACCGGCGGCATTGCGAGCCTCGGCGCGGAAGCGGCCTACACATCCATGGAAGCGCTCATCGACGCGTTCCGTAGTTCCGGCGCCTCCGTCGCGATCATCGCCAGCACTGACGCATGCTACGAAGAGCACGCCGAAAACGCAGCGCAGCGTCTGAAGGCTGCTGGCGCTGCGTGGATCGTGCTGGCGGGCAAGCCCGGCGATGCTGAGCCAAAGTACCGCGCTGCCGGCGTGGATCAGTTCATTTTTGTCGGCGTCGATGTGTTGCGAGAACTCGAGACGCTGCATGCGGCGCTGGGTATCGCAGCTTGAACCGCAACGCGCTCTTCGCGGCCGTGTTCGCCATGCTTGCGCTCTTTGGCGCAGGCGTCGCCATGCTCGGCGGATGGTGGACGCCGCTCGCTGCGCGCTACGTTCAAGGCGTCGATGTCTCGCACCATCAGGGCGCGATCGATTGGCGGACGCTCGCGGCTGACGACATCGCGTTCGCGTACATCAAGGCCACCGAAGGCGCCGATCACGTCGATACGCGCTTTGCGTTCAACTGGCGCGAGGCCGCTGCGGCGGGGCTTCACCGCGGCGCCTATCACTTCTTCACGCTCTGCCAACCTGGCGCGCGGCAAGCTGCAAACTTCATCGCCGTAGTGCCGCGTGAAGCAGGCGCGCTACCGCCCGCGGTCGATCTTGAACACATGGGTCCGTGCCGACAAGGGGCCACTATGACCGACGTCGTCGGCGAAGCGCGCACTTTCATGGACGCGCTCGAAACCTATTATGGCGTGCGCCCGATCATTTACACGACACGCGAGTTTCACGATGCGTATCTCGGCGACGTGACAGGCGAACGCTTCTGGATCCGCTCCATCGGTGTGCCGCCGCGCTTCCGCGAACGCGACTGGATTATCTGGCAGCACCACAATCGCGGCCACAAACGTGGCGTCAGCGGTCCGATTGATCTCAACGCCTTTCGTGGCGATGTCGCCGCCTTGGCGCGCTTTGCGGGAGCCGCGAGATGAACCGCGCGCACGAAAACCTCCGCCAGTATCTTGCCGAAACCGATGCGCCAGCGGTGTGGATCGAAGCCTACCAACGCGCCAAGGCTCATTACGACATCATCAAGTGGCCCGCCTATATTGCCAGCTTGGCAATCTGCATCGGCTTAATCTTTGCGGCAGGCTACGCGTTGGTTCAGGTCCTTCAACCGGAGCAGCTTCGCGTGCGCCTCATGGGTGTTCTGGGTGTTTATGATGGAATTGCTTTGCGTATCGCGGTGTGGCTGGCGCCATGGTTGCCGTGGCCGCCTTGGTTCAGGGAATTTGGCGACCTTGCAAGATACATTGAGACCGTTCACACGCGTCCTTCGACGCAAACGCGGCGAGCCCGAAGATGACTTTGCCTGATTTCTCCGAGCTCCCGCTCGATGCGGACATCGAGAAGGCGCCGCCGCCGTCAGGCGACGTGTGGCAAACGCCGGAAGGCATCGCGATCAAGCGCGCCTACACTGCCGCCGATCGCGCCGATCTCGATTTCGTCGACGGCTTCCCCGGCCTAGCGCCGTTTGGGCGTGGGCCTTATCCCACAATGTACGTGCAGCAGCCGTGGACGATCCGGCAGTATGCTGGATTCTCGACGGCAGAAGATTCTAACGCGTTCTACCGGCGCAATTTGGCTGGCGGGCAGAAAGGCCTCTCCGTCGCGTTCGATCTGGCGACGCATCGCGGCTACGATTCCGATCACCCGCGCGTTGTCGGCGATGTTGGCATGGCGGGCGTGGCGATCGACTCGATCCTCGACATGCGCACACTCTTCAGCGGCATTCCGCTTGATCAGATGAGCGTGTCGATGACGATGAACGGCGCGGTGCTGCCGATCATGGCGCTCTACATCGTCGCCGGCGAAGAGCAGAACGTGCCGCACGCGAAGCTCAGCGGCACGATCCAGAACGACATCCTCAAAGAATTCATGGTGCGGAATACGTTCATCTATCCGCCCAAGCCGTCGATGCGCATCGTCGGCGATATTTTTGCCTACACCGCCGCCGAGATGCCGAAGTTCAACTCGATCTCGATCAGCGGCTACCACATGCAGGAAGCCGGCGCGACGGCGGACCTAGAGCTTGGCTACACGCTCGCCGACGGCGTTGAGTACATTCGCGCTGGCATCGCGGGCGGTTTGGACGTCGACAAATTCGCGCCGCGGCTCTCCTTCTTCTGGGCGATCGGCATGAACCCGTTCATGGAGATCGCCAAGATGCGCGCGGCACGCCTGCTATGGGCGAAGCTTGTGGCGCAGTTTGGCGCATCGGATAAATCGCGCGCGTTGCGGACGCACTGCCAGACCTCCGGTTGGTCGCTCACAGCGCAGGACGTTTACAACAACGCCGTGCGCACCTGTGTCGAAGCCATGGCGGCCGCTTATGGCGGCACGCAATCGCTGCACACCAATTCGCTCGATGAAGCTTTGGCGCTGCCGACCGACTTCTCCGCCCGCATTGCCCGCAACACGCAAATCCTGCTGCAAAGCGAAGGCGGCGTAACGCGCCCCGCTGATCCGTGGGGCGGATCCTATTATGTCGAACGCCTCACCGCCGATCTCGCGGCGAAGGCGTGGGCGCATATCGAGGAAGTGGAAAAACTCGGCGGCATGTCTGAGGCGATTGACCAGGGCTTGCCGAAAGCGCGCATCGAAGAAGCTGCGGCTCGCACGCAAGCGCGCATCGACACCGGTCATCAGACGATCGTCGGCGTAAACAAGTACAAACTGACCGAGCCGGAAGACATTCCAGTGCTCAAGGTCGACAACGCCAAAGTGCGCGCGATGCAACTGGAGAAGCTGACGCGCCTCAAAGCCGAGCGCAAACAAGTCGAGGTCGACGCGGCATTGCAGGCGCTGGAGAACGGCGCGCGCGCCAAGGGCAATTTGCTCGATCTCGCCGTGAAGGCGGCGCGCGTGAAAGCGACAGTCGGCGAAATGTCGTCAGCCCTGGAGCGCGCCTTCGCGCGGCACCAGCCGCCGATCCGTTTGGTGACAGGCGTCTACTCGCGCGAAGCGGCGAGCGACAGCGCGGTCGAGCGTGCGCGTCAGAGCGTCAGCGCGTTCGAGGAAGCCGAAGGCAAACGCCCACGCATCCTCGTCGCCAAGATGGGCCAGGACGGGCACGATCGCGGGCAAAAGGTCGTCGCCAGCGCGTTCAGCGATATCGGCTTCGACGTCGAGATCGGACCGCTGTTCGCAACGCCCGATGAAGTCGCCGCGCAAGCAATTGAGAAAGGCGTGCATGTCGTCGGCGTGTCATCGCTCGCGGCGGGGCATTTGACGCTCACGCCGGAACTTCGCGCTGCACTGCTCGCACGCGGACGCGGCGACATCATGATCGTCGTCGGCGGCGTGATCCCGCCGGAGGATGTGCCGACGCTAAAAGAGATGGGTGCTGCGGCAGTCTATCCGCCGGGCGGGGTCATTGCGGATATCGCGCAAGACTTGCTGGCGGCGCTGAATGAGAAGCTGGGCTACGCGCAGCCGGCGCGGCGAGAATAGCGCTTAGCCGAACAACACATCCAACAAAGTCGGCATGGTGGTCGTTATCAACGTCACCCAGATAACGATCCTGATCTCGCGGTTCGGATGAAGTAACCAGTGACGAACGTCGTACCAACGAACCTTTCGGACATAGACGTCGTACTGTCCCTCGACCGGCAGTCCTGGCTCATCGTCCTCGACATTGCCGTTCTCGAAGCGGACCTGCGTCAATAGCGCGTCATCCAGTTGTATCTCATTTGGTTGGGTCTGGTAGCGACCGCCCATCGGACACTGCAGTTTGAGTTCGCGATAGATCACAACTTTGCGCCTGCCCCGCTCGACCACGGTTACAACGTAATAGTGATCAAGGTCGCGGGTACGCATTCGTTGCACTGAGGGGTCGCTCAAGCCTGCGCCTTCACGCAATCTATGAAAGCGTAAATAGTCCGCTGTGCTAAGCCGAAGGTGATCCTTGTAAGTATGAGGACCGGACTTAATCGCACCTGCCTTTACGAGCGGCTTGGTCCACGGCCAAATCCACGAAATGCTCAACAGCCAAGTGGCGACGAGCCCCACCACGAGGATCAGCATGATGAGCAGTGAGAACGTCTGCCAAGTCAGGTCGTGGAGTGGGTCAACCGCAGCGCGCCAATAGGCGCCAAGCGTCGAATCGCTGAGTTCGGCCGCATTTAGCATTTCTTCCCCCGCGTCAGATTAGCAGGCGTTCCGCGCCAGACAACAGCTTCGCATTGCTTCGCCGCCCTAGCTTGGGCATCACACGCCAATGAACCGCGCGCTCCTCGCCCTCTCCGCCGTCCTAGCCCTCGCCTACGGCGCGTTTGGCTCCTCGCTCTACGAAGGCGCGCCGCCGTATGTGATTGGCACGCTCTTCAAAGCCTCCGGCATCATCGCGCTCGGCCTCATCGCGTTCATCGCGCGATCCCGCTTGCTCGCCGCCGGCCTTCTCTTCGGCGCACTCGGTGACGCGCTGCTCGCGTGGAGCCCAGAGACGTTCCTCTACGGCGCGTTCGCGTTTCTGATCGGGCATCTCTTCTACATCGCGCTCTTTCTGCGCGCTGGGATCGGCGTTGGCGCGGCGTTGAAGTCGCCGACGCGGACCATCGGCGCGATTGCGCTCATCATCGCGGCGCTCGTTATGACGTCGCTGCTGGTGCCGCGCGACAACGCCATGTTCGTTCCGCTCTCCGTTTACACGGGCGTGTTGACGCTGATGGCGCTTTGCTCTTTCACGCTGCCGGCCGCGCGCTGGCTCGTGATGGCGGGCGCGGTGTTGTTTTTCATCTCCGACGGTTTCGTCGCTTGGAACATGTTCCACACCGATCCTGACCCGACGCTCGCCTTCTGGCGCAGCTTTGCCGGCTGGATGGTGTACTGGGCTGGGCAAGCCGCGATTTGCTGGGGTGCGTTGGGATTGCACAAAGCAGCGACGCGCACCTAAGTACGCGCATGGCCGATCTCACTGCCGCCCGCGAAACGCTGCAGCGCGTGTTCGGCCATAGCGACTTTCGTGGCCTGCAAAGCGACGTCATCAACGAAGTGCTCGATGGCCGCGATGTGATGGCCGTGTTGCCGACTGGAGGCGGCAAGAGTTTTTGCTACCAAATCCCCGCCATCCTGCGCCCAGGCGTTGGCCTCGTCGTCTCGCCGCTGATTGCGTTGATGCAAGACCAAGTCGCGGCGTTGCGTGCTGCTGGCGTCGCGGCGGCGCGACTGGATTCGACGATTGATCGTGAGGCGCGTCATCACTGGCTGTCGGCAGCGCGCGAGGGGCAGCTTGATCTGCTCTACGTTTCGCCCGAAGGCCTCTTCGCGCAGGGCTTTCTCGATTTCCTTGAACAACGCGACATCGCGCTCATCGCCATCGATGAAGCGCACTGCGTCAGCCAATGGGGCCACGACTTCCGTCCGGATTACCGCGCGCTCGGCCAGCTCGCGGGGCGCTTTCCGAATGTCCCGCGTATGGCCGTCACCGCGACCGCTGATCTGAAGACACAAGCCGACATCCGCACACAGTTGAAGCTCGAACATGCGCAGAGCTTCATCGCCTCTTTCGATCGGCCAAACCTCGTGCTCAGCGCAGAGCGCAAGCCCGCCAAAACGCAAGACCGCATCTTCGATCTCGTCCACGCGCGGCGCGGGAAATCCGGCATCATCTATGCGGCGACGCGCGACAATGTCGAAAAAACCGCCGCTAACTTGCAAGCGCAGAAAATACCGGCCCTCGCCTATCATGCTGGACTCGACGCCGGGCTCCGCGCCGATCGCCAACATCGTTTCCAAGAGGAAGACGATGTTGTGATGGTCGCCACCATCGCGTTTGGCATGGGCGTCGATAAGCCTGACGTGCGCTACGTGATCCACGCGGACTCGCCGAAGAGCATCGAAGCGTATTGGCAGGAGGTCGGGCGCGGCGGACGCGATGGCGATATGGCCGAGGGCTTTTGCATCTATTCCGCGACCGATCTGCGGCGCGCGATCATGTTCGCCAACCAAGGCGCGGCATCCGAGCAGGTCAAAGCGGTACAGATCAAGAAGGCCCGCCAACTCTTTGCGTTTCTGGACGGCCTCACCTGCCGCCGCGCGGGCGTGCGCCGCTATTTCGGTGAGGAGAAGGTCGAGCCCTGCGGCGTCTGCGATGTCTGCACCGATCCACCTGTTTCAATCGACGCGACCGAGTTGGCGGCGAAGGCGATCTCCGCCGTGATGCGCATGGATCAGCGTTTCGGGCGTGGGCGCGTGGTCGGCCACCTTCTCGGCAAAGCCAATGATGAGATCGATCAGCGCTATGCGGATCGCACCACATTCGGCATCGGCGCCGATCAACCCGAAGCGCTGTGGCGCAACGTGATCGAGCACTTGCTGTTTGAGGGCGTGCTGAGCGAAGGCGACGACGAACGTCCGACACTTTCGATCGGCGACGAAGACTCTGTGCGCGCAATCTTTAAGAAGGAGCGCGTCGTGCGCGTGCGAGAGGCGGCCAAGACGGGGTGGCGCAGCAAAGAAGAACGCCGCACGACCCGCGGCGCCAAGGATGCGGTGCGCGAAGGTTTCAAAGGCGAGGACGCAAAGCTGTTCGACGCACTGAAGTCGTGGCGGCGCGAAACGGCGAGCGCGAGCGCTGTGCCGCCTTATGTCATCTTCCACGACGCGACGCTCGCGGGCATCGTACGCGCCAAGCCGGCCGATCTCGCAGCACTCGGACGTGTGCCGGGCATCGGCGAGGCAAAGCTCAAGAAGTACGGGACCGAGGTGGTGGCGGTGGTGATCGCCGGCATCTAACGGTTCTCTTTTTGTTCTTGCCTTTGATTGAAAACCGCACTTTAGTGCCGGCGGGAGGATCACATGATCGGTTACGTCACCATCGGCTCAAACGACATTCAGCGCTCCTGCGCCTTTTTCGACGCCGCTTTTGAACCACTCGGCTACGCGCGCACTTTCGAAGGCGGCGGCTGGGCCGGTTACGGACCGGGTGGCAAGAAAGAAGGGCTCGAACTCTATCTGGCGACGCCCGAGAACGGGCGGAACGCGACGCTGGGCAACGGCTCAATGCTAGCGTTCAAGGCGCCGTCGCGCGCCGCCGTGGAAGCGGTCCACGCAGCAGCGCTCTCCGCCGGCGGCAAGGATGAAGGCGCGCCCGGCGTGCGTGGTGAGAGCGATCCGCCGTTCTATGGCGCGTATGTGCGCGATCCGGAAGGCAACAAGTTCTGCGCCTATTATAAAGGCTAATTAGTCGACGGTTTCGTCGATGCGGCGGGCGGCGGCGGGGCCCTCTTCCGCCAGCGCTTGCGCTTGATCGAGCCACTCTTCTTCTTCGATGCGGCCCTGCAGGCGCAGATAAGCGTCAACCCACGCGACGTGATCCGGCGTCCACGCCGCGATCTGGTCGAAGTGGAAAACGCCCAGCGCATTGAGCGTGCTGTGGTTCAACGGGCTCACGCCTTCGATCAACGTGAGATCGTCCGGCGCACCGTTGCGCGCTGACCCAAGAACCGGCGGCTTCACGCCGCGACGGCGCGGTGGCGTAGGGCCTGGCGCCTCCACGGGCGCATCGCCTGAAGCGAGCGTCTGCACCGTGCGTTGCGCGACAGCTTGAGCGGCGGTGATTCGTTGCTCAAGATGACGCACGCGCGCTTCAAGATAGCGAGCGCGCCACTTCCAGCGATCTGGATCAGGGCCTGCGGCGGCGGCGACAAGCTGCTGCACCACCGGTTCAGGCGCTGGCGCCGCAACGGGCGGCTGCGTTTGCAAGTGCGCCACGCGCCGTTCCAAATACAAAAGCCGCCAGCGAAGCAATACGTCGACGTCGGCATCAGCGGCGAACGGCTCTGACTCTGCAACTGGCGCGGCGAGCGCTTGCGGCGCCGCACCGACTGACGCAACGGTCGCGTCGCGCAACGCTGCTTCCAAATGCAGTGCACGCGCCTCAGCTTCGCGCGCACGCCACTCGGCGAGCGGTTGCTCTGCAGCTGGCGCCGCGGCCACAGGTGCAGCTACAGCCATTGCAGGCTGCGCTGCGGAGCGTGCCTCGAGATATCTTACGCGCTGCTCAAAATAGCGCAGACGCCATCCTTGAAGCGCGATCTCATCGTCAGCCATCTGCTGAACCGGCGCAGACTCTGGCGCGGTCTCAACGTCAATCGTGCGGGCGCGATCAGCTTCGAAATCGGACACCAAGCCAAGCAAGCGCGCGAGTTCGGCGCTGTCGTCACTGTCGCCAACGCCATGTCGCTGCAGTTCTGCGATTTGGCCGGCGAGATCGTGGGCGCGCTCGCGCGACGTTTCGAGCGAGCGTTCCAACTCGGTGATGCGACCATCGCGCAGCTCAAGCTGGCGACGCACGCCGTCGAGTTCGCGGCTATCTTGAATGGCGCCCTCGCCGCTCGGCGGTTCACCGGACAAGCGCAGGATGTCGCTCAGCAAATTTTCGCGATCGCGACGATTGGCGCGTTGTTGCGGGGCGGCGCGCTCGGCGGCGAACGCCCAGCCTGCGAGACCGGCGAAGACCAGCGCCAGCAGCAACCAGATCCACAATTGGCTGATGAGGTAGATCATCTCAGCTGCTCACATAAAATTCGATGCGCCGGTTGGCGGCTTGGCCCGCCGGCGTGGCGTTGCTCAGGCGCGGGCGATCGGGCCCGTAGCCGCGCGCCGTCAATCGTGAGCGCGCCACGCCTTGACCCGCGAGATAGGCGGCCACCGCATCAGCGCGGGCGCGCGACAGTTCGATGTTCAGTTCGCGCCCGCCTTGATTGTCGGTGTGGCCGGCAACTTCCAGCGAGAAACGATCGCAGCGCAACGCCACGGACGCCAAGGCGTTCAGCACTTGGCGGCTTGATGGATCGATCGACGCTGAGCCCGACGAAAACGTGATGACATTGCGCTCCATCAACCGATCGAACGCGCGCTCGCACGTCTCTGCGTCGCCGCTTGAAAGATTGAGCCCTTGCAGTTCAGGGTTATCGACGTCGAGACCGTCAATGGTAACGGCCAAACGCGAGCGGAACGGCGCTTGTGGTTCAGCGAAGCGGCGGCGAATGGCGTCGACGCCTGCCTGGTCGCCATCACCAATGAACACAATCTGCGTGTCAACGATGCGCGCCTCGCCGTTACGCAAGCCCGCGAGCAAGCGCACGGCATCGCGCGCCATGTCGATAAAATGCGGTGACGGCGCGCCGCCAGCGACGCGCATTTCATCCACTGCTTCCGCTGTGGGGAACGCCTGCGCGACGGTGGCCATAAGTGTTTGTTTTGCGGCCTCGCTCGGCGCCACACCTGACAGCGTCACGCGATCATCCTGCCGGCGCACGCCCCATACATAGGGCCGCTCGAACGCGCCAACTTGAACGTTAGCCACATCAACTCCGGTCACGCCGCCCGCCCACGCGCCACCGGAGCCTACCGATTGAAGCGCTGCCGCGCGTGCGGCGGCAATGTCGGCTTCGTCTTCGACGATGCCGCTTAAGCGCGCGTGCTGGCCGCTCATTTGAATTTCGAGACCAGGATAACCTGCAACCGAGAGCGCAACCGCGACACGCTCGCGCAGCACCGTCGGCGCGCGCCACACTGCGCCGTCGTGCGGCGCCAGCAGACCCAACAAAGTTGCGATCGCAACTCCGCCTAGGCCAATCCACAACAGCGTCCGGCGCGGCGGTTGTTCGAGTTCGCTCATGTGATCCGCGCCCGGCGCACTTGCAAATCGCTCAGCGCACTTCGCAGACGTTGGATCTCGCGCGCCTCCTCGCGGGCGCGCTCAGCCGCCAAAAACACAAAAAGGCGCCAGCCGATCGCAAAGCCGATCAAAGCCGCCGCCAGGAACAATACTACCTCGGAGAAGAACAGGCCGATCATATTTCCCGCGCCACGCGCATTTGCCGCCGCCTCAACGACCTTCTAATGCGCTGCGAACTAGGCGAAAACCAGAAACACCCCCGCGGTTGAGCGGCTTCTCAGGTCTCTACATGGCGCATCAGATCACCAGCGCGTCCAATCCCCAGATCAAGCTCCTAAAGAGCCTGCATCTGAAGAAGGCGCGCACCCAGACCGGGCTCTTCCTGGCGGAAGGCGCGCGGCTGGCTATGGAGGCCGCCGGCCTTGGGGTTTGGCCGGAGACTTTGGTGTTCTCGCCGGCCGCCATGGCGCGCGACCAAGTGCGTTCACTGATCAACCAGGCCGAGGCGCGGCGTGTGCGCGTGATCGAGACCAACGAGACGATCCTCGGCCAGA